>JANQMN010000053.1 GCA_028280065.1 Hahella sp.
GATCTTGGGAAACAAAAAGATAACGATTTAGATTCTTTTGAGTTTGAAGACGAAGAGGTAGAGGGAAATAACAAGGGCAACGATGAGAGCTGGGCGGAACAAATGCTCAAGGAGCTTGAACGTCCATTACCGCCAGCCAACGAATCTGCGGGCTCCGGGGAAAGCGTTTCATCGAACACGGATACACCTCCCCCATCGGAGCCGGTCCCGGAATCCTATATCCAGGAGAGTATTCCCAGCCGTGACCAAGACATGAATCTTGGTGCGTTGCGCCCGGAACCCTTTAACGCGCACCCAAGTTTTGTTGTCGAGGATTCCGGCGAATGGGTGAAAAAAGCCATTTGGGCGGCAGGGATTATCGGGCTTATCGCCTTTCTTTTTGCACAGTTGGCTTGGTTCCACTTTGACACCCTCGCCCGTTATGACCAGCTCCGGCCGCTATACGGCAAAGCTTGTGCCGTGTTTGGCTGCAAGCTACCTTCACTGTACGATATCAGCCAAATTCGTAGTCAAAATCTGGTCGTGCGGAGCCATCCGCTAGTGAATAAAGCACTGATTATCGATGCCATCATCATCAACCAAGCTTCCTTTGAACAACCCTTTCCCGATATCGCGTTAACTTTTTCAGATCTGAATAATAATGTGATCGCGCAGCGAACCTTCACCCGCGGGGAATATCTGTCCGGGGAGGCAAAAAACATGAAGGTCATGCCGCCCACCGTGCCAATTCACATTGCGTTGGAAATCCTCGATCCCGGCAAGGATGCGGTAAACTACACCATGGGCTTTGTCCACAACAAAGCGTATCAGGAAGCTGAAAATCAGTAGCCGGCATGCGCAGATCACCGCTATTGTCAAAAAACAGGCAAATGGCACAAAAAATACCCTAATTTTTAAATTTCAAGTCTTTTCCGTGCGAATACATCTGAGTATTATTAGCAGCCCTTAACGGCCAGAACACTTTTTAACCATAAAACTTTGTCCATGGTCAGAGTTTTAACTGGAGAAACAGGGTAGCCTTTGGATTTTTGCAACTACCCCAACTAACACATAAGCAACTCTTCGAATTACGAATTTTATGCAGATCGGCCCTTACCAACTCAGAAACAATCTGGTTCTGGCGCCCATGGCAGGTGTAACAGACCGGCCATTTCGACGCCTGTGCAGGGAAATGGGAGCAAGCCTTGCTGTGTCGGAGATGATGGCCGCCAATCCGGAGCTGCGTAATTCGAGAAAGTCAAAGTTGCGCATGAATCACCTTGGCGAACAACTCCCCATCAGTGTGCAGATTGCCGGGGGAGATCCCTTAATGCTTGCCGAGGCCGCCCGATTCAACGTGAACCATGGTGCTCAAATCATCGACATCAATATGGGTTGTCCGGTTAAAAAAGTCTGCAAGAAAGCTGCGGGTTCGGCGCTCTTGAAGGATGAAAAGCTTGTGGCGGATATTCTTACAGCGGTGGTCAACGCAGTCGACGTACCGGTAACGCTAAAAATTCGCACGGGCTGGAGCCCGGAGCAGCGTAATGGCGTAACCATTGCGCGATTGGCTGAAGATTCCGGTATTCAGGCGCTTGCGGTCCATGGCAGAACTCGCGCCTGTCGATTTGCCGGCACCGCGGAATACGATACTATTGCCGAAATAAAACAAACTATCAGTATACCTGTAATCGCCAACGGGGATATCCAGACGCCGATGCAAGCAAAAAGCATTCTCCGGTACACCGGCGCCGATGGCCTAATGATTGGCAGAGCAGCCCAAGGCAAACCCTGGATTTTTGGTCAGATAGACCACTACCTGCGTACAGGAAAACTGAATGCAGAACCCGATTATTTTGAAGTTAGCCGAATTGTTATCCGTCATGTAACCGAGTTACACGATTTTTACGGACCAGCCCAAGGCTTGCGCATCGCCCGAAAACACCTGAGCTGGTACTTGGACGGCAACGGCATCGATAAAGAATTCAAACATCGTTTTTATAAAATAGAGGACGCTTCCGAACAACTGGATGCACTACAGGCTTTGTTCGAACGTCTCATCCAAAAAGGAGAGGAAATCGCAGCATGACCACTGAATCATTGGCGACTCAAGAGAGTCCATTTGAGGTAGAGCAACAACCCGCGCAAACCATGACGCTACGCGATAGTGTCGAACAATCTCTGGAAAATTACTTTTCCCAGTTGGATGGCGCGCCGGTCAAGGATATCTACCAAATGGTTCTAAGCGAAGTTGAAGCACCATTATTAGAACAGGTGCTGAAGTATACGCGTAATAACCAAACCAAAGCCTCCATTCTTCTGGGTTTGAATCGGGGTACTCTAAGGAAGAAGCTTAAGCAGTACGGTTTGCTCTAAACGGCAACATCGAGATATGCGTTTCTTTTAGGAAACGAACCAATTAACAAGAGGGCTAAACGCCCTCTTTTTGCTTAGCTTGTAAGAGAAAAAACACCAATGAGCGAATCGAAACTGGTACCAATCAGGCGTGCCTTGCTTAGCGTATCGGACAAAAGTGATCTAATCCCCTTTGCAACGGCGCTGGCGGCTAAAAACATTTCTCTACTATCCACTGGGGGCACATATAACCTACTCAAAAGCGAAGGAATTCCCGTGCAGGAAGTATCGGAATATACCGGCTTTCCAGAAATGATGGCGGGCCGCGTGAAAACCCTGCACCCTAATGTTCATGGCGGTATTCTCGGTCGCCGGGGCATTGACGATACGGTTATGGCGGAGCATCAAATCGAACCGATTGATCTCGTGGTGGTTAATCTCTACCCCTTTGCTGAAACCATCGCCAAACCGAATTGCACTTTAGAAGATGCAATAGAAAACATCGATATCGGCGGCCCTGCCATGGTGCGCTCTGCGGCGAAAAACCACCAGGATGTCGGAATCGTCGTCAACCCTGCTGACTACGCTGCCGTCCTTGCCGACCTTGAAGCCAATGCCAACGCCCTCAGCCAACCACTTCGATTTGACCTGGCCGTCAAAGCTTTTGAACACACAGCCGCTTATGACGGGATGATCGCCGACTATCTAGGCAAAAAAGTATTGGATGAAAAATCGGCGTTTCCACGAACGCTGAATAAACAGTTCCGCAAATCACAAGACCTGCGCTATGGCGAAAACCCCCATCAAGGCGCTGCCTTTTACGTCGAGAAAGGCTACCGGGAAGCGTCCGTTTCCAGCGCAAAACAGCTGCAAGGTAAAGCGCTGTCGTTTAACAATATCGCCGACACGGATGCGGCTCTGGAGTGTGTAAAACCCTTTGCCGACCCCGCCTGCGTTATCGTGAAACACGCAAACCCCTGTGGAGTTGCGATCGGTGCGGATCTGCAACAGGCTTACGATCTCGCCTATGCCACAGATCCTACGTCTGCCTTTGGCGGAATTATTGCGTTCAACCGGGAGTTGGACGGCCCTACGCTCAAATCCATCATTGACCGCCAATTTGTCGAGGTGGTTATCGCCCCCGTTATCAGTCAAGACGCCGTCAGCATTGCCAAAACCAAGCCTAATGTGCGGCTGCTGGAATCCGGCAACTTTGAAGGAGACCGTCTGCCTGCTTTCGACTATAAGAAGGTCACCGGCGGTCTACTGGTGCAGGACCGGGATCTTGGCATGGTCAATATGGAAGCGCTGAAAATGGTGACTGACCGATCTCCATCCGAACAGGAATTAAACGACCTGCTATTCGCCTGGGAAGTTGCCAAGTACGTCAAGTCCAATGCCATCGTCTACGCAAAGAGTGGCCGCACTATCGGCATCGGCGCCGGCCAGATGAGCCGCGTGTATAGCGCAAAAATCGCTGCAATCAAAGCTGCCGATGAAAACCTCGAAGTAAAGGGTTCCGTGATGGCGTCCGACGCTTTCTTCCCATTCCGGGACGGCATTGATGCCGCGGCAGAAGCCGGCATTACCGCGATAATTCAACCCGGCGGTTCAATGCGGGACCAGGAAGTTATCGATGCAGCCAATGAGCATGGCATTGCCATGGTGTTTACCGGAATGCGCCACTTCAGGCACTAGGGACGTAGCAACTATGAATATTCTCGTTATAGGCAGTGGCGGCCGAGAGCACGCCCTGGCATGGAAACTGGCCCAGCCCGACTATGTGAATCAAGTCTTTGTCGCACCGGGCAATGCCGGTACGGCATTGGAGGCCAAACTTAAAAATGTCGATTTGGATGTAATGAATTTTGACGGGCTTATCGAATTTGCCAAGTCAAATGCCATAGAGCTGACAGTGGTCGGGCCGGAAGCGCCTTTGGTCGACGGCATCGTCGACCGCTTTCAGGCTGCCGGATTGCAAATTTTCGGCCCCGGTGCCGGTGCGGCTCAGTTGGAAGGATCGAAAGCCTTTACTAAGAATTTCCTGGCCCGTCACAACATTCCCACCGCCGCATACCAAAGTTTTACCGATACCGAACAGGCCTTGGATTATGTTCGTCGCCAGGGCGCACCCATCGTCATTAAAGCAGACGGCTTGGCAGCAGGCAAAGGTGTTATCGTCGCCATGACCCTGGAAGAAGCCGAAGCGGCAATCACAGACATGCTGGCGGGGAATAAGTTCGGCGAAGCCGGGCATCGAGTGGTGGTTGAAGAATTCCTGGAGGGCGAAGAGGCCAGTTTTATCGTCATGGTAGACGGTGAAAACATTTTGCCAATGGCTACCAGCCAAGATCACAAGCGCGTCGGCGACGGCGACACCGGTCCGAATACCGGCGGTATGGGCGCCTATTCGCCTGCCCCTGTGGTTACCGCACAGATGCATGACCGCATCATGCATGAAGTTATCCAGCCGACCGTCGAAGGCATGGCCGAGGAAGGCAACGCCTACACGGGATTTCTGTATGCCGGTTTGATGATTACCGCCGCCGGTGAACCCAAGGTGATTGAATACAACTGCCGTTTCGGTGATCCGGAAACCCAACCGATCATGCTCCGATTGAAGTCTGACTTGGCCCAACTTTGCCTAAGCGCAACCCGCGGAGAATTGGACCAAGTTACATCCGAATGGGACGAACGCGCCTCCTTGGGTGTCGTCCTTGCCGCCGGCGGATATCCGGCTAACTATGCGAAAGGTCAAGAAATCAGCGGATTGGAAGACGCAGCCAGACTTCCCGGCAAAGTGTTTCATGCCGGCACCCGTTTGAAGGATGGCAAGGTACTGACCGCAGGCGGCAGAGTGCTTTGTGCAACAGCCCTCGGAAATTCCGTCTCAGAAGCGCAAGCTAACGCCTATGCGCTTGCGGAGAAAATCAATTGGCAGGATGGATTCTATCGGAAAGATATCGGATATCGGGCCATAGCCAGGGAAAACATCGACGCTACTGAAAAGAGTTAACGGCTTCCTTTCTCGCATTTAACCCCCGTCGAATTCTTTCTTCGGGGGCTATTTAGTTGCTTGCCTTGACTGTCGGTTGTTTCAAAATAGTGCACGTTTGGCAATGTTTCCGGCTAGATTTCAGCGCTAACGATGGTGATCAAACCAGCCAACGAGGAAACACAGTTACGCCACTTGCGTAACCATTAAAATTACTGCTTATCAACAATAGATAGCCAATCTATAATCAATTTCCCCACTAGCAATAGCAAACTCCATATCTCAATTATGAGCACTATGAGCACTTTTATCTTCGATAGTGAACAGCTTTCAAGCATAGCCTCGGAACCTACAGTTCGTGAAGGACTGCAGTATTTTAAAGAAAACCGCGTCATCGAATGCTTTGTTCAAGAAGAAATACTATTCGCGTTAGTGGAAGGGAAGACATTTCCGGAGCAGCCTTATAGTGTTGAACTCAGTTATACGGCGGAAGGCGAGTTGTCGGTATCCTGCCAATGCAGCAACAACAGCGAAGTGGTATGCAAACATGCAATCGCGGCTTTACTGGGTTATAGCGATGATGTCGGCAGTCAAGACGCCAACCTGCAAACTGCCATGGAAGCCGCAATCAATGACAGAATCAAACGTGGCCGAACAGAGGTGCAGGTAAAACACTTGAGCGGGCACCCATCATTTGGAATTTGGCAGGCATTTTCCATCGATTCTTATGGCCAGCCGCAACGCCGTTACGAAGTGCACATCAGGTCTCTACAGGAAAAGATAAACTTCTGTACATGCCCCGATAGAGCCAATAACCAACTCGGCACCTGCAAACACATTGAAGCTGTGATCTTTCGACTGGGGAAAGACAAAACCCTATCAAAAGGTGAATTTGCTCCCCCTATCCCCTTCGTTTTTTCAACTTGGGAAGGCGAAGACAAAGTCAAAATCCAACGCACAAAAAACCTAAGAAACGATTTATCGGTAATAATCGACCGATTTTTCGATGGCCAGGGCTACTTCAAAGGCGAACTTCCCGAGGAGTTCTTTGAATTTCAATCCGCTGTATATGGCCGGGACGATATCACTATCGGGATAGATGCTAAGTGGGGTGTTGAACGTATCGCCGCCCAACAGAAAAAGCAATTGAGAGCTACGCAATTGGAGCGGCGCATTAAAAACCTTAACGGACATTTGCCAGGCCTGAAAGCGAAGCTCTACCCCTATCAGATAGAAGGTGTTGCTTTCTTAAGCGCTAATGGACGATCACTCTTAGCAGACGACATGGGGCTGGGTAAAACTCTCCAAGCCATTGCTGCGGCTGGTTGGCTGATAGAAGAACAGGCAGTGCAACGGGTTTTAATAGTAAGCCCAGCCTCACTAAAGCATCAGTGGGCTAGAGAAATCGAAAAATTCACCGATTACTCCGTTCAAATAGTCCAAGGCAATGCTGCCACCCGCCAAGCGCAGTACCGCCAGGACAAAACGTTTTTTATTCTCAATTATGAACTGATATTAAGAGATTTATCGGTTATCAACGAACGTTTAACTCCAGACCTGCTAATACTGGATGAAGCTCAGCGAATTAAAAATTGGCGAACAAAAATCGCCACTTCCGTAAAGCAGATCGGTAGTAAATATGCGTTTGTATTAACCGGCACGCCTCTAGAGAATCGCCTGGAGGATCTTTACAGCCTAATGCAAGTTGTCGACCAGCACCTTCTGGGTCCGTTATGGCGCTATCTGAATGACTACCATATAACCGACGACGCTGGAAAGGTTCTCGGATATCGCAATCTCTCAGAACTGCGACAAAAAATACGCCCTGTGATGTTACGGCGTAACCGCGCCATCGTGAGCGATCAGCTGCCGAATCGAATAACGACCAGACTAGACGTTGCCATGTCACCAAGACAGCAGGAATTGCATGACTCCGGGCTTGCCACCGCTAGTCGGCTGGCAAAAATCAGTAAAAACCGGCCTCTGACGCCTTCCGAGCAAAACAAAATGATGGCAGCCTTACAAACCGCCCGCATGGCCTGCAATGCAGCAGGTTTAGTTGACAAAGAAACGGAAGGCTCACCAAAACTGACAGAACTGAAGACCCTGGTACAGGAACTCTGTATTGAAGCCGGCCGGAAGATGGTCATCTTTTCTCAATGGCGGGGCATGACGTTAATGATCGAAGCGCTCCTTGCCAAGATGAAAGTAGGCTATGTCCACCTTAATGGCCAAGTGCCGACTGCAAAAAGGGGGAAACTAATGGATCGCTTCAATGGCCAGGACGATATCGCCGTGTTTATCTCGACCGATGCCGGCGGTAGCGGCTTAAATCTGCAGGCCGCAAGCGTTTTGGTGAATATGGATATTCCGTGGAATCCCGCCGTACTGGAACAACGAAATGCCCGCATCCATCGGCTAGGGCAAGAGAACAAGGTTCAGATAATTCTCATGGTTGCCGAAGAATCCTACGAAGAGCGCGTCTTGCAGCTAGTGGGCAACAAGCAACATCTATTCGATAACGTTGTCGACCCTGAAGCCGCTGAAGATGTTATCGGCATCACGCGAAAATCCATTGCCGCTGTTATAGAAGACCTGACCAACCAGGAGGCTCTCTCCGCGATGGAATCAGGAGAAAAAGACGCGACTCTCGAAACAGAAGAACCATTCCCTAACCATGCAGAGAATGACGCAATTTCTTCAACATCGAACAACGAGTCTGAGCAAGATGTATCGTTACGCAAGGGTATTGAAAAATGCCAATCTCATTTCGGCAGCAGACTGGTACAGATAATGGTGCGTAACGGCGGACTCCTGCTTATTTTGGACAAAGTTGAAGATGAGGACGACGCGTTCGTCGACCAGGTAAATCTTCCAGCACCTGTTGCTACCATTGATATCCGCACATTGCGTCAGTTCAACAAACTTGGCGAAGCCTCCCCGCTTGCTGATGCGCAGATTTATGCTGACCATTCCGTTCCCAGTCGACCCGAACGGATATGGTTAGCACAAGCGAAAGAAAAGCTAAATTCCGCGAGGATTCTTTTTGAGCACAATTCCCAAGAGAATAGTGATGCATCCAGTGACAGCAGCATTATGGAGTTATTAAGTTCAGCTGCCGGCGCTTATGTCACGGACCGGGCAAACAGTGACCAGCTCATTTCAGTAGAGGAGACGCCGGTATGGATATACTCGAAAGGAATACCGGAAGAAAAAATCTCCGAGCAACACGCCAGTTCTATCATGCGCGTACTCGGCATGAGATTTTCGAATCAAATACCTGCCGATCTGGTACGGCAATCTTTTAACGAAATGCAGTCGCTAATAGAACAGGATCAATGCTGACTTCTTGTATGGCCATACAGTGAATCAATCCAACTCAAAAGAAATAGCGGGAGGGTCCGCCGGAGGACAATCTATTTGCTGATGCGCAAAAACGATGACTATCTACGAGCTGAATTTTGTTGGAAGAACTGGCCTGAAGCGGCTCAGCAGAAAAAACTGACTATCAGCTATGGAGATAACCGGTTCTTAGGACAATTCGATTATCTTATAGTCTCCAATGTCTCAGCTAAAGCGATTAATCACTAGTTTGGAAAGACCATGACAGTGGCAATAAAGCAGGAAAATGTCTACACGGAAGTCGGGCCAGGAAGTATTCTACACGCGTTCTTTTCAACAATAAGCGCGAATCATGACAATGGAGAATGGGGAACCAGATATCCAGTCATATTCGGCCAGCTATATGAAGGCAAGCTTTCTGAAGCCAATGCAATAGAGGCAAAGAAGGAAATTGTTGAAATCATCAAAGAATTAAAATGTTTACCTGTAGAGAAATTGGTGTGGGATATCGAAAATAGATCTGCTACTCCTCCTTTTGAGTATGACCATCAATGTGACAAGTCTTCTTTGTACACATATTTTAGAACGGTTAACGGTAGAAATCTTTCGGAAGAAATTCTAGAAAATATAATCACCTCCATAGATTTCGGAGGAGATGTTGAAATAGTCTCCTGCAAGGACTTATCGGAAGCTGTTACTCGTAGCAAATGCGCGAAGAAGCGGTTCAAATGGCCATTCTTCTCCAAATAATATACTGAGCGATGCAATACATATTTTCTCAAGTTGGCCTTTTGCAGCTCAAAAAAGACTAAAGCAACAAGGCCCCGGATAACCCCGAAAGGGGTTGTGTCATATAGCCGGTCGGTTTTAACCACCGGAAAGGTGAACCTGAAGAAGAGTCCTGAAGGGACGGCGTTACAAGCGGCGCTCACATAAGGAATAAGTAATTAATTAGACAATTGATCAACCTAAAATAACCTAAACGTCGCCCTTACAGGGCTATTGTTTTGGTTAATCGTTCCCGGTGACTGAAGTCACCGGCTATACGACATTTCCCCTCCGGGGAAAATAGTCGCCCGCAAACCGTCAGAATCCTGCTATACAGTTATGCTATCTTCAACAACTATATAGCAACACTCCAGACTTCATGGAGACTTCCAATCTGCTATAAAGTGTAATAAGTACCAAACTTTAGTTCTATTATTTGATGGTATGGAAGTATTGAGACTAATCTAGACCATTAAACAGCTCCGTCACAATCGCCGATGCTGTATCACCGGCATTTTTTTTCGAATAGCCTCCAGCTTTGCCATATCCATCGTGGCTACGACCATGCCTTCGCCAGGCTCCTCATGGCAGGCCACGACTTTTCCCCAGGGGTCGATAATCATTGAATAACCGTAGGTTTCCCGCCGTGAGTCGTGCTTACCGCCCTGGTTGGGCGCTACGATATATACCTGATTTTCAATGGCGCGTGCGCGCAATAATGTTTCCCAATGGGCTTGTCCTGTGGTGAAGGTGAATGCAGCCGGGACCACGATCCAGCTTGCGCCCTGGGCGATCAGTTGCCGGTATAATTCGGGGAATCGCAGGTCATAGCAAATAGACAGACCGACCCGGCCAAGGGGAGTTTCAGTACAGACTGTCTTTTCACCAGGTTCAATGTAGCGGGATTCCCGATAGCTTCCGAATGCATCTTCGACATCTACATCGAAAAGGTGAATTTTGTCATAGCGCCCGACGAACTGGCCTTGGGGATTTATGACCCAGCAGACCGCCCGCACGCGGCCGGCAACTTCCGAGCCGTCAGGCCGCAACGCGCAGGGCAGCGAACCTGCGACGATCCAAAGTTGACATTCCCGAGCCAGTTTTGCAAGCTGCCGACGCACAGGACCGTTTTCTGTTGCTTCCTGCCGTCCCAGTTCCAATCCCTTTTTACTTTCCAATAAGGCAAAGTTTTCCGGCAACACAACGACACCGGCTCCTCGGGCAGCTGCCTGTTTCACCCAAAAAACGGTACGTTCCAGGTTCTGCGCGATATTGGCGCCGCTCACAAGTTGAATCGCGGCAACTTTCATCCTGGTTACAGTCTCAGAAGCTTCGCCGGTATCGCTCATAAATCCTCCTCTGTAAGGCGTCGCCGCTCTCCACCCGTTGCCGGCTGTTTTTCAAAAATCTGTTCCAGTTCGATTGTTGGCTTTTGCAGGCTCCCCCCGATTTGATAGGTTGCACTGGTCAATGCGCTTAAGGGTTCACCAAGAAGTTTGTCGATAAGATAAACCGCCCCGCCAACTTGTGGCGCGCCGACTAGCAGTCCTGCCAACGGTAGGTTCTTGGTTAAGGGCAATACCACGACCATTTGCATATCGAGGCTGTCATCGACCAGGTTCGTTGTACCGGTAATCTTGAACGCGCTCGAAGGAGCCTGAATGGCCAACGGGGATTCAAACTTCACAACGCCTTCCTGGATCCGCGCATTACCCTCGACAAGATCGTAGACCAAACCGCTTTCATAAAGGTCGGAAAAATCCAGTTGCAAGCGCCTTACCAATGCTTCTGTATTGAGAATCCCAAAGATCCGGAAAATATCCGCGGATGCGGTAGTATCATTCAGCTTGCCCTCCGCCATAGAAAAAGAAACCTTTCCCGTCACTTCCTCCCAGGAAAACTCCGTCGGTCGCTTACTCCAGACAATACCGGTAGAAATATTGAAAGACTCACTATCCAGAGGCGAACTGGCGGTCCAGAGTTTTGCGAACTCCTGAAATTCGGTACCGTTGATTTCTCCGGTCAATATAGTGGTATGGGCGTCGACAGAGGGATTATGCAACCAACTCAGTCGGCCATTGAAAGTCGCTCCCGGCATTTCTGCCTTTAAATCATTGAATACAATCCCATCCTCCCGATCTTCAGAAGACCAACGCCAATGCCCCAACTGACGCTCGCCCATTCGTAGATCGACAATTTCCACATCTGCCAACGGCAAATCCCCGGGCAATAAACGAGTCTCTTCCGATTTCTCTTCCATTGCCGCCAAATGAAGGCGGTCGAAAGACAACCGAAGCCGTTCATCAGGACTATTCGGAATAATGATTTCCCCGGCGATTTGCTCTGGATTTACCAGACCAACCAACAACCCACCACCTTCAAGACGCGAAGCTTGGACATCTACATTCGTAAAACGATGTTCCGCAACACCTAAGTCTTCAATGGTAACCGCGAGTCCGGCAAACCAGTCCGGAAGTTTGCTTCCGCCGGGCATTGAATCCTTCTCAGCGTTTTCTGCGATACCGCTATCATCCAGTTCGGGATTTAGTGCTGAAATTTCAGCGGATGAGTCGGTCGAATCCTGGCCGGGCGCTTTAGCTGATTTTAATGATATTTGCAGTTCCTGCAGGAAGCCGCTCCATGTCTGAATATCGAGTTCGGGCAATATACCGACAAATTCAATCCCTTTTCCTGGCAACTCAAATTTGCCCTCATGGCCAAATCTGACCAAACCGGTTTGCAGACTACCGGAATCGTCCAAAAGGCTGGCATCAAACCAGTCCTGGAAATCGACCCCCCAGCGCCCTTGGTCGTTATCGACGGACCAATGTCTTGAAAGTTTGAAGGTTAGCGGCATTTCGGCGTTTTTGTTATAGGGCGCCGGGAAATCCAAAACGATCCCTACCAAATCGCTTTCCAGGCTGTAGTTCAAGGAAACCGTCTCACTCGAGTTCAGATTCAAGCTCAGCCGATAGTCGGTCGCCCCCGAAACCGGTAGATTGGTCTCGGCGCCAAGCCAAGACTTCAACAGGCTCACCTCGATACGGCTGATCATATCCAACTGAATACTCTGCTCGGTATCCGTCCATTTCAGCGTTTCCATACGCCCTGACACGGGCTCGCCAAAGAGTCGGCCAGTTAACGCAACGGCAGTTAAACCGCGGGCGCTATCAAACACAATGTCGCCATAAATCTCGTCGATGGCAATGTTCAATTGCTCTGTTGCCAGCTCCATTCTCTTCGCATCGACATCCAGTTTGACCCTTGGTTCACTACCGTCTAACGGAATGGTTGCAGACACCTGCACCTCGGCATCCCCCTGAATGGTCCAGTCGCCCAAAAGCTGCCCGGCATACTCGGCGGCAGGGGATTGTTGGAGCCAGTAAACCCAATCCCTGGCTGTCGGCCGGGTTACGGTGGCAAACTCAAGCTGAGGGTTTGTGCCATCTAATCCGGTGACCAGGACTATCCCGGCGGTAGCCCCCGTTTCTCCTACAACTGCCTGCTGGAAGGAAGCCGACAAGATATCATTGTGCATATGGATTTCGCCTTGAATCCCGCGCAATCCAGGCCACTGCGGATCCGGCTGAAAATCAACATTCGCCAAGGCAGCCTTGAGAGTCGATGTCATGTTACTCACTTCACCGCTCACGCTTATATCACCCTGAAAAAGGTAACTTACGTTCCGAATTGTGCCCGCCGGAGCTGCCGTGGATAGCCACTGCACCAGTTCCTCGCCGACAGCAAGACCCGGCACCAGATCCGGGACCAAGGCCGCGTCAAACTCCGGACCGGCGATTTCCAACCGGAGCGCACTGTCATCAGGTCCTAAGGGAATCGACATTTCAAACCGCCCCTGGTAATCGGCGCTAAGTCCGTTAACGTCGCGAATGAACAGGTTTTCGCCAAGCAACCCGATGATTTCATCCTGGTAGGTCCAGTCTACCCTGCCACCAGTTTCTCCAATCCACCACCCTTCGGCAAACAGCTCGGGAAATCCCAGCCAGGCATCCTTTCCGGAAAAAGCTATGGAACCTTGACCGGCACTCATGCTCAGCAAGCCGGTTATTCCGGCGACTCGCGGTGCGCCATCGTAAGCTTGAACGCTAAAATCATTCAAATTCGCATGAAGGACAAAATCCTCGATTGCCGGTTGCCAGCGAAAATACAAATTCTCCAACCATCCTGCCGGACCATAATCAGCCAATGCTTCAGAAGCTAAATCGGGTAGCAACCCCGAGGTTCGGATCAAGGTTTGTCCCATCTCGATATTGAACAGATCTGCTCGGAGTTCAAAGCTTCCTGCATTGGATTCGTTCTGCTGCCGACCTCCGACAGGGGTGATCGAAAATCGACTCAGACCCAAATCCTGCGTCCGCCAATCCAGGCCGAACTCATCGACCTTGATTTGCCACGCACCGCCCGCATTCACCGCCCCAAGCTGGAACTGCAAGCCCTCAACGGGCGCGATACAGGCAGAGCCGGCATTCCAGGCAAACTGAGTGTCTTCCACCAGCATCGATATCCTGGCCAAGCTGCCCCGATTCACTGTCAACCAAAGTTCTCCCGACGAGGAGATCGGCTGAAAAAAATCTTCTTGTTCGACAGCCCAATCGACAAGCGGTTTTAAAAAAGCTGCATCCTCCCAGGCGAAATACAACGCACTGTCCAACGCTTGATTGGCAGTAGATTCCACCAACACTGAAAACTGACCTATCGGCAAGTTGGAGTCCAAACCATGCACATGGCCGGATGCGCTTACCGAAGTTTCACTGATCTGTACGACCATGGCGGGTATGCCAAGATGCAGAAGAGATTCATCATCCCGCTGCCAATGCAGCTTCAGTTGCTGCAGTTCAAAGCTGGGTGCGGCAAGCAGGCGCGCCAGTTGATCCCAGTGAAATCCCTGGCCTTGGGACATACTCACCGACATATAGTCCAAAAGTTGATCCAAACTGTTGACGCCGGAAGCAGTTTCATTGAGATCGATAGTGATATCGCCAAGGGTGAGGCGTTCCAGTACCAACCCTAAACCGAACAGGGAGTGGACCACATCAGGTTGAATGGTGATTTCAGAAACCAGAATGGTATCGCGCAGGGGTTCTTCCACGTCAGGAAACGGCCGGATTTCAACCTGCTTCAGTGTCAATACGGGATCAAAGCCGTCCCAACCGCCTTGTAAGGCCCGCATCTGCACTTCGGCCCCCAGGACTTCGGTAAGCCTGACTTCCAGGTCTTCCTTAAATATCGACACTGCCGGGAAAAAGTTGCGCCCTAACGCCACATAAGTCGCCACCAGCACCAAGGCGACAATTGTGACATACCAAATCCATTGGGTCAGCTTGATCACCAGCCACTTTAGGGGCCTGGCTGTCCCGTCTGCGATGGGCAGGGTTTCAGTGGGTTCCGTATCCATACCGCCAAAAATCCCTGTGTCCTGTCACTGTAACACGACGTCGAACTGTTCCTGGTTGTACATCACTTCCACCTGAAAACGCACTCGTTTGCCGATAAAAGACTCCAGATCCGCAACATTGTCGGATTGCTCATCCAGAAGCTCATCCACGACAGTTTGCGAAGCCAGCACCAGATAGTTTTGTGCGTCATATGTGCGATTTATGCGTAATATTTCACGAAAGATTTCATAGCATACGGTTTGGGTGGTTTTGACAGTTCCCCGGCCATCACAAGCCGGACAAGGCTCGCAAAGCAACTGCCCAAGGCTCTCAGTCGTCCGCTTTCGGGTCATTTCCACCAGACCCAGCTCACTGACACAGCTTATCTTGGTTTTCGCATGATCCCGTTCCAGCATTTTTTCAAGCATTCGAAGCACTTGACGCTTATGCTCGTCATCCTCCATGTCGATAAAATCAATAATGATAATGCCGCCCAGATTGCGCAACCGCAATTGCCTGGCGATCGCTCGGGCAGCTTCCAAATTGGTCTTGAAAATGGTCTCTTCCAAATTTCTATGACCGACAAAGGCGCCGGTATTGATGTCGATGGTCGTCATTGCCTCGGTTTGATCAATAATCACATAACCGCCTGACTTCAACTGAACTTTTCGACTCAACGCCTTCTGGAGTTCATCTTCCACGCTATACAGGTCAAAAATAGGTCGCTCGCCGGGATAGTATTCCATTTTAGAGCAAATCTCAGACACAAACTCTTCAATAAAATTCAACGATTTCTGAAAGGATTCCCGCGAGTCAATGCGGATTTTCTCCGTGGCAGGTCTGACCAGGTCGCGTAGGGTCCGGATATACAAGGGTAGATCTTCATAAATAGCCGACGGAACAGGGGCCGATTTTATTTTTGCTTCCAAAGAAATCCAGAGGCGTTGCAAAAACTTAACATCTGCCCGCAACTCGTCTTCTCCGGCGCCCTCGGCTGCGGTTCTGACAATAAACCCATTTTCGGCGTCCTCTTCGGTACCGCTCTCTTCCGACATGCAATGTTGCAGCACAGCCCGCAGGCGCCCACGCTCTTCTTCATCCTCTATGCGCTGGGAAATACCGATATGATCGTTGTTGGGCATGTAAACCAAATACCGGGACGGTACGGACAACTGGGTAGTTAGCCGGGCGCCTTTCGTGCCAATGGGATCCTTGGTGACCTGCACCACGATGGACTGCCCCTCATGAAGCAGGCTGGTTATATCCGATGGCCTTTGCGCTTCCTCGGAATTCGGTTGAACAATATCGGAAGCATGGATAAATGCCGCGCGCTCCAAGCCTATATCGACAAAAGCCGCTTCCATGCCGGGCAAGACCCTGACGACCTTGCCTTTGTACATATTGCCGACAATACCCCGTCGCTGGCTACGTTCAATATAAACTTCCTGGAGCATGCCGTTTTCAACAACCGCGACACGGGTTTCGACCGGGGTGACATTGATCAGTATTTCTTCACTCATTATTCGTGGACCATAGTTGAAAACCTGCCTCAGCCAGCAACGCTGACGTTTCGAAAAGTGGTAGGCCGACAATCGCTGAATAGCTGCCGGCAATCTGTTCGACAAACATTCCGCCCAAGCCCTGAATACCGTAACTTCCTGCTTTATCCCGGGGCTCACCGGTAGCCCAATACCAGGCAATCTGCCTTGGCGTCAGAGCACAAAATTTTACCCGGCTACATACGCTGGTTGTGATCGAGCGATGAACAGCAGCCAAACAAACCGCCGTATGTACCTCATGCCATCTGTCGGATAAGCGTTGCAGCATACGGGCGGCATCCTGTTCATCCGCCGGCTTCCCCATGACCAAATCATCCACGGCAACGGTCGTATCCACCCCCAGTACAAAAACATCCGAGACAGAAAAACGATATTTTGCCAGAACCGCTTCGGCCTTTGCTTGCGCAAGACGTTCTACGTAGGCATCGGCAGCTTCACCTTGGCCAGGAGATTCGTCGATATCCGCGGACTCAACCTGGAACGGCAGGTCAAACGAGGCTAATAACTGTTTGCGCCTTGGGGATGCCGATCCAAGAACCAACTTGCGCTCAGGCATTTTCCAACCGCCTCAATGAGACTGATAAAAATGGCCAGACAATGGCGGAACTGACCGCTCCCAGCATATAGGCCATGTCCCTGGCAGGCTGAGCAAGAAAACCCTCGATCCAGCGATATAGCATGAGGACGATACCCACTACGATAAACACCACAAACGACTGCTGCAACAAGGGATACATCTGCAGGCGTTGGATCATGCTCAGGATTAGATAGGCCTGAAGCGCAAGCGCCAGCCCGTGTACACCCAGCGTCGATCCCATCAACACGTCCCATAACAGGCCGACGATCCAACTGACGAAAATTCCGAACTGTTGCGGATGCTTGAGTGTCCAGTAGAACATTACCAGACAGACAAATTCCGGACGGGCGTTAGCGGCCAAACCGGAAAGCGGAACGATACTGAGACAAAAGGCAAGAAAACAACTGGCAAAAAACAACAGATAATGAGGTTCTTCCCTAGCCACGAAGTACCCCGACTACTGCGCCATCGCGGTCTGTTCTGTCGGATTCTTTTCAGACGCTCGCAGGATCGGTTCGGGCTTTCGAAATACCATCAATATATGGCGGCTGCGGTTAAGCTCAGCCAACGGTTCGGCCTCTATCTTGGCAAACGGCTCGCCAGGATCGTGGGTAATCGAGTTTACCCGAGCCACCGGATAACCGGGAGGAAACTTACCGCCAAGACCGGAGCTCACCAGTAGATCGCCTTCCTGGATATCCGCCGTGTCCGGAATGTTCACCAATTCAAGTTGGTCTAACACGCCTATTCCCACCAGAATGCCCCGGACTCCATTACGATTAACCTGAATCGGCACCGCATGATTGTGATCGGAAATGAGGAGAACTCTTGAGGTTAATGGCGCGACTTGGGTTACCTGCCCCACCAGTCCATACGAGTCCAGCACCGGCTGGCCGACGAAGATGCCATCCTCGAAGCCCTTGTTGACAACCACCTCATGCAGATAAGGATCCGGATTAATCCCGATAATCTCGGAGACCAGAACACTGTCGTCGACAAAAGACGACGCATTGAGCAATTCCCGGAGCCGATTCACTTCCGCCGACAAGGAGGACAAACGTTGGGACTTGGCTTCCAGAATAAACAGACGGTTCTTCAAGGCGGCGTTTTCGGCCTGCAACTGATCCCGGGACTTAACCGTATCCTCTGTCCATTCGACAATATCGCCGGGCGCGCTCACCAGCCATTGGACCGGCGCTAGCGCGGTGGAGAGCGTCTGCCGGACCGGGCTGACGAAATCGAATTTGGCATCGGCAACAACCAACAGCGCAGACAGCACGCCAACCAATATCATTCGCGTGCCAAGATACGGACCTTCGACGAAGATATTCTTAATGACTAAATCTCCCGGCGAGAAAAACCAGCGGACGGCGGCTTCTCTCGACCAACCTTGACTAAATAACAGTCTAGGCACAATCCCAGGGGGATGCCAGAGCCACCAGTAGAATTAAAAGAAAATTTAACTTTTGACGCTTATTCCATGAAAAATAAGCCCGTTCCCCGCTTGTCGATTACTTCCAGGGCACGTCCGCCACCCCTGGCGACGCAGGTCAGCGGATCGTCGGCAACGATTACGGGAAGACCGGTTTCTTCGGTGATGAGTTTATCCAAGCCACGCAGCAACGCGCCCCCACCGGTCAACACGATCCCCCGTTCGGCGATATCGGAAGCCAGCTCCGGCGGCGATTGCTCCAGAGCGCCTTTGACCGCCTGGACAATAGTCGCCAGGGATTCCTGCAGCGCTTCCAAAATCTCTTCGCTATTCAGTGTGAAACTGCGGGGAACACCTTCCGCCAGATTGCGCCCGCGCACATCAATCTCGCGAATCTCCAATCCCTCGTAGGCCGAGCCGATTTCCTGCTTGATCCGCTCCGCGGTGGCATCACCGATCAATGATCCATAATTGCGTCGCACGTAGGTGGTAATCGCCTCATCGAACTTATCGCCGCCAACCCGGACAGAGTCGGCATAGACAATGCCGTTCAGCGAGATAATCGCGATTTCAGTGGTGCCGCCGCCTATATCCACCACCATGGAACCGCTGGCTTCTTCTACCGGCAACCCGGCGCCAATCGCAGCCGCCATCGGTTCTTCAATCAGGTAGACTTCGCGAGCGCCGGCGCCGAGCGCCGATTCGCGGATGGCTTTGCGCTCAACCTGGGTGGAGCGGCTAGGAATACAGACTAAAACCCGGGGACTGGGTGTGATAAAACTGTTTTCGTGTACTTTATGGATAAAGTGCTGCAACATCTTTTCGGTAACATGGAAGTCAGCAATCACCCCATCTTTTAGGGGCCGGATGGCGGTGATATTGCCGGGGGTCCGGCCTAACATTCTTTTCGCTTCTGTACCCACGGCAGCAACGCTCTTTTGGGCGCCGTGGTTACGTATGGCCACCACGGAAGGCTCATTCAGGACAATTCCTCGCCCTCGCACATAAATCAGGGTGTTGGCAGTTCCCAGATCGATAGAAAGGTCACTGGAAAACAAGCCACGCAAACGCTTAAACATTGAAAATTGAGGTCCATAGATAATAGGTTCAGAAATGCTGCGGCAACTTTAACAGTGGCGGACCACCAGAGCAAGACGCAAATCCGGTCGGGGCAATGGAAACCGGCCTCCAGCGGCAGTAAACAAGCGCAATTTTCCATCAAATGGCAGGATTAATAGCCACAGAACTAGACAGTTTCACCGCCCTGCTTATACTATCCTCCTTCTTGGCCGGACCCCATCCTGAACCTACCGCTGTGTATGCCGGACACCAGGGATTCGAAACTACTAAAGAGTAAGCGACATGACGATTAAATCGGAAGAAGTAGAAAAAATTGCCTTCTTGGCACGGCTTCGGGTTGCGGAAGATAACCGCGGCAAACTTACCGAGGATTTAAGCCAAATCCTGGACTTCGTCGATCAGATGAAAGCCGTCGACACCCGAAATGTCACGCCGCTAAGCAACCCCTTGGAGATGCATCAGATTCTAAGGCCGGATACCGTAACCGAGGAAAACCAGCGGGACAGGCTGCAAGCGGTGGCTCCGGCCACGGAACTAGGCCTTTTCCTGGTCCCCAAGGTTATTGAATAACCTAAGCCCTGACCATCTTTCCATGAGTTTTTAATCAATAAACAGCACTGCCCAAACTGGGCGTCAGTATTCGGGCCAACCATGTCATTTAAATCAATCAGCGAACTACTCAACGGATTGACGCAGAAAGAGTTTTCGTCAGTCGAGCTTACCCGGGACTATCTTAAACGCATTCAACAATACAATGCGGAACTCAACTGCTTCATTACCATAGCGGAAGACCAAGCGGTCGAGGCGGCGGAAACCGCCGATAAACGCCGAGAAACCGGCGCCGCCGGGTTGCTGGAAGGCATCCCTGTTGCCCACAAAGATCTGTTCTGTACCGAAGGGACGCTAACCAGTTGCGCATCCAACATGTTGAGCAACTTTATCCCGCCTTACGAATCAACCGTAACCCGGCGTTTTCTGGAAGCCGGTGCAGTTTGCCTTGGCAAAACCAACATGGATGAGTTTGCCATGGGCTCGTCCAATGAAAACAGCCACTTCGGTCCGGTCCGAAATCCTTGGGATAGCACTCGAGTACCAGGCGGGTCTTCCGGCGGCTCGGCCGCTGCGGTCGCCGCAGGTCTCTGCGCTGCCGCCACCGGCACGGATACCGGCGGTTCGATCCGTCAACCTGCTGCCTTTTGCGGCATTACCGGCCTGAAACCGACTTATGGACGCATTTCCCGTTTAGGCATGATCGCCTTTGCCTCCAGCCTGGACCAAGCGGGGCCGATGGCGCGCAGCGCCGAGGACTGTGCGCTCCTGTTGCAAGTGATGGCGGGCCATGATCCGATGGATTCCACCAGTGCGCAACAAGCGGTTGATCAATACAGCCACAACCTGGGTAGCGAACTAAAAGGGTTGACCATTGGCCTGCCCAAGGAATACTACAATGAAGGTCTTGACCCGACGATCGGCCAAGCGCTGCAGGAGGCAATCAAGACTTACGAAAGTCTGGGAGCGACCATAAAAGAGGTCAGTCTACCTCATACATCGCTTTCGGTTCCGGCTTACTATGTTATCGCTCCTGCCGAAGCCTCGGCGAATCTCGCCCGCTTCGACGGTGTGCGATACGGCAAACGTTGCGATAGCCCGGCTGATTTGGATGACCTTTACATGCGCACGAGAGCGGAAGGGTTTGGCGCGGAAGTGCAGCGACGCATTCTTATCGGGACCTACGTGCTCTCCGCTGGATATTTCGATGCCTACTATCGCCAGGCCCAGAAAATCCGCCGTTTAATCAAGAATGATTTCGTGGAAGCATTTGGCCAAGTGGATCTTTTGCTCTGCCCGACAACGCCGGATTGTGCGTTCCCGCTGGGTAGCAAATCTGCTGATCCGGTCCAAATGTATCTGGAAGATATATTTACCATTCCGACCAGCCTGGCCGGTTTACCAGCTCTGGCATTGCCATGCGGGCAGGCCAATGGACTGCCGATCGGCCTGCAACTTATCGGGAATTATTTTCAGGAAGCCAGGCTACTCAACGCCGGACATCAATATCAGCAACGTACCGACTGGCATTTACAGCATCCGACGCTTGGCTAAGGTGCCAACATGTGGATTTTCATCGCATTAAGAATTTACCAGTAGAGGGTTTTATCATGGCATGGGAAGTGGTTATCGGGCTTGAAGTACACGTGCAGCTCGCCACCCGATCAAAGATTTTTTCCGGCGCCAGCACCGCATTTGGCGCTTCGCCTAACACTCAGGCTTGCGCAGTTGACCTGGCCATGCCCGGCATGCTGCCGGTTTTCAACGAAGAAGCCCTGAGGATGGCAGTCAAATTCGGTCTGGCAATCGGTGCGGAAATCAGCGAACGCTCGGTATTCGATAGAAAGAATTATTTTTATCCGGACCTGCCAAAAGGTTACCAAATCAGCCAACTGGATCATCCGACAGTCAAAGCCGGCAGCATCGATATCCACTTGGCTGACGGCACTGGCAAGACGATCGGCGTAACTCGGGCTCATTTGGAAGAAGACGCAGGCAAAAGCCTGCATGAGGATTTCCACGGGATGACCGGCATTGACCTCAATCGCGCCGGCACGCCTCTGCTGGAAATCGTTTCAGAACCAGACCTAAGAAGTGCTAAAGAAGCCGTCGCCTATTTGAAAAAATTACATTCCATTGTCACATATCTGGGCATTTCCGACGGCGATATGTCACAAGGCTCAATGCGTTGTGATTGCAACGTATCGCTACGTCCCAAGGGGCAAGCGGAATTTGGCACCCGCACGGAAATCAAAAACGTTAACTCCTTCAAGTTTGTCGAAAAGGCGATTAATACCGAAATTGAGCGACAAACGGATATTTTGGAGGATGATGGGAAGATTACCCAGGAAACCCGCCTGTACGATGCCGATAAGGATGAAACACGCTCCATGCGCAGCAAGGAATTTGCCAACGACTACCGCTATTTCCCCGATCCCGATCTGCTTCCGGTAGTGATTGATCAGGCCTACATCGAAGCTGTAAAGAGTACTTTGCCGGAATTGCCGGAAGCGAAACTCAAGCGATTCAAGGAACAATATGGCCTTTCCGATTATGATGCGGAAATCTTGTCTTCTTCCCGGCAACAAGCAGACTATTTTGAAGCGGCAGCCTCCGCGGCAGGAGATGCCAAACTTGCAGCCAACTGGGTGATGGGCGACTTGGCGAAGAACCTAAACCAGCAAAACCTGGAGATTTCTGAAAGCCCGGTACCCGCTGAGCATTTGGGACTGCTCATTTCCCGCATCAAAGACAAGACGATTTCCGGCAAGATTGCCAAAGATGTTTTTACCGCAATGTGGAACGGTGAAGGCAGCCCGGACAATATCATTGAAAGCAAAGGCCTCAAGCAGGTGACCGATAGTGGCGCGATTGAAGCAATCGTTGATCAAGTGCTGGCCGATAATCCCAAGCAAGTTGAGCAATACCGCGCAGCCGATGAAGCCAAACGCGGGAAGATGGTCGGCTTTTTCGTCGGCCAAACTATGAAAGCCTCGAAGGGCAAAGCTAACCCGCAGCAGGTTAACCAGATACTAAAGCAAAAACTCAGCTGAGAAAAACCTCTAAGGAATCCACATTCCTGGGAGTCACTCATGTTTTACGGCGCCTAGCTCCCGGGTCGGCGTGGCGGACAAGTATGTCCATCTTAACCTCTCTTACTTCTGCTATAACCCACGACGGTGATTGACTCAGCGCCGGTTAGAAACCGGACGGGCCCACAAATCATAGTCATCAGCCTCTTCGACGACTGCGCGAACAATTTCTCCCGGTTGCAACTGGGTTTGCCCATCAAGAAACACCTGTCCGTCAATTTCCGGTGCGTCTCCTTTAGAACGGCATACGGCGCCTTCCGATACGACTTCATCGACGATCAAGTCAACTTCCCGACCGACCTTGGCTTGCAGCTTGGCTGCACTGATCCGTTGCTGCAGCTGCATAAACCGCTCCCAGCGCTCCTGTTTGACTGTCTCTTCGACCGGATTCGGCAGTTGATTCGCCTGTGCGCCATCTACCGGCGAATACTGGAAACAGCCCACCCGGTCAAGTTGCGCTTGTTCAAGGAAATCGAGCAACTCCCCAAAATCAGCATCCGTTTCTCCAGGGAAGCCTACAATAAAAGTCGAGCGAAGAGTGATATCGGGGCAGATTTCCCGCCATTTCTCAATGCGCTGCAAAACTTTTTCCGCATGGGCGGGCCGCCGCATATTTTTAAGTACTTGCGGCGCCGCATGCTGGAAAGGGATATCAAGATACGGCAGAATTTTGCCCTCTGCCATTAGAGGCACGATTTTGTCGACATGCGGATAAGGATATACATAATGCAATCGCACCCAAATCCCCAGCTTGCCAAGCTCTTCGCAGAGTTCTTGAAGCCGTGTTTTTACCGGGCGACCTTCCCAAAACCCGGTGCGATATTTCGTATCGATACCATAGGCGCTGGTATCCTGCGAGATGACCAGTAATTCCTTAACTCCGTTATCGGCCAAACGTTTGGCTTCGCTGAGCACATCGCCAATCGGCCTGCTTACCAAATCGCCACGAAATGAGGGAATAATGCAAAAAGTACAGCGGTGGTTACAGCCTTCGGAGATCTTTAAATAAGCATAGTGCTTAGGCGTTAGCTTGACTCCGGTATCAGGCACCAAGCTAAGGAATGGATTGTGTTCGGGTTTAGCCACGACTTCATAGACCTGGCTCATCACCTCATCATAAGCGTGAGGACCGGTGACCGCCAGCACATTGGGGTGCACTTCCCGAACCACATCTTCTTTTGCCCCAAGGCAACCAGTGACAATGACCTTGCCGTTTTCTGTAAGCGCCTCGCCGATGGCATCGAGCGATTCCTGCACGGCACTGTCGATAAAGCCGCAGGTATTGACTAGAACAACTTCCGCATCTTGATAGGAAGGAGAAATCTCATAGCCTTCAACACGCAGTTGAGTAAGGATTCGCTCGGAATCAACGGTATTCTTCGGGCAACCAAGACTAACGAATCCTACTTTTGCCGGCTTAGTATCGGTAGACATCGGGTCGGGCACTCTCTATTTTACGGGGAGCAAATTCTATCGAAGTATCAAACAAAGCCACCAGTGTTTTTCAACATTATTTAACAAAAACTAACCAACAGCTGAGAGACGTTGCTAAAAAACCGTAAAGCAGATCAATAATGGAACAGTTTTCCCGCCAGAAGCCCTTTATTATCTATTCTGTATAAGTATGATTACGTAATATCTGCCGGACTGGGCATACTGTAGTGCCGTTTTACGCCAAAAAAGCAAAATGTTGAGAAACTTAAAGTATCATTTAAAAATTCCTACCGACTTTATTGCCCATGTGCGCCTTCAACAGGGGGAAATCCTCGAAACTTGCATAGAAAACATTTCTCGCAAGGGATTGATGGTCAGCTGTGACGGTTCGCTGCTTGAATCATTGTTCCCCAATCGTGCGAGGCTTTCTTCCCATCGAACTGCAATGATTACCGTGGATTTTTCGATTCCCCTCAAAAATGGCGGGCTAGTGGCGCTGTCAGAAACCATGGAAGTCATCTATACCCGGCGATTAGCAAAAAATCGATTTATGCTTGGCTTCAGTTTCACAAACCTTGGTCCAACGCAACGCAACATCGTTGAACAGTATATTAATGAAAATAAAGCGCGTTTGATCTGCCAAACAAAATAATCCGATGCTCCACAAGGCGCCGTTACGTCCGGTAAGTATCCCTATCGGTAATAGCGATCCAGTGCTTCGATAAACTCATCCACTTGACCGGGGGGGAGGTCGTTAATTCCGGCAGCGGCCTTCCGTCCTCCTCCCGTTGGAAATGCCCTGCAAATTTCATCGGCACCTACTTTATTGTTTAAAGGTGCACGGACACTGACCAGAAAGTGTCCATTCGCCTTTTCCGTAAGGACGGCGTTCGCGCGATCCGGGTTGGCGTTGGCCAAATCATTGCTGTACACACCGCTTACGCGACGAGCCCAAGGCTCATTGGGAAAGTAATATACCGCTGCAAAAGCTGTCTCGTGCTGCGGTTTAACTGCCGCAGCCAGCGACATATCCTGGCTGTAGCCTTGTTCCAACCTGTCAAAACTGTCCTTGTCTTCCTGAATAAATACCAGCGGGTCACTGAAGGCAACCAGCTTTTCATAGAGTACGGCAGGTTCAAAATGCAAGTCAGCCAGACTGGCTCCATAGCCGTTGTAGTTGATATAGGTTCCCAAGTTATGCAACCGGCTCAGTGCTTCTTCCGACAAGTTAAGCGGGCGTGCAATACCGATCGCGGTTTTCGACAAATTATCGCCAAAAGCGCCAACCACCGCCCACGCCCGGAACGCACCCTGGAGGTAGTCATTGACCAACAGACTGGTGCAGACATCACTGGCGGTATTGATATGAACGGACAAGCGCTCATCATCCAAAATCTCTCCCGCAAAGTGGTGATCGAAATAGAGGATATGGGCACCGGCCGCCAGGGCTTTTTCCACACCTACGCGGTTTTTGTCATAGGAGATATCCAGAACGGTAAGTTCATCGCCGGTGCGATAGTCGATCTTTTCCACCAGGGCAATATCCCGTTTAACGCCGGTGACCAGCTGACTCTTCTTGGGTTCTGCATTGCGCAACTGGACCAGAGCACAAATGCCATCCGCATCACCATTAAAAATATCTATTGCAGCCATTTTCTTTCGCTACCCTGGGTGGCCTGACCGCAGAAAAACACTGACGGGCAGGCAGCCTGTTGATTGTCGGACGATATAACTCAGCTATCCAGATTCTGGTAGTAATCCATCAGGATTTTCGCCACTTCCGGACGTGAAAATTCCGGGGGTGGTGCAATGCCGTTACCCAGCATTTCCCGCACTTTGGTACCGGACAGTAAGATAAAATCCTCTTTGGTGTGACCGGGCGCATCCCGCATCATGACAACCTTGCCCAGCTTTTTAGACCAGGCTGTGTGATCGGCGCGGTAGATTTCGATCTCAAGTGCATCGTCAGGCACCGACTCATCAAAGATCGTCTGGGCATCAAATGCGCCATAGTAGTCGCCAACACCGGCATGGTCCCGTCCAACAATCAGATGACTACAGCCACAGTTCTGCCGGAAAATCGCATGCAACACTGCTTCCCGGGGACCGGCATAGAGCATATCGAAGCCGTAGCCAGTGATCATTACCGTATTGGGGGGGAAATAAAGTTCCACCATTTTGCGGATAGAGGCATCCCTGACATGCGCGGGGATATCGCCAGGCTTCAACTTGCCCAGCAACATGTGAATCAAGACACCATCGGCATCCAAATCTTCCATTGCCATGCGGCAAAGCTCTTCGTGAGCTCTGTGCATCGGGTTACGGGTCTGAAACGCCACCACTTTACCCCAGCCACGCTCGGCAATCTCATTGCGGATCTCAACCGCGGTACGGAAGGTGTCGGGAAAATCCGTTTGGAAGTAGGAAAAATTCAGCACCTGGATCGGACCGGACAGGAGAATATTCCCCTGAGACTTGAATGCAGAGACGCCGGGATGGTTTGGGTCCTGGGTGGCAAACATCTGTTGCGCCATCTCATTAATGTCTTCATCGCTGGCCGTTTCCACCGCCTCCACATTCATGATGGCAAGTACCGGATTACCTTCCACATTAGGGTCTCTGAGGGCGATACGGCTACCCGCCGTGACACCTTGGGCATCCTGCACCATATTGACAATCGGCACAGGCCAAAACAGGCCATCGGTTGTCTTGAGGTTTTTAGCGACACTCAACGCATCCGCCAGCTTCATGTAGCCGGCTAGCGGGGTAAAGTAGCCTGCTCCCAACATAACGGCGTTAGCGGCGGCGGCGGAACTGACCAGCAGCGAAGGCAGAGTTTCTGCTTCGGTAATTAAGGCATGATGCTTTTCAGTATCGTATTCAAATAGAGGATTCAGGGTATCTGAGCCATGAGGCTTAATCATCTCGGTTTCTCCAGTAGTCTCTATTAATTATTTTCCGCGGGGAGGACATTGCGTGCACGCAACAGACTAAGAATGGCGGTAACTTCGTCTTCCAGGGACATTTCGTGGCTGTTCAATACCAGTTCCGGATGCAGTGGTGCTTCATAAGGATCGTCAATACCGGTAAAACCCTTAATTTCTCCGGCTCTCGCCTTTTTGTAGAGGCCTTTCGGATCGCGATTCTCCGCCACGTCCAGCGGGACATCTACGAACACTTCAATAAAATCCATGCCGGCGGCATCATGTAAAGCCCTGACCTGATCGCGGTCTGCGCGGTAGGGACTGATGAAACTGGACAGCGCAATGACACCGGTATCCACAAACAATTTAGACACTTCACCGACGCGTCGAATATTTTCAGTTCTGTCTTCTGCCGAAAAGCCCAGGTTTTTATTAATACCGAGGCGAACATTGTCGCCATCGAGGCGATAGCACAAATGGCCCATGTCGTACAGCACACCTTCCAATGCTACGGCTATAGTACTCTTACCGCTACCGGACAGCCCGGTGAACCAGATTGTCGCTCCCTTCTGCCGCAACAATTTGTTGCGGTCTTCGGTGGTGATATCCCCTTCGTGCCAATGCACATTTGTCGCTTTTTGCTCTGCCATACCCTTTAACCACATTTTTGACGGGATCCCCATGCAAAGGAATCCCAGTTAGTAAAAAACCGGTCAACAGGTTAACCATATGAATTCTACATGTAAATCCTGTTTTTTTAGATGGCTCTACCGGTATTTCCGATAGTACAATAGCTAACCATTATGGCTGTCAGATATATTACATGAAGTTTACACTCCGCCAGCTACACATTTTTCTCGCAGTGGCCAAATATCAGAATATATCCAGGGCCGCAGAAAGCCTTCACATTTCGCAATCTGCCGCCAGCGAAGCGCTGAACAATTTGGAGAAGAGCTACAACGTATGCCTGTTTAACCGTCAGAAAAACAAACTGTCATTGAGCCCCATCGGCCAGACGTTACGCATAGAAGGTGAGAGCCTTTGGGCGCACTGCCAGAGCTTCGACAACAGGCTGACAAACCACAATGAGATGGGACATATCAAAGTGGCCGCCAGCTTCACCATCGGCAACCATCTTGCAACCCGATACCTGGGCGGTTATCTGAATCAATTTCCTGGCGCCAACGTGCAACTGGAAACCGCCAATACGCCGGAGGTGATTGCCAAAGTGCTCAACTACGACGTCGATATCGGCATGATTGAGAACGAGGTGCAGGAAAAGGACCTGGAACTGATTCCCTGGCGAGAGGACGAACTCGTGGTTTTTTGTGCAGCCAATCACCCGCTGGCAAGAAAAAAGCGCCTCGAGGATAAAGACATTCGGGAAGCAAAATGGATTCTGCGCGAACCGGATTCCGGCGCCCGCCAAACCTTCGAAAAAGCCCTCTCCAACCTCTTACCCAAGATTCAGATCTACCTGGAATTCAAACATAATGAAGCCATAAAAAATGCCGTTGAATCCGGCCTGGGTATTGGTTGCCTGTCCCGAATTGTGCTCAATAAAAATTTTGCCAATGGCGACCTGATTCCCCTAACACTTCCCAATCGGGACATGAAACGCACCTTTTATTTCGCCCTCCCCAAGCAGCGTTATCACCTGAGTGCCGTTGATGCCTGGATGAACACATGCGTCGAGACGGACATAACTGACATGGCCAAGCCCCAGGATACTTGAGGCGGCACTTTTTGCTGGTTTTTATAGTTATTAAGCGCAACCTTTATAGATCAAACAGCTATATGAAAGAGTATATCGGTATAAGTGTTTTATAGGCTTGATCGCTAAAGATCTATATACTCGCCCTGCACTTTACCTGGCAGATTGACAGGATTCCAACGACCAAGAGAGCCGTTTTGATAGAGAAAAATTCTATATCCCAGATCATTGGCAATACCCCTCTGATATACCTGAAGCAGGTTTCTGAGCTAACCGGCTGCGATATATACGGCAAGGCTGAATTCCTGAATCCCGGCGGATCGGTAAAAGACAGAACAGCCCTCGGCATCATCAGGGACGCGCAACAACGGGGTGAACTGCAACCCGGAGGTGTCATTGTTGAAGGGACAGCGGGAAACACCGGTATTGGCCTGACTTTGCTCGCCAATGCGCTGGGTTATCGCTCTGTGGTCGTCATGCCGCAGACCGAGAGCAAAGAAAAAATCGAGATGCTGGATTTGATCGGCGCTGAGCTGCACCTGGTGCCTCCAGCGAAGTTTGAAGCCCCTAACCATTATGTGAACACGGCTAAGCGCATCGCGGCATCATTGGCTGAAAAGGAATCCAACGGCGCCATATGGGCCAGACAGTTCGAAAATCCGGCCAATATGGACATTCACTACCAGTCGACCGGGGCAGAAATCTGGTCGCAGACCGAGGGCCAGGTTGACGGATTTATCTGTGCTTCCGGCACAGGGGGCACAATTGCCGGGGTGAGCAATTACCTGAAAGAGAAAAATCCTAACGTCAAAATTGGTCTGGCAGACCCCGAGGGTTCTGCCCTGTTTAGCCATTTCACCGAAGGCGAACTAAAAAGTGAAGGAAGCTCCATAGCCGAAGGCATTGGCATCAGCTTTGTGACAGAAAACTACCGTCACGCCAAAGTGGATTTCGCCTATTCAATCAGTGACAAGGAAGGTTTGCCGTTCATCTTCAACCTGCTGAAGCTCGAAGGCCTCTGCATGGGGGGATCCAGTGCTATTAATATTGCCGGGGCTGCTCGAATGGCTCGCGAACTTGGGCCAGGACACACCATTGTCACCATTCTTTGCGACTATGGAACGCGCTACCAAAGCACCTTGTACAACCTCAGGTTCTTGCAGCGCAGGGGACTCCCCACCCCGGACTGGATGAGAGATTAATCTAGCAGATAGAGAGTGGCCACAGATTTCAACGTGCTGTCTAGGCACCATGAATACAGATAATGAAATTTTCCGGAAGGAAGCATGAAGCAAGACCTTGATCTTCAAAAAATCAACGCGGAGTTGAGAGACAAATCACCACAGGAAATTATTCAGTGGGCACTGGGTTTGAACAAGAATGTATTCTGCTCTACCAGCTTTTCACCCAATTCCGCTGCGTTGCTTCATATGGTTACCCAGGTCAGCCCGGATATGCCTATTGTTTGGGTGGATAGTGGTTACAATGTCGCTGACACCTACCGCGTTGCAGAAAAAATCATGCAATCCCTACAGCTGAACATGCACATCTATATTCCACAACAGACGGCTGAACGGCGTAATGCCCTGATGGGCGGCATCCCCCACCCCGATGACGACGAAGACCTGCACAAAGAGTTTGCCCGGCAAGTAAAACTGGAACCCTTTGAAAGGGCTATCAATGAACTAAAGGGGGAAGTGTGGATCACCGGCATTCGCAAGGATGAAACCGAATTCAGGAAAACCTTGGATATTGTCACGGTCAATAGCAAAGGCGTCCTTAAGGTAGCGCCACTGTTTCACTGGACGGCAGACAGCCTGCAGGACTACATGGACACCTACCAACTACCCAGCCAAAGGCACTATTTCGATCCCACCAAGGTTGCTGACAGCCGCGAGTGTGGGCTGCATCTTTCTATGTGAAAACCAAGTAAAAACCAGCCTTATGAAGCACTTGAAAAACTTCTCGGGGAAGTATCCGTATGCGCCTTGCGCGCTTTATCCATCTTAAGCACGAGAAAACCGAGCGCATGGGCACCCTACGGCAGCAAACCGAGTAATTTGGAAGAACCTCTTATTACAGCAGGCTCTTGGTAAGCACCCTCCAAGTTATTAAGGCTAGCCTTATATCGCTTCCTGGCTGTTGTAAATTATTTAAGCACTTCCGCCAGTGCAGAGAGCAAACCACTCACCCTTTCTTCGCTGGCATTATCCCCCATCAAGCCAATTCGCCAAACCTTCCCTGCGAGCGGGCCAAGTCCGGCGCCGATCTCAATTCCATGGTCCTGCAATAAGCGCTGACGCACCTGCGCTTCATCTACTCCAGGCGGAACCTTCACTGCATTCAGCATAGGCAGTCTTGCTGGCTGCTCCACTAGCATTTGCAGTCCCAGCTCTTCCAGTCCCTGAACCAACAAAGCATGGGCATTGGAATGCCTTTTCCAGCGCGTCTCCAAACCTTCATCCAAAACCAACCGAAGCGCTTCATAAAGCCCGTACAGTGAATTTACCGGAGCCGTATGGTGATACACTCTGGGAGCATCTTCCTGCCAATACTGCATCACGAGATTCATATCCAAAAACCAGCTTTGCACCGGCGTCTGCCTGGCTTTTATTGCTTCAACGGCTTTTGCCGAAAAACTGACCGGAGAAATCCCGGGCATTGCACCAAGACATTTTTGCGTTCCTGAATATACCGCGTCTGCCTGCCAGCGATCCACAGCGACTTCCGTACCGCACCAGGAGGTGACGGTATCCACCAGGCTTAAACAGTCATATTGGCGTGCCAAAGCACAGAGCTCCCGTGCGTTTGATATGGCTCCCGTTGAGGTTTCGGCATGCACGAAGGCCAACAATTTAACCTGTCCCTGCTGTTTCAGCGCCTGTTCGATACGTTCGGGATCTACTGGCTGTCCCCACTCGAACTCAACCACTGTCGGTTCGGCACCGCAACGGAGAATGTTCTCCAGCATCCTTTTGCCAAACACACCATTTATCGCCAGGACAACCTTATCGCCGGGCTCCAAGAGATTAACGAAACAGGCTTCCATTCCCGCCGAGCCTGGAGCGGAAACCGGTAAAGTCAGCGGATTTTCGGTTAGAAAAGTCTGCCGCAACATGCTTTTAATGTCATCCATCAGGCGAATAAACACCGGATCCAGATGGCCAATGGTGGGCTGCGCCAGGGCGTCGAGCACCGATTGCGGTGTGTTGGTCGGCCCAGGTCCCATAAGAAGACGCTGGGGGATAGTCAGTGTGCTCACGTGCTTTGTACCTGATTTTTTATCATATTGTTTTAGTGCTGCTATCCTGCCTCCGGCCTGCGGGAAAGTAAACAGCCGCTAGCGGGTCCAATTCACACCGATAACAACATTATCCGCTTGCCATATCAGAGGTTGGGACTAAAATCCTCGCCTGGATACTACCCGATTCGACTACAACCACTCCAGGGAGCAACCATGGCAATCCGCAACTGGGCAGTGCAAACCCTTGAAAAATTGGCCGAGGATAGTGCCTGCAGCGTAAAGAAAGCCAAGGAACTACCTTCGGCCAATGCCGACTCCGACAGCTTGTGCCTCACTTTGAAACGGTTGTTCCTGGCGAAGTCCGGAAAGGGTTACGGCACTTTGACAATGCAAGGAGAACATAAGCTCATTTCCCCCTGGCTTAAAGAATGGTGGGAGGAAAAGATTCCCTTCCAGCGACTGGTCGAAGAAGGACTGGATATTCTCCAGGAACGCCTGGGTACGGTACCGGCCGTAACCCAAAGTTATTGCCTTTGGACAGAAGAAGTTCAGGGGGAGCAACGGTTTTTGTATCTCTTCATCGTGGAGAGCAGTGTTACCAATGTGGTAAACCAGGATTTCGCCCTTGAGCCGATCGAACACTTCGACCCGCAAACCCTGAACTTTGCGATTCGCCTGGATATGACCACTTTATTCGGTAATCAATCTGAGAATTCAACTGATGCGGCCCAGGTATATCTGGCACGCGGGCAACGGAAACTCGCTGAAGCCGCCTGCATCGCCTTCGGATTCACCAGCAAAATCGACATCCGGAAAGACACTGAAACCGTTTTGGAAGGAATAGAGCGGTACGCGACAAATTTGGACCACAATCAAGCACAGACCTTTAAACGCAAAGCGCTGGAGTTTTGCCAGGAACAAGACAAAATTGGGGAAGCCGTGGACATTGACGAACTGTCAATAAATTCTGACGAGCATAATCCGCAGGCGTTCGCCCACTTTTTCCGCAATGAACTTCCCGGCAATGCTTCGGCACTGCGCCCCGACAGCCGCAAGCTCAAACAGTTGGTGCGCTTTGCCGGCAGAGGCCAAGGTGTCAGTCTTTCTTTCTCTTCAGAGGTATTTAACCAAAGCGTGGTCTACGATGAACAACAGGATACCCTGGTAATCACCGAGATTCCGAAGGCACTGAAAGCGCAGTTAAAGCGCTATATGGAGCAACAGGAAGAACCGAATGAACAGGATGATTCAGACTAGGCCATCTTTACCGGCCGACAGCTCGCTTACCGGCAAATCCGCCTGAAACTGGCGCATAGTCTGCCACCAGGTTTCCGGGGCGACAATGTTGGCAGCATCATCCATTTGCGGATAGGGCAATCCGAGGGCATCGCATTTTGCGGCAAATATTGGATGGGTCCAACGAAACAGGAAATAATGAAACTCTTCCGCGCTCAACCGGCAAACATCGTACATACCGGCCAGCCAACGTTGGCGGTGCGCTTCCTGCAGAATAATTGACGCCGCTACCGAGACATTCAGCGACGAAACCATGCCCTGCATGGGAATAATAATGTGTTGGTCGGCCAGTTTTGCACTTTCTTGGGTAACCCCATACTTCTCGGATCCCATTAAAATTGCGCATGGCTCTCTGTAGTCCACTTTTCGAAAATCGATGGCCTGATCGGAGAAATGCGCGGCGAAGACTTTATAACCGTGACCCTGTAGTTCTCTAACCGGCTCATCCACCTGAGTGTGCTTGTGCAATTCAACAAACCGCTCGCTACCTTTTGAACTGCCCCGGGGCCAGCGTTGCGCCCGCCAGGGCCATACCATATGCAGATGGGCTCCGCCTACTGCATCAAGCGTACGCATAATCGCGGCGATATTGTGCGGCTTATGAACCTGTTCCGCGATCACCCGCAGGTCCGGTTGACGGTGACTAAGCACCTGTTGATATTTATGGAACCTGGAAGGGGTAATCATGGAATCGGGTTGGCATGGGCGGCTTCCTATCGCCCATCGCAACCGACTTACTTGTCGGTTTTGATCGGCGGGCGGGGGAAACTGGCAACAGTACCGGACTTGGCGGTAGTAATTTTGGCTGTGCCTTGCTGCTCGACTTCGTCGATCCGAATAATGCTGGTCATCGGAATAAAGGATCGCTTAACACCGGCAAAGGCATTTTTCAGCTTTTCTTCAGCGGGATCCACCAACAATTGCGACCGCTCCCCAAACAACCAGGCCTCGACTTCAATGAAGCCGTACAGGTCGCTGTTGTAGACATTACTGGCATAGAGTTCGAAGACTTCGTCTTCATTGATATAAACAACCCGGTATATATTCTTTTGTGCCATGAATTATTCGTTCGTTTTATCCGTCGTTGCGGGAATCAGCCAATTCCCATCCCAATTTAGGGGCGGCATCATAGCACATTGCTTTCCGCTTTGGCGCTACTTTAACGAGGAAAAGCTTAAAAAACAGGCAAGCCCTCTACTCTTGGAAGAATCCAGTCCGTATAATATGCGGCCCTTCGATGGCCTGAGCCGCGAACTTCTCCGTCGAAGACAATGAGGCTTTTTGATTGATCATTGGTTTGGATCGATCACTAGTTTGGATTGACCACCAACTTGGATGAATCTCCAATAACGGAAATATATATACAGGTACACCAGCATGGCGCAAAAACTATTCATTAAAACCTATGGCTGTCAGATGAATGAATATGATTCATCTCGGATGGCGGATTTATTAGGTGAAAGCCATGAGGTTGACTTGACCGACAATCCGGAAGAAGCCGATATTCTGCTGCTTAACACCTGCTCTATTCGGGAAAAGGCCCAAGAGAAGGTATTTCACCAGTTAGGCCGCTGGCGCTCGCTCAAGGAGCAGAATCCGAACCTGGTTATCGGCGTCGGCGGCTGTGTCGCCAGTCAGGAAGGCGATGCAATAAGAACTCGAGCACCTTACGTGGATATGGTTTTTGGCCCGCAAACCCTGCACCGTCTGCCGGAAATGGTTAATTCGGTGGAAAGCCAAAAGATTCCCGTCGTCGACGTCACCTTTCCGGAAATTGAAAAGTTCGACCGCCTGCCCATGCCGAAAAGCGACGGCGTCAGCGCTTTCGTATCGATCATGGAAGGTTGCAGCAAATATTGCACCTTTTGCGTCGTACCCTACACCCGCGGTGAAGAAGTCAGCCGGCCGGTAGATGATGTGATTGCCGAAATCGTGCATTTGGCACAGCAGGGAGTTCGGGAAGTGAACCTACTCGGGCAAAATGTGAATGCCTATCAGGGTGCTACCCATGACGGCGATATCATGGACCTGGCCGAACTTGTCACCTATGTTGCCTCCGTCGACGGCATTGACCGGATTCGATACACCACCTCGCACCCAGTCGAATTTTCCGATGCCTTGATCGATGTTTATGCCCAGGTACCGGAACTGGTGAGCCATCTGCATTTACCGGTGCAAAGTGGCTCCGACAGCATTCTTAAAGCCATGAAACGTGGCCATTCCGCTGCCGAATATACCGAAAAACTGCGCCGGCTGATGCAAATTCGACCAGGCATCAGCTTGTCTTCCGACTTCATCGTCGGTTTCCCCGGCGAAACCGATGCGGATTTTGAAGCGACCATGAACCTCATCAGTGAGATCGGCTTTGATCATTCCTTCAGCTTTATCTACAGCGCTCGTCCCGGAACGCCCGCAGCGGAGCTGGAAGACAATGTCGGCGAGGAAACGAAAAAGCACCGCCTGAGTTTGCTGCAACAGCGGCTTAACCAACAGGCGCATTCGATTAGCAGGCGCATGGTGGGGAATCGGGAACGAATACTGGTGACCGGGGTATCGAAGAAAGACCCAGGTGATTTACAAGGCCGCACCGAAAATAACCGGGTAGTAAACTTCCCCTGCAGCGATGCGGGCATTATCGGCAAGTTCATCGACGTTGAAATAACCCAGGCCTTCCCCAACTCCTTGCGTGGCGAACGCATCGATACTCAGGCATACTAACGGCTGTTAAGCGACGACACGGAACCGAATTGACAGAAGCATCTTTGCAATTGCAACTTGAACCGGCAGACCCTGTCCGGTTGATGGCGCTCTGCGGCCAATTTGACGAAAATCTAAAACTGTTGGAACAACGCCTGGCCGTTGACATCAGCTATCGCGGACATGCCTTCAAGCTGGGCGGCAGCCAGCGTCAGATTAACGCCGCCGCCGAAATTCTCAGGCATTTATACCGGGAAACCGAAGCCGATAAGGCCATTCCCAAGGAAATGGTGCATCTGTTCATTCGCGAATCTGAAGCCGAGGCGGACGACGATGATCGCTCCTCTGCGGGAACTTCAATTCGCACCCCAAAACTTCATATCAAGCCCAGAAGCGGCAATCAGACGCGCTATGTAAAAGCCATTCTCAATCACGACATCAATTTCGGCGTAGGTCCGGCGGGAACCGGCAAGACCTATCTGGCGGTGGCTTGTGCCGCCCAGGCACTTGCAGACGACCGGGTAAAAAGAATCCTATTAGTTCGACCGGCGGTGGAAGCAGGCGAAAAGCTGGGTTTTTTACCAGGCGACCTGGCCCAGAAAGTCGACCCCTATCTGCGACCGCTCTATGATGCGCTGTACGAAATGTTTGGCTTCGAGCAGGTAACCCGACTGCTCGAAAAGGGCCTGATTGAAATCGCCCCGTTAGCCTTCATGCGCGGCAGGACGCTAAACAACAGCTTCATTATTTTGGATGAAAGCCAAAATACCACGCCGGAACAGATGAAAATGTTTCTTACCAGAATCGGTTTCGGCTCTACTGCCGTTATTACCGGCGATACCACCCAAATTGATCTAGGCAAGGGCATGCCTTCCGGACTGGTGCAATCGCTGCGGGTATTGGAGAAGGTAACCGGTATCAGCATCACCCACTTCAAGAGCAAAGATGTGGTAAGGCACCCTCTGGTGCAACGCATCGTCGATGCCTACGAGGCTTTTAACGACGCCAATGAACGCAGAAATTGACATTCAAGTTGCCACCGAAGTTCCCCGGCAGCAATTCCCCTCAGACGCACAACTATGTTCGTGGGCGAAAACGGCGGTGCAGGCCGACAAGGACTTCGAAGTCACGATTCGATTGGTAGATGTTGCCGAAAGTCAGCACTTGAATCACCAGTATCGGCAAAAGGACAGCCCGACTAACGTCTTGTCCTTCCCATTTGAAGCACCGGAGAGCATCGATCTTCCATTGTTGGGGGATCTGGTCATTTGTGCTCCGCTGGTCGCCGAGGAAGCGGTTGAGCAGAAGAAAACCTTAGAATCCCATTGGGCGCATTTAGTGATCCACGGCATGTTGCACTTACAAGGCTATGATCACCTACTTGAACATGACGCCGAGGTAATGGAAAATCTTGAAATCGAGTTAATGGCCAGTTTGGGTTTTCCAGACCCCTATGCAGTATCCACACCCAATTGAGCGCTGAACCATAAGAACCTAAAGACAGGTACAAAAATACATACAATGAGCGACGATCAGTCGAGTAGCGGGTCAAAGACCTGGTGGGAACGCCTCTCCCAAGCCTTTTCTGACGACCCACAAAACAAGGAAGATTTACTGGAAATCCTGCGCGAAGCAGAAACTGACAACATAATCGATGCGGATGCCCTCAGCCTGATAGAAGGCGCCATGCTGGTCACCGACATGCAAGCCCGGGAGATCATGATTCCCAGGGCGCAAATGTCCGTTCTCAAGGCCGATACTCCCCCTGTTGAATATGCCGACGAAATCATATCTTCGGCCCATTCCCGGTATCCGGTGGTGGGCGACTCCAAGGATGAGATTATCGGCATATTGCTCGCCAAAGATCTGCTCAGCCTGGCATTGAAGAACGATCTGCATCAATCGAAAATTCAGGATATATTGCGACCGGTCTGGTTTATTCCGGAAAGCAAACGTCTCAACCAACTGCTCAAGGAATTCAAGGACAACCGCAACCATATGGCGATCGTGGTAGACGAATATGGCGGTGTCGCAGGTCTGGTGACCATTGAAGACGTTCTTGAGCAAATTGTCGGCGAAATCGAAGACGAGCATGACTTCGATGACGAAGGGCTGATCAAGTGCACCGAAGATAATCATTTCACGGTCAAAGCCCACACATCCATTGAGGAATTCAACGAATACTTCAACTCAACCCTTGATGAGGACGAATTCGATACGATTGGCGGCTTGACGCTGAAGCACTTCGGACGCCTGCCAAAACGCGGCGAATCCATTTCTTTCGGTGGGTTTAAGATAAAAGTTCTGAATGCCGACAGCCGCCAGTTGAGACTTCTGCAAATTAATCGCCAGACATGATGCAAAAACTGCTGACCACCTGGCTGCCTCCCCTAACGGCAGGCTGCCTGATTCCTTTTGCTTTTGCCCCGTACGATCTCTGGCTGCTGATTTTTCCGGCAGTTTGGCTATTGCTCTACAGCACCAGGTTCAGCCAGCCGCTTCAAGCCGCTTTCCAGGGGTGGCTTTTTGGCCTCGGCATGTTCGGGCTGGGCGTTTCCTGGGTCCACGTCAGTATTCATGAGCACGGCGGGGCATCTTTGCCACTGGCAATATTTCTTACTGCGATTTTTGTCGCCGGTATCGCCCTCTTTCATGCCCTGCAGTTTTTCTGCGCCGCAAGATTAACGCCCAAGACACAACCGCTCCTGAATGCAATAAGTTTTATTTTAATGTGGATTGTATTCGAATGGGTAAGAACCTGGTTTCTTACCGGCTTCCCCTGGTTATTACTTGGCAACAGCATGCTCAACACGACGTTGGCCGGATGGGCACCGGTATTAGGGGTTTATGGGGTTTCGTTGCTTCTACTGTTTAGCGCCACAGCATTGTATTGCGGCTGGCGTCTGCGCAGCCATCGCGTAACTCTATATGGGCTGGTGACAGTTGCAGCGTTTTGGCTCGCCGGTTGGGGGCTCTGGCAATTAGACTGGACTCAGCCTCGGGGGCAAGCCCTCAAAGTCAGTCTGGTACAGGCCAATGTCAAGCAATCCGAAAAATGGAGGAGCCACAATAAACGACCGATCACCCAGCGTTATTTGGCCCTTTCAGAACCTTTGTGGGACAGCGATATAATTATATGGCCGGAAACGGCGTTGCCCTATTTCAAGCATCAGGCCAAAGGGCTGTTGGCGCAACTGGACCGGCGCGCCAAGCAATCTGACACGGCCTTGGCCATGGGCATGCTCACTGCGGATTTCAGCGACCAGGATAATACCCGCATTCATAACAGCTTTCTCATTCTTGGCACTGGCGGCGGCACCTACAGCAAACAAAAACTTGTTCCCTTTGGTGAGTATGTTCCTCTGGAAGATCTGCTGCGTGGTCTAATTGCATTTTTCGATCTACCCATGTCGGATTTACGCCCAGGACCAGCCAATCAACAGGTCTTAACATATAAAGATTCCGACGTGTTTCCGATGATTTGCTACGAAGTGGTCTATCCGGATTTTGTCGCCAACTATGCCAGGAATACTGAATTACTGGTGACTGTCAGCAACGACAGCTGGTTCGGAACATCGAACGGCCCGCTGCAGCATCTGCAAATTGCCCAGATGCGCGCTTTGGAGACGGGCAAGTATGTACTCAGGGGAACCAATAACGGGGTCACCGCCATCATTGATCCCAAGGGGCGAGTCGTTAGCCAGGCTCCACAATTTGAAGAAGCGGTGCTACGAGGCGATGCATGGCTGATGCGGGGCAACACCCCTTTTGTTGCGTTGGGTTCCTGGCCAACCCTATTGACGGTTTTTGCCCTAACCGGCTTCTGCGGTTGGCAAGTCCGCAAAAAAGCGGGGCAAACTGTCAGTGCCTATGCTCCCGAATCGCCACCTTCCACTTCATCCTGATAGGGCCAACGGGAGGTGACGCGTTGAAAAAACCTTCCTTCGCAGCGATGGCAAGGGGCTATATGTGCGGTTTCAACCAGGCAAATCATTTTGCCGCACTGACTGCAGCGCAAGACTCCGGGACAGGCAATTTCCCCAGCGGCATAAGTTCCAGGCTCGTGATTTAACAGATTATCCAGATTTTCCTGTTCCACACTGGTTTTGTCGGCAATCGACAGGAGAGCGTCACGCATCTTGGTTTCCAGCAAATCCAAATCGAATCGCAGCCATTCCCGGACACCCTTCCCGGTCTCGGCGACAAAACTGGAAAGCTCCTTCAGGTCTCGTAAAAGATAAGTTTTTATCAGGCTCCATTCTTCTTTTGTGAGCGCTTCAACGCCCTGCTCAAATTCAATCGCCTTTTCCACCTCGTCTTTCAGCGTATCCCAACTGCGGGACTCGGCATCTACCAGGGAATCCTCCACTTTTCTCAACAGTTCGGTATAGGCATAAAGACTTTCCTGGTTTTCTGGATTGTTGCTGCTCACCGTCCACCTCTACTATTCGCTTAGGAAATTTCCAATAAAAGCCGGATTTTTAGGCATTTTCTACCTATCTGTACCCATTACTATAGGTTAGAATGAAGGGCTTTCGCATAGATTTTATATCCCGGCAGGCGACCTTTTAGTGCGTTGTGTCAGATGTTACCTATATCTTTAGACGCTCTATCTTTAGACAGCAGTCATCTGCCGAATTTTAAAACCAGTCGTTCCGGAACCGTTACACAATTTGGGAGGGTTCCGGAAAGCCATAATCGACCCAAATGAAGATTCAGTACCGATGGAAGAATTGTACCACCCGAAGAAAATTGAAACCGCCGCACAGCAATACTGGACTGACAACGACTCCTTCAAAGTAACGGAAGATCCCGGCAAAGAGAAATTCTATTGCCTATCCATGTTCCCCTACCCGAGCGGCAAACTCCACATGGGGCATGTCAGGAATTACACCATCGGCGACGTCATCTCCCGTTATCAACGCATGCTCGGAAAAAACGTTTTGCAGCCGATGGGCTGGGACGCGTTTGGCTTGCCTGCCGAGAACGCGGCGATTAAAAACAACGTGCCACCGGCCAAGTGGACCTACGAAAACATAGCTTATATGAAGAACCAGTTAAAACTGCTGGGCTTCGGCTACGACTGGAACCGAGAGGTAGCGACCTGTAAGCCGGAATATTACAAATGGGAACAATGGTTCTTTACCCGGCTTTATGAAAAAGGCTTGGTTTACAAGAAGATGGCAACCGTCAACTGGGACCCTGTCGACGAGACCGTTCTAGCCAACGAGCAGGTGATTGACGGCAAAGGCTGGCGGTCCGGCGCACCGGTGGAACGCCGGGAAATTCCCCAGTGGTTCGTTAAAATCACCGACTACGCTGAGCAATTACTGACCGACCTGGACAAACTGGAATGGCCGGAACAGGTCAAGACCATGCAGCGCAACTGGATCGGCCGGTCCGAAGGTGTGGAGTTGACGTTCAGCCTCAAAGGCAGCGATGCCCGTATTCAAGTGTACACGACGCGGCCGGATACGCTCATGGGCGCAACCTATATCGCCTTGGCACCGCAGCATCCGTTGGCTGAAATGGCGGCCAAAGACTCCAAATCGCTGACCGAGTTCCTTCAAGAATGTAAAAACAACAAGGTCGCGGAAGCCGAAATCGCAACCATGGAAAAGCGTGGCATGGATACCGGCCTGGTCGCCCTGCATCCTTTGTCCGGAGAAGAAGTTCCCGTCTGGGTCGCCAACTTCGTGCTGATTGACTACGGCTCCGGCGCAGTGATGTCGGTGCCGGCACACGATACTCGCGACCATGAGTTCGCCCTGAAGTTCGGCTTGCCCATCAAGCAGGTTATTGCGCCCATTGACGACCAGGATATCGATGTGCAGGAGGAAGCCTATACATTGAAAGGGATTCTGGTGAATTCCGGTGAGTTCACCGGCATGACTTCGGAGGAAGCATTTGATGCCATCGCGGAGAAATTGACGGCTGTAGATCACGGCTACAAGACCATCAACTATCGGCTGCGCGACTGGGGTGTCTCCCGTCAGCGCTACTGGGGCGCGCCGATTCCCATGCTGAATCTGGAAGACGGTTCGGAACGGCCGGTGGCATTGCAGGATTTGCCGGTGGAGTTGCCCGAAGACGTTGAGATGGATGGCGTAAAATCGCCTATCAAGGCCGATCCCGAATGGGCGAAACGAACCGTTGACGACCAGCCTGCCTTGCAGGAAACCGATACCTTTGACACCTTCATGGAGTCCTCCTGGTACTATGCGCGCTATTGTTCGCCGCAACTCGACGATGCGATGCTGGATAAGGATGCCGCAAATTACTGGTTGCCGGTCGATCAATATGTCGGCGGAATAGAGCACGCCATTCTGCACTTGCTGTATGCCCGGTTCTTCCACAAGCTGATGCGGGATGAAGGGCTGGTGGAGAGCGATGAGCCGTTCAAAAACCTGTTGTGTCAGGGAATGGTTATCGCCGAAACCTATTACCGCAATGAAGATGGCGGCAAGAAGACCTACTACAACCCTAACGACGTTCGCGTCGAAATGGACGACAAGGGTAAAATCACAGGTGCCATGCTTATTTCGGACGGACAGCCGGTTGAAATCGGCGGCAAGGAAAAAATGTCCAAGTCAAAGAATAACGGTGCGGATCCCCAGGAACTGATCGACCGTTATGGCGCCGATACCGTTCGCTTGTTCACCATGTTCGCTTCACCGCCGGAGCAATCCTTGGAATGGCATGACAGTGGCGTGGAAGGCATGCACCGGTTCTTACGGCGCTTGTGGAAACAAGTCCATTCCCATTTTGCAGGCGGCGAAGTACCGGCCTTGCAACCGGAAAGCCTTGGCAATAAGCAGAAAGCACTGCGGCGTAAAACCCACGAGACGATTAAAAAAGTCAGCGACGATATCAGTCGCCGCATGACCTTTAATACTGCGATCGCGGCGGTGATGGAGTTACTTAATAACGTCAGCCGCTATGCGGTCCGGGAAGACCAAGACAGGGCCATTGTTCACGAAGCCTTGGAAAACGCAATTTTATTGTTAGCGCCCATCGTACCGCATTTTTGTCATTCGCTATGGCAGGAGTTCGGTCACAGCGAACCGGTGATAGACGCCGGATGGCCCGGTTTCGACGAATCCGCGCTGGAAAAGGACGAAATCGAAATGGTTGTCCAGGTCAACGGCAAGCTCCGCGCACGGGTGTCTGCCGCAGCGGAGGCTACCAAAGAAGACTGGGAACGTCTGGCATTGGAAAATCCAAATGTCGCTAAGTTTACTGCTGACAAGAAGATTGCCAAGGTAATTGTGGTTCCCGGGCGCCTGATAAATATCGTTGCCAAATGACCGGATGAACTCCATGGACCCAGGCACAAATTTCCGCGCCTGGGCTTTAAGTTCAGGTCGTTACACCAGAACCCAAGTGAGCCGCCAGTTGAGTCTTTTTTCAGCAATTCAAATAAACCGCAACTGTGTTCTCGGGATTCTCCTCAGCTGCGCTATCGTTGTCGCAAGCGGCTGTGGATTCCACTTGCGAGGCACCCAGTTTAATCCGGTTAATATCGAAAGTCTGGTTCTCTCCTGTGATGTTAAGCGCGGGAGGGACTTCTGCCTGGATTTACGCCGCCAAATACAGCAACAGGAAATCCACATCGCCGAACCCGGAAGTGACCAGGCAACTGAACTCCCGATACTGACGATTCTTAATATTGATGACAGACGCCGGGCCGCAAGTTTGGCTTCGGACGCCAGCGCAGCAGAAATTGAGTTTTCCCGAGAAGTAAGCTACTCGGTGAAATCGCCCAGGCAAAGCTCTAAAAATTTCAAGGCCCGCCAGGCCAGAACCTACCAATATAGTGAACTGAGCGTGTTGGGCAAAGAAAAGGAAGAGCAGGACGTACTGAAGGGGCTGAACCGGCGACTTAGCGCCGAAATTCTACAACGAAGTAGTAACTTCCTGAGCACTAAATCAACCTAAAACCGATAAAGATGCGCATTAAGCAGTCTCAACTTACCGCCTCTTTAAAGAAACAACTTCCTGCAGTGGTTGTTGTAAGCGGCGACGAACCTTTATTGATACAAGAGAGTTGCGACCAGATTAGAAACCTGGCCAACGAAAGCGGCTTTGAGGAACGGCTTGTATACCACTCCGCCAAGGGATTTGACTGGGCGGTATTGGACGAGCATAGCCAAGCATTATCCCTGTTTGGTGAAAGGAAGCTCATTGAAATTCGGCTTGAGACCTTACCGGACAATAGCGGAAAAAAACGTTTACAGGAGTGGGCTGAACAGCCGCCCGAAGACAACTTGCTACTGCTCGTTAGCAAGAAGATCGAAAGCGCCACCCTGAATACCAAATGGTTTAAGGCCATCGAAGCCCACTGTTTACATGTGCAAATCTGGCCGGTCGGCCTGCAACAGCTGCCGCAATGGATAAACCAGAGATTGCACATTGCCGGTTTCCAACCGACCTCATCAGCCGTTACCGCCTTGTCTGACCATGTCGAAGGCAACCTGCTGGCAGCTCAGCAGGAAATTGAAAAACTGCGATTGCTAAACACTGACGAACAACTCGATGAAAGTGACGTGTTAGCCAGCATTGCCGACAGTAATCGTTATAACGTTTTCAATCTCTCCGATGCCTGTCTGAGCCAAGACGTTAAACATGTCATAAAAATCATGCAAACCTTGGAAGCGGAATCCATGGAACCCAGCATTGTTCTCTGGTCCATCAGCAAGGAAATACGTCTGCTGGCGAAACTGTACGGCGCGCGCGTCAATGGCCTTGGCATTGAAAGCCAACTGCAGAAAGAAAGAGTCTTCAAGTCCAAATGGTCTGTCTACCAGAATTACCTGAGACGCATCTCGCCAGGCATACTTCCCCAGGCTCACGGGTATTGCCAACGCGCGGACAAGGCGATCAAGGGACTGGAGCAGGTCTCTCCCTGGCGCTTGCTGACGCAAGCGGCGTTGATCATTGCCGGCGTTAACGGATTAGGTGCATTATCAAGTTGAACAAGAACCAGTGGGCTTTTAAGTGCCCGCATAGCTAGGTAAACTACTAATCAATGCGCTTGATTCACAATGAGATTCTCCGAGGGGTCTGTCTTGTTGCCAATGAACCGATCAAACAGAATAACAATTACAGCATTGATAACGGCAGTTTTACTGGGCATGAGTTTCAGTGGTTATAGTCTGGCCAAAACCAAATTCAACGACCCTAAAAAAGTGCTTAAGGAAGAGTTTTGGGGCAAACTCTTCGCCAATGGCGGCACTACTTTTTTTTGTAAAAAAACCTTTAAAAAGAAGTCGGTACTCATAACCGAATCGCATATTTATTCACCTTCCTGGGTCCGGGATCACCTTGATTGCGGTACCATCCGAAGCTGCCAGCGCAAGAATGAATCCTACCGGCAGATCATGTCCGATCTGCATAACATTGTTCCGGCCACTGCCAGTTTCGAACTCAACCGCAGAGCCGCAAAATTCGAAGAGCTGGATGACAGCGTTGATCGGGATGATTGTCAGCTCCGGCGTGTTTTCAGCGTTATTGAACCGCCGGATGAAATCAAGGGGGATATTGCCCGCATTATTTTCTACATGCATCACACCTACGATCTTCCCATCTACGGCGACCTGAACCAGATGATCCGCTGGCACAGAATCGATCCGCCATCCAAACAGGAGTTGGAACGCAATGAAGAAATAAAAGCGCTTCAGGGCAACGAAAATTTTTTAGTAACGAACCCGCAAAAGATAGACGAAATAATCTAACTCTCTAAATCACCGACCGAGCCCAGGACGTTCTAAGCTCACGAATCTGTCGGCACTTCCACCAGTTCATCCGATAAGTGGTCAATGTACTTCTGCTGCAACATCAGCTTCTCCAGCACTTTGCTTACTTTGCCTAGTTGTTCGTTAATCTTTGCGCTCTCCTCGGAGAGTTGTTGGGAAAAGTCGCTTATCTGTTCTATCGAACGTATGACGAATTCTTCCTGATCCTCGTCCAGGCCCATTTTCGGCACGGTGACAAACATGTACTCCAGCAGCTCAGCCATCGCACTTTTATTGGATAGGCTGACGGTATTCAAACGTTCGCAAATGATCTGCAACACCGGAAACATTGCCGCAAACGAGCGGGACATTAATTCCGTCTGTTCATGCACCGCACGGGCTTCCCGCAGATTGAGCAAACGGGTATCCACAGCGCCAAGCATGTAAGGCAAAACGTCTTTGATGCGGCCATAGCGATCAGGTTCGTCCTGGGGCATATTCTTTACCAGGAGTGCGATATGAGGGAAGTTGACCTGTGTACGATTGCCAAAGTCGACGAACCGGCCCACGCCATGCAACCGTGGCACGATGTCCTGCTCGATGGGACTGACGGTGACATTACTCCCCGTAATAAACCATTCTTTACCACGCAAAATGCTCACTACCACTTTAAGGCCGAAATTATTGCATGCGTTGATCAGCTCTTGAGCGATCTGCTCTTCCTGGGTCAGGTGTGCGCACTGCTCGATAAAATGCATCGCCAGCCCCAGCTCACTGGTACTACGCAACGCTTGTAAAGCGACGCTGGCCGCATCTTTCTGACGCTTTTTAAGACCTTGAATCAGGTTAAAATTGTGCAGGAGCAGCAAAACTTTGGTTTGCAGAAAAGCAGGCTCATAAGGTTTAAGGAGAAAATCGTCCGCACCTGCCTCAAATGCAATCATCGGATCGGTATTGGATGAGAGCAACAATACGGGTATATCCTTTAGGCTCTCCTCATTTGCGAGTGCCCCGCACAATTCAAAAATCGCACTCCGGTTTTCCATATCCAACAACAGGGTTTTCGCGGAATAGGCAGCCGCTTCCTGAACTGCCGCAAACTCTGCAGAAGTATTGACAATCTGATACTGATCGAGTGCTTCAACAACCTCGGCAGGTATGGCATCGGTCTCTGAAATATAAAGAATTTTATCCATGGTTTTCTCCCCACCCCGGTTTCGACCGGATTCCATTGGCTCCCTGGAGCTTTTGTTCTTATACAACCTAGATAGTAGTGCAAATTGGCCATTTTGCATGCAAGAAAAACGTGATAGGTGATTTTCTATTATTTTTCATTCAAAGGAACGGAACGCTAAAAAGAAAGCCTAAAGCTGAAATCGATGACAACGCCGCACTGCACGACGAGTGCGTCAATTCGCTTTGGCCGCTTAGGATTAGCGGAGAAGCGCGGGGTTTGGCGGGGTAAGGCCATATCTAAGGAAGATTTGTCGAAACTCCGGTGTTTCAATAAACAGGGAAAGTTGTTTGTTAAAGGCCTTAGCGATCGGTTCGGCGTTAGGCCATCTCTTTGGAAAACCCACATGAAAAGTACGGCTATTGCCAATTGTATTATCGACATAATCGATCATATTAAGCTCAGGTTGCTCCCGGTTCAGGAGAAATTGACAGACGCTGACTTCACAAATAAAGATATCCACACGGTTATAGCGCAGCAGATAGAGTCCCTGTCGTTCCGGTGTTTCGCTGGTAACCATCATTTTCCCGGCAAAAGCGTTACTCCGCAACGCCTCCGCGAACAGAGAGTGGTAGCTATAACCGGTACTTGCGCCGACTTTTAGTGGATAGAGGTCGGCCAATTCCTGCCATTGTATGTCGCGGTCCTTGCGTTTGAAAAACACATCCCGAACGGTGTTAATGGGTTTTGAAAAATAGTAATCCTGCTTTCTTTCTTCGTTAACCGTAAAGCTGTATATGGCGGCGAACTCACCTTTAGTTGCCATCTGCATGACTCTACGCCAAGGCAACATCTTGATATCTGCTTGATAGCCTATTTGCTCAAATACCCTGGCAACCACTTCGGTATCAGTTCCGACCACCGAGCCGTTGATGGAGTATTCAAAGGGAGGAAATTCAGAAGTGGCCACGGGTAAAAGCTGGCTCCCGGCGGTCAACACGGGTGAACTGACTATGGCAGCCTGAATCAATACAATTAGTTTTAGGAGCAAGGGCAATGGGAAGACCTTCCTTTGCAAATACTGCGGTAACTATAGTCTAGTAGACTCCTCCCCATATTCCTGCGATGCCGGGCAACTAACCCAATCGCCCATAGAACCCTTCAAGATAACACCCAAACTGTTTTGACTGACCGTACTTAACAGGCGGAGGCATCCCACCTAAAAACTGTTGCAAATCATAAAGGGTAACATTTCTTTACTTCTGGCAAACCGGTCATTTGTTAGGCTATCCCTCACATTGACACTATACTGATGCAGTTAGTTCTGTATATTTTTCAGCCGCCCATCTAAAAAATGCCTGTGATTTTCTTGCACAACAAACGCTGCCGCCTACCTATCTGCCTGTTTCTTGCCCTTGTACTTATCACTTTGCCGTCCGCTGTGCATAGTGCGTCTATAGAACTTTGGCATGCTCATCAGGCCCGTAACTTTATCGAGAGCGTTATCGAGGTATTTGAAGAAGAAGCGGGAATTGACGCCAAGGTTGTTGCCTATTCTCCGGATTCGGTCAAGGCAGAACTGCTACTCAACTCCGGCAGCGGCCTGTTGCCGGATGTCATCATCGTGCCCTCGGATTTTCTTGGACTTTATCACGAACTGCGCTTGGCTTCTCTGCCCCCCTCATGGAACCTGCCAACAACCGGCAAGCAAGCACTCGGCACAACACAGATTAACAGCAACCAATATGGTATCCCCATCATCCAGGGTAACCACCTGATGCTGTTCTACAACAAGCGGTTCGTTGACAAGCCGGCCAGCACCTGGAAAGAACTACTTGAAAAAAAACAGGCACTTGAGGCAAAAAACATCAGTACCATCGGCTGGAACTACGGCGAGATGTATTGGTTCGTCAGTTTTCTCGGAGCGTTTGGCGGTTGGCCCATGGATGCCGGAAAAATCACCCTGAACACGCCTGAACTCGTTAGAACCTTGCCTTTTTACCAGTCGCTTTCCTCCCGAGGATTACTGCCGCAACACTGCGACTATAGCTGCGCCCAGCGCGACTTTGTCAACGGCAAGTTTGCCTATGCCATTAATGGCGACTGGGCGTATGCCGATTTTAAGAAGGAACTGGGCCAGGATCTGGGACTCGCACTGCTGCCAACCATTGAAGGCATCCCAATGCAGCCCATGAGTTCCACCTATGTGCTGGCATTTCCATTACTCAAACCCAACTCGGAAAAATATGAAATTCTTCTGGAGTTGGCGCGCCTGTTCCAGCGCGAAGATATTCAGCGCCAAATTTACGATGATTACCAGCTCTTACCTATCAACAAGACGGTCTACGAGCAAGTCAGCAGCCAGGCAAGCGGCGATGCCAGGATTATCTTGGAGCAGTTGAACTTTACCCGCCCGATGCCCAGCGATCCGGGTATGTCCATTGCCTGGCAGGCGATGTCAAAAGGCTACCAACGTTATATGAATCATGGTTTTAGTGCCGAAGATGCGGCGGCCTATATGCAAAACCTTGCGGAACGGGAATACGAACGATTTATGCAAAAGAAATAACAGGCGGACTGATCTGTGCAAATCCGCCACCTCATTGCCATTATTATTGTCCTCGCAGCGGTATTGCCATCACTTGCTATTTCACTGGTTATGCTGAATCAGCAGCACCGGGCCACGGAAAAGTCTCTGGCGCATGAACTGGGCCGGGTTCTGGAAACCATGTCCGGCGACGTCGGCTTCAAGTTCGCCACCTTTTCTACCAACTACAAACTATTTTCTTCCGAACGCCTGCTCACCCAGGCGTTGGATAGCTTCTTGTTTTCCAGCCACGCCTACCGAGCAATGGAACGCTTCGTTGAACAGTCTCCACTGGTCAATAGTATTTTTCTACTGGACATAGACTTGCAGGTGGTTGAAGAGTTTAACGGTTCCATCGTCGGCCTGGAGAACAGCAATGTACACGCGCAGTTGCAGTCTGCGATTGCGCAAAAAAAAATCAAGGACGGCCGCCAGTATCTCGTGCTATTCGAAGATTACACATTGGTCAAGGGCACCAGGGAAAGCCAGAATCCTATACCGAATTCGCCTTTTGGCGTGGCGGTAATATCGCCATTGTATTTGCACGTTCTGCAGGAAGGATTGTCGAGGTCTCCCGAAGGATATCTGGTGGCGATCCTTCCTTTTCAGGAAATCTATTCCATTCTTGAACCGGAACTGCGGGATGACGAAACTATCAGTTTACGTCAGGGATCGAATCTCCTGGCTTCAACGGCCAAAGTCGGCGTAAACATGGATGCCCAGGATCTCCTGCTTACCAGTCGGGAAGGGCAAATCAACAGCGAACATACGGAGAATGCCATACCCCTCACCCTGCAAATGCAGGTCAGTCGAAGCGGTAGGATGCAGGAGCTCGACGCCTCGCTAAACACCCTATATAAAGGCATCGCCATCGCCATCGCCCTTTCCTTGCTGGCAGCACTTTTAATTGTGCGCTGGCTGAGCAAGCCGATTGCGATGATGTCGGATACCATCAAACGTTACAGCCAGGGAAACTACCAGCCGATTGAAATCGATCTCAAATATCAGGAACTTAAGGCCGTAAGCAGGCTCCTGGTGGACATGGGCCAAACGATTCAGCAGCAGTTCGACACCCTCCGCAATAAAAACATTGAGTTGCAGAAAGTCAGCGAGCTAAAGGATGAATACCTGGCGAAAGTTAAAGCCCTGAACGAGCAGTTGGAGCAACGAGTCGAGGAAAAAACCAAGGAGCTGAGGCTAACGCTTGAGCGAGAGGAAGATAATCGCCAACTACTGCAGAACCTGCTGCGTCTTAGTATTGATCTGCAGGCTTGCGACAGTGTGGAAGAAGTGGTTGAACTCTGTCTTAAACAAATACCCCACCTCTACTCAGGTTCGCCATTGGCGGTATATTTAAGCCAAACCCGCTATCAGTCCAGCAGCCTGCACACCCATACCTTTGACGAGGATGAAAAGGATTGGCTATATCATGAGTTATGCGCCATCGAGCAACCCAGTAGTCAGGCACTGCCCGATACTCTGGAATTCGGCGTTGAAAACTATAGCTTGATCCGCCTCGCTTCCATGCATACCAAACTGCTTGGGGTACTTGTGCTAAAGAGCAAGAGAATCCGGGGTGAACAGAGGGATTTCCTGACCCTGTTCGCGAAACAGGCAAGCGCGATTATTGAAACCGTGCGTCTAACTCAAGAGCTTGCAGCGATGGCGCGTACGGACGGCTTGACGGAGTTGGCGAATCGCAAAGCCTTCGACGAAGCCTATGAACGCGAACGGATCACCCATGAGCGTTATCCGGATCGGAAGTCCGCCATTTTCATCATCGACGCGAATAACCTTAAGTTCATCAATGACCAGTATGGACATGCATGCGGTGACCGGTTGATCGTCACCGTAGCAGGTATACTGAAAAGAGAATGCCGAAAAAGCGATCAAATATTTCGTTTAGGCGGCGATGAGTTTGCAATTATCGTTAGAAATGGCGGTATCGAGATTTGCCAAGCGCTTACGGACAGACTTCTTAACGCTCAAAAAAATTCACAGATCCAAGCGGTTAGAGAAAACGGCTCGACTCAGATATTGGAGGTGTCTTTCAGCATCGGATTTGCCTCGACGGAAGAGGCCAGTATCGGACAGTTGCTACATCAGGCGGATAAACGCATGTACGAGCATAAAAATGCATACCGGAATCCTACGGAAACCGCAAAGCCCTAGCTTTCCCTCCTGAAACTGTCGAATAGCATTTCCCTGCTTTGTACCTGAAAGATCCTCAGAAAAGTTTGGCTATAGAGAATAGCCTGTTTGGTATAAAGGATCAGGCATAGCGCCATTCATCTTGGATTTGCACTAAGTGCATTACTCCCAATGGTTCGATGACCAAGTCTAATACGGTTTTTAGTGGTTTTCCGGTGAGTTGTACTGCCAAGCAGCGGATGGAACCACTATGGCCCACAATCATCGCATGGCATTCGGCTAACCGGCGGCTTTGCTCGCCATATCGGGTAATCCAGCTATCGAATCCCTGTTTTACACGTGTCGCCAACTGCCGGCAGTTTTCTCCCTCCGGAGCCGAAAAACCAAGAACATCCTGTGCCCAGCGGTCGATAGCCTCCTGACCAATTGACCGCCAGGATTGTTGCTCCCAGACGCCGAAATTCAATTCCATTAGCCAGGGAGAAGAACAGACGTCTACACAAAAATGGCTTTGCAGTTTAGACGCCAATGCCAAACACCGTTGTAAAGGGCTGGATAATATCACCTCGGGCCTGACTAACTTGGTTAACAGGCTTTGCACCTGCGACTCCCAACCCGGCTGCAACGGAACCTCGGACTGACCATAGCAGATTCCGTTGGCGGTAACCGGTGGGTGTCTGATCAAAGTGAGCTTCACAGCAGCCAACTCAAGTAGAAAAGAAGTTCTGCGATCTGTTGCGCGGCGCCTAACGTATCGCCGGTATAACCGCCTAACTTCTGTTTAAGCAACGCTTGCCAATAGACAAAAAATGTAAAACCGACAGCGGCGAGGATAAACAGAAACCCGATTGGCTTTATCAGTAACACCAGAGCAAGACAGGCGACGACCGGAGCTATGGCGATGATCTGATCCCTAGCGACCAGTTGTTGGGCCAGTGGTTTGGACTTGCCGTCTTTGCCTGAAACGTAAGGCAGCTTCAGCATAAACTGGATCGCGAACCAACGGCTGACTACATGCGCTGAAATTAGCACGAACACCATGAAACTGAGCGATTCCGACAAGTTTGCAATGGCAACCAGGAGCTGCCATTTAAGCAGCAGGATGCCCCATAATCCCACAGCCCCGAAGGTCCCGAGACGGGAGTCCTTCATAATGCTCAACCGTGTTTCGGGATCGTTTCCCCCGGCTAACGCATCGCAGGTGTCGGCAAAGCCGTCTTCATGAAAAGCTCCGGTCAGCATTACCGAAAACAGCATCGACAAAATGACCGCGGCGGATATAGGCAGCCCCAAAGCAGCCAGCACCAATACCCCGGCCGCCAACATACCGACAATGCCTCCCACCCATGGAAACCAGGCGGCGGCGCGGTTCATTTCGACCTGATTAAAACATATCGCTTTTCGCACCGGCAGGCGGGTTAGGAAGGTTAATGCAATCCAAAAGCGATTCCATGGACCTTCCTCTCCGCCATTCAGCGGCGAGAGATCACCCTTACTACCGGTCATTCCGACCGCTCAGAAACAGAAGCAGAGGCGAAAGTGGCCATTTCATTTAGAAATGTCACCGCTGATGCAATTATCGGATAGACCACCGCAACTCCGCTGCCTTCGCCCAATCGCATACCGAGATTTACCAACGGCTGGGCATCTATGTGCTCCAGCATCTTCTGATGGCCACGTTCTCCCGATAGGTGGGTAAAAACAAGATAATCCCGGCAATTGGGATACCATTGCAGGCATACCAATGCGACCGCCGAGGCGATAAATCCATCCACCATAACAACCAGTTTTCGTTCCGCCGCTTTTAACAGAGCCCCCGCCATCATGGCCATTTCCAATCCTCCGAAGTAACGTAAAACAGCTCTCGGATCGGTCTTGTCCAAGGTGACACAGTTGCCAACCGCTTCTTCTATCACCCTAGTCTTATGCGTTATTCCAGCATTGTCGAGACCGGTTCCTCGTCCAACACATTCAGCGAAGGGTAATGAAGTTAGACAGGCCATGATCGCCGCTGCACTGCTGGTATTACCGATCCCCATTTCCCCGAAACCAATGATATTGGTACCGCCGGCTTCCATTACTGAAACAAGATCCGCACCGCGATGGACCGCTGATTCAAACTCCATTTCCGTCATTGCCGCCCGATACTTGAAATTTTCCGTCCCTGCGGCGACTTTAAAATTAATCAGGTCAGGATGTTCGGGAAGCACGGTTTTTACACCGGCATTGACAACTTTGAGTGCAATCCCATGTTGCCGGCAGAATACATTTATTGCCGCGCCTCCCGCCAGGAAGTTCAACACCATTTGGCCTGTGACTTCACTGGGGTAAGGGCTAACACCTTCTTCAGTTATGCCATGATCACCGGCAAATACCAGGATGGTCGGCTTTTCTAGCGAGGGGGTAAGGCTGTTCTGAATACAACCAATTTGCAACGCCAGTGATTCCAGCTTTCCTAAAGCGCCTAACGGTTTGGTTTTTTGGTCCATTTCATTCTGCAGTTCTGCCGCAAGGGCTTTGCTCACAGGTGTAATTTTAAATTCGGTGTTTGTCTTGAGGGCAGGGTTTGCCTCGAATGAATGCATATCTTTGCGGTCCGTTTTACCAGCGTGATTGATTTGCGAATTTAGTTCGTTCTTCTGACTTGATCGAATATTTCACATACTTGAGAAATGCCGTCCAGGATGCGGGTTGTAAAGCGATGGAGCAAATCGCCATCGACTGGGTAAACCTGGTTGCGCGAAACGGCGGGAATCTCTGGCCATTTACGCCATTTTCCCTGGGAAGCATGGAGATCACCGTGATGCGTCGGTACAAGAATCACTTCCGGCGCTCTCACAAGTACCTGCTCGATACTGATCTGCGGGTATTCGGCAAGACTGTCGACGCCAAAGATGTTTTGTCCACCGCAGATTTCCATCGATTCGCTTACCCAGCCACTACTGGCGACGGTCGTGAGCGGATCAGACCAAAGTTGGTAGAAGAAACTCACTTTTCGTTTGCTTGCATAGCTTTCCCGCAACTCTGTCAGTTTGCCCCGAAAGGAAGCTGCCACGGACTGGCTTTTTGATTTGATTCCCAACAATTCGCCCAGCAGCAACAATTCGCCGTCAATGCCATCAATCGAACCAATCCGGCTTCGATAAACGGGTAGCCCGAGTTTCTCCAGGCGCTCAATGTCCTGGATGCGATTACCACCTTCCCAGGCGACAATCAAATCCGGTTCCAGCGCCATGATCTGTTCGATTTGCAATCCGTGGTAGCCACCGATCCGGGGAATCTGCATTGCGCTTGGCGGGAAATCGGAATACTCGACAGTAGCGACAATGCGCTCCCCGGCACCTAAGGTGTAAACCATTTCAACGATATGCGGAGCCAATGTCACGACCGTTTTGGCGGGTTGCTTATGCAGTTTTTGCAGGTTACCGGCGACAACTGACTGTGGCTGCAGTGCCAACAATAGCGTGGTAATTAGCGATGCGACAGATTTGGACGCAAACACTATTCGGTCCACCCGCGTTTTCTTAGTACCAGTAGGAAGAACAGACTGCCGATGGCTGCCGTGATAACACCGATCGGCAGTTCATTGCTGGTAATAAGGGTTCTGGCTAACACGTCCACCCATACCATAAACACCCCGCCTAAAATGGCGCTCACAATAAGGACATTGCCACCTTCACGCCACATCAGGCGTCTGACAATATGGGGAATCATCAAGCCGACAAAGCCAATGCCGCCGCAGTTTGCGACTAAAGTGGCCGTTAAAAGAGAACACAGCACCAACATGCCGATGCGCATTCGGCTCACATCCAAACCTAGCGCCTGGGCATTTTCATCGCCGGCGAGAATGGCTTTCAACGGTCTTGAGTAGCCGATAAAAATCATCATCACAATCAGTATGACAATGCTGGGTAAAAGCAGTGATTCCCAGGTTGCCGCGGTAAAACTGCCCAGGGTCCAAAATAATAATGAAGCAACTACCTGCGGATCTGAGCTGTACAATACCAGGCTGGTCCCGGCGCTAAACATAAAGGAAACCGCTACCCCAGCCAGAATCATCCTTTCCACCTGGACCCCGGTTCCCGCCAGGCTGATCACCAGTAATACCGACAGCACACTGCCGACAAAAGCCCCGACCGTGACGCCATATTGGGCCAACATGGCATTTCCAGCTCCCATAGCTGCCAGCACAATGACAGCGCCGAAGGAAGCCCCCGACGATATCCCAAACAAGTAAGGGTCGGCCAATGGGTTGCGGGTCACATTCTGCAGCACTGCTCCCGCGACGGATAAACCAGCGCCACATAACAACGCTAAAAGCACCCTAGGCACCCGGAGTTCCCAAACGATTCGTTGTTTAACCAGGCTAATGTCAGTCTCTCCTCCCATAGAAGCGTAAAGCGCTTTTATAACCTCTTGCAGGCTGATTTCCGCCGATCCGAAATTAATCGCGAAAATACAGCTCAACAATATAAGCAAGCCGACAACTGGAGCGCGGGCCGCTTTCAGGGATAAAGATTGATTGAGCACCAAACTATTCATGGTAGGCATAGCTGATTCGTGGATTGCCGTGCAACGGGTGTTTATCGACGATGGCGCAAGTCGCAAAAATAGAACCCAGCAAGTCCTCATTCATAACCGCTTGCGGTGTTCCCTGGGCAATCAGACGCCCTTGCTCCATCACCAACAGCCGGTCGCAGAATGCCGCTGCGAGATTTAGATCGTGAAAAGACGCGAGCACGGTCACCCCTAAAGTTTTAACCTTACGAAGCACGCTGATTTGATAGTGGATATCCAAATGATTGGTAGGTTCGTCCATGATCAGAAATTCAGGTTGCTGCACAATGGCCCTGGCCAGCATCACCCGTTGTTTTTCGCCGCCGGAGAGCTGACTGAACCGCTGGTAGCGAAGTGCATATAAATCGTTCTGCTGCAGAATTTCCTTGATCCGGACCTTCTCTTCCCACGTGTCCCGTTCGAAGAGCCGCTTGTGTGGGGTGAGCCCCAAGGCCACTATTTCCCTGACGGTCAGGCCAAAGTGATCACCGGCTTCCTGCAGGATAACCGCCGTCCTTTTCGCGCTTTCCTTTGCCGACTGACGCCAGATGTCAGCGCCTTTGAGCAAAACCCTTCCCGCAGTGGGTCGATTCACCCGATACAGGCACCGCATAAGACTGGACTTGCCAGCTCCATTGGGGCCAATCAAACCGACAAACTCGCCTTCAGCAATGCCGAAAGAGATATCTCGAAGGATGTCCTTTTGGTCGACATTCCAGCCTAAACTCTCTACTTCAAGCAAGGAAACTGACATAGCGCTATCTCGGTGATGGCTTTAGCTGCATGGGCAAACCGGCAACCATCAACTCCACCCGGTCGCAAATCGACGCCAGCCTTTGATGCAGCAACCCAGCCTCGTCACAATAGCGCCGGCTTAGTTCTCCCATAGGAACAATCCCCATGTTGGTCTCGTTGGATACCAATAACAGCGGAAAGCGCACTTTTGATACCGCCTGCACAAAACTCTCTAGTTCCTTCGTTAACAATTCAACCTCATCCTGCATTAGCAAATTCGTCAACCAGACAGTCAGGCAATCAACCACAACCACCGCAGGCTCGGCAATAGCAAGCAGTGCGTGGCCCAACTTAAGCGGCTCCTCTATCGTTTTCCAGCTATCCGGCCGCTGTTTTCGATGAGCTTCGATACGCCGTTGCATTTCTCCATCTGAGGCAGTCGCAGTTGCGATGACGATCACCGGGAGACTCTGTGCATCGGACAAACCTTGTGCTAGTTGCTCAGCCCGCCGGCTTTTCCCCGATTTCACGCCGCCGAGAATCAAAATCTTATTGGTTCCAGTCATCGCTATTATCATCGTAACAAGCTCAGAATTGTCTGTTTATCGACACAGGCATCCCAAGTGTCCGCCAGCCTTTCCAGCTGCAGTTCCCTTATCGCATCAAGGTCGACGGTTTTTTCCGTGTTTAAGCCCGCCCAATGTATCCAGGCCTGAAGGCTTTGAGGATCATCAAATAAACCGTGCAAGTATGAGCCGGCGACGGTTCCCTCGGCATTCATCGCGCCGTCCTGACGACCATCGTCAAATAGAACCACCGGACGTTTACAATCCTTTCCTTGGGTCCTGCCCATGTGGATTTCATAACCTCTAACCTTAGCACCGGTTAAAGAGTCATGGGCAACAGAGGCTTCGTTGAAAAGCGCTCCATCAAGGGCAAGCCGACCGGAACGGCTCGTTAGGATTTTTTCCGCTTCGAGATGTGTCGAGCATTGCAACAATCCCAACCCGTCACTGCTGCCGGGTTCGCCTTCGAGTCCTTTGTCATCTATCACGGCTTGTCCAAGCATCTGGAAACCGCCACAGACCCCTAGCAGTTTGCCGCCATAACGTAAATGCCGGTTGATATGCCGGTGCCAGCCACTGGATTTAAGCCATGCCAGATCACTTCGAACGGCTTTGGAACCTGGCAGTATGATCAGGTCCGACCCTGGTATGGCTTCCTTTGGTCCAATGAATCTGAAGTTTACATCCGGATGCAAGCGCAGCGGATCAAAATCGGTATGATTACTAATCCGCGGTAACACCGGAACAATGACGTTCAGCTTTGTCGCCGGGCCAGTCTGCTCAATGCCACTGGATTCCTTATCTCTGGCGATGGCGTCTTCCGCGTCCAAATGTAATCCATGCAGATAAGGCAAAACGCCGAGTACCGGCTTGCCTGTTCTCGCTTCCAACCAATCCAGGCCTGGCTTAAGTATGGTGATATCGCCACGGAAACGATTAATCACGAAGCCTTTGACCCGCGCCTGCTCTGATTCAGACAGCAAGGCAAGGGTACCGACCAAATGGGCAAACACCCCGCCCCGGTCAATATCGGCGACAATAATGACCGGACAGTCAACCGCCTCGGCAAATCCCATGTTAGCGATATCGTGTTCGCGTAAATTGATTTCAGCCGGCGATCCCGCCCCTTCGACAAGGATATTCGCAAACTGACTGGAAAGGCGCTGATGGGATTCCATGACCGCATTGATGGCCACCTGCTTGTACTCATGAAAAGACGTGGCCGTCATGTTTCCGCGAACCTTGCCCTGCACAATCACCTGCGCACCGACATCCGAAGCGGGTTTCAACAGAATCGGATTCATATCCACCGTCGCGGCTATTTTACAGGCCTTCGCCTGTAACGCCTGGGCGCGCCCTATCTCGCCACCGTCTGACGTCACGGCGCTGTTTAGCGCCATGTTTTGCGGTTTAAATGGGGCGACCGAGTGTCCGTCACGCTGCAGGCTGCGACAGATTGCCGCCACCAGCGTACTTTTCCCGGCATCCGATGTCGTACCCTGAACCATCAATGTCGCCATATGCGAGGTCTTCTACCAGGAGTTACGGATTGGTTGAAAACTGCCACTGCTCAACCATGGGATTATCGAAGCGAAACTTGGTTATATTGTGCTGACTGGAACGCCCGAGCCGATAAAAGTGCTCGCCATAGGTGGCAGCTACGATATCCGATAGATCTTGTGCGGCATAGCCCGGATCGACACTGTACGGCGCTTCGCCATTCGCAATAGCAATATCACTTGAGCCATAATCCGACGCCACACCGACAAGCACGGCACAGGTATCGCAGTCCGCCATGCCTACATTCGTGCCAAACAGGATCTGGGTAGGATTCTTTTCCAATGCAATCGTCTCGGTAACAGAGTTGTCTGCCGGATTCAGGATTCTGACTTCCGGTGCGGAAAAACTCCCGATTCCCAGCCACAGCTTGCCTTCCGGGCTGACTGCCATGGATTGCACGTCCATGGGCGTGTCGCCGGTAATCGGGGTCGCGTCAACGTCTCCGGTGCTTGGATTGAATTTATAAACATGGATGCTCTGCCAAGCCTCATAGCCGGTAAAAAAGGCTTCTGATTCGGATAGCACACTGACGCCGCTGACTTGCCCATAAGGATGATTCTCGCTATCGCCATCGTCCACCAGGAGCGTCGAGGAAAAATCAGCCAGATTGATGCGTTCTATTCCACCGGTATATTCGGTTTCAGTGCCGGAAAAGCTGCTGCCGTAACGGCCTACACCGGTCACTAAAAGCGAACTGCCGACAATATCAAGATCCACCGGATTTTTAACAGTGAGCGGAAGACCTTTCTGAGGATCGCCATTAACGTCAATTTCTTCATCGGTCTCGGTATCGATCACTGCCAAATAGGCATCGCCTGGAGCGAAGTTGATATCCATGACCTGCATGGCGACATATAACCGACCTTCGTGAATCACACCGGCGGACATTTCCGGCACGAAATCCGTATCGTATTTATGCAGGCTGATCTCACCGATTTTGAAGTTTTCCTGATCATCCGCGGATACGCTCGGATCGACGATCCAAATCGCCGGCGAACCATAGCGTATAATGTAGGCTTTGGTTTCACTGACAAAGAGCACATCGTAAGGATTACTGGCGGTGTCAGCGATATCCGGGACTTGATCCGCCGGATCCAGTTCGACCTCATCGTTACTGTTATTTGAATCACTGCTACAGGCGGCCAGAAAAATACTGGATACAAGTAACGGCGCGATCAAGGATTTTCTTTTGGTACCTGATTCCGGGTTTAGACATGACCAACTTGACATAGCTCGTGCTCCTTATTCGTGTAGTGGGAAATCTGCTGGTTAAAACTCTTGTAGGTATGAGACATAGAATCGCCTGCCCGGTCCTGGAAAGCGGTTAAAATCCTGGATTCTTTGGTCTGTTATGTTTTTCAAACCAAACTCAATGGAATACTGATCACCACGCCATTTGGTAACAACATTCCATTGATCGACGTCGGGCATACTGGCTATGGAGGAGCGATCATAATAGCCCCCGCGCTGCAACTCATATTCGACTTTAAGTTCCAGGTCACCCCAGTAAACGCCGTTTGCCAAAAGGCCGCTGAGGTCGTAATGGCCAGGCAAGGAGTTGCCGCGAAAATCTGCGGAGTCCGACCGATCTTCCGTGTCCTGATAAGTGGCGCGGACATTTATCAGCCATATTTCTTGATAGCGAGAGGAAACATCTATTTCCAAGCCCTGTAATCCTGCTTCGGAAATATTTTCAGAACGCCCGATTCCCCTGGCGTCGAATACCGTGAATATTCCGTCTTTCAGATCACGGTAAAAGTAGGTGACAGAGCCCTGCACGGCTTCCAGATCAAATCCAATTCCCAGATCAAAATTTACCGCCGTTTCCGCTTCAAGATCCGGATTGCCGATGGAGAAACCACGATCCCCAAATTTTTCGGTGAGTGTCGGAATTCGAATATCCCTGGAAAGATTGACTCGTAGTTGCAGACTCTCACTGACGTCAAAAAGCCAACCGCTGTGGACACTGTAGTAATCTTCGGTATCCGAGTTACCCGATTCCCCGTTGTCATCGAGATAGTAGCCGCGAAGACTCAGGCTGATCAGATGGTCGGCAGCCCGATCCATCCATTCATCTTGTACTCCCAGGGTGAGTAAACTGCGATCGTAGCGATTGCTCAGGTCACGCAATAAATCCTGGTTTTCATACTCGTCTTTCTGCATGTCGAGACTGAGGCCAAGGTAGTGGCCGTCCAGGCCGGAGGAGACCACCAGGCCGGTGCCAATGGTTTTAGTCTCCCCCTTTTCTTTATTTGCGCTTAGGCCGATTCGGTTTTGCGTATCGTCATACAGCTCTTCCTTGGCAGTACCGAACAATGTAAAAGCAACGCTGGTATCTCCACTAAAAAGATGGCTCAATTTCATTTGAGCCGTTTGAAAATCCGTCTCCAATTGAGATCGGGTGGCCGGATTATTGGAAACTTCCGGTATCCCTTGCTCTTTGGAAAATAGCTGGGCGACAAACTGAATCAAACTGGTGTCTGATAGCCTATAGTCTGTTTTCAGTAAACCGCCAATCTGGTCAAAGTCGGCATTGTTTCGATGCTCTTCCCGGTCGTCATGTGGATTGGATGGGGTTAAGTTATTATTGGTAAAGGGATAATCGTTATCGCTGGTAAGATATTCAGCAGCCACGATGACTCCCGCCCCCGCAATATTCTCCGTCGCCACGCCGGCCAATTTTGCGGTGCTGAATGAGCCATAACTTAGTGACACTTGCCGGTTGGATTGTTCTTCGGCTCCCATGGTTCTGATATTGATGGCCCCGCCTATACCCGGTACACCAAGCTGAACAGGAACATTGCCGCGATAGATTTCGATCCGCTCCACTGAACCCAAGGTAAACTGGCTCAAGTCCACACTGCCACCTTGGGCGCTGTTTAACAGTACTCCGTCCAGATAGACATTCACCTGTGCATTGGTTGCGCCACGGATATTCACGGTCGAATAACTACCAAGGCCACTAAGCTGGCGAATCTGTACGCCGGTTTCCTGGCGCAGTACATCCGCGACCGTCGCTAAGTCGGTGGCAAACTGCTGACGATCGATAACAGTCACTCGCCCGGTTTGCAGGCCGATGTCCACCTCATCTGCCGATATTTGTTGTCCGATAACAACGACATCGGGTTCTCTGATCAGTTCCGCTGCGCTCACGCCTTGGGTAACAACCAGAAAAAATAGCGCCAAAGAAAGCAAGGCAAAACAAAATAACGGTAGCTGAAACCGATTAGCCACGGATCACCAGACAACAAAAGGTGGATGTTCTGCAGAGTAGAGGTGAGTTTTTGACTTTTACAGCAGACGAGGACCAGGTATCCGTTTGATAATCGTCTCCCAGCCTTGCCCACCGCAATTCTGTTTACTTTTGATCAGGCCGGTCTCCGGGCTTATGAGGCGGGTTTCCCAAGAAAGTCCATTCAGCTGCGCCTTCCCATGATTATCACAGTGGCGTAGGCAGCCAATTAACCTCAATTACCGTTGCGGGGGCAGCGTTGGTCTTGCCAAACTACGCTGAGGTAGTTTCATGGCGCACCAAACTTCCCGTTTCATCCTCGCCAAGAAATGGCCGAGGAAACCTAACGTGGGTGTAATCTAATTTTGCCTTAAGGCAAAGTCAAGGAATTAAATGGATGATGGTCTCAGCAACAGGATAGGAAAAGCCCGGCGAGGTCAGCCTTGCCAGGAGGGTTGATCAATCAACTGACGGGCCGGTTAACTATAGGATGCACCACTAGTGTTCGAAAACTACCCGGCGAATGTCAAAATGGAAAGTGCCGCCAATGGTATCTTCTTTGGTACGAAGCGACCCTCCTAGAATATCCACGATAACATTCTGATAAACCTTGTTCTTACCTACCACACTGGATTTTTTAGAGCGTATAAGCAATGCCTTCAATTCGTCTTCCAGGCGATGCAACTCGCTGATTTCATCGCGAAGCTGCGCAATCTGACGATCCAGATCTTCAGCCATTTTTTGGCTTTGGGCCGGTAACTGGACCTGTTCGCCACGCCGCTGAATGGCTTTTAAATCTTTCTCCAACATGCCGATGGACTCTAACTTCTGGCGGACAGAACGCGCCGCGAAGCGCAGCCTATCGACGGTATCTGCTGGAGCACCCACCCGGATATGGGTGATGGCGCTCCCGGTGCTACCCAGGGTTTTGGCATAAACCAAGTCAAAAGCACGTGCCTGGCCGCCGATCAGGCTGCCTTTGCCGGTTTTTTTTCCTATTAAAACCCGATCGCCGGCATTTAGATCACAGTGTATGGCATATTCGTTAATTTGAATTTCCTTGCCTGCCTTGATTTTGGCCTTACTGGAAAATCGCGCCGCAACCGTTTTTACGGCGGTTATCTCCGCGCCGAATGTACCGGCTTCCAAATCCTCTTCAGACGGCACACCGCCGATCAAGCCCTGCTGGATCAGCACACTGGCACCGGCAATAATGGTGGCTTTACCGACAACTCCATCGACAATAACATCCCCGGTCACTTCTATCTTCATGCCGTCTGCCACATCCTCTTTGACATGCAAGGAGCCGTCGTAATCGATATTCCCCGTTGCAAGACTGACGTTGGTTAACTGCAGCACCGGATCTACCGCAATACCTCGTTCCTGAATGACCGGATGACCTTTTTGGGTGGCAACCATTAGGTTGGGATCGTGAGGGGCGACCTCCGCCCCTTCTAAATTTGCAGTAAAGGGAATGAGGTCGCCAGACTCTGCCGGAATGGCTTTGCCATAGATATCCTGGCCAGGCTTTCCACCGCCGGGCGGGTGGCGGCGCATTAGTCCCTGACCAGGCTCAACCACTACAAATTGATTGATATCCTGGTAATTGGCATTGCCCTTGGAGTCGATTGACGGACCGGAACTTACCTGGTCAGTCACCAGCGCTTCAAATTTAGAAGCCCTGCCTTTTTTAGCCGCTCTACCCTGCGCCACTAAAACCCGGTCACATTGTCCTTGCTTGATGGCCTTGGCTATTTCCTTCTCTAGCGGCGGTACGCCGATACCAAAGCTTTTCAAGGCTTTGACCACCATTTTCCGGTCTGCGGGATGCCCTCCTTGCGGCGGTACAATTGTCATATATGCACTAAGTTCATCGTTGGAGGCGGTTATCTGAATTTCCGCATCCTTCTGCTCAGCAACCGCCAACACCAGGGGTTCGATTTTTAAAAGATCAAAAACCTGCTTCGCCGTTATCTTTTGTTCGGGTGGGACCTCGCCTTCCGCCTCAGACGCATGCTCTGCATCTTGGCTACTTTCGTGAGGCTCCGACCCGGTGGCATCCGGCTGCAAACGCTTCAGCAGTTCGTCATAAATCTTCTGCCCTTTTTCCCGCAGCGAGGCCTCCACTTCAAATAAACGGTCACGCGCTTCCTGGATACTGCTGAAATCGGCAAAGCCGGCATCTTCCAATTTTGCCTTCAAGACTTCTGGTGACAATGACACCGGTGATAAAGTCGGGCGCAATTTTGCCAGCACCTTGCGCGAGGCGGTATCAAAATGTAACTCCAGAGAAAAGGCGAAACGCGGCACGTAATATTCCTTGTATTACATCGATCAGCAGTCAAAACAACATTATTTAACCATAGACCTTTCTGCCCGGTTTCGCTAACCCAGCGAGATTGCACGGTTTTTTCGCATGCCGGTCGATGCCGGACGCTTCCTGTTGACAGAAAGCCCGAACGGCTACTCCGATACGGACCTAAGAATGCGCAACAGCTGTTCTCCCGCTTGTTCAAGCGGCCCGTTGTTTTCTATCCTGACAAATGGCTGATGAGCCAAGGCAGTATCAAACTCCCTGGCACGGGTGACTCTTTCCGCTATTTCTTCGGCAGATTCCCTGCCCCGTTGTTCCAAACGACCTCGTAAAATCTCCGGAGCGACCTGTACCAACAAAACCTCCATCTGCCGATAACGCTTTCTTGCTTCGGCAAGGTAACCACGGGAACCACTCACGACAACGCTCAATCCATGCGCCAGCCATTGATCGATTTCAATTCCGATGCCATAGGACATGTGATGACTATGCCAGACCATGGCGAAACAACCGCGTTGCTGCCGCAACTGAAACTCCTGTGCCGTCAATGCAACATGATTTTCTCCGCCCGCGTCTGAACGGCGGGTGATATAACGGTGCGCAAAGGCTATTGGCCAGTCAGCGGGCATACGGGTCCGCGCGTAGCCGAGGAGACTGTCTTTACCGGCGCCGGACGCGCCGATCAAATAGAAAAGCTTGGCTGAACTCATCCCGAAGCGTTATTCCGTTGCGATCTCTGTATAGCGTTTTATGGCTCGGAAGAAACGGCGCCGGGATCAATGACTTTAAGAATTTTCATTGCATTAGTGCCACCGGCGACACCTCGGTGATCGCCTTTGGTAAAGATAATCAAGTCGCCGACCTTTACCGCACCGCGAGACAGCAGCGCTTTGAATGCTTCGTCATAGACTTCGGGAATGCCGTAAAGCGTTACATCGAAAGGCACCGGGTAAACATCACGGTATAACAAGACACGGCGCCGGGTGCGCTCATGACGGGTGAAGGCAAATATCGGAATCTGGCAGCGGGAACGGGACAGCCATAAGGCCGTCGAGCCCGATTCCGTCAGTGCGACAATCGCTTTGGCTTCCAAACCGATCGCGGTATAGGCCACGGCGGCTGCCACTGCCTGATCGACCAACTCGAAACTGCTAGGCGCCGGGCGTATCGTGGGTGGCGGTTCGTGCACTTCCGCACCACGGCAAATCATCGCCATCGCTTCAACCGTCTGCACCGGATACTTGCCGACAGCGGTTTCCGCAGACAACATGACGGCATCGGCACCGTCCAGAATCGCATTTGAAACATCCGCCACCTCGGCCCGGGTCGGTAACGGATTTTCGATCATGGATTCCATCATTTGGGTCGCGACGATACAGACGCAATTGGTATTGATGGTGCTTCGCAAAATCTGTTTTTGAATACCCGTAAGTTCGGCGTATCCCATTTCAACGCCAAGGTCCCCCCGGGCCACCATCACCGCATCGCTTTCGTCGATGATATCTTCCAAATTGGCCATGGCTTCGGTACGTTCAATTTTGGCGACGATCTCGATATTGCCGTCATGTTGTTGAATCAGTTTGCGGGCTTGCCGGATATCATCGCCGGATTTCACGAAAGATACGGCAATGTAATCCACACCTTGCGCCACGGCGACGCCGATATCGTGAGCATCCTTTTCAGTCAACGCGCCTGCCGACAAGCCGCCGCCTTGGATGTTCAACCCCTTGCGGTTCGCCAATTCACCGCCAATCACTACTTTACAGTGCACCCGGTTTCCTTCTATCCGTTCCACATCCATGACGATTGCCCCGTCATTCAGCAACAATCGATTGCCCGGTTGCACATCCTGGGGCAAAGCTTTATACGCGACCCCAACACCGTTCAGGTCGCCGGCATCCGAGGCCATTGCGGCATCCAAAACAAAGGACTGTCCTTCACTAAGCTCTACCTTGCCGGCATCGAAACTCTCGATGCGTATTTTCGGTCCTTGCAAGTCCGCCAGGATACAGACATCGCATTCTGCCAGTTTTGCCGCTTCCCGGACTCTTTCGATTTGATCGATATGACTCTGGGTACTGCCATGGGAAAAGTTTATCCGAATAAGGTCAACGCCAGCTTTGATGAGTTGCTGAAGCATTTCCACAGTGCTGGTCGCTGGTCCAATGGTAGCGATAATCTTTGTACGTTTGGCGTGCATGGCGGTCTTCCAAAAGGTCGGGAACACAGATTGAACAAGAGGTGAGCATGTCAGTAACGGAAAAACATGCCAATAAGATGATAGTCCTAAACAGTATAGGACTATCTAATAGACTGTGGGGAAATTAGTTGACTTTGCTCCTTGTCAGCTTCTAAATGCGTTATGACACAAGCCGGTAAATCTACCACGCTGGGTAAACGGGATTTACTCTAAGCTACCGGTACCGGAGCAGGTTTCGGCGAATCCTGATGCAGTTTTAACGATACAACGGCGCCAATTGCCAATAGGATACCCGCTACAACGAAAGACCAGGTAAAACTGCCAGTGGTTGCCACCAGCGTGGTCGATATACGGGTCATCACCAGTCCGCCGACTCCCCAGGCGGTAAAGAGGATTCCATAATTGACCCCAAAAGACTTAAGCCCCCACCAGCTCTTACAAAACGCAGGAAATAAGGTGAGGTTCGTCCCATAGTTAAAGCCGATAAAGGTCGCCGAAAGCACAATAAACAGAGCTGCGGCACCTTCCGCACTTACGACCAAGATCGCCAAGAACATGTTGATGGACTGGAGTCCGAAAAAAATTGCCAGGGCAATCGGCCGTCCCAACGCATCCGACACCACACCGGCAATGATTCGTCCGGAAGCATTGCCGACTGCCATGATTGCAACAGCAATAAACGCGGCTTCCCCCATACTCATCTTCGCCATACCGGCAATACTGCCGATCACCATCAAGCCGGCGCCGGAACCTATAAAGTACAATGTCCACAACTTCCAGAAATTCGCTGTTTTAAGAATCTGCCAAGGGGTCAGTTCGGCGGCAATATGCGACTCTTTGGCTTTTTCCTTTTCCGCCAATGCGCCTCCAGGCACATAGCCTGCCGGAGGATTTACCAAGATTTGAGAAAGCACTGCCACCACGATAAAGAACGCGATCCCGAAAAACATCATGGCTTCCTGCAGCCCCCATTTAGATACTAAATAAGAAGCCAGCGGAGCGATGTAAACAGGAGCCAATCCAAATCCGGCGACAACCAAGCCGGCGATCAAGCCGGTACGTCCCCCCGGGAACCATTTGAGTGCGGGAGGAGTGGCTGAAGCATAGCCAAAACCAATCCCCGTGCCGGCCAGTACGCCAAAGCCCAATACCCAAACCAGATAGCTGCTGCTTTGGGAGATCAACAACAAGCCAAGGCCGACGAGTATACCTCCAATGAAGGCAGTGATTCGCGGGCCAAATTTATCTTGGCATTTACCCGCAAGGATCATGGCGAAAGCAAAGACCAGGCAACAAACTGCATAGGGATCTCCTACCGCCGCACGATCCCAATTGAAGCCACCGACACCGGATTCTATGGACTCCACTATTGCAGCTTGATAGATACTCCAGGTATAAAGTACCCCCAGGGCCAGGTTGATTCCGGTACCCGCAAAGGTAACCGTCCAACCCTTGTTTTTAATAATCTCGGACATTCTTGTTTTTCTCGTAGTAGGTAATTTGAAGAATAGAATGGATCAATTGGTTGCAGCCTAGCATCCTAACGATGATACAACATGGTTCAAATCAAATTTCAACCAGCTCCCATGGCCCTGCTTCACAGTCCGGCAATCCGATAAGTGACCCAATTATGCGGAATCGGCGTAGTCGCAACTGGATTTGATTAACGGAAAACGATATGGATTCGCTCACCCAGGCTGCGCTAGGCAGCGCAGTCGGATATGCTGTTCTTGGCAATAAAATAGGTCGCAAAGCTATCCTTTGGGGCGCGATGCTGGGTACATTGCCCGATCTCGACGTGTTTATCCCATTCGGCGGAACCGTGGAAGATTTCACCTTTCATCGGGGTTTCAGCCATTCCTTTCTTGTCCACTTGCTGATCAGTCCCTTGCTCGTTTGGCTGATACTGAAAATTCATCCAACGACCAGAGTTCACAAACAAGGATGGTTCTGGTTGGTTTTTCTGATACTTACTTCTCATGCCCTGCTCGACAGCCTTACCGTGTACGGTACCCAGTTGTTTTGGCCGCTGACCGAGTTTCCGGTCGGCATATCGAGTATCTTCATCATTGATCCGCTCTATACATTACCCTTATTGGTCGGAATTATTTTTGTGCTCTGGCCTCGCATCAATCGTAAAACCGCCACTTGGATGAATGGTGTGGGTCTGGTGCTCAGCAGTGTTTATCTAGGGTGGACCTTGGCCGCCAAATGGCATATCGATACAAATGTGCAACTGGCCCTGACAGAACGTAATATCGACGTTATCGCATACGAAAGTACACCCGCTCCTTTTAACAGCCTTTTGTGGCGGTTCGTCGCCATGACCGACAACCACTACTACGAAGGCTTCGCCTCCGTTTATGACCAACCGTCCGAAATAAGCTTGCATGCCTACCCGACGCAACCAGAACTTCTAACCGATATCAGTAATGAATGGGGAGTACAACGATTGCAATGGTTTACCAAAGGGCTGTACTCCGTGCGGCAGGAAGGCTCAACGGTCGTGCTGTCCGACTTAAGAATGGGCATAGAAGGCAGCTATGTATTCGCCTTCGAGGTCGGCGCGGTCACCGAAGGGGGTATCCAGCCCGGCAGCTACAACGCCGTTTCGAACCGCCCGGATTTGAATCAAATTGGTATGATCTGGGACCGCATTTGGGATCCTGCAGTCTCACTAACTCCCGCCGCGAGGCTTTCCGGAGGAGTCCGGCTCGATTGATCGCTCACTGAAATACAAGTCTACTCAGTCTTAATGTACTATTGGGCTTAGTAATTTAATCACTAAGGGCAGCCAGGACTACTGAATGGCAACGGCAATAGAAAATGTCATAGTCTCTCCCGAAGACTATATCGAAGCAGAAAAAACCGCTGAAATTCGCCACGAATTTGCCAATGGTTTTGTCTATGCGCAAGCTGGCGCCAGCCGGATTCACAATCTTCTAGCAGTGAGTTTTGCAAGGGAACTGAGCCAACATCTTAAGGGAACTCCTTGCAGGACCTATATTGCCGATATGAAAGTGCGCATCAAAACTGCCGATTTGGATTTATTTTATTATCCAGACGTGATGATTTCCTGCGACCAAAAACCACCCCATGATTACTATGAGGATCAACCCAAACTCATCATCGAGATACTTTCCGACACCACCGAATCACGGGACCGCCTGGAAAAACTCAATGCTTACACCCAACTCCCATCCCTCCATGAGTATATGCTGGTATCCCAGAAACGCGCTGAAGTTGATATTTATCGACGAAAGGGTAACGGGCTTTCCCTGGAGCGGTTTATTGAGACAGAGGTGTTAGATCTGCAAAGTGTAGATTTTCAATCCAGGGTCATAGATTTGTACGCAGATGTGCTGGGCATTATCGACCGCTGATGACCGTAATCAGCTTGATTCTACCTCTGAGTTATCTTCATAGCCGAACAAATAGCTCAGATCAATCTCGATTTCAGCAAAGGGAGGTATTCGCACTTCCCGCCCTTCCATGCCCTCACCAACTTCCATTGAAAATACCACACGGTAATGCTCATCGACATGCTGGTAGGCAATCAGCGTTTTATCCTCTGGTGAAACCACCCAATAAAAAGGTATCTGATTTCTCTGCAACATCATGAAATGATGGAACAAATCTTTCCTTTCATGACCCGGAGAGGTAATTTCACAAACCCAATCCGGGGGGGGCTCGACAATGCCTGACGGCCGTTGAGGAAGCCTTTCCTTTCGCCAGCCTGCAATATCATGACAGGGACATTGATGATCGTTATATTTCACACTAATCTCAGTGACTATCCACCATCCGCCTGGCCCCTGGGTTCTTTTTAGCGGCACCATCTCATCCGAAAGCCCAGATTGAATGAATGCATGCTCAAACCCAGCCATCGGGCGTTTGACGATCTCACCATTGATTAACTCAACGCGTTCATCGTCTGAATTAAGCAAGTCTGCAATGGTTTTTAGCTGCTGGGCATGCATGGGGCCGTCCAGTGTCGAGATGTTTATCTATTGGAGCTGAGTATAGCCCGATAACAGTTTGTGAGTCATTGGCAGCCTGGATTAGACGCATTAACCTCGATAAATTTCAGTTATCACTATCAATGAATCTGACCTCTTTGATCTGAGCCTAGTTTGACTTCTTTCATGCCCAGCAGAACCGAAAGTACCCTCTCTACCATCAATACCGACCCCACCGCTAAAGCCAATTAATCCAGTCGGGTCCGTATACTTATAGGGATTGTCATCTTTAAAAGCGAGAATATCTATTCGGCCTACGCTCGTATCAGAATTACTTAGCCAAAAGCTAGCCAAACTCCGACACCAATCATCAAGGTTCCAGCCAGGCGATTAACCAATCTTACGTTTTCAGACTTCTGCAGCAAATGTTTCACGGTCTTGCCGCCAGTGGCGTAAAGCACCAAACAAACAAATTCAATAAACAGGATGATCGCCACTAAAATCGTGAGCTGAGGAGCCAATGGTCGGCTGATATCTATAAAGGGTGGCAGCAAAGCAACGATAAACGCCCAGCCTTTCGGGTTGGCCACTGCAGTAATGAATCCCTGTAGAGCGAGCTGAGCACCGGAAAGGTCGAACTGGTGGCTGCCATCATCCTGTAAGGCCATTTTTCCTTTCGAACGCCAGAGCTGGATTCCCAGATAACCCAGATATGCCCCGCCAACCAGTTTGAAAATTGCAAAGAACAGCGGGTAGTTGAGCATGATCGCCGCGACTCCGGTGATTGCCAGCACGGTTACCAGTCCCACACCGATGAGTTCCCCCCACATCATCCAGAAAGTGCGGCGGACACCGATAGTCATGCCCATGGTCATGGCAAGCGTCATACACATTCCCGGTGTGATGGACACTACGAAGAAAGTCGGAATAAAAACTGCCAGAAGAGTTGGATTGAAAATGCTGACCTCCTTGAAGTCAAGCTCCCTTTGAAATGATGCAGGCTAGTCCCAATTTGCCTAGCCAGTGAGATTTTTCAAGGTATTGAAGTATATTCTGTGACTGATCTAATCCAGCGTCACTAATCGCATTATCCACGGCTTCTCGAAGCACTACCTTGTGATCAACGATCCCAGCTAGGGCATTTAACAGTTCAATATACTGTTGGCGAACGATTGCAGGGTTTTGCATATTTCGTTCATATATAGCGTGATTTAGCCAGGCTCCTGCTCGATCCACCCACTGAATTGCATCTCGCAGGTTTTGCCAATTTGGATCAGCAACATAAGCATCACCGCCATCTGCCAATCGATAGCCTCGATAGGCTTTGCTTTCCGAAAACAACCAACATGGAACTTTACTTACTACCTGTTCTGCACAGCTTAGCAGGTTGGCGACATCGCCTTCCTTTATTTCCAACTCTACTTCCGCGATTCGAATTTGACCATTAGCCGTTTCAATCCTGCCTTGATCCAACACCAACTCAATTTGCCCAGCGGCATCTTTTATTAACCAGGTCTTTCGCTCAAATACCGTGCGAAAAGCTTCCGCCAAATTCGTTAGGTCGATAGCTTGCAATTCTGCGATTTCTGCAAGTTTCGCCGGATCTAGCGAAGCTTCTGCGAGCGGCCAGTTTTTTTCAATACGGGAGTGTAAACCGGCGCGGACTTGCCCTTTGCCTTTAACTGTCTGTTCGATATAGTCAGGCGCGGTGCGAATTCGCAGCGACCATTTGGTTTTACGCAGTGCCTGATCCGGAGTGTCAAAATAGCGGTTATCTAGAATTTCCGTCTTATTTGGCTGACCCAACCAACTGATAAGTTTTTCCTGAATTTGATCTGCGTTATCTGGTGCAAATGCCAGTTTTATTTCTACTTCATTCACAGCGATATCTTTTGTTCTCTGTTGTGAAACGCAAAAAACCGGCGCGATGGCCGGTTTTTCGTTTTATGCTTTGATTAAGCTGTGCTTAGAAAGCGTAGGTAGCACCAATAGCTACTAAGTCTGTTTCATCACCTTCATCCGGATCAGTCATCATGTACTCAACATATACATACATGTTGTCTGACATATTATGAAGAGCTTGAACGGTTAGGTATGATTCTTCGTCACCATCATTGTCTGCCAGTTCATAAGACGCAGCAAATTGGTTAGCGCCGGCGGAGAAAACACCCAGCACTGCGAAGTAATCAAGGTCATCATAGTTTTCATACTGACCGGCAACAGTGACGTTATCGCCAATTCCTACTTCAACCGCCAGTGCCAGAGTATCTTCGTAATCCATACCATTGATTTCATCACCAATAGCATATGCACCAACAATAGTAGCTGGGCCTACGTCAGCTTTCGCAGCGATTTGATAATTAGACCCACCACTGTTATCAAAATTCTTAGTAACACCGATAGTAGCTACGCCACCTAACTTAGGCGTGTAGTAGTGGATAGTATTGCTTTCACTATCTGGGGCGATCTCGCCGTTACCGCCAGTCTGTTCGAAAATATCGACAACATCAGCCCATTCGTAAACCGTGTCTTCGCTACCGACCAAGACTGTACCGAAACCGCCTTTAACACCGATAAAGGCTTCGTCAAACTTTTCACCTAAGCCTCTGTTGCTATCCTGGTCGTCAGCATCGAAATGGAATTCTGCTTTCAAAAAACCTTCCAAACCAGGAGAAATTTCATGCTTATGTTTAAAGCCGATAGTAGAACCACCATCAGCCAATTCAGAATTGGATGAGTTGCCGTCGTCTTCATAGAAATGGGCAATCTGGATATTACCGTAAACGGTAGGCATCGAATCCAAACGAGCAGCAAGCTCAGATGCCGGATCCATAGCAAATGCAGTTGAAGAAACAGTTGCTAACGCAACGGCTGAAGCGATTAAAGTCTTTTTCATTTTGTCTTCCTTTTATGTGTAATTTCATCTTCGTAAGAAGGTGAAGGTTTTAGCCACTTAAATATTGGTATTAGTATTTAATTTCGTTATGCAGAGCACGTCCGTGCTCTTTTATATTTCCAAATCGTGTCACTTTTATGACACCGCGAAATTTAATGCTACTTTACATTCCGTTCAAGTCTGACTTAGCCATCAGTCTAAGATGCAAACTCATTCACCGGACATCTGTTGGACCCCATCCAACCTGTATCAGCCTGGCTAATCCCTGTTTTACTGTTTCCGTGTTCGTGTTTTTGGTTCCTGACTTCTTATTGTTCCTCGTCACTTGCTGAAACAACAACTTCAATACAATTAAAACAGCAAGTTAAATCACTAACTTAACAAATTAGATTAATTTACTTTTAATATAACGCTTGCCAATTTGCAAATATTTGGGCTCAAATACAGTCACTTTTTTGTAACATTCAGGGATTCATCCACTTGGCTGGTGTGCGAATTTCGCACCAAGCAGTTTTTTTGCCAACTCGCTAACTTTACTAATTTTCAGCGGTTTAGCTGACCGATTGTTTTACAACCGGAGGAATTTGAACTGCGTATTGAGTGCATTCGCCCCAATGGAGTGCAACCGCAAAACGCAAAAGCACTGATCTTGATCAAAGCAGATTGTTAAGGAACAGCGGCAAACATTAACTTTTGCCCATAAATCTCTTGAACTATACCAAAATCCTCATGCAAAAAGTGCTGACGGGAGTAGTGGATTACCGAGACACTCGACCAAAGTTGTACCCATATAAGATAAGTTTATGGTTCGTAGGCGACAGTTTCGTTACTGTAGAATAGGCTCTGTTGACATTTGGTTGTGACCTCTGCAGGAAACACTCCGGGTTGAGTCTAGGCTTCAAGTAAAAAAGTCACTGGTCCCCGGTTGACAAGCTGTATTGTCATATCCGCCGCAAAAATTCCGGTAACGACAGCCTGATGCTGCACTTTCGCCTGCTCGACGAAATACAGGTAGAGAGCCTCACTAAGCTCGGGAGAAGCGGCTTTCGAGAAGCTGGGCCGCAGACCTTTCCGGGTATTTGCCGCCAGGGTGAATTGGCTGACGATAGCAAGCTCGCCACCGACATCCTGCAGGCTCCTATTCATTTTACCTTCCGTGTCTTCAAACACACGATAGCGGAGCACTTTGCTTAGCAATTTATCTGCGACTGCATTAGTGTCCTGCGCTTCAATGCCAAGAAGCAGCACCAGGCCATTGCCAATATCGCCTTGGATTTCCCCATTGGCCGTTACCGTTGCGGAAGAAACCCGCTGAATCAAGCCTTTCATCTATCCGTTGAGCTGTAGAGTTCCATCAATTCTGTCCGCAACCTGGCCTATGACCCGAATGAGTGCGTCCGTTAATGCCGGATCGTGCACCGAATGGCCTGCATCGCGTACCACAATAAGTTCGCTTCCCGGCCAGGATTGGTGCAAACGGTGGCTCGACGACAATGGACAAACGGCATCGTATCTGCCATGCACGATAAACCCCGGTAGCTCGTCCATTGCCCCTGCATCCGCCGAGTGCAGGGTTCTGTTCAAACGTTCGAAAAGCTTGCAACTCAATGATGTTAAAGCAATTGCGTTATGTGGATGGGTATATTGTTCCAGCAGACGGCGATTAATATGGAAGGAGCTAATCTTAGCAAGCCAATGCGCCCAAGCTTTTGCCGTCTGGATTTGGGTAAGCTCATTGGCGTCTGTTATGCCAGCGCTGACTCTGGTTAAAACATCGGTATCCGCACCAATTTCCAACGCGCGTTTCAACGCATCCCATTCATCCGGAAACAAACTGGGAGCGCCGAGATTAAACAACCAGGTAACGGTTTCCTTGCCGGTAAAACCATAGCCGCAAAGAACCAGAGCATGCACTTTCGCTTTGTGAAGTTTCGCGAACTCCTGGGCAATCCTGGCGCCCCAGCCAAAGCCGACTAACACCGTTTGTTCTACTTCCAGCTTTTCCAATACTTGCGCAAGATCGCCGACGGATTCCTCAAGACTATTATGTTCGTCTTCGGCAAAAGGCGCTGAACGGCCACAGCCTCGTTGATCGAATTGAATAACCCGATAGCGTTCGGCGTCGAATAATCGCCGGTGATAGGACTCCGAACCCAGTCCCGGCCCGTCATGTAACACAATAACTGGAATTCCATCGGGAGAGCCGGATTCTTCAATGTGCAGTGTGTGGAGAGGACTGACAGACAGGGCAATTTTTTGGTTTATTTTTATTTCGGGATAGGGGGCCAGCATGAATTTTCCAGTTAACCATCGACTTCCGGAACGACCATAGCCAAACGCGGGTTGGCGAGGTCCATAAGTGATCGTAGCAAATAACTCGCCGATCACCAGAGCTGCACTATAGCACCAGGTGGATAACGGCGAAACAGGCCAGCGCCTTTCCTGACCCGCGGCCATGACCAGGCCTGATGCGAATCAATACAACGCCGCCTCGTCCTCCAACACATCCTTTATTACCTGGAGAAACAGTTCATCCGCTTCGCTCATATTCTCCGGAATACGAATGGTCGTCGTACTGCTGATTTCATTAGCGATTTTACGGTCGGAATCCGCTTCCTGCTGCAAACTCCGCGCAATTTCCATACACTTTGCGGGAATCGTCGGATCAGCAAGCACTTTTTTGATAAAGCCCCGAAGTTCATCGATCATTTTCGCCTGACGGCTCTCAATGCTGGAACTCATAGGCAGAAACTCCTTGTTTGGAATAGGTGGGGTGGGTTTCAGATTACTTGCTGAGTATAGGCATGCTTGCCGAAGAAAAAAACCCATAGCATTTTGGATTCCGGTTAGAATGACCAGAACTCGCACAGACCGGCCGCTGAGAATGGTCACATTTTTTGCAGCCTAATGGAAACCTGATTAAGTCCCATCCCCGATAGAAATGCCGGCACACCCTAATCCTCCCAACCAACTTGAAACCTTCTACTACCTGCACAACTTTCACACTATGTTGAACCACGTAGTGACGCAATATGCTGCGCTACTTTCAATGGAAGAACATGACTTTGTCACTGCCTTTACCGCATTAACCCAGCCCGAACAAGCCCTCATGGTGCGACTCTATTGTCGCAGGAAAACTCTCTTCCGGTCGGACAAACTCAGCTACCCGGAACTTCCACCGGCAAACAATCTTCTGGATGAATTGCAGAGGACTGGATTTATCAAGCTAAATCCCGACGTCGCGAGCGCTGAACTGCTCGGTTTGCCTACCTGTGCTGAAATGCGCGCCTGGTGGAAGGACTATTTGCCAGCATCCGGTAACAGCCTGCGACGGGAAGAATTGGTCGCTGCGCTGCAGACTCTGTCTAACGCCGAAATATACCTGACATCTCCATTTACTGTCATTCAAGTCTGTGATCAAACAATAGTCGATCGAATCCTATTGATGTTTTTCGCTCACCCGGACCAGGATTTGACCGCCTTTGTCACCACCCAGTTGGGGCATACCCTCTTCGAACCCTACCCTCTCTCCCTCGCAGAACGATACTTCAACAGCCGGGAAGAAATCGATCAGGCCTGGCAACTGAAATGTCTGCGGGAGTTTTACTACGAAATTGAGGATTTCGATGCCGGTTCGGCGCAGTATCTGTTGGCGAATTTGCCCGCCGTTTCGAAAGACAGCCCGCTGAAGGCCAGACATGACCGGCTATGCAACCGCATTGGCAGACAGCTTGAACGCTGCAATGAACTCACACTGGCGCACTCAGCCTATCGTCGCGCATGGCAACCACCGGCGCGGGAGCGCACTGCACGGGTATATTTCTATCAACAGCAGTTTCAACAAGCATTGGCCCTTTGCAACGAAATACTCGAAGCGCCACGCAGCGAAGCCGAACAACAATTTGCGGAACAGTTTCGAGAGCGCTGCAGATGCAAGTTGGGGAAACCCCATCAGAAGCAAAAACGCTTTCAGCCAACGACTATCGACGTCACCCTGCCGGTCTCTGCCGAAACTGTCGAAAACCTGGCCGGGAGTCATATCCAGCAGACCAGTCGTGGAATTTGTCTCTATGTTGAAAACTGGTTATTTAATGCACTTTTTGGCTTAGCATTCTGGGAGGTCATATTCGCGCCGATTCGTGGCGCATTCAGTCAGCCGTTTCAACATGCACCGCATGATCTGTATGATGCGGATTTTTGCGCCAAGCGTAGAAAGCAAATAGAACAGGTATTCGACAAATTGCACCTGCCGAACTGGCCGGGAGAGATTATCGCCTGCCGGACGGAAAAATACGGCATCAGCAATCCGTTCGTGGGTTGGCATGAGGGTGGCGAGGAAGTTTTAAAACTTGCGCTCGACCGGATTCCAAACACTGATCTATCGAAAATCTTTCGCCGGATGCTGGGCAATCTTAGAGACAACTGCAGCGGCTTTCCCGACCTCATTCACTTTCCTGAAACCGGCGGCTACCGATTGCTTGAAGTCAAAAGTCCCACAGACAAAGTACAGGCTCATCAACTTCGGTGGATGAAGTATTTCGCGAGCGAGCAGATTCCTTACGCGCTCGTCCAGGTAAGCTGGGAATCATGACAGGCCAACCGGCACTCCACTACCGCTTAAATGTACAGCAGGCCGTTCATTTGTTATGCCGAACGGGCGATTTGCGGCATCAAGACCGTCCGGTAGCCACTGCGCGGGAAGGATCGGAGGCACATCGACAGATACAGCAGTCTTGGCCTGAGGACGTCGCCGCTGAACAAGGCGTAAAGCAAACCTTTACCCGTGACGAATTCAAGCTGACCTTGCGCGGGAGATTGGACGGCGTTGCCGACAAAACAGACGCACTGGAGATTATTGAAATTAAGACCCTGCGTCATGCGCCCGACTTGCTCCCTGAAGGGATCCAAAGACGCCATCAACTTCAAATACTCTTGTATGCGCGGCTGTGGCTGATGGAAAACCCTGGTGGAATGGACAGGCGAGTTCGTTTAACCCTGGTCTATTTCGATATCAGCGAACAAAAATCCAGCGCCTCCACAGAGGCACTTACTGAACAAGCGCTTATTGAATTGACCGAGCCGTTACTAGCAAGCCTCATTGATTGGTTCGCCGATTTAACCCTCCATCGAAAACAACGCAATACCTTCCTTAGTGAGCTGAGCTTTCCCTACCCCGACTTCAGACTTGGCCAAAGGGAGTTGGCTGAACAAGTGTATCGCGCCATTCGCGATCCCGCGCCACTGCTGCTGGAAGCACCAACCGGCAGCGGCAAGTCCTTGGCAACTTTATTTCCTGCATTGAAAGCCCTGGCGCAAGGTCATATCGATCAAGTCGTGATAACCACCGCGAAACTCGCGAATCAGGAAGCGGCGATAGCGGCCGTAGCTCTGCTGGGCATTCCGCGAGGTAAATTACGTACATTGCAACTTACCGCGCAGGACCGGGTTTGCCAGGCCGATAGTGTCTGTAACCTCGCAGACTGCCCCCGGCAGACCGGATTTTTCGAACGCTTGCCCGGCGCCCTTGAAGACTGTCTTGCAGAAGGTTTTTTAGGTACGGAACAATTGACTGCAATCTCGCTGCAACAGGATCTTTGTCCTCATGGCCTGCAATCGATGTTGATTCCCTGGTGCGATCTGGTGATCGGAGACTACAACTATGTGTTTTCGCCAACCGTTCGAAATGACTTCAACTTCAGCATCAACAAAACCGCAATATTAGTGGACGAGGCACATAATCTGCCGGATCGGGCGCGAGACTTGTTTTCCGCTTCTTTACGTAGCCGCGATTATCAGCAGCTCCAGCGTCAGTTGAATACTCCCTCGTCAGCTCTCGCCGTTGCCAGCCGTAAATTAGCAAAAGAGATTCGCAAACAAACGGTGAAATCAGCCTTGGAAGATTCTGAACCAGCCAATGTCAACCGTCTTCAAGCAGCGCTCAACAAAGCCGTGGAAAACTTCAGCGCCTGCGCGGAATCCTGGTTACTCAAGCCTCATGACTTGGTTTCAACCGTCGATGTCGCCACCGTGCGCACGGTCGAAACCGGATTACAACAGGCACTACAATGGTTGTCTATTTGCGAGTCCGCTGCCGACGATTATGCTTGTCTGACTGAAGTTGCCGAGCCGCAAGAGTCATTGGATTTGTTTACCCGTCATCCGCGCAAACGTTCCGAAAAAAGTGCGGATAAAACCGTGCATTTACGCTGCCTGTCCCCCGCCAGAATGTTACAACCCTATCTCAAAGCAAGTCGAACAACGGTGTTGTTCTCCGCCACCATGACGCCACCCTGGTATTATCAACGACTTCTCGGCTTTCCCGACAACGCCCGCAAGCAGCGTTTGCGCTCCCCCTTCAGCCCTAACAACCTGAAACTTACTGTTTTACCCCAAATCAACATGCGGGCAGCTGAACGTAGCGCACAGTTACCCTTACTACCTGCATTAATCGCCAGTGTTTACTATGCAAAACCCGGCAATTACTGGGTTTTTACGCCTTCTTTCGAGTATCAAAAGGCTTTGGCGGCACAGTTTGCCGAACGCCATCCGGATATAGAGGTTATAAGCCAAGTTCCCGGGGCCAGCCGGCAAGACAAAGATGCCTTTCTACAAAAGTTTAGTAGCCATTCAAAATCCGTGGGATTCACGGTACTCGGCGGGACCTTTGGCGAAAGTGTCGATTTACCCGGTGATAAGTTAGTAGGCGTGATAATTCTTGGACCCGGCATCCCGCAAATGAATAGAATTAATGAATGCATCGCCAAGTATTTCAGCCGGCAAAATCTCTCAGGATTCGACTACGCTTACAAACTGCCAGGCTGGCAAAAGGTAGTACAGGCTGCCGGCAGGGTAATTCGAACCGAGCAGGACCGGGGGGTTGTGATTCTCGCAGATGACCGGTTTTTGCAGCCTGGCTACCGGGAGTTGTATCCACCCCATTGGCAAGCGGAGACTTGCTCTGACATGCAATTCCTCGAATCGACCATAAAGCAGTTTTGGGATAATGACGAACAAACAACATCTACTTGAACACTTGGAATCACTTTCCAATGATGAACTTCCGGACCGCTTCTACTCCTGTTCCGAAAAAGAGTTGCAGGACCTGGTGCGTTATGCCAACGAGGTGGTGGCCTATCAAAATGCCGGATTGGACAAGCTGTTTGAGTCGGTGCAGTTAACCCTGAAGTACATTCCTAACTTTGTGATCGTATCGATGTGCAAACGCTTTCTGGAGCCGCCATTGGGGGCGCGCATCACCCAAAAGCTGGAAATGAAACAGGTAGTTAGCATCGGTAATCAATTGCCCGCCACCTACCTAGCCGAAGTCAGCGCATATCAGGAGCCGCGCTTGAGCGCGGATATTCTTGCCAACCTAAAGCAACAACACGCAAACAGAATCATTCGCCTGATGTGCGAACGTTACCCTTATAAAGTGCTGGAGGTTTTCGAGTACTTGACGGATCAGCATCAGGATCTGGTGGTCGAGACAATCAATCTTCTGCTACTCAGCACGGAACACCTGCATTCCGCCAACCGTAAAGCGGCGTTCAAGCAGATTCAGCGAGTACAAAATCAATAAAACTAGTTTATTAAAGGTAGCCCCCGAATGCCTGAAATACCCGTTGAGAATCTATCGGCCCCACCCAAACGGCCAATGCCGAGCGCTGCTGGCCAACATCGGGGATGCCGGGCAGGTCGAGCTGCCAAGTGCCCTTACCGGTTTTTGTCCGAAAGTCCAATACCACAAAATCATGCTTCAGCTCCCGCCCGCTGTTTTCCCCGGCGGATACTTCCGTTGACAATCCCATGCCAAGCACGGCGACATGTAGCTGCAAGGCTTGTTTTTGGGAGTAGTCAACCGAGACACTAGACCCTTCAAGTTTTACCCTGAGGTTTCCAGCTTTTTCCGGGGAGGTCGGTAGCTTACGATCACCGCGAAACCAGGCCCTCCATTCACTGTTGTCGACAACGAAGCCCGGCGTATAGACCTGGGCTACCAGACCCTGGCGGACATATTCACGCTGACGTTCGCTGTAGGCTTTGTCCGCAAAACGGTCTTCCCAGCCAATCCAATCCCAATAATCGACGTGGAATGCGACGGGTACAAATTTCTTAAACAATTGAGGATGCTGCTTGAGCTGAGACAACCAACGGTCTGCGGGGGGACAGCTACTGCATCCCTCGGATGTATACAGCTCGACCAGGGTTACCTTTTCTGCACCGCTTTGCCATTCTTTCGCCGTAACGAATTGTGCAATACCGGCAATGAGGAAGGCTGCGAAAACAAGCGTGAGTAATTTATGCATAAGACTGACCTAAACAACACAGAATCCTGGTTTTAATCTAGGACAGCCACTAGTCTTATAAGTTCAGCCTTTCATGAGTTAGATACCGAGTTTAACAAAGTCTGAAGAAGTAAGGATTCCAACAACCTCCCGGTCTTCCCCCATAACGGCTCTAATCTGGTTCATTCAGCCGACCAATCGCCATAGCCTAATCATTATTACCGCTTTGCTCAAAATAAGATTAATCAGATTTTTTTGAATTCGAAAGTTCCCACCTCCGGAAAAATACCATAGGCTGAGCGATCGTTATCACCTAGCAATGCAACCGGTTCACGCCTTTCTCTCGGTATATCGGCTGCCGTGTATGTCTGACCATCATCCGTACCAGCATCATATACCTCTGCTGATACAGTCTTTGAGACCACCCATTTTCCGTCGACGCACAAGTTCAAGGATGAAACTCCTGTAATCCAGTCCGGGCTCGGCGCCAGCATATTGATCAAAGTAACCTGCGAAAATTCACCATTTAGCTGAAATTTTACCTGACTCGTTCCTGGAGAAAGTTTCATCTCGTTGCCCTCAAAGTAGGCAAGAGCCTGATCTTTACGAATGGCCCTGTTGACCTCGTTGAGGAGTTTGAAGCCAAAGCCCCTTTCCGCAACGTCTTTAATGCCGATCGTTGCCAATGAACCGGGCTCCCAGAAAGTTACTTCATAGCTATGTGCGACACCAAACAGGTGAGAGTAATGCGGCTTTACGGGGAAATCCTTAGGATGAGTATCCTCACTCCAAGTGCTATTAAATATGACCTGATATTCGGCTTGACCGACACAGGCCGGTTCTTCCGGTTTTTGAACTTGACTGGCACAGCCGGTTATTAAAAGGCTCGCTGCAATCCCAAGAGAGGGAAGTTGCTGCCGACGCAGAAATTCGAACATATGAAAAACCTTTAACAATAGCATCCAATTCCTAAATTGCGATGAACTTAAATGAGTTTGGAAAACTTTATGTCAGCAAATCGAATACAGCCGACAACAAAACTCAGCGCGCTGCACTTATTGGGTTCTACTGCGAATAAAGGCCAATGTCTCAGGTAGTCGAAGCCAACCTACCACCGCACTGCCGACTAGAATGGCACTGGCAACGAAGATCATGAAAATCTCTGCATGAATCACATGAGTGGCAACCGCCCCAACCATAAAAAGCGCGAGGCCAATACCGGCGAGGCCGCGCAGTACTGGTATCAATAGACCAACAGCTCCTGCCAACTCAAGGGCGCCTGAAACTGGTACGAACCAACCTGGCAAGCCCCAGGCAGAGAACTTATCTGCCCACACGACCGGATTGACAAACTTACCCGTTCCAAACATCGTGAAAACACCCGCCAGTACAAGGGCTCCTCCGATCAAGAGCACTTTTTTTGTCTTTTCATTCATCGTATATCTCACTTGTTAAAAAGTTTTCAAATTCAAACACTATACTTATGCTAATTCGCACTTTACCATCGCTTGGTAGTCGCGCAACCATAGGTCCAATCTGGTAAAATCCTTTTACATGACACCCTCTAAGCATAAATCATGCCAGAATTTTATTTGAGCGTGATTTTTTGAAAACACCTGTTATTGAACGGATAAATGGAAGGCTAACGATAAAACAGAGCGCTGCTGTTTCTGAATAGTTACGATATATTGCGGGCGTTAATTGCAGAATACTGTGAATCACAATAGATTGATTAACAGCAAACTCATTCCGGTCTTTATTAGCCAAGTGAATAAACCTTTTTATTAGTACTGAATGGCACTCCATTTCTGCTACGTACTCGAAATCATTGGCATCCTGGAAAATACTGCGGCCAACTCTTAATTTGGCTGGCAATAAAATTATTTAGCCAACTACTGGGATTTGCTTATACCATTGAAAACTTACGATGAATGTAACGCCCTGCCCGGACTCCCGGTTCTCAAACGTAATATCACCGTTAAGGCGTTCCGCCAACGACTGCGCACAGGACAAGCCTATACCCGTGCCGGCCTTTTTATTTGAAGTTTTGGAAAATAATTGAAAGACAACGTCCTGGTCTTTTTCCTGGATACCAACACCATTATCGGTTACATGGAACTTATGCAGTTCATGACTTTCATTAAGCTCATAACGAATATCAACGAGCAGATTTCTTGCCGAATGCTGGTATTTAATAGCATTGTCCAGCAACGTACTGAAAATGAACTTCAGCGCGCTGGCATCACCGACAATACGCTCCGGAATATTACTCAAACGAATTTGCGAGGAGTTGACTCTTGCGGAAAAGAGTTTTATTAAATCCTCAAGTAACTCTCTAATGCCTATCCACTTGAAGTCGATGTCCTGGTACATGATTTGCGAGAACTCAAGAATTCCTCCCGCTAACTCGTCAATTCGATTGCCCGAGTTTTTAATATGTTGAATAGACCCATCAATACGTTCGGATAATTTTGCGGCATTTCCATCTGCCTCTGAAGATTCGTTTAACACTTCAACAATAACATCGGCATGACCTTTGATGTTTATTAGCGGGGACTTTATGTCGTGCATAATGATGCGAATAATTTCCTGCAGACGCTCCTTTTCTCTTATATACTTTTTTCGCCGACGCAGGATAGTGATCTGCATCTGATTGAAAACCTTGGCGAGTTCGTCCAATTCATCATTAGATTCCACTCGCAGTATGCTCAGCTTGGCGACCGCAATATTTCTTGCAGCAGTATTCAATCTTCTAATTTTGTCGACCAGTATGCCGGCCCGGTGCAGGGAATGGTATGTCGCCCAGATAATACTGGCAATCAATAAGGCAATTGAGATAATTAGAGCGTATAACGCAGTTTTTTCGGCAGAATCCGAAGCCCTCTGAAGCTCTTGTATATGGGTATGCTGCAACCTACTTAGGTATTGATGGATTTTCTCGCTTAGTGGCAGCATTTCATAGTTAAACAAGTACAGCCCTCTATTCCAATCCGGACTCTGTCTGACTTGAGAGATCTTGTTAGCCAAACCGACGTAAACCTCGTATTTGTCATGTATCCAATTGACTAATTTCCGCGCATCGTGACCGATTGAGGGGTTTTCCATCAACTCCGTCAACCGTTGTGAAACCAGCGCAGCCTGAACATTAAATTCCCGAAGGAGGGTTGCCTCTCCGGTAAGCTCTACCTGAGAAAATTGATGCATTGCTTCAGTTAATGTCGAATGGGCGTCTGAAAACAATAAGGGTAACGACGCTCCAACACTGCTTTCGAAGATTGGACCATGGAGGCCGACAAGTGCAGAACGCATTTGATAATAGACGGGAAGTAAATCGCGTTGATAGATGACCAGCGCCGGCTGATTACCTATATAGTTACAGACATCTTCAACCCACCACTGGCTGCTCTCCAATTGCTCGATAGAAGAACTCATACTTCGAATAAGCGTTAACTGCTGTTCTTTGTCGGAGTCTGCAAAATACGCTTCCAGTTCGTGAAAGGAGGGGTAAATATTTTCTTCCCACAATCGCTGTCTCGCTATCCGGCTCTTTTCGTCTCGCAGCAATACCCAGTTTTTCAGTAATTCAACACTAGCCGTGATATCCGATTGCATCTGATTTAGTCTCATACTGAAGGGTAATTGACTATTGGCGAGGCTGGTCGCTTGTTTATACAGCACGGCATTGCTTATGATGAGGACGGCGAGAGCGATTATGGATAGACTGGAAATTAGCGCCGAACTAGCGAGGAGCTGTCTTTTTAGCGAGGCCACGACACTATCCCTTCCGGATACAATCCAAGTAATAAATCACATCAAACTCACAGCATAGCGTCGATTTGCTTTTCGAGAACAGTCAATCGCTGGTAAACGTCGGAGGGCAGTACTTTTCCAGGGTAATAACTATCTCTAATCGGGCGCGCATCAGGAATTAACGAATGCATATATTTTAATTGCGACACAACCAGGACAGCTAAATCGTAAACATCACTGGGCAGTACATCCTTACGCGTTTTTTCCATGTCACCTAATATCAAGCAAGTCTTACCCATCTGCTCCATAATCGGAATCATTTTGTCATACATTGATGCTATCTTATGGTATATGTCCCTTGGTCGTTTTTTTCGTTGTTTCCGGTCCGGATAAAATACAGTTTTCTCCCCACCACGGGACCCCAAGATAGCTGAAGCAACAGATATTGCTTCCGTAACTTTTTGATGAACATTAGACGGGCTGTAACGATAATCCAGCAGATTATTTACTTTTCTATTTAAATCGACAATTAACTGGAAGATATCAGCAATCGACTCAGTTCTATCCGCATTCAGGCTTGCTCCGGATGGCCTGCCCCCTATTGCGGCGGTTACTTTGTCCAGATGTTTTTCAACCAGAATCAGAATGTCTAACACGTCTTGCTGGCCGGCATCCGCCATCAAGGTTTCAATTTCGTCAGACTGCTCACTGGTGAACTCGAACATCAGTTGGGCTGATTTGTCGTATAAAGTAGTCGCTTGAAAATATACTTCCCTGGGCGAAACGCGCGTGACCGAAATAGGCGGCCTTTTTGTCTGCTCAACGCCCATCTCATCTGCAATAAAGGCTAGTGTTGCAGAAATTTTTTGTACATGCAGCTGCAGACTCAACGATGTAGCTTCACCATTTGAAGCACTGGCTGCTCCGGGTAGCAACACAAGGGCGATAATAACTAGCCAATTTTGCCAGCCAACGAATGCAATCCTATCTCCTGTATGGATGCATCGACTGAAGCAAAACGTTTCAGTGAAAAACCGGTTGACGGGATTTACCATTTACAGTTCACCTTGCAGCTCATTGCCAAGATATCCGGCCCCGGCTATAAACTTAAAACGTTATTCCCTTAATTCGCTGACTTCTTTACCTAAGAAGTAACTGATTGCAATTCTGATCAAAACGAGAACCGACACAAAAGCCAGATCCATTAATTCACGCGAAAGCACTGTGTGAATGCAGTATTTGCGGAGATACGGCTTCCGGGGCGGGAAAAATAACCATACTTAAAACCATGTAAGCCATCAAATATAACAATACTCCGCCATATAAAAGCCTCTCTCTTGCCTGTTGCCATTTCACAGCCAAGCAAGAGTAGAGGGGATGGATTTTTCTTTTTTAGTTCAGCTTATATCCTAAGACTTAGTTACCCAGCTTAGTACACAAGGCTGCAGTACATACACCCAACTGATAAGTATCCCCATAATTCTTCGCACAAGTGCGGTAAGCAATCTCTATATGATTGATATTAGGAAATTCCGGTGACATATTCATCTCAGTTAACTTTCCTCTTATACACTGCGCAATTTTTCGGGAATCGGATTCACCACCTTCAAAACATGTCCTGGTTTGGGCAGCCATCTTTACGGGATCTTCCATAGTCATCGGAGCAGGCTTAACCGCAGCACATTCGCCTATATCGCTGGATGCAACCAAGGTTGCGCAAATTTCCACTCGCTGTTCCAGCGGCAGGCCGAAAAATTCGCTCAGTTTGATATCTTTCGCTTTTGCACTGGCGAAAGAGGACACTGAGCAGAATGCAAAAAAAGTAATCAAAAGTATGTTTTTCATAGATAGTTCCTAATTTGGCTTCTTAAATTCACTCAATACTTTGTCGTTGAACGGCAAGACTATTTAGCATCCCATCCCAATAACCTTCTTTTTGTGGAAGACTATTGCGTCGGTTAACGAAGCGTTGTTGGGTTGCAATAACCAGCCAAGCACACTGGAGCAAGGCAGATGCCAATAAATCTAACCATTTGTATTTATTAAAAAAAACAATAAAGAAAGATCAGTTTTTCATACTTGACGTGAATTTCTCCGAAATACCTTCCGCAGCATATTGCGAGTTAGCAGTATGTTGTGAGGAAATGTTCCCTGCTACCGTTAACCAAAAAATTGAACCAGGAGGCAATAAACTGCATTTCAGAAGAAGCATTTCCCAGCAGTGTTAATAGCGGAACAGCCTGAACTAATATTGAAAACAAACCGATAAAGTTTAGTTGCAGGGTAGTAATGCAAAGTTGGACTGAAGACAGAATATTGATTATGGCGCAATTTTCGCATTCGAGAGTCGATGTACAAAGCGCATCTACGATGATGAAGGTGATGGTTTGACTTCCTTAACGGAGTTTTCATTCCGGTCGCTCGTACTCCTGGCAGACCCCACTGTTGTTCTTTCGCAGACACAGGGTTCAATAATCCGGTAGTGATAGGCAAAGTTAATAATGAGTATTCTATATATCGAGGATGATCAGGGGCTTTGGTCTCTGGTTGAGCATCGTCTTAAAAAACAAGGCATTGGCCTCGTTGGCGCAAACACTTTGGCGGAGGCTAAAAATTGTATTCTCGCCAATCAGTTTGACCTGATACTAGTCGACCACGAGCTGCCCGACGGTACCGGATTGGATTTAGTGAAAGAGTACGCCGCGCAGCATCCATGCATAATGCTGACTGGCGTGGGAAGCGAAACGATTGCCGTCGAATGTTTAAAGGCCGGGGCCAGGGATTATTTGATAAAAGATGTACAGGGAAACTATCTCGACATCCTTCCCCAAACCATTTCCAGGGTTCTCAAAGAGACCAAACTGGAAAGAGAAAATAAAATACAGTCAGAACTAATTCGAATTACCCAGGAAAGACTGCGGGCAGTGTTTGACTATGCGCCTGACTTAATGCTGATTACAGACAAAAACTTTAATATTCTCGATGTCAGTGCAATAACAATTGAAGAATACAAAGCAACCAGGGAGTCCCTGCAAGGACAGCATTTATCCGCATTGCTGTGTTCCAGCGACATCAATCAACTGAAGAAATCCGATTCCAAACAGTTTCAGGTGACCTTACATTCTAGCGTTCCCGCCATGCTAAAAAGCACTCGCCTGGGTTCAGGAGAGTTTGTCATTGTATTCCGCAACTTAACGGACCAACTGGAAATTCAAACGACGAAAGAAAAACTTCAATTGGCTGAATCCGCGAATACAGCGCTAAAACAAGCCAATGCAAAACTTCAGAACGTAATACGCCAAAATAAAGAACATCAAATCCTAGGCAGCTCAAAGGCGATGCAAAAGGTCGAACGTGTGATTGCAAGCATTGCAGCAACCGACGCAACCGCTCTGATTCATGGCGAGACCGGAACAGGGAAGGAACTCGTTGCTATTAATATTGCGAAGAAAAGCCGACGCGGAGCCAAACCCCTCATCACTTTGAACTGTGCCGCCATACCAAAAGACCTGGTGGAAAGCGAGCTTTTCGGACATGAAAAAGGCTCTTTTACCGGCGCTCTGAAAAATCACGCCGGGAAGTTCAAACAAGCTGACGGCGGCACTTTGTTTCTGGACGAAATAGGCGAACTGGAGCTAGATACCCAGGCCAAGCTTCTGCGTACACTTCAGGAGGGAGAAGTTCAACCTATCGGTAGTCAATCAGTGGAACATGTCGACGTTAGGGTCATTGCCGCAACGAACAGAAATCTTGAGCAAATGGTTGAAGAAGGCAAGTTCCGGGCAGACTTATTTTACCGTCTTAACGTGGTTCCGATCGAAGTGCCCGCGCTACGCGAGCGCAAAGAGGATATACCGCTTCTAGCGGAGTATTTTCTGCAAAAATATGCGGAGCGCTATGACATTGGCGACCGCTCGTTCTCCGATGCAGACTGGCGCCTGCTAATTCAATACTCCTGGCCCGGAAACGTCAGAGAGTTGCAGAATGTTGTCGAGCGGTTTGTGGTTCTTGGCGAAATTACCTCTTTTAAACAATTTGAACTATCGGGAAATTCAAGGCGCCACAAGCATCAAGATCTGCCCGGACCAGTTCAGGAAACGCAATATCAAGCTCCCATCGAAACGGTTAACAATCCCAATCGATCTCTCGAGGAGATCGAACGGGATCATATTAAAAAGGTACTCCGTTCAGTCGACTGGGTTATTTCCGGAGACAAAGGCGCCGCCAAAGTACTTGGCCTTAATCCCAGCACCTTGCGTTTTCGCATGCAAAAGCTGGGGATAACTAAATAATTGATTATGCAGGTAGCTCTCTCATGATTAGAAATACCTATGAATCCAATCAATGAAAGTCACTATGTTAAAAGCTTTTTCAGAGTAAAGCGATGAAAGATATTTCTTCTTTCCTCCAGCTAATCATCACATTCTGTATACTCCTATCTCTCTTCACATGCATCAAGCACTATGCCAGAGGCTCAAGGCTACCGTCTGAAGCTTGGATCTTACTGGCTGGAATAGCATATGGCCTGACCAAGCGAATGGGCGAGTTCGAAGCATGGCCGCAGCTTATTCTTAATGCCGATAGTATCCTATTTTTCTTTCTTCCCCTGTTGATTTTCGCAAGCGGCCGTCACCTCAATCTACGTATTATGCGAAGCCGCAGCGACGCCATATTTCTCTTTGCCATACCCGGAGTGATTTTAACGACTTTTTTGATCGGCATTCCTGTTGCTTTGACGTTGGACATACCGCTCGGCCATGGATTATTGTTTGGCGCCGCTATAGGCGCTACTGACCCAATCGCTATTGGCGCTATATTCAAGCAGTTTAGTATCCCGGAAGAATTAAACATGTTGGTGGAGGGAGAGTCGCTGTTTAATGATGGCACCACTGTCGTCCTGTTTTCTCTTATTTCTGCCATTGTGCTTTCCGGTTCACCTTTTTCACTGGGCAATGCCTTCCTGTCTTTTCTCTATTCGGTTGGCGTAGCAATTCCAATGGGCTTAAGTGCAGGCTGGCTCGGGGTAAAAGTCCTGGCAAGTTGGCGAGAAGACAACATGTTTTTCACCGCCTCCATGGGACTCATCGTAGCTCTATTGGTTTTCGCCATCGGAGAACATTTTCTCCACATATCGGGAGTCATAGCCGTACTGATGGCTGCGATTGTCATGAATAACTCGATCCGCAAACAAGAAGATGATGAAAAGACCACGCTATTAAACTCCTTTTGGGATTATATGAGTGAAGTACTGAATGGTTTTATGTTCTTTATGCTGGGTGTCGCCACCGGCCTGCACGAATTTGATACACCGTTTTTGGCATTGATAGCGGGAGTAATCGCAATGTTGACGGCACGGGCAATTGTTATCTATGGCGGAGGTATGCTTTTACGATTCCGCATGCCACTTCCCTCATTATGGCAGCACATCTTAATGTTAGGGGGTCTGCGAGGCGCAGTGTCTGCGGCGCTGATCTTGCTTATACCCAATGATTACCCGCACCGTGATGATTTTTTGTGCCTGGCATTTTTATTGATTGTTTTCAGTTTGATATTTCAACCTCCTGCAATGCAACAACTGCTGGAGCGTAACAAGATGTAGGCTTGCTTTATTGCTGTTGGGCGATATTCGTCAGCATCTGCATTACGGATTATGGCCGGAATAAGCTTGGCAACAGATTCCCAATGAAACCCGGAATGCAGAGTCCGAAAAAGCTAAAGAACTCGAATCACACCAAATAATCGAGTAAAATGCTCAACCTTTTTGGCTATTTGTTGACCAGATTTTTACTATGCAAACCGCACGCAACCTGTTTTCCTACCCACTCTACTGGGCCGAATGCTATGGCACGGCAGACTTTCTGCCAATGTCGAGAGCTGAAATGGACACCCTGGGCTGGGACAGTTGCGATATTATTATCATCAGCGGCGACGCTTACGTGGACCACCCCAGTTTTGGCATGGCAGTCATCGGCAGGCTTTGGGAGTCCCATGGATTTCGGGTAGGAATCATTGCCCAGCCGAATTGGACTTCAAAAGACGACTTCCTGAAACTTGGCAAACCCAACCTATTCTATGCCGTATCCGCAGGCAATATGGACTCCATGATCAACCGCTACACGGCAGACCGGAAACTACGTCACGACGATGCCTATACGCCGGATAATATTGGCGGCAAACGCCCTGATAGAGCGGTTTTAGTTTACAGCCAACGATGCAAGGAGGCTTATAGTGACGTTCCGGTATTGATTGGAGGAATTGAGGCCAGTCTGCGCCGGATGGCCCATTATGATTACTGGTCCGATAAAGTTCGCCGTTCGGTGTTGTTCGATTCCAAAGCGGATCTGCTGGTCTACGGCAATGCAGAACGGGCAGTGGTCGAAATCGCCCATCGCATAGCCCGTGGCGAAGACATGAAAAACATGCTGGATATCCGGGGTACGGCGGTCAATGTTCCCGCGTTGCCCAGCGGTTGGGAGCACAGAGACAGTACCAGTGTCGACCGACCGGGCAAAGTGGATGCTTTACCGAATCCTTATTTATACGACAATACCGCAGAATCAAAAGATGAGGCTGGTTGCGCCGGCAAAACCCAGACTCAACATCCTGAGGAACAGATCATACGCTTTGTGTCTTTGACCGCTAAACCGGAGTTCATTCTCCTGCCCTCCTATGAAAAGGTGCGAAATGACACTGTGCTCTATGCCCACACTTCGCGGGTCTTACACCTGGAAACCAACCCGGCCAATGCCCGACCTCTGGCGCAGAAACATGGCGACCGCTATCTATGGATAAATCCTCCGGCGATCCCGCTGCAAACCGAGGAATTGGACGCCGTGTTTGAGTTACCTTTTCAGCGCGTGCCCCACCCTGTCTATGGTAAGGCCAAAATTCCCGCCTATGAAATGATCCGCTTTTCCGTGAACATCATGCGGGGTTGTTTCGGCGGTTGTACATTTTGCTCTATTACCGAACACGAAGGGCGCTGGATTCAAAGCCGTTCAGAAGATTCGGTGATTCGGGAAATCGAACGCATTCGGGACAGGACTCCCGGCTTTACCGGCATCATTTCCGACTTGGGCGGCCCCACCGCCAACATGTATCAGTTGAACTGCAAAAGCGAAGAGATTCATGCCAAATGCCGGCGTCTTTCCTGCGTTTACCCAACCATCTGTAAAAACCTCAAAACCGACCACTCCGCAACTACGCGCTTGTATCGCCGAGCCCGTGAGTTACCTGGAATAAAGCGGATATTCATCGCCTCAGGCTTACGTTATGACCTTGCCGTAGAAGATCCGGAATATGTGCAAGAACTGGTCAGTCATCATGTCGGCGGTTATTTGAAAATCGCCCCGGAACATTCAGAAGGAGGCCCATTGTCGAAAATGATGAAACCGGGCATGGGAACCTATGACAAATTCAAGGACATGTTCGAAAAGTTCTCACGAGAAGCCGGAAAAGAACAATTTTTAATTCCCTATTTTATTGCCGCGCATCCCGGCACTACTGACGAGGACATGCTAAATCTGGCACTCTGGCTAAAAGCAAACGGTTTCCGCGCCGACCAGGTACAGGCGTTTTACCCATCACCGATGGCTACAGCAACCGCCATGTATTTTTCAGGGAAAAATCCGCTACATCGGGTGGGCTATAAAACCGAGAATGTTTATATTCCTAAAGGGGAGCGGCAGCGGCGTCTGCACAAGGCTTTCCTGCGCTATCACGATCCCGACAACTGGCCTTTGCTGCGCGAAACATTGCTGCGTATGGGAAGGGCGCATTTAATTGGCTATGGCAAAAAGCACCTTGTACCACCCACGCAACCTGCCAATCATCCAAGCGCAAAAAAATTCGGCTCCAAGCTCAATCCAGCAGGACAGACTAATAAAACCCGAAGGAAATCAAATAGAAAACCATATCAGCCTATTGCGGGACAGATTCTCACCCAGCATACCGGTTTACCGCCAAGATCACATCGCCCAAAAAATCGAAAAAGCGCTAAGAACTAATTTGCCTCCTTTTACAAAGCAATCAGGCGGGACATGGAAGAACTCAACATCCGAAACTGTAGAAAGCCAAACAGCGGAAGCCGGTATTCAGATTCGCAGACTGTTTCATGCTCTTTGTTTGAACTTACCTTCGCCATTTATGTCACAATACTGTGACCCAAAGCGTACTTACATAATATTCTGGATAAAACAATCAGGCTATAGCTTCCACTAGGCTAAAAGAGCGGTAATCCGTTTCAAAAGAAGAATGTCAAATATCCTATTTGCAGCAAAGAAGAGAAAATATAGCGAAACAAACAGGCTTTGCTACGGCATCGTTTTAATGCTTCTGAGCCTCCTGAGCTTAAGTTCGAACGCCGAAGAGCCTAATTGGCGGCTATATGGCGAGCTTTTAAGCGAATATACGTTCTCAGACAATAAAGACAGTATGGATGCCGTCATGGTGGACTATGCCGGATTAAAGAGGGATCCGCGCTGGCAGAGGATCGTTCAGATGATGGCTGACTTTCCCCTACAGCGACTTACCACAGTGGACGAAAAATTCGCCTTTTACATCAACGGCTACAATATTCTGGCCATCAATATGGTGATCTCTAACTGGCCTGTTTTTACGCTGAAGTCTCTGGGAACGGTTTGGCGTCCGGTTTGGATGCACGAAGCAGGTGTCCTTGGCGGGAAAACTCTGACGTTGCGCTTCTTAGAACACGATATTCTACGAAAAATGGGGGATCCAAGAATTCATTTTGCCATTAACTGCGCCAGTATGAGCTGCCCGGATCTTCGGACTGAACCCTATACCGCTGTGAAGCTATACAAACAGCTTGATGATCAGACGCGGAAATTTCTCACCCAAACCAACAAGGGAATTTTGGTCAATGGGACCGATATTTACCTATCCAGTATTTTTAAATGGTTTGAGGAGGATTTTAAAACCTACGGCGGGATCGATGGTTTTGTTTATAGATACCGTTCGGACCTTCCGGAAAATGTCCGTTTCCAAGGTTCCCTGCCTTACAATTGGAAGGTCAACGCCAAACTTTCTCATCGAGAACGTTTGAAAGCATTGGCTTCGAATGACTGGTAAGAAACAAGCGGATCCAGTCAATCGGAGTTCATAGTTCCTATCCCCATCGCAGTAGGTCTGATACCCAGTTATGGGTAAAAGGTTGCTTTCACGGGATTAAATGGCAAAACTAGCAAATAATGCGTCGAAACTTCACCCCCTTATTTGACTAAAAGGCTGGACTAGCATGAAGGCTTCACCAGAATTCATTCCGCTCAGAATGGCGGTACTTACCGTCTCCGATACACGTACTTATGAAAATGACACGTCCGGCCAGGTGCTAGTAGACAACTTACAGGCGGCGGGACACCATTTGGGTGACCGCAATTTGATTCCCGATGACGTTTACATCATGCGAGCCGTTACGTCACAGTGGATTGCAAATCCCGACATTCAGGCAATATTAATTACGGGTGGTACCGGATTTACTGAGCGGGACTCGACGCCGGAAGCCATGCTGCCCCTGTTTGATAAAGTCATTGAGGGCTTTGGTGAATTGTTTCGACAGATTTCCTACCAGGAAATTGGCTCTTCCACCATCCAATCCAGGGCTCTTGGAGGACTGGCCAACAACACGGTTGTTTTTTGCATGCCCGGTTCTACAGGGGCCTGCAAAACTGCCTGGAGCATTATCAAAGAGCAGTTGGATAGTCGGCATAAACCCTGTAACTATGTTGGACTTATACAGAACAAACAGCATAAGGATCCTAATGAACTCAAACCCTTCTGCGATACCCGCGCATGACAAAAAAATACGATAATCCTAACGCTATTGAAGGAAACGTTGACGCCTGTGCAACTCCGGGGCTGACGAATCTAGATGTTGCGATACAAGCCCTTGTCCAAGAGGCACGGCCCATCCGAGATACCGAGCATATCACTCTCGATGCTGCGCTCCACAGAGTTCTTGCCAAGGAAATCGTCTCAACTGTGGCGGTACCACCATTCGATAATAGCGCTGTGGATGGCTATGCGGTCCGCCTTGAAACCCTGACTTCCAGAACAGTTCCTGTTTCCCAGCGAATTCCCGCAGGACTTGCACCACAACCTTTGGCGCCGGGGACAGCGGCAAGAATTTTTACCGGCGCCTGCATTCCGGAAAATGCCGATGCCGTTATCATGCAGGAACAATGTCAACTAGCAGGCGATCAGGTTCAGCTCCCGGAAACTATTGCGCAGAGCCAGAATATTCGCCCTGCCGGTCAGGATATATCAATAAACCAGGTCATTTTGAAAAAAGGCCGCAAACTCCAGCCTCAGGACCTGGGTCTGATTGCATCGATTGGCCAGCCGCAAGTTGAGGTCTATAGGCGACTCAAGGTCTCCGTGGTTTCCAGCGGCGACGAACTAGTGGAACCGGGTACGCCGCTGCAGAGCGGTCAGATATACAACTCCAACCGATTTGTCATGAAGGGGTTGCTCAAGGCTGCAGGTTACGAGCCTGTCGATCACGGCATCATGCTTGATGATTTCCGTCAAACCGAAGAGCAATTGCTCGAACTGGCAAATCGAGCGGATGTCATTATCACCACGGGAGGCGTTTCCGTCGGCGAAGAAGACCACATTAAAAATGTGGTAGAAAAGCATGGCGCTTTAAAGCTGTGGCGTCTTGCGATCAAACCGGGAAAACCCTTCGCTTACGGCACTGTCGGTGAAACGCCGTTACTGGGTCTGCCCGGTAATCCTGGTGCGGTTTTTGTGACTTTTTGCATTCTCGCCAATAGTTTTTTACGGGCCAGCCAGGGCATGACGGATAATCAACCTGTTGCCGCAAAGTACCCTATTGATTTTCCTGTCCTCAAACCGGGAAAACGCCGAGAATATCTGAGGGTAAAATTGATTGAGGGGCAACTCAAGCAGTACCCGAATCAAAGTTCCGGGGTGTTGAGTTCGGCGAGTTGGGGAGACGGTTTGGCGGTAATCCCGGAACACCAAACCCTTGAAGTTGGAACACCGGTGGATTATTTGAGCTTTAAAGAACTATTTTTTCACTAAAACAGGCAATGAAGTTATGAAAATACTTTATTTTGCCAGCCTGCGGGATAGACTTGGGGCCGAAACAGAAGAATGGCAGGATATGCAAGGCGTGGGTTCGGTCGCAGAACTCATCGACCATTTACAGGAGCGCGACGAGAGCTGGCAGAAGGTGTTTGCAAGTTCCAGAATACTGGTTTCCGTCAACCATCAGATTGCGCAGCCGAATGCCAGCATCAAACTGGGAGATGAGGTGGCGTTTTTCCCGCCTGTGACCGGGGGATAGACGCTATTTATCGCCAGCGCAACCAATCTCGGTATACCACAACTCAGGATTGAAATTGCCGTTAAACGGTAGCATAACAGACCATAACAATACTTCGTTCGCATTAGCTAAAAGAATTATTGCGTATTATCGATTTCCAAGTGCCTAATAGCTCCCTAGAATACGCCTTCAAAATCCCCAAGCCGATATGGCAAGTGAAAGACAAATGTGGAAATTTACCTCTCCAACGGTTATACAACATGAATCCGGGTTCTCTCTTGAATTACAGGGAGGGTCCTGGCATGAACCCATGGGTTTAAACCCTATCGCCACCCCAGAAATGAATGTACAGGATACAGCTAAACTCATTAGAGAAGGCATGCTGTTCGCAATGAAAAATTCCGCTGCCAGCGCGTCCGGTTATCGTATGTCCGATTCTGGCACCTCCAGAAAGCAAACCGCAATGCCAAGACCAAAGCGCCCTGCCACCGGTAGAACGCTTTCGTTACGCAAAAAGACCTCAGCATAGCCACACCTGCTGTATTTGCCATTTATACCGGCTTTTATTCCTGCCGATTGCGTAATCTTTCGAGCAAAAAGTCTACCGTCAGCTTAGCGCGGTTGGTCAAGAATTTTCGGTTGATATAAACAATCCCGGCAGTGGTGTTGCACCCCGGTATGGCTCAAAGGCGGCTATCCGGGGAAGACTGCAAATGCAATGGATGGCTTGGGCTGTCAACCCTGTTAGACAAGCAAAACCTGGCAACAACAAATAGACGGTGAATAGTGGAGGCTATTGCTACCAGGTTTTGAAAACGGATAGATCAGATAACGATCTTATGCAGATCCTCGAATTCTTGCATGTAACCGACAACTTTCTTCACGTAATTGTAGGTTTCTTTCGGCGCATGTGCACGAAGCGCTTTCAGCGTTTGCTCCGCATCTACCAGCTTGTGACGTCTTACCAATGCGCGGACATTGGTCGGTCCCCAATTGTAAGCCGCCAATACCAGCATCGAACGCGTCTTTACGTCTTCCACATGGTTGAGATAACGGTTTTCCAGAATCTGCAAATAGGTCGTTCCCAGGCGTAGATTGGTGTAGGGGTCTTCTAACTCATCACGGGTCGGCTTGCGCTTGCTGTCCAGCACCGCTTTGGAGGCTTCCAAACCACCAGTATGCGCCACTACCTGCATTAGGCCTACGGCGCCTCGGCGGCTTTGCGCCTTGGCCTTAAACCGGGACTCAGCTTTGGTAACCGCATAAATAACCCGCTCGGCGACACCCGTTTCCGTGGCAACCTGGCGGATATGTCGGGAGAAGGCATAGTTAGGCAGATGGCCGGGAAAGGCTTCTTCATCATGCATGGGGTCGCTTACTACTGCATGCCGCTCGCTGTCCAACTCAGGCAACAATGCGATGACGACAGGCTTTTCCTCTTTCTTTTCGAAAAGTGCCGCACCATGAATCGTGCATGCCAGTACGATTACGATAGCAAGGACGATGAACAACGACTTCAGCAGTTGTTCGGGCAGTAGATTTTGAGTAGATTCAGTTCGCACCATCGGTGTGGATCCCATCACATTTATTATGTGACACATTCTAGTTTCTGGTTAAAAAATCAACTGTTGGTCAATAGTTGATTATTTGTAATAAAACTTTGCCTGTTTAAAATAAGTACAACAAATAGCGACATAAGTTATTGAAAACCGTCAGCGCAGAAACTTTTTTAGAGATAAGGAAGGAACGAGAGGGAATAAGTGGAAAGTGAATGTAACAGCATCAAAGAGATACGTTGCGTTTCGTAACCATCCATGGCGTTATTCTCCTTGCCGAAAAATACAATAATAGTAAGTAAGGGTTAGTCCAGGGGCTTTAATTCTTTCAGCCGTTTCTGCTCAGTTTGCGCGTAAATGGCAGCACCGACAATCCCTGCCTCATTCAACATGGTAGCAGCAACAACCGGTGTTTTTACCGTCAGTGCATCGGCAAATCTGTCCAACTTCTTGCTCGCGCCACCTCCCAGAATAAACAGATCCGGCCAAAACAATGCCTCCATGGTGGTCAGGTAATGATTAAACCGGGGAGCCCATTCTTTCCTTTTCAAATTTTCCCTTTCCCTGACCGCATCCGAAGCGTAAAGCTCGGCTTCTCTGCCGTTATCGAGATAGATATGGCCCAGCTCAGTGTTCGGCACCAACTGGCCGTTAACAAAAATCGATGTCCCCAAGCCGGTGCCGATCGTAACTAAAATAACCGTGCCATCGACGCCTTTACCCTCGCCTAGACAAACTTCAGCCTCACCGGCGGCATCGGCATCATTGACGCAGTACACCTCCAGCCCGATGGTTTTGGAAAACAGATCGTTGATATTGGTATTGATAAAGGACTTATCGATGTTTGCCGCCGTACGGGCAAAGCCATGGGTAATCGCAGCCGGAAACCCACAACCGACCAAACCTTTCCAGTCGAAATGCTCCACCAACTCTTTAATGGTCGCAGCAACGGCAGACGGCATCGCCGGCTGAGGAGTTGGAATTCGGTGCCGCTCGGTAACTAACTCGCCGGTCTTGGTGTCTACTACAGCTCCTTTGATCCCTGAGCCGCCAACGTCAATACCTAATACTTTCATTATTCGCCTCTTACTAGTTTGAGGGAATTATAGTGTCGGATGATTACCAGCGCGAGTGACTTGAAATATTTTCCCAACTCAGGGTTTCGCAGGCAAGGAATCCCAAAGGTGATACAACTGACTCGGGACGCAGCGCTGACCCTAAGTCTGTATAGGTCTAGTGCATCTGGGGTACGTGAGAGATTTGCTTATTCGCCTCAGATAAAGCGTTAGTAATTTTAGCGACTTCTTCGTCAGTTAGAGTGATGGTGTTGAATCCCTGCTGATTGGCTTGGGCTACTTCTGAGTTCAACAATTTTAAGAGACTTTCCAGTTGCTTACAGATGTCCACAACAATACTCCTGATATCTGGTTTACTCATAACCACAATTGCATTGTATGCCTGTTCCGTGACAATGCAGAGAGGGTCCGCTAGTTTCTGACATTTGTTTACAAACAAGCGGTAACGGACAATTAAACCCGTCAGCAAACCGGTTTTTAGCATGTTGCCAATATCGGACCTTATTCACGAACTAGTGCGACGTCTGGTCCAACAGTTCTATCCAATGCAGCACGGGAACCTCGGTACCGCTGGCCAAGTGCAGCTGGCAGCCGATGTTAGCAGTCACGATAAGATCCGGCGTATCTTGGGTAAGAGCCTGCACTTTCCGGTCAAGAAGCGTTTGGCTCATGGTAGGTTGTAGAAGCGAGTAGGTTCCTGCGGAACCACAACAAAGATGTTTTTCTGCTACCCGCGCCAAGTCGAAGCCTGCACGCTTCAGAAGCTTTTCCAATGACTCAACTTCTCCCATGGCGTGTTGCAAAGAACAGGGGCAGTGGACGGCCAGCTTTTTCGAGGTATCCAGTGCTAAACCATGGAGGTTTTCAGCACCGATAACGCAACTTAGATCCTTTATCAAGTGAGAAATTCCGGCCGCTTTTTCGGCATAGTTAGGATCATCCCTGAAGATTCTGCCATAGTCCTGCAACATCGCCCCGCAACCGGATGCAGCAACAACAATGGCTTCCACGCCTTGCTCAACCAACGGCCACCAGGCATCAATATTGCGCCGCATCCAATATTTACCATCGCCATGGTCCGCCAGGTGATAGCCGACCGCGCCGCAACAACCCACTTCTCTTATTTCAAGGAGAGTGATGCCCAGTCGATCCAACACCCGTCGTGCGGCGGCATTGGTATTTGGCGTTGCGGCAGCTTGAACGCAACCCTGTAGCAACAACATGCGCCGCGAATGTTGTTTGACGGGCAGTACTCCAGGCTTTTGCCCGGCTGGTATTTTTCGCTGCAGCGCCGCCGGCATCAACGGCTGCAGCCACCTTGCCAACCGCACAAGCCAGACCATCAACGTTCGCCTTGGCAGAACTTGTTTCAAGCACCAGCGGAAACATCGTTCTCGGAGCTTTCGCTTCGTCTTGGTGGCGATGACGCCTCTGCCGATATCCAGCAACCGACCGTATTCAACACCGGAAGGGCAAGTAGCTTCACAAGCGCGACAGGTCAAGCACCGGTCGAGATGAAGCTCTGTCCTAGCTGTCGCCTGGTCGGTTTCCAGTATTTGCTTGATCAGGTAAATGCGCCCACGCGGTCCATCGCGCTCGTCACTTAATTCTTGGTAGGTAGGACAGGTGGCGTTGCAAAAACCACAATGCACGCAAGAACGCAGAATCGTTTCGGCTTCCGCGCCTAACGTCGTATTTTGATAACGGGGATGCAGATCGGTTTTCATAAACTATAAATCCGCATACAGGCGGCCAGGATTGAACAATTGCAGGGGGTCAACCGCATGCTTTAACCGCTGGTGCAACCGCATCAGCCCCGGCGGCAAAGGTTGAAACACTTCGCCCTGCCGGTCACCGCCCCGATAACAACTGACCTGCCCGTTTCCAGCCTCGGTAAACTGCCGCATCGGTTCCATTGAGGCGGCTTCGCGAGTCCAACGTAATCCGCCGCCCCAATCGATCAGTACCGGGGTCTTATCGAAGTCCGCGCAGCTGCTTTTCACTGAATAACGCCACAATGGCTGCGGACCGGAAAAAAATGGATGGGTGAATTCGCGAACTGACATCCAAAACTCAGTGGCTTCCTTATCCATCAACCGTTCACCGCCAATTCTCTTTGCAGCGGACTGTACTGCGGCTTCGGCGCCGGAAAATCGGATATACAGAATCCCATCTATCCACAGCAGACCGGAAAGAGGGACTGGTTTGTTTTGCAGCTTGGTCATCAGATCGAGGGCGCTAACCTGATCTCTTGCCAGGCAAACAGTCTGTTCGGCAGCGGGTTTAGGCGCTACTTTCAAGCTAATCTCCGTGACAATACCCAGTGTCCCGAATGCGCCGGCCTGAAACCTGGAAAGATCGTAACCGGCAACATTTTTCATAACGACACCGCCAAATCGTAGGTGTTCCCCTAAACCGTTAATTAGCCGCACACCCAGCACCGCATCTCGAATGGAACCGCGCCAGGGGCGGGCCGGGCCGGATAAGTTTGTGGCGAGCGTACCTCCCAGCGTTGCCTGGCCTTGGAACTCCGGCGGTTCGAATCCAAGCACCTGATTCTCCTCTGCGAGCAGGTTTTGCAACTCGGATACGGTGGTCCCGGCGCGGGCTGTCACGACCAGTTCCGACGGCGAATAATCCACAATTCCTTTATGTGCGTTGACCATGAGCGGTTCGCCAGCGGGCACACGGCCAAGAAATTCCTTACTATTGCCGCCAATGAGTTGCAAAGGTGTCTTACTTTCAGCAGCGGAACCTACCCGTTCCTGCAGATCCAGACTGATGTCCTTACTTATCGGCATGTCGGCCTACCGATGCCTGTGACAATGAACGATATTCCTGACAGTGTTTTAGTTGCGGGATGCCTTTTCCCGGATTGAGAATCCGCTGCGGATCGCAAGCTAGTTTTACCCGCTGAAACTGTTCCAGAGATGCGGGATCGAATTGATACGGCATCTGCAGCAGCTTTTCTACGCCGACTCCATGCTCTCCGGTAATACAGCCTCCCGCATCCACGCAAAGTTCGAGTATTTTGCCGCCGAATTCTTCAGTCTTTTCCAATTCTCCCGCAACATTGGCGTCAAACAATATCAGCGGGTGCAGATTGCCGTCTCCGGCATGGAACACATTGGCGACCCGCAGCTGATAGATATCCGACAGTGACTGGATCGTCGTCAATACTTTGGTGAGTTGGCTACGGGGAATGGTGCCATCCATGCAGTAATAGTCCGGTGAAATTCTGCCAATGGCGGGAAAAGCGGCTTTTCTTCCCTTCCATAAACGTTGCCGCTCGTTTTCGTCCGCCGCCACCCGAATGCAGCCTGCCTTCTCCTTGTTGAAAACAGCGGACACGCGGGCAATATGTTCGTCAACTTCCTCGGCCATACCGTCAATCTCGCAAAGCAACATAGCCGCTGTATCGCGTGGATAGCCGGCGTGAACAAAATCTTCAGCCGCATTGATGGCCAGACGATCCATCATTTCCAATCCCGCCGGGATAATTCCCTCTGCAATGATTTGTTTCACTGCATCCCCCGCTTTCTCGACCCGGTCGAAGGTGGCCATGACGACTTTCGTCGTTTCCGGAACAGGCAGCAGCTTTACCGTTATTTCAGTCACGATCCCCAGTAAGCCTTCGGAACCAATGTAAAGCGACAACAGATCGAAACCACAGCTATCATAGCCTTGGTTGCCAATCCGGAGGATGTCGCCTTCCGCCGTCACCACTTCCAAGGCAAGTATGTTGTGGACCGTTAATCCATACTTAAGACAATGCACCCCGCCGGAGTTCTCCGCCACATTGCCGCCGATACTGCAGGCAATTTGCGACGAAGGGTCGGGAGCGTAATAGAGGCCATACTCTTGCGCGGCTTCGCTAATCGCAAGATTCCTGACTCCCGGCTGCACCCTAGCCTGGCGCGCATCGGCATCAATCGACAGAATGCGGTTGAATTTGGCCAGGGAAACAACCACCCCCTCTCGATGGGGCATTGCCCCGGCACTTAAACCTGTTCCGGCGCCCCTTGGCACAATCGGTGTTTCGAGGCGGGAGCAAAGCCGGATAATTTTCTGCACTTGCTCCACTGAATCCGGGAGCACGACCATTAGCGGCATTTCCGTATATATCGACAGTCCATCACATTCGTACGGACGCAGGGTTTCTTCATCCTGAATAATGCCGGCTTCAGGAAGTATTTTAAGCAGCTCCGTAAGTAATTGCAGTTTAAGATTTGCCATATAAATGATTGCAGATTGCAGTTCGTCGAGACTCTTTATTTATCCGGTGGCAAACTTATCTCATTGGCAAATCCAACGCCTGCCTCGCGATAAAAGTTAAACACATGGTTTGCACCTTCCTTTAACAGCAGTTTTTCTTCGTCGGTATACTTTGCCGTTGCGGCTATGCGTCCTTGAAAGTTGATCGCTTTCAATTGCCTTATAGCTTCCACAGATGCCCGATGACCGGGGAGCGCCAACATCACCAAGTCGAAGGTATAGTTTTTCTCCAGCTTCTCCCAAAAATCTTCATCGCTGGGATCGCCTTGCAATACCCGCCTTCCTTCCTTTTGCTGATTTGTTACATTCACGGCATCGGCGTCAAAACCGATCACGGACTCGCCATAACGTTCCACCATCCGATCATAGGCGCCGCTACCCACTCTACCCATGCCAAACACAGCGATCCGGGTACCCGACGTTTCCAGAATCTGGTCACCCTCGATGCGTTTCGAGTCCTGAAAACGAATTAAAAAGTCGTGGAACCGATGATAAAGCTGATTATCCCTGGTATTGACCGCTGCAGATACTACAAAGGAGAGAGACACGAGCAGCGCCATGGCCACCAGCCAATCAGACTCCAGCCACCCGTTAGATACGCCGATTGCAATTACGATCAGTCCGAACTCGCTATAGTTGCTCAAGTTCAGCGTGGCGATAAAGGAGGTTCTTGCCCGTAACCTGAAACGGGTCATAAGGACGTAGAACAGACCAGATTTTACCGAGAGCAAGCATAAGAATATCAGCGCGACCTCCAATGCCGGCAGTGAGAGACTGCCGGATAAGCCGATGGATAAGAAAAATCCGATAAGAAACAGATTTTTAAATCCAAACATGGCTTTCGCCAACTCGGATGATTTGGGATGCGCGGAAATGAGTACCCCCATGATTAATGCCCCAAGATCTCCTTTTACTCCGACCAGTTCGAACAATTCGGCGCCGCCAAGGGCAAAGACCAGTCCCAAGAGAATCAGCAGCTCGCCATGGCCGGAACGCACCAGTAACTGCCACAAGACCGGCCGCAAGGGAATTAATAGCAGCAAACCCAATGCGGCTACTGAAGGTATTTTGCCGCTTGAGGCCGCCAGAAAACCGACCGCCAAAAGATCCTGCATAATCAGGATACCGATGGCTACGCGGCCGTATAACGATTTCATGCCGCCCTTGTCTTCCAAAACCTTAACGACAAACACCGTAGACGAAAAGCTCATGGCGAATGCAATCAACAACGCCGTCTTCCAGTCCAAACTTTCAAAAAGCGGAAATTTTAGTGCAACGAATACAAGTGTCACTGCACCGAAAATGGTTAATACGGCACTGACATGAAGCGCGGTCACAGCCCAGATTTGCGGTCGAAACAGACTTTTTAAATCAAGTTTCAAGCCTACGGAAAACAACAGCAGGGTTATACCGAGGTCTGCAAGCTTGTTAAGGGTATCCCCGGATGTGATACCAAAGGCGCCGAGAATAAAGCCCGTCGCCAGAAAGCCCACCAACGGCGGCAGTGAGAGAAACTTGGCAAATAGCCCTAAGCAAAATGCCAAAAGAATCCAGGTCACATCTCCGAGCGCAATGGCGACTAATTCAAAATCCATAAGCTAATCAATAAAATAAGGAATGTATAAGATACTTTAGAGTTCAGTGTCCAAAATAACCAGCAAGATCGATACCCGGGATTGATATTCGGCCATTTTTCGAAGCAAGATTGCAATCTTAAACGGAACAGACTCCCGTAAATAGGAAGAATATGCGGTATTATGCTTCCGCGCGTTTTAAGATACGATTTTAGACTTGTCGACTAAGAGAGGAAATAATGGACGTTGTAGTCATCGGTGCCGGAATCATGGGGATTACCTTTGCAAAGATAGCGAAACAGCTTGCCCCGGACCTGAATATCACGATTATTGAACGGTTGAAGCATGCTGCCGGCAGCAATTCGAGCGTCTTCAACAATGCCGGCACAGGGCACGAAGCCAATTGCGAGTTAAACTACACGCCGGTTGACGAAGAAGTCATTGCCGTTGAGAAAGCCCTCACGATTCATGCGCAGTTTAACGTCGCCAAACAATATTGGGCGTATTTGGTTAAATCAGGGGTTGTAAAGGATCCGGCGAGCATTATTCATCCCACAAAACACTGCACACTGGTATCAGAAGAAAGTGTCGGCCTGCTGCAGATGCGTTACAAACAGATGTCTGCGCATCATTTTTTTGAAACCATGCAAATATCGGAAGATTTCGACGAAATAAAGAGCTGGATTCCCCTCACCATGGAGAGCCGCCCGCGTACACAAAAAATGGCGGCGACCATGATCAAACACGGTACCGATGTCAATTTTGAGACGATTACCAAGCAAACTGCCGACCACCTGATCAAACAGGAAGGTATCAACATCGAGTACGGCACCCATGTCTATCGTGTCCACAAAAGCCCTTCCGGCAGTTGGCTGATCGAGTGTACTCAAGGTCCCGATCGAGTCCAGTTCAGGGCCGACAAGCTTTTTGTCGGCGCCGGCGGAGGCGCATTCCCGATTCTCAAGCGCAGCCACATTCCAAGTCGAACGCGGTTCGCGGGATTCCCTGTCGGCGGAAGATTTTTATTCACCGAGATCGATGAGGAAATGGCCAAGCATTATGATGCCAAAACCTATGGAAAGGCTGCCGTAGGCGCACCTCCAATGTCCGTTCCCCACTTGGACCTGCGTGCCAATAACGGCAGGCATTATCTGTTATTCGGCCCCTTTGCGACCTTCCTGCCCGCTTTGGAAAAAGGCCGCAGCATCATGGAATATATTCGCGCGACCTATTTCCACGACATTCCCAACCTGTTAAATGTCGCCAGAGAGCATTTCCCCCTGGTCAGCTATTTGTTCAAGGAAACGTTTAAGGGAAAAACGGCGATGTTGAAAACCCTGGAGGATTTCGCCCCGGGCTTAAGTAAACGCTTCGAATGGCGGGTTATTCAAGCCGGCCAGCGAGTACAAATTATCAAAGACGGCGACTTGCAAATGGGTACCGAAATCGTCGTATCCGACGACAAGTCCTATGCCACACTCCTCGGCGCATCGCCAGGCGCATCTGTATCCCCTGAAGTCATGCTAAGAGCGGTACGGGAACTGATGCCGAAGATCTTCAAAACCTCCGAAGCCAAAGCTGCTCTGGAAGAAATGTTTCCTGTCTCCGATCTGGACAAGCTGATAGAAGATGCGGAAACCTATCGAAAAATCCGGGATGACGTGAATGCGACGTTGAAGATTGAGGCTCCACCCCAAAGGCAATTAGAAGAGAGCGCTTAAATTTTTGGGTCTCGGCTTCGGCTGCTAACGACTTCCCTGGCAAGATTCGGCCGCGCAGGAGACCCGTTCCTGCCCGGCGCTTCTATGCAACTACGCTGAACAGCACTGCTATAAAATAAGCACCGTTGAGCTAGATTAGAATATTTCTGAATTGACTGCCTTCGGTGCTTTGCTAGAATGCTCCACTCATTGCCATGGACAGTGGCGTAATTCAATCAAGGAGTGATCTATGTTTACATTTTTACTCGCAACCGTATTGGTTGTCTCTCTTGTTCTTTCTCCCCTCAATCATGCTGAAACGCTAAAAAAGCCGAAACTGGCTTTAGCCCAAAACTATCAACCCCATCATGCGATCACAGAATATTTAGTCAGTGAAAAGCTGGATGGTGTACGAGCCTACTGGGATGGAACCCGTTTCCTGACCCGATCCGGCAATCTAATCAATCCGCCGAACTGGTTTATCAGAGATTTACCGAATCTCCCTTTGGATGGCGAACTGTGGATTGCCAGAGGCCACTTTTCCGGGGTCTCGGGTATCATTCGCCGAGACAAGCCTGTAGACGAAGACTGGCTCAACATTAAATATATGGTCTTTGATTTGCCCGGTTATCCCGGCGGATTCGAACAACGCTACAAAGCGCTTCAGGACTTAATACAGCCGCTTACATTGGATTGGCTGCAAGTAGTGCAGCAATACCCCATCAATGGAAAGTCTGATCTGGATGAACATCTAAAAAGGACAGTCGCCCAGGGCGGAGAAGGATTGATGCTACAAAAGGCAAATGCCGTCTATCAGCCCGGCCGGCACGATAATCTGCTAAAAATGAAGCCGGCTTTTGATGATGAAGCCAAAGTACTCGCACATATTCCCGGCAAAGGCAAATACACCAATATGCTGGGAGCGCTCTTAGTGGAACTGAAAGATGGTCGCCAAATGAAAATTGGCACCGGCTTTACCGATGCAGAGCGCCGCAAACCGCCTCAGGCAGGGGAATGGATAACCTTTGAATATTCTGGTCTTACAAGCACTGGGCTGCCACGATTTGCCAGGTTTGTTCGGGTTTATGAGGAGATGTGACATTCAGGTAACGCTATCAATAGTCGCAGAGTTGCTTACTTCGTTTTCCAGCTCCCGTTGAGCTGGAAAACATTCATTAATACTACCCAACCACCTCCGCCAAATTACCCTTCTCTTCCAACCAGGACTTACGATCTCCAGCACGTTTTTTCGCCAGCATCATATCCATCACTTCGTTAGTATTGTCTTCTTCCTCGATTGCCAACTGAACTAATCGACGGGTATCTCTAGCCATGGTGGTTTCTCGGAGCTGCATGGGATTCATTTCGCCCAATCCTTTGAACCGTTGCACATTGATTTTGCCGCGTTTCTTTTCGGCGGCTATACGGTCGAGAATTCCCTGTTTTTCGTAGTCATCCAAAGCATAGTAAACGTCTTTACCGACATCGATACGATATAGAGGGGGCATTGCCACATACACATGGCCGGCAGCAACCAGCGGCCGAAAGTGCCTGACAAACAAGGCGCAGAGCAATGTGGCAATATGCAAGCCATCGGAATCGGCATCGGCCAGGATGCAGATCCTGCCATATCTGAGACCTTCCAGATCTTTGGAACCCGGATCGACGCCAAGCGCCACGGCGATATCGTGTACTTCCTGTGAAGCCAGGATCTGCTCCGGATCGACTTCCCAGGTGTTCAGAATTTTCCCACGAAGCGGCATGATCGCCTGATACTCCCGATCCCGTGCTTGCTTGGCGGAACCACCGGCGGAGTCGCCCTCGACCAGAAACAGTTCCCCCAGCATGGGATCGTCACAACTGCAGTCCGCTAATTTGCCCGGTAATGCGGGACCACTAGTGATTTTCTTCCGGGCAACCTTTTTTGCTGCCCGTAGTCGCCGTTGGGCGTTGCTAATCGCCAGCCCCGCGAGCTGTTCTGCGTCGGCGGTATGCTGGTTAAGCCAAAGGCTGAAGGAATCTTTCACCACACCCGATACGAAGGTCGCGCATTCCCTGGACGACAACCGCTCTTTAGTCTGCCCGGAAAACTGCGGCTCTTGCATTTTGACCGAGAGCACATAACAACATTTGTCCCAGACATCCTCCGGAGTCAGTTTGACGCCTCGGGGCACCAGGTTGCGGAATTCGCAAAACTCCCGCATGGCTTCCAGCAGACCGGACCGCAGACCGTTCACATGGGTGCCTCCCTGGGCAGTGGGAATCAGATTGACATAACTTTCCGTTACTGCTTCGCCACCTTCTGGCAGCCACTGCACCGCCCAATCGACAGCTTCCGTCGACCCCTGCATCTGGCCGATAAAGGGTTCCGCGGGTAAAGTCGGATACGAAGCGGTAGCACTTTTTAGATAGTCGTTTAAACCGTCTTCATAATGCCATTCTAATTTTTCGCCGGTATTTTTATCATGAAAAGTCATGCGCAGGCCGGAACACAACACGGCCTTGGCGCGCAGGGTATGTCGCAGCCGGCTGAGGGAAAATTTTGCCGAGTCAAAATATTGCGGGTCAGGGGTAAAAGTAACCGTTGTGCCGGTATTGCGTTTTCCACAGGTGTCTATTACTTTAAGGTCGGAAACCTTATCGCCGCCGGCGAAGGCGATTTGATACACCTGTCCTCCGCGCCGAATCGTTACGTCCAGCGACAATGACAAGGCATTGACAACGGAAACCCCAACGCCATGCAAACCGCCGGAAAACTGATAGTTCTTGCTGGAAAACTTCCCCCCGGCATGCAGTTTAGACAGGATGAGTTCAACGCCTGGAATGCCTTCCTCTTTATGGATGTCCACCGGCATGCCACGACCGTCATCCGTTACCGAAAGCGATCCGTCCGCATTCAACACCACATCGATCTGCCGGGCATGGCCGGCTAATGCTTCATCGACACTATTGTCTATCACTTCCTGCGCGAGATGGTTGGGGCGGCTGGTATCGGTATACATACCTGGGCGCCGGCGTACCGGGTCCAGGCCGTTTAGAACTTCAATTGAGTCGGCGTTATAGCTGTTGGACAAGGAATTTCTCCTACTACTGCGAAATGCGTATCTTCAGGCTTATTCTTCTAATATCTGGGCTACTGTAGCCATCTGGCATGAAAGGTCAAGTTAGAAGGTTACCGCTCAATGAAGAGGTGACGAGGGAATCCCGCCGTTAGACGTAAGATTGGGCCACTTCAAACTTTTCTAACCCAATTCCACACAGACCAAGCGCTGAAATCAGCTAGACTTAGTAGTCCTGATTGCCTGATTTGCTAATTCCCGATTTCACTTTACGACCTGGATTCGACTATGCCCTATGACTTAAAAACGCTGAGAGTACCGCGTCTGGCGGGCGCATCGTTACGCAGCGCCATCGCTCTCATGGAACGTGGGGCAACCCGGAATTTGCTCGGCCCGGTGCTGGCGAAAGAACTAGGTGCAAGCCAGATTCAAAGCGCTGATTTGCAGCAACCGCCCACCTTTTTACCGCAACATCCCCCTGGACGTAGTCTATCCGCAGCCCAGGCGCGCGCCAGTCTGGCATTTTTTGAACAAGCCGGCTTTGAGCCCAATCAGGGCCATTTGCCAGGTGTATTCGAAATAGGGCAAGCCTACAGGGAAGTAAGGATCAGTCCGATTGAAGTGGCGGAAAAGGCAATTGAATATATCGACCTGACCAACAAACTCGAGAGGCAATTGAATGCGATTATCATCACCAACGAGCAGGATGTCAGACAACAAGCCAGAGCGAGTGACGAACGTTTTGCCGCAGGTAGGCCTCTGAGTTGGTTGGACGGTATCCCGGTAGCGATAAAAGATGAGATCGACACACTGCCCTACACGACAACGGTCGGCAGTCAGATTTTAGGCCAGGACGGTTCGGCCAACCAGGATGCGACGGCGGTAGCGCGGTTGCGCGCTACGGGTGCAATTATCATCGGCAAAGCGAATATGCACGAAATTGGCATCGGCGTGACCGGTGCTAATGTCACCTACGGGCATTGTCGCAATCCATACGATTTGGATCGCTACGCCGGGGGTTCTTCCAGTGGCAGTGCGGCGGCGGTGGCGGCCGGAATTTGTCCGGTAACCTTGGGAGCGGATGGCGGCGGATCTATTCGGATTCCGGCGGGATTATGCGGCGTCGCCGGACTCAAGCCAACCTGGGGGCGGGTAAGTGAACATGGCGCGTTCCCACTCTGCTGGAGCGTCGCGCACATGGGGCCGATTGGCATGACCGTGGACGATGTCGCGTTGACCTATAGCATCATTGCCGGTCCTGATTTGCTGGATCAATACAGCTGTTCGCAGCCGGCAGTGCATTTGAGCCAGTATCTGAAAAAGGATTTAAGCGATGTAAAGCTGGGCATCTACGCCCCTTGGTTCAGCCACGCCGCGCGGGATATCGTGCAACAGAGCCACCTGGCGGTGGAGCACCTGAAGTCTCTCGGGGCATCCGTATATGACATTGAAGTCAGCGAGTTAAATCTGCAGCGAGTTGCCCATGCGCTAACCATCAGTTCCGAAATGCGAGCGGCGGTAGATACTGTTCATCGAGCAGACCCCGACCAATTTGCTCCGGACACCCGCCTGATACTGGCACTGACAAAACTGTTCAGTAGCACTGATTATGTTAAGGCACAGCAGGTCCGCAGTTTGGCGATGCAGGAATTTGAACGTATCTTCCAAGATACCGACATAGTCGTCACGCCTACCACGGCAATAACGGCGCCGAAGATAAAGGCACAGAATGACGACAGTGCCGAGAGCAGTCTTACCACGACCACTGAATTGATGCGCTTTTGCTATTCGGCGAATCTGGTGGGCTTACCGGCCCTGACGGTTCCCGCCGGATATGATGAATCGGGCTTGCCGATAGGCCTTCAACTTATCGGCAAGCCATGGCATGAGCACGAACTGCTACGCGTCGGGCGAGCTCTGGAGGGTTGCATCACCCGGCAACCAGGCGAACTGTCCTTGGACCTGCTGGAGGGCACCCGATTTGAAACGGAGGATTAGGAACCCTTAATCTTTGACAAACGGATTGGTTTTTCGCTCAAAACCAAAAGTCGACATCGGGCCGTGACCTGGAATAAACGAGACATCATCCCCTAAGGGAAACAACTTGGTTTTGATGGAATTAATCAGCGTCGCATGATCGCCTTTAGGAAAATCCGTGCGGCCGATGGAACCATTAAACAGTACGTCACCGACAATCGCCAATTTGCTTCCTGGATGGAAGAATATGACATGTCCAGGAGTATGACCCGGACAATGATACACTTCGAGAACCTGCTTGCCGACGGTGCACTGATCGCCTTCTTTCAGCCACCGGGAGGGCTCAAAGACTTCCACATGGGGAAAACCGAACATATCGCTTTGTTGAGGAAGGGCATCAATCCAAAATTTATCTTCCCATTCTGGCCCTTCAATGGGTATCCCGGCTGTCTCGGCCAGCTCATGGGTGCCGCCGGCATGATCGATATGGGCGTGGGTGAGAAGAATTTTCTCTAACGTAAGTTGCTTCTCTTCCACCACTTTGCGGATTTTTCCAATATCGCCACCCGGATCGACCACGGCAGCTTTGTTTGTTTCCTCACACCAGATGACACTGCAGTTCTGCATGAAAGGAGTCACAGGGACGATTTGATACTTCAGCATGAATTCGCCTTTTCACCACACAAAAATTCTGGCTGCGAGTATAAAGTGGGCGCTGCTTTTTTTCTATCTTGTTGAAGGTCCTGGTAGAGCTTGGGCACGGGGAGTTGATTAAGAAAAAGTCAATCCTCTTGCCAGATGCTCCTTCAAGTGAATGCCGAAGCTACCATCGACATGAACATGCTTAATCAGGTACTCCTTCCTCTGCCCCTGCTGTCGCGGATCACCTAAGTTGACGATCTTATTCGAAATTGATTCCTTCTCGTCATCGAGCAGTAACAAAATCTTGGGGAGTCGGCGGTTGCGATAGTTGGTGGAAATCACCAGGCCAATGTAGCCGTTCTTCAGCTCCACTATGCTCCCTGGCGGATACAGGCCCACACATTGAATAAAGCTATCCACCAATTGGCTATCGAATTTTGCACCGCGTTTGGCATAAAGATACCGCATTGCCTCCAGCGAAGACCTGGCCGGGCTACGGGGCTGGCTGGTGGTATAGTTGTCGTAGGTGTCGACGATAGAAATGATGCGGGTATTTGGAGACAGGCCCATCTCCTTTATCCCCCTCGGATAGCCGGTACCGTCTAAATGCTCATGATGGCTATGGGCAACGTCGGTAATGCCGTGATAAAGATTCGGATGGGACATGAGGATGTTGCGCCCATGAATCGGATGTCCTTGCAGAATGCTCATTTCATCCTCGGTCAACGGCTGGGTCTTCTGAAGAATCTCCTGGGGAATCTTCATTTTGCCAATGTCATGCAGTAAACCGCAAAGGCCGAGTTTGGTTAGATCGTCTCGTTCGAAACCCAAATGGCGACCAAAAGCAATGGCCAATATAGCGACATTGAGGCTGTGATCCGCCGTATAACTATCCACATTGCGGATTTTACTCAACCACATCAAGGCATCCGGATTGCGAATAATACTGTCCACGCAATCTTCGACTGTTTCCTTGGCTTTGTTGGCATCCAGCGCATTGCCCAGACGAACCTCGTCCATAACGGATTTAGTGAGCTGCCTCGCATGCTTGAAGATACCTGTGGCCTGGGTCTGCTCCTGCTCAAAACTGACTTTATTAATGTATCTTGTGCGTTGCTTGCGATTAGAGACCGCCCTTTCCTCGGCAGGAACATATTGCTCCTGCACCGCATCGACATAAACAAACTCGCAAAACTCCTGGACAAGTTCAATATGCTCCATACTTTCAATGAGAAAACCCTGGATGAGAAAAGGCGTATCGATCCATGGCCGGTCAAGCTCGCAGACGAACATGCCAATCTGCAATTCACCGACCGGTATTCGGACCTTTTTAAGTTCCTTGGTCATATATCCCGGGCGGACAACTTTCTTTTTCATCTGGGCGATCTCAAACTAGACTAGAGAATCTCTGGAGTTACTTTACTAAGACTAAATGGTTGCCGAAAAAATACAAAATTTGATTGAAGACGTGCGCGCCGCAAATGCCACGGAACTCTATCTCAATTACCTAGAACTGGAAGAAGTGCCTGAACAGGTATTCTCGCTCACTCAACTGCAGACGCTGGTGTTAACGGGTAACCAGCTGCAAACCATCAGCCCGGACATCGGCAGGCTGACCCAATTGCGAACCTTGGATTTATCCGGCAATCAGCTCGCGGACCTTCCAGACGAGCTCAAGCACTTGGAAAAGCTGATACGTTTAGAGCTTGCCTCCAACCAATTGTCGGCACTACCTAACATCTTCGCCAAAATGACCAACCTGCAGGTGTTGGATGTCTATGGCAATCAACTAATCAAACTGCCCGCCAGTATCGTTCTCTGCCATAACCTGCAGGAATTTCGCTTTGCTTACAATGCCCTTACCCGCCTTCCGGCTAACTTTGGCAAACTGCAAGCCTTGAATATTCTTGACCTAAGCTTCAATGAACTGCAGGAGTTACCTCCCAGTTTCTTTTCATTCAGTCACTTAAAGGAACTCCAGCTAAACGGCAACCTCCTTAATATCCCCCCGACCATTCTTTCCAAGCATAAGTTTCAACCAAGAACACTGTTACAGGCTATCGAGAAACACTACCAGGAGGCCGCACAACAAAAAACGGTCTCTAGGGAAAAACACAAGGAAAAGGCAGCCCAGGAGCCGAAGCAGGAAACCGATATCGGCTGGCTGGAAGATAAACTGGCGTCTTATGCTTTCGACCAAGCGCAGTTTGAATTCACCGTAGAACTGCATGTAAACAGATCCCTTGGTAGTTGCGCCACTGCCTTATCGGTGTTCAGTGTCAGCATGCAACGGCTGAAAACCCTGTGTGACGTATTCGAAGGGGTCTTGGGTGGCGAAAGTCTGGGACAGTTAGTCGAATTTCTTGGTCAGAGTGCAATTTCTGAGGAGGAGCACTCGACAACAGGATTGTTAAAAATGCTGGACGGGTCCTCGACCGTAAACGAAACGGAGTTTATCAAGGTTCAGGAGATGGGGCTGAACAGGTCAGAAAGTCTTGCGGTGGTCCTCACCTTATCAGGAACGAAACTAAGCAAGGTTACGACCGCCATATTTCTTGTCTGCAGGGAAATCAATGACTCAGCCCCCTCAGAAAGCCATTCAGCGCTCCGGAATCCAGTGGCCAAACTGCTATCGCAACACCTTCAAAATTTTCCTTACTGCCTGGAGCTGGCGCGGGCTCTTCTGATACTTACAAAAAACTCGCCGCGGCTGGTTAGGCCAGTTGATTAGGCCCCGGCGCGTATCAAGCCGCCCAAACCCAGGTTGTCCAATTCGCTATGCAGCATGGATAGGATCGCTTCTTCATCACGCATTCGCTGGGCTTTCTCCCAAAGCTTCTTTGCCCGCTCATACCTAATGGTGCGAATTACCCATTTCACTTTCGGAAGATTCTGCGCCGATACGCTCAGCATATCCATCCGCATCGCCAGGAGCAGAATCACCGCAGCCGGGTCCGCTGCCATTTCGCCACAGACGCTGACCGGAATTTTATGTGCTTTTGCCGTTGCGACGATATTCTTCAGAGAACGTAACACTGCCGGATTGAACCAGTTAAACAACTGGGAAACCTGGGGATTGTTGCGATCTACAGCAAGCAGGTATTGGGTAAAGTCATTACTGCCGATGGAGATATAATCAACACGTTTGGCAATATCCGGCAACATCACCATGGCGGAAGGAACTTCGATCATCGCGCCTACCTTGGGCCGGCAAATATCGATTCCGGCCTCCTTCAGTTGCTGAATGGCCTCCTCCAAAATGTCGTAGAAGGCATCGATTTCATCCAACCGGCTGATCATCGGCAGTAAGATACTGAGATTCCCGGTCGCTTTACCAGCCTTTAGCATCGCCCGAACCTGACTGATGAAAATCCCGGCATTGTCCAAAGTGAAACGAATACCCCGCCAGCCAAGGAATGGATTTTCCTCGCTGATGGTGAAATAAGGCAGGCTTTTATCGCCTCCGATATCCAAGGTTCGCATGTGCACCGGATTTGGGGCGTAAGCCTCCAGGATTTTCCGATAGATTTTCACTTGCTCTTCTTCAGACGGAAAAGACTCATGCAACATAAAGGGAATTTCGGACCTGTACAGGCCGACGCCCTCTGCGCCTCGCAACAACCCTGGGGTGATATCTGCCTGCAATCCGGTATTGGCATACAGTTTGACTCGCACACCGTCCGTGGTTTCCGCAGGCTCGTCTTTGAGGTTATCCAAGCCCTTGATCAGCTTAGCCTCTTGCTTGGCTAGCCTACGGTATTCATCTCGCAGATTCGCAATCGGATTGAGAAACAGGACTCCCCGGTAGCCATCTATAATACCTTCCGACTGATCAATTTTGGCATTACTGAACTCCGTCAGCCCCATCACGGCGGGTATGCCCATGGCGTTGGCAAGAATCGCAATATGCGACAACGAAGAACCGCTTGTGCACACCAAGCCAACGAGATATTTGGCGGGCACCATCGCGACATCCGTGATACTGAGATCCTTGCCGACCAGGATAGTGGGCTCTTGAATATCAGCCGCTTGCAAACTATCAACAGCATGCATATGAGCGTAGATGCGATTACCGATATGCCGAATATCTTCCGCTTTCGCCCGCAAATAGCTATCTTCCATCTTTTCAAAGATTCTTGCATGGGCTTCGACGGTGGTCTTTAACGCTGAGGCCGCGGTCAAGCCCGATTCGATATGCTGCTCGATTTCACCAGATAGTCCTTTATCCTCAAGGATCATCTTATACACGCCAAAAAGCGCCAATACATCTTTTGGCAAGGTCGCCTCCAGCAGGTCGCCGCTGGTATCCATTTCCGCTTTCGCGGCGGCCAAGGCATCCTGGAATATCCTGTGTTCTTTCTTAGGATCTTCCGTTTTGCGTTCGACGACCGATTCCAACTCATGGGTTCGCGTTATCCAACGAACTTTACCCAAGGCGACTCCCGGCGCGCCTTTCACCCCCTGAAACTTAAGATTTACCTTTTCATGGGTCACGGGATCTTCCACCCGCGCATCTTTCTCCAGATGCACCCACTGACTCAACGGACCTGCCAACTGGGCGGCTATGGTGATAACAAATGCCTCTTCTTCATCCGAAAAGGCTTTCGCCTGACGTTTTTGTACTGCGATAACACCGATTAACTTGCGAAAACTAATAATCGGTACGCCGAGAAATCCATTGAACTTCTCTTCCTTGGCTTCCGGAAACAATTTGAAGTTGGGATGCTCCTGGGCACACTTGACGTTCAGCATTGAGCGGTGCTCAGCAATGTAGCCGATTAAACCTTCGCCCAGCTGTAAATGGATGCGCCCTACCGCTTTCTGGTTAAGCCCTCTGCTTGCCATCAGATCAAGTTCATTGGACTCCTCGTCCAACAGATACACACTGCACACGTCAGAATTCATCACCCGCTGCACTTGATCCACGATAAGTTCGAGCAAGTCGGCGGGGTTCTGCAAATCTGCAGCCGCCTGAAAAATTTCCCGCAGGGTTTTTAATGGTTCAAGCATGAACGCTCCAGTTCAACGTTTATCCTGGTGTAGTGCCTACACTGGTTTAGGAATCTTGCCAGGGTCCTTTTAAGGTGCTGCTGTCAAGGTGCGAGGAACGAATGTCAGGGACAACCACCTTATCTTTTTCCATGACACTGCGCACAACTGACAACCCTGCTGCAACCAATTTGGCGGCTGTTCGGTCGGTCATGTTGATTTCGGCGCAAGGCGTCACATGGGCATCGCCATCGGCATCATACATCACGTGAATAGGCAGCTTGTCCACTTCCTGGATTGCACCCGGTTGGAAGGACCAGCCAAATTGGCTATAGCTCTTGCCAAGCAATAATACGGCCAACCAAGCACTATTCCCCCATAAATAGTAGTGGTGGGGATTATTTACAGGCAGCTCTTCAAAACTGAAACTTTCGACATGCGAATACTTCTTGCCGTATGGAAGTCGAAGCAGGAAGCGTGGGGCAAGCAGACTTAAAAACTGACTCTCCTCGGTTTGCCGAAATGACTGCCAAGCCGACAAGAAGCTCGGGTCTGCCCGATAGTTCCAGTCATCGCTATCAGGTTGCTTGGCCAGGCTGGCGGTGCCTGCGATTCGCTCATTGCCTCCCGTCAACACACCGGCGCCTGTTGCAGCGCCAAGTTCAGCGAGATAGCGGAGCCCTGCAACATGGATTTCGCTGTCGGTAAATTGATAATCGGCGAGTAGCATCGCAAAGGCGTCCTGACCTTCCACCTGGCGCTTTTCCACCAGCCGCTTGTGCAAACCGCCTGATTCACCGGCAGCCCAGGCTTCCGCATCGTCCAATAGTTCCTGCCGGCTAACGTCCATGATAAAAACTTTAAGTTTGCTGTCCGTTTCCAGTTGCTTGGTCAACAGATACAAGCTCCGCCAGCTTGCCTCTATTTTTTGGAAGTCGCTGTTATGCAATATTTTCCGCATCAATTGGCTGGTGGACTCATCCACGGAAGCCAGCAGCTCATCTTGCCGGGGGTCCGGGCGAGGTATGAGATAGGGCTCCATAATATCCCTAACCAGTTGTTTTACATCAAATTCCTCAGAAGTCTGCTTGGCTATTGGCGCTCCGAGCAACTGATCTAACAACGATTCGTCTGCGGCGTCATTCTGCCCATTCGCCTGCTGTGCCTCCTTGCTATCGTCCGCAGCCGCAACCTGCGATTGCTTAGCGGTTTCCGACGAGGATTTAGAAGTCGCCCAGCTTTGCACTTCCTGTGCAGCCTCATCAAAGGTCGAAGAATTTTTCAATCGCTTACGTAGATTTTTAAAGCGATCAAAAAGCGGGATACGCTCGTAGATAAAATCGGGGTGCAGGTCATCCATTTCGCGGAAAGTCATGGGCCCGTCCGCCAATGGCGTATCCAGCGTAACCTTCAGCCTTTCGAAAATCTCCTCCAGGTTGTCACGATCCACCTCGATCATCTTTCGGTTTGCGAGTCCGGTTACATCCGCGGTGTCCCGGTGCCCTCTCCCGGAAAAGTCACCCAAAATGGCAATATGGCAGGTTTTCACCTGAGGAGCAGCGTTGCGCGGAGCTTTGTTTTTGGCTTGCTTACCTGTCGAAAAATCGATGCTGCCAGTGGATATCGTGGGTCTGGACATGTTTACTTCCTATCTTGGGTGTGGATTCTTAGTTTTGACTATATTTACTACAGGATATAGGAGACCGTGAACTACAGCAGTATAGATAAGAAAGCCTTCCAGCTAAACCTGAGGCGCCAGGGACCACCTTTTTATTTAGTCTGGCGTGCAAAGTTGTTCTAATTTGGTGCACACCCTTCTGTTGTTGCCAGGAGTTTGTTTATGGAAGGATGCAGGCAAGACGCTTACAGCGCGCAAAGCCTCATTATTTTTGTAAACTTACCAAAATTATAGAAAAGTATAAGCGATCACTATTTATTCAATTTTGTTATATGCCTGTTTACCGGAATGAACCCAAAGCGGCAAATTTTCTCCTGACTTCTGATTCCTGAAGCAGGCTGTTTGGCCATTTACAAATAGTAACAATGGCGCCCAAACAATTCGAAAAAAACTTTTCAACCATTTGTTTTTTATATCTTTTATTTGAATCAAATATCCAACGTGCGCAGGACCTGGATTGACAAATCCCGGTTAGAATCATCTCAATTCACAAACCGGAGCCAGATGTACCCGAGCAATTACTCAATTTTCTCCCCACAACCCCGGATAAGATGACGCACGTCAAATTTTTCACATCTTAAAAGTCGTAATATTACAACCACTGAAATCCAAGGCGGATTCCACAATCAGGATGATTCACCGACACAGTATGGTGAAATGATGACTGGCTGCATTTGTTGGGCGCAGCGAGTCAGTGCTTGGTCTTCTGGCATGTCACATAAAAATAATGTGCAAAGCACGACATCATCAACCATATTTCTGGTGAGGATGCACCGGTTAGCAGCTTACAGCCAAATGGCTGCAAAATTGGGCACTGGGCAGGTGCGCTTCGAAACCGGGGCTATTTGCAGATGTCACCCGTCAGCAAATGAAGGTTTTAAAGGGGGGGCGCGTAAAGCGTTACCATTGTGTTTTACACGAAACATTAGGAATTATTTATGTACAGAAATGACCAAGACCAAACCGTTGCTCAAACCGAATCAAATCCTTGGGAGGGGTTTCAAGCAGGTCCCTGGCAAAAAGAAGTCAACGTTCGTGACTTTATCCAACTCAACTATGCTCCATACGAAGGTAATGACGAGTTTCTTTCCGAAGCAACTGACCGTACCAAAACTGTTTGGGGCAAAGTCCTTGAGCTGATGAAGGAAGAGAATGCCAAACATGCGCCTCTCGATTTCGATCCTGAGACTCCTTCAACCATTACTTCGCACGATGCAGGCTATATCGATCAAAGCCTGGAGCGTATTGTCGGCTTGCAAACCGACGCTCCCTTGAAGCGTGCAATTATCTGTAGCGGCGGTATTCGCATGGTTAAAACCTCTTGCGATACCTACGGCAAGGAGCTGAACCCCCAAGTTTGGGAAACCTTTACCAAATACCGCAAAACCCACAACGAAGGCGTTTTCAGCGCTTACACACCGGAAATCCTTGCTTGCCGGAAAGTCGGCATCATTACCGGCCTGCCAGATGCTTACGGGCGTGGCCGGATCATCGGCGACTACCGTCGTGTCGCTCTCTACGGTATCGATGCATTAATCAAGTTCAAGAAAACGGAAAAATCGGAACTTAACGGTAACGTGATGGACGAGTCGACCATTCGTCTTCGCGAAGAACTGACTGATCAGCTCAAAGCACTGGAAGACATGAAAGTCATGGCAAAAAGCTATGGCTTTGACATCGGCAGAGCCGCACAAAACGCCCGCGAAGCTATCCAATGGACCTACTTCGGCTACTTGGCCGCAGTCAAGTTCTCAAACGGTGCCGCCATGAGCTTTGGCCGTGCGCAAAACTTCTTCGACATTTACATCGAACGCGATATCGCAGCCGGCGTATTGACTGAAGACGAAGCTCAAGAGCTTATTGACGATTTGGTCATCAAATTAAGAATGGTTCGCTTCCTCCGTACTCCTGAGTACGATGAGTTGTTCTCAGGCGATCCTACCTGGGTTACTGAGTCCATCGGAGGTATGAGCGAAGACGGTCGTCCGTTAATCACCAAGACTTCATTCCGTATGCTACAAACCCTTTACAACTTGGGTGCGGCTCCGGAACCTAACTTGACTGTACTTTGGTCCGACAAGCTTCCGGCTGGTTTCAAAGAGTTCTGCTCGAAAGTTTCTATCGACACCTCTTCCATCCAGTATGAGAGCGATGACTTGATGCGCGACAGATTTGGCGACGACTATGGCATAGCCTGCTGTGTATCCGCCATGCGTATTGGTAAGCAAATGCAGTTCTTCGGTGCTCGTGCCAACCTCGCCAAGGTAATCCTTTACGGTATCAACGGCGGCCGTGACGAGAAATCCGGCATGCAGGTCGGTCCTGAAATGCCTGTATTGACCGATGAAGAATTCAGCTACGAAACCGTAATGGAGCGTTTCCAAACCTACATGGAATGGCTGGCGAAAACTTACGTAAACGCCCTGAATATCATCCATTATATGCATGACAAATATGCCTATGAAGCTCCGTTAATGGCACTGCATGATCGTGAAGTGTACAGAACCATGGCATGCGGCATGGCAGGCCTGTCAATACTCGCAGACTCTTTGAGCGCCATTAAATACGCCAAAGTGAAGCCTATTCGTAACGAAGAAGGCATGGTCACCGATTTCGATATCGAAGGCGATTTTCCGAAGTTCGGTAATAATGACCCACGGGTAGACGATATTGCTAATGCAATGGTTTCTGATTTCATGGCAAATATCCGCAAGACGCCGACTTACCGTGGAGCAACTCCGACGCAGTCGATTCTGACCATCACCTCAAACGTTGTTTATGGCAAGAAAACCGGCTCCACTCCTGACGGACGTAAAGCCGGCGAACCGTTTGCTCCTGGAGCAAACCCGATGCATGGCCGTGATGAGAAAGGCGCATTGGCCTCACTTCTTAGTGTCGCCAAGCTCCCGTACGATGACGCGGAAGACGGTATTTCCTATACCATGAGTATTTTGCCAGAAGGGCTTGGTAAGGAACGCGATATGCGCGTTAACAACCTGAGCAGCCTGTTGGATGGCTACTTCACAGCGAGCGGCCACCACATCAACGTGAATGTGCTGAACAAAGAAACGCTGTTGGACGCAATGGAACATCCTGAGCAGTATCCACAGCTAACTATCCGGGTATCCGGTTATGCGGTTAACTTCGTCAAGCTGAATCGTGAACAACAGCTGGACGTTATCAACCGCACATTCCACAGCCAGATGTAACCCTCCCCGCTGCAGCCCACTGCCCCCTCGGGCTGCAGCAAAAAAATCTGGTTGTTTTGCAACAAAGGACTATTCTTGAGCAAGGAATGCTCTTATCCTTCCGAATCGTATTGAATCACCAAGGGCGTTTCCCCGGAACTAAATTACCAGCTTTAAGCATTAGGTAGTCTTAAAATGAGCGTAAGTTTTGTTGAGCTTCCAACCCGTAGCGTAGATGCTAAGCACTTACTTGGGCGAATCCATAGCTTTGAGAGCTTTGGCACAGTCGATGGTCCCGGAACAAGGTTTGTCGTATTTCTTCAAGGCTGTTTGTTTCGCTGTAAATATTGCCACAACCGGGATACTTGGGACCTCAATGAAGGCAAACTCTATTCGGTCACCGAAATGCTGGACGAGATACTGCCTTACATTCCTTTTATCGATGCGTCTGGCGGAGGCGTAACGGTCACCGGCGGCGAACCGTTGCTGCAAAAGGAGTTCATTTGTGTCTTATTTAAACTGTTACGCCAACAGGGCATACACACCTGTTTAGATACCAATGGTTATGTCAACCTCCGGGATTACGGCAAAGAACTCGATAAGCTGTTCGAGCGCACCAACCTGGTACTGCTTGACTTGAAACAAATAGACAACGACAAGCATATTCTGTTGACAGAAATATCCAACGAAAAACCGCTGGAATTTGCCAGGTATCTGAATAAGATCAATCAGCCTACTTGGATTCGCCATGTTGTTGTTCCTGGCTACTCCGACGACCTGGAAGACATCAAGCGACTCGCAGACTTTGTCGCACCAATGAAAAATGTCGAAAAAGTTGAACTTCTGCCGTACCACAAGCTAGGAAAGCATAAGTGGGAGTCCTATGGCGAAAGCTATCCTCTGGAAGGCGTTGAACCCCCAAGCAAAGAGAAAATGCGGCAAATCAAGGAAATATTCAATGACGCCGGACTCGCCACGCAGTTATAGCCAAGCCCAAACTTTACGTATAAATACAAGATTTGATATTAAAAACCTAAAAATGCGACTACCAATCAATCATTTTAGTCGCGCTTATACGTAATTATCCTAAAAACCTCAACCTCCTTTGAATTCATTCTTGACACCTATCAAGTGGCTGCTTACCGACTTCAATAAAATATTGTCGGTAAAACCGGACAACTAGGAGAATGGTAATGAAAAATCGTTGGCTCATCGCAGCCTCTGCCGTAGGCGTGCATGCGTCTATCGGCTCAGTCTACGCATTTAGCGTATTCAAAAAGCCTCTTGCCGAACTAATCCCAAGCGCATCAAACAATGAAATCGCTTGGACATTCAGCTTTGCGATTCTATTCCTTGGCCTATCGGCTGCCATCATGGGCCACTTTGTTGAACGCCATGGGCCACGCAAGTCGGGCATGCTGGCTGCCAGCTTCTTCGGTGGTGGCCTGCTGGTTGCCGGCCTGGGCGCCATGCTCGAAAACCTCTACGTAATTTGGCTTGGTTACGGCGTGTTAGGCGGCATCGGCCTCGGTATTGGCTACATTACACCCGTTTCCACCCTCGTAAAATGGTTTCCAGATAGACGCGGCTTGGCGACAGGCTTAGCCATTATGGGCTTTGGTTTTGGCGCCATGATTGGCGGCCCTGTATTTAACTTCATTATCGAATCTTTTGGTGTTCAAAACGGCGGCATCGCAAATACATGGTTCATTATGGGTATTGTCTACCTCGTTATTATGTTTTCCTCCGCTACTTATCTGGAAAGACCGCCTCAAGGCTGGATGCCTGAAGGCATGAAAAAAGATGTTGAATCCGGCAAGCGCGCAGCCGTTCAGGATTTGACGCAACTAACTGCTAATGAATCTGTAAAAACCGCACCTTTCTATGGTCTATGGATTATGATGTTCATCAATATTTCTTGCGGTATCGGAGTGATTTACTCGGCTTCACCGCTGGCCCAGGAAAGCATAGGTTTGACTGCCGCCGAAGCCGCCGCAGTTGTAGGCTTAATGTCTCTGTTTAATGGAATTGGCCGTATTACCTGGGCATCTTTCTCCGATATCTTGGGTCGACCACAAACCTACATGGCATTCTTCATCATCCAAATCGCAGCATTCATCTTCCTGCCAAATATTACCAGCGTCATTCTATTCCAGGTTGTCTTGTACACCATCCTGACATGCTATGGCGGCGGCTTTGCAACCCTGCCTGCCTTCATCGGCGACTTGTTCGGCACCAAGGAACTTGGCGCAATCCACGGCTATATTCTGACAGCCTGGGCGCTCGCCGGCATTGCCGGACCACAAGTTACTGCCTACATCCGTTCCGTAACAGGCAGCTATGAATTAACCCTTTATGTCTTCTCAGGCTTTTTCTGTTTCGCTCTGTTCGTATCGATTCTCATGCTGACATACGTGACCAGAACCAAAGCAAAATTGCATGCTGAAGCCCAGAAGTTGAGCAGTGGCGACCATTCTCCTTCCAAGCCTGCTACTGCTTAATGCCAGGATGTGGGCTGGGTTCCCAGCCCACATCTTCTTTTTAACCCCCTTCTACTCACATACTGCCCACACCCTACGGTAAATTTAACCTGCGTATACTTACATTTTGTTGCGAATTCAGCGTCTTGTGTCATGCTTAGTCTATTGATGCTTGTTTGAGCACATTCTCTGAAAGACTGGAATTCAATATGGCAACAAAAAGTCCACAAAAAAAAACCGGGCCTGACAAGGAACCATCTGCCGCTGAATCTGACGCCAAACCGGATTCCACCCTTCAACTGAAAGAAATCCGGGAGCTATTATTTGGCGCGCAAGTTCGCGAAGTAAATGCAGATATCCATACACTGCAGCAGGATACCAACACCAGGATCAAACAGCTAACCCAACAGATGCAGCACTCTCTGGCTGAACTCACTGCCACTTTCAATAGCCGGCTCGATGATCTGGCCAAGCATCTTGAATCGCTTAATAGTCAACGAATGGCCAGGGAGGATGACCTGGCCGCTGATATTGACCATCTCCGCCATCAGTTGGAAGAAGCCAAAGCTGCTTCAGATCAAGCGGATAACCAACTACATGATCGCCTTACCAATGAAGCGGAGCGGTTAGCCAATGAATTGAATCAGCGCCATCATGAAGCAATGGAAAGGCTCAACCAAACTTCAACAGAGCTTTCCAGCAACAAAGCGGACCGCAAAACCCTGGCAAACCTACTGGCTGGCATGGCTAACAATTTAACCGCCGGCGAACTGGAATAAATGGAATCGCAAGATACCAGCAAAGCCAATGTTGCTCCTGGTACCGATGACGAGCTGCAAAAACTCCGAACGTTGCTGCTTGGAGCTGAACAAGACAAAGCGCTAAAGAAACTGGCGTCACAGGGAGACCTGCAACAGATTTCCAGTGTGTTATCGGAAGCGATGATTCAACGCAACAATAACGACGGCAGTATCGCAGAAGCACTTGCGCCCATCATGGACGATGCATTCAATAGCGCCATCAATCGCAGTCCGGTAAAAATTTCTAATGCCATTTATCCAATTATCGGCCCCTCCATACGCAAGGCCGTTGCGAAAGCACTTTCAGAATTCGTGCAATCGCTCAACACTGTTTTAGAAAACAGCCTAAGTATTCGTGCCTGGGGCTGGCGCTACCAAGCATGGCGTACAGGCATGCGTTATGGCGAGTTCGTGCTGTCCAAGACCATTGACTTTCGAGTGGAGCAAATTCTCTTGATTCACCGGGAGACCGGTCTGCTGCTGCATTCGGAAAGTCTTCCGGGTACCTTGGCAAGAGATCCTGATTTGGTGTCTTCGATGCTAACCGCTATCAACGACTTTGTGATGGACTCTTTTCAGGAACGAGAAGGAAGTGGAATAGAAAATGTTCAGGTCGGTCAGTTTACTCTACAGATTGAGGCAAGCCCCACCGCCATGCTGGTTGCAGCAGTTCGAGGCACTCCCGGTGAAGCGGTTCGCAATGTGTTGCGTCAGGCCATGGAACGTATTCATATGGTGTTTAATCAGGAGCTTCTGGAATTTACGGGAGAGGTCGAGGTCTTTCGAGGCGCTGCCGACATCCTACACCCCTGTTTAATCCAAAAGGCCAGAGAAAAAACTAAAACCAGCGCTCCCTGGCTTGGCATTATTGCAATTGGAATAGTAATTGCCTTTTTGATTATCACCACCTATCACCGCTACGTCGCAGAGCAACAGCGGGAAGCAATTTTACATACCGTTTCGCAAACGCCTGGTTATGTGTTGCTGAGGCAAACCAGCTCGCTGAGTAATAAAACCATGCGTCTGGAGCTGCTCCGCGCGCCAAATAGCTTGCGTATTGAGAGCTTCAGACAACAATTGGAGACAACCGGGTGGCAGATTAATGCCAAGGCTTGGTCTACCCCACTGGACCTGGCGAGCCATCTAAGCACATTTTTAGATGAAGTCATGCAGCTGCCAGACGGCGTGATAACTAAACTGGAAGGTGATACTTTGACTTTTTCGGGACTAATCGGCCAAGCAGACTACCAAAGATTGCAATCGTCTACCTTCTTAAACACCCATTTCAGCGATATTGATTTTTCACAGATGAAGATTCTCCCGCCCGCTCCGGAACCGACGCCACAGGAAGTTCAGGCCAAACGCTGGTTCGAACTAAAGGCACAAATCGAAAATATTCAGTTAACCTTTATACCGAACGAAGCAAAACTAGCCGCCGGAGAAAAGAATAAATTGACTGCAATATTGGCGCAACTTGCCGAGCTGGAGTATGCTCAACAAGTGCTCGCACCGCTAAAGTGGCAACTCATCATAACCGGGTTTGCCGATCGGACGGGTACCGATGCAATTAACGCCAAACTCAGTCTGGAACGTGCTGAAGTTGTAAAAGATCTATTAGTTGCCAACGGAGTCGAAAAAACTCGAATTGTTGCATTTGGAGCCGGATACGTAGAAGGTTCGACTCTGCCAGGCAAAAACCAGCGAATTGCGGATTTTAAGATTTTTCACACACCGATTGCGCGCAATTAAGGATGCTCGATGATCGCCAAAAAAATCTGCTTGATCGGATCGTTTGCGGTTGGAAAAACCAGTTTGGTTAGGCGGTTTGTGGAAAGTATTTTTTCAGAAAAGTACCAAACGACGATTGGCGTCAAAATTGACAAAAAGATCGTTCAGATACCATCTCAAGATGTGCAACTAATGATCTGGGACATGGAAGGAAGGGATGAGTTCAGCCAACACCGAACAAGTTATTTTCGAGGTGCGGCCGGTTATTTTCTGGTTATCGACAGCACCCGCCCGGAAACCCTGGAAGTAGCGCTGGAAACACAAGAGGAGTTACAGGGCCAACTGGGTGAGTTGCCATTTATAGCACTTATTACGAAGCGGGATCTGACGGAACAACGCAGACTCGATCCCCATAGACTTGCCACGATGGAAGAAAGTGGATGGGAGATATTGGAAACCAGCGCTAAAACCGGCATTAACGTAGAGCGTGCTTTTCAAAGATTGGCAGAAAAAATTCTAGACAGTTAGATTCTCTTGAGGCCATCGTCGATGGGATATCCCAATGAGGCTGTCTACTTCCGGAGGGCGACTAATTGATTACCGAGTCCATTTTTCGTGAATTAGGGATTCTGCTGATTCGAGTCGACTTAACTACAGACAACGCAGTCAGTGAGTATCACCATATTGGCGAACCTCCAAGCTGGGCAGAAGACTTTTTGCCCTCTGAAAGTAAGACAATCCCTCTAACTGATATTTTTCCGTTCATCGAAAGCTTCATACCGGATGCAATCGCTTGCTGGAATGACAATGCTGCCGAGAAATGTCAATCCGGGGTCTGGACAGAAGTTGCTGCATCGTCCGTCCAATATCAGTTGGAAGCCCAGGCACTTAAAACGGATAACCAATACATCATTGCCATCACGAACCTGACGCCCACCTACCAGCTTCGTCAACACGTCTATCAAAAAGCCCGGGAAATAGCGCTAGCGAACGAAAAGCTAAAACTGCAACTCAACCAACGACAACGGCAACTCCAAACGCTAATCGAAAAGACGATATCTGAACGCCAATCCGAAGAAGAACTTAACGACGTCGTAAAAGGTAGCGCCTCAGCTGTCATGATATGCAAACCGGACGGCGGCGTGGAAATCATCAACCAAGCCTTAATGGATATCTACTCGGTTAGCCATGAAAATCCGCTGCAGCACCGTTCATTACTCGCTCAATGGCTCAAAGAAGCTGAAAGCATTCACCCTGAAATCCATCGCGTGGTTGATTCGGGAGGTTATTGGGAAGGCGAGTTTGAAAGTGAAAGCAACGGTGAATCGAAGTGGATTAGACTCGCCATCGGGCCGGTTTTAGATAACGACGGCGGCATTGAGCATCTCGTCTGTATTGCTAACGATATGTCCGAATTACGGAAGAGTAACCGCGAAATCGAAAAACTCACCGACTACGACCTGACAACTCAACTACCCAATCGGCGCCACTTTTGGAAACAGCTTACCAAGCATCTGGACAATTGTATCCGGCACAAATCATCTTTCGCATTGATATACATCGATATTGACCAGTTCAAACGGATAAATGAAGGGCTCGGCCACCATGGCGGCGACTTCTTACTTGCCACACTCGCTTCACGTCTCTCCAGAAGTGTAAAGCGTGACGATTTTATCGCTCACCTGGGCGGAGACGAGTTTGCACTAATCATCAATATGGCCCGTGAGGATATTGATCTGGGCAAAATAGCATACCGCCTGATGGAGAAGATTAACAAACCCACACTCATCGAAGAGCAGAATGTGTCCGTGAGCGCCAGCGTCGGCATCGCGATACATCCGAGAGATGGGCGAGACGCGACCAGCCTGATGAAAAATGCCGACCTTGCCATGTATCACGCCAAGGAAATGGGAAGAAATCAGTTTCAGCTTTACGCTCCCCATTTGGGCCAGCATTTTATGGGACGGCTCAAAGTGGAAAACCTTCTCCGTCAAGCGATAAATCAAGGCCAGTTTCGCCTCGAATACCAACCGCAAATCTGTACCGGCAAAAATCCGTATCTACGCATGGAAGCCCTTATTCGCTGGGATCACCCGGAAGAAGGCGTAATTCCACCTGGACAGTTTATCCCTATCGCTGAGGAAAATGGTCTCATCATCGATATAGGCCGCTGGGTGCTGGAAACCGCCTGCCGACAGGCAAAGGAGTATGCTGACACAGGGCTCGATCTGGTGATGTCGGTCAATGTTTCAGCCTTCCAGTTAAAGGACATTCATTTCCCCGCCACGGTTATTGAGGTCTTGAGTGAAATCGGCTTACCGGCGAAGTATTTGGAGCTGGAAATCACGGAAACCACGGTAATGCAGGACCTGGATAAGGTCATAAATATTCTCAGGGAACTAAAAAAACACGGAATATCTATCGCTCTGGACGACTTTGGTTCAGGTTTCTCGTCACTCAACTATCTGAAGAACCTGCCCGTGGACAACTTGAAACTGGATCGCTCCTTTATTCATGAACTCCCCTATAGTGACGAGGGCAAAACCATCACCGCGTCACTGATAAAACTTGCTCATGACCTGAATATGAAAGTGATCGCCGAAGGCGTGGAAAACAATCAACAGCTGGACCTGCTACTGGAACAAGGTTGCGATTACATTCAGGGCTACTTTTTCTATTACCCGCTCGATCCTCAAAAAATTCGCGACATCTTAACCATGCTTAAAGCGCAACCGAATTATAGTTGGATCGAATCCGTAAGTACCACAACATTAGCCAATAAACGTCAGAACTAACTGGCCGGCAAGCTCCTCAACACTTAATCACAGCCTAACAACCTGTCAATAAAGAACAAATTGGCACAGAGCACAGTTTTTGGTCTATGCTTTTAGGAATAAGCCGATAACTGCGGAGCAAATGATGGGAAAGAAATCTAAGAAGAATGTCGTCAAAGACAACATCACCAAAGTCAGCGACATAGTTTCAAAAGAACTGGAAAAAGCAACCGACCAAGTGCAAAGTGTAATCACCGATTTTCGCCAGCAGGCAGAAGACGTCCAAGCACAAATTAAAGAGCCAGTGCTGAAATTTGTTAGGGAAATTGAAGAGCTTCGTGAAAAAGAAACTAAACGAGTTCAGGATGAATATCAGCGGGTTATTAAGGAAATTAATACATTACAAGAGCAATTGCTGGATAAATTAGGGATTGCATCCAATAAGAAAACTGCCGCTGGCGAAACCACAACAACGGCTAAAAAAACAAGGCGTAAAACATCTGCCAAGAAAACTAGCGCAAAGAAAACCAGCACTAGAAAAACTTCCGCCAAAAAGACTTCTGCTAAGAAGAGTTCAGTTAAAAAATCTAGCTAATTAAACTCATTCAGACTATTCATATTAAGGCGCCAGCAGAATTTAGCAGGCGCTTCTACTTCAAAGCAGCACAATCAACCCTGTCTGAAAAAATGCAATTAGAAGAACTACACAAAAGATTCTTTATAGTCTTCTATTGCTCACTATCCAACGTTAATAAACTTGACCATGGTCGGTATAGTCTATCCTTAACTAATTAAACCACATAAATTTGTTGGAATTTACTTAACTGTTTAAAAGGTTTATTAACTATGCAAACAGAGTTAGAAGTCTTTATTGGGACAAAAGCTCAGCTTATTAAGATGGCTCCCGTAATGCTCGAACTAGAAAAAAGAGGTATAGATTATTACTTTACCCTTACTGGCCAGCATGAAAACACAATGAGCGACCTAATAAAATCCTTCGGTATAACTACTCTCCCAAAAGAATTCTTACCAATGAAAGAAGCTGATTCTAATTTGAAAATCCTTTTCTGGCTTTGGAACGCAGCAAAAAAGATTGTAACCAGCAAAAGAGTATTAACGAAACACGTAGTATTAGTACATGGTGATACGTTATCAACACTACTGGGTGCAATTTATGCAAAAAAAATAGGCGGAATGGTAGGACATGTTGAAGCAGGCCTTCGTTCACAAAACTATTTCCACCCGTTCCCTGAAGAACTTATACGTGTTTTGGTCTCGAAGCTCACTGACTACCACTATTGCCCTGGAGATATCCCTTTAAATAACTTGCAGGGCGTTAGCGGGCAATTGATCGATACAAAAAAAAACACCATTTTGGACACGATACAGCTAGCTGAATCAAAGCACTCCATGTTGCGTGAAAGCCATCCTTCATTTGCTGTTATTTCCATACACCGGTTCGAAAATTTGAACAACGTCAGAAGGCTCCAAAAAATTGTCGATATTTTTCTGGAAATAAGTAAAGAGATCAGCCTCAAATTTATACTCCATCCGGTCACTACAAAAATACTAAAGAGGAAAAATCTTTACAGAAAGTTAAGTGAAGCTAAACACATCACTCTTTGCGAAAGGATGAACTATTTTGAATTTTCGAAACTTCTAGTGAACTCGAAGTTTTTGATTACTGACGGAGGCAGCAACCAAGAGGAAGCCCACTACATGGGGCTTCCATGTCTATTGATGCGAAATGCTACAGAAAGAAACGAAGGGCTAAATGAAAATGTTGTCTTGTCGAAGTATGATCACACTATCGTATGGGATTTCGTAAACACACACAAAGCAAAAGAATGGAAATTTAAAAAATTGCAGACATCATCACCTTCGAAAATCATAGTTGACCACTTGTGCACCATCTAGTCTTTTCCAATTTTTCTATAGAAATCCCTAAGGGGTTTACTGAAGTATGTTGAAAACTGTTGCCACATCGCTGGCCTTTACGCTGATACTATTGATTTCAGTATTTTTGACGAGCAATCATATAATAGTCCCCGCCATCATCCGAGGAGCTATTTCTACATTCCTATTATTTCTAGCAATCTTTTGGTTAATTAATTTCATTAAAATCAATTTACTCAGAATAGCTCTATCTCTTTTGGTAGCTGTGGTTTTTTCACTTGTCAGCACACATGTCACTCTGAACTCAAGCTATCCAGATGCCAATTTTGCACATCTAGGCAATAACAATATTTTTTATCAAGCACTATTAAAGGAGCCAACTTTTTATTACTGGCTTTTGGCATACATCTGCGGACTTTGTGTGCAAACTATCAACCCACATTTGGACTTACGAATTAGACCGTTCCTAGTAGGTTTTTGTACTTTAGTGCCTTTACTCTTCTTAGTTATCACGACTATTTTTCCGGTTCCGGTATTTAGTAACTGGTATGCTCAAAATGTCTTAGAGTACAACCTCCAAAATAAAAGGACTTCAACACAAGTAAATGCCGTGATCAATGGGCAAACACTGATAGATTCAAGGTATAGAGATAACGATAAAGACATTAATGCTTCGAAGGTCATATTACTGTTGGTAGAAGGGCTTAGCCAAGTCCATGTCGATGCCGGATGGGCACCCAATCTCAGGAAATTAGAAGCAAACGGATTAAAACTTAACACTTTCGTCAATCATCAGCGACAAACTAACAGAGGTCTATATGCAGCTCTGTGCGGCGCATATCCAAACCTGCAAACCTCGGTATCTAAGTCCGACCTAATGGCACTTTCTGGACTCAAGCAAAACTGTTTACCTGGGTATTTAGAAAACAATGGAATTCATACCGCTTTCTTACAGTCTGCAAAACTCAATTACATGTCCAAGGACTTATTTGCAGACTCAGCAGGCTTTTCGGAAGTGAAAGGAGAAAGTGAGTTAAAAAAGAGTCAAACTACTGGCCCCTGGGGATTAGATGACTGGAGCCTACTGGATCAGCTACTGTTTTATTTGGAGTCCAATAAGGAAGACAAACTTTTCGTTACGGCATTAACTTCAGGAACCCACCCACCTTTTCAAACACCGAATGGCGACCAAGGTAAAGAAGAGGCATTTCGCTATGCTGACAAAGCGATAAATTGGTTCATTACAAATTTGGATGAAAAAGGATTACTAAATGATACCGTGATCCTTATTACTTCCGACGAATCAGCTCCAGGAGGCTTAGCTTCCTCTAGCTTTTTACCAGCAAATAATACAGGTTATATGCTAGCGATAGGAAAGAATGTTGCCGCAGAAGTAAAAGCGGGACTATTTGGACAAGTTGATATACCTGCTACCGTATCTGAAATTTTTGGACTTAAATGGGGCAATAGCGGTATTCCAATCACAAAAACTCCAGCTGAAGATAGAATTCTATATGCTGGAAACACATTTCAAAGAACTGTTTATGAAATATCCTCAAACCAATCGCACCAGTGCAATAATTATACTCTATGCAAAGGCTCGGAAGTTTCTAGACGCGTTACGAATATCATAGAAAGAAATGATTTGAGTTCCAACGCTTTTTCCCAGTATATCGCTTTGATGGAGGAAAGGAGCTTCAACACAATGAGAGACGAGTTAATTATTGGTCGCCTAATTACGAATGTAGAACAAGGCCAGTCATTAGTTGCTAGTTTTAACATTCAAACTAGCACTGCTAGCACTAGCCAGGAGGAAAAGGTCCTTACATTTCTAGCCTGGGATTGCTCCGAATCTATCCCAACCAGCATAAGGCATCAGGTTAAAATTCCCGGTTCTAAAGGATCAAAGAAGTTTAATTTAATAACACCTCAAGTATTTGAGAATCAATGTTATAAAATATGGGTCAATGATGGCCAAGGTGCAATCGACCCTAATTGGCAGTTGAAAAAATTTGCCATGTATTTGCATCCCGAAGAAAAAAAATATATAGAATCCCTTTCTGCCGAAAACAGGACCAGAAGGAGATTGCCTAGAGTTGCTCATGCTGGAGGAGAAATTGAAGGAAAATCCTATACCAACTCATTAGCAGCTTTGGACCGGAACTACGGCTTAGGATTTAGGTACTTTGAAATAGATTTTATTTGGACAAGCGATAATAGATTGGTTTGTGGTCACGATTGGGACAAACACCTATTTATAAATAGCGGAATTATATTTAAGTCAGCTCCTAGTTACGAAACATTTATGCGAGAGGTGCGCAGCAAGTCTAATCCACCGTGCACCGTACAAGAGCTTATAAAATGGTTCGCAGACAAAAAGGATGCAATTCTCATTACAGACATTAAATCTAATAACCTCCTTGGCTTGTCTAAGCTTGCGGAGCTTACCGACAACCCTTCTTTTATCCTACCACAGATATATAGCCCTAAAGAGTACCACGACGTCTTAGCCCTTGGATTTCCCAATGTTATATTAACACTCTATCGGTACCCTGGAAGCTCAACCGAACTGCTCAGAGAATTGGCGGGAAAGAATGTTTTCGCCGTCACCATGCCTAAAAGGAAAGCTCGAACCGGATTAGCTTCTCTACTTTCTAACCTGGGAGTTGGAACGTATGTACATACAATAAACAATCCTGATACACATAAAGAATTCAGAGATACATGGAAGGTGACAGAGATTTATACTGATTCTATAACTCCTAACCTAGGCACATTTCCTAGTGATTCATACAATTAACTTTATTAATGGAAATTTTCTAACGGCAATTAAGGCAAATATTTACAGTCCTTTACACCAATTTGTAATGCGCTTAGTGAGTCCCTCACTAACGGTTGCCGATTTAAATAGTGGGACTAAGCGAACAGCCTCATAGATAGATGAAAACGAAATTAGTAGTGCTTAGGTTTGATGTTGATACTGAACGTTGCTTGAGATTCGGCGTTCCAAAACTAATTGATCTATCAAAAAAGTATAGGATACCTATGACTTTTTTTGTAAATATGGGAAGAGCTATTAATCTGGGAGCGCTGTTACTCAAATTGACCACAAAGAGTAAAGGAAAATCGGCCACTCCTGTACACAAGCTTCCCGTTCTAGAAAAAATAGGGTTTGCATCCTCGTTAAGAACGGCAATTCTCAATCCACAAGTTGGAAATGCAAATCCGGAAATCTTGCGCTTAATTCAAAGCCAAGGTCACGAAATAGGATTGCATGGTGGAAAGAACCACGCAGGGTGGCATAATTTCGCACATCAGTGGAGTGACAAAACACTCCGATCAGAGCTAGATTGGGGTATAGCATCACTAATAGCAGCGGGTATATCCCCGCCCGCATCTTTTGCTTCACCAGGGTGGAATTCTCCCGAAACGCTACCTGCGATTCTTTCCGATATGGGTTTTAGAGTAATCGCAGATCTCCATGACACAACGCAATCACCAATATATTTTGATAATCCGACAGAGCCACTGAGTCATATTAATACTAATCTATTGGGAGAACCTGGCGGTGTTGGTTACATAGAGTATTGTGATGCGAGGAAAATTAGCTATGAGACTATGTATGAAAAATTGAGTCGCAAGTTAGAACAGCACAACTCCCTCATAATGTATGATCATCCAGCGTATGCGGCAGGCAAAGGATTTAGGAGACTTATGTCCATAGTTGAGTACCTAAGTAATGAAGGGGTAGTTTTTAAAACAATATCTGACTTTGCAGACTGTGAAAAATAGGAAACATCTTTTTTTAATCATTAAGACGGTCACACCCTATTTTGCAATTGCATTATTCATTTTGGCAATGGCATGGGGAATTCGGGAAATACGGAATGATATTACCGAAATAGAGCTCTCATTTTTTATGGCTTTAGTAATGATCGCCGGCCCACTAAGCTTGCACCTACAAGCCAGAAGGTTTCAATATATAGGAGCAATATTTGACTCGAAGTTTGACTATTTTTATTCAGCAAAGGTAGTCATTTACGGCGGGCTAGCAAACTTACTTCCAGCACCAGGGTCACTAATAGTTCGCACTGGTATTTTAATACAGCATATTGGGACGAAAAAAAGCATATATGCAAATATTATTGCGATTTCCCTTTGGATTAGTGCAGGGTTTCTAATACTTGGATTAACGTTATATAGCGCTATGTTTGAAATAGCAATTATAAGCGCTATTGTTTCAGGCACTATTCTTTTAACTACAGGATATTTAGCCAGCAAAACTGGAACCATAAAAGTTCAGGTATTTAAGTTAACCATAATTCAGTTTATTCTCACTTTCACAAACGTTATTAGGTTATGGTTTATATGCGCCAGTGTGGGCTTTCTTGTAGATCCATATCTTCCTGCAGCGATTTCACTTGGAGAAACCGTCGCCTCAGGAGCGGGAGTTGCACCTGGTGGAATGGGAATTTCGGAGGTTATCGCGGCAGCGATAACTCATTATATTGACTACGGCCCTGCATTGGGTATTGCAATTGCCGGATTAAACAGAATTCTTTCTTGGTTATGGTTAGGGATTGGGCTAGGTGTAATTACTTTTTTTGAGAAATTCAGATTAAATAATAAGGAATGACTCCAGATTTCATTATCATTGGTGCTCCGAGATGCGGCACGACCTATCTCTCAAATAATTTAGCAGAGCACCCTCAAATATTTCTTGGCCTTGGTGAAGAAAATTACTCAGCCGGAGACGTGCACTTTTTTGACATAGCTAGTCAGCCTGGAAAAAACAACTTCGCAAAGGGAATGGAATGGTATACAGAACTCTTTTCTGATGCTAAACCTGGCCAATTAATTGGAGAAAAAACAGCCGATTACCTTTCAGACCCTAACGCAGCGAAGCTTATATACAATACTCTCGGGAAGATAAAGTTAATTGCGGTGGTAAGGGATCCACTTCTACGAGCTTGGTCTCACTATAACCACTCAAGGCACAAGTTACCATTGAAAACCAGATTCGACTATCTCTTGCAACATCCCTCCAGAGATAAGCTGGGCATATTAGAAACTGGGAAATATTTCTCTTTACTACAACCTTTTTTTGAGCATTTTGGTAAGAACCAACTAATGGTGGTTGTACAAGATGACTTAGAATCCGTGCCTGTAGAAACACTCCACAGGGTCTGTCAATTTCTCGGAGTGGATCCATCTTTCGAATTTCCACACAAGGCCGACCGGGTTAACTCCAGCTCAAATTCGCTTATTTCCCATATTACAGCCAGAGTTGGGAGGTGGCTGAAACATAACTTCCCTGATCTCTACAAATATCTTATAAACGGGCCAGTTTCCGACATAATGACGAAGTCAATCCTAACCCTTAGAGGAAAAAGTATTAATAAGGCCAGACCAGAGAATCTTCATTTGTCCCTTGAAAACAGGGTAAAATTAAAGGCTTATTACCAAGAAGACACTAGAAAACTAGGAAAATACTTAAACAGAAACTTAGAAAAACTCTGGTGGGATGACTAAGAAGTAGGTCAGCTTACAATAGTATTAATAAGCGTTTAGTATAAAGTAGTCTTATCAATTGGATACCTTGCCCCTAACCGAGCTCCCATCGTTTATGTCGCTAGCTCTAGGACCACTTCTAGAGGAATACATCAGCATCGTTATTTGCTCAGAGACCAAGCCCATTAGAAAAATCAAGACTGAAGTGGAAAGCAAAAGGGCGCTCATGTTGGTAAATCGACCGACAGCCAAAAAAGTGTACAAATAGTAAGACGCACCCAGAAGAAAGAAGGCAAAGCTGATAAGAGTAAATAGTTTTAGTGGTGAGTAAAGAGTTCCTATCTTAAAAATTATCAGCAAAAAGCGAATGCCATCTTTTAGGAGATTTATATGGCTCTTTCCAATGCGCTCATCTGCTTCTATGGGTAGGTATGCTACGGAATAGCCGGCTCTAAAAAATGCCATTGTAATAGTTGTAGGATACGAGAATCCGTTTGGCAAAACAGATAGAAACTGCTTAAAGTATCCTGCTTTTACAGCCCTGAACCCGGAAGTTAAATCATCAACTTGGTGAGCAACCATCCATGAGGCAAGACTATTATATAAACTGTTAGCAGCTAAACGCCCTAGACTTGCTTGCGAACTACGACTTCGGCTTCCAACAACCATATCAAAACCTTCGTCTAGTTTTGCCAATAAACGATTAACATCTTCTGGCCGATGCTGTCCATCTGCGTCCATAAATACAATAACATCTCCGCTAGCCACTCTGGCACCCGTTTTAATAGCCGATCCGTTGCCCTTTGAGTATGCATGAGAAACAACTCTCACGCCCGATTTAACACATGTATCCTCTGTTCCATCAGTTGATCCATCGTTAACCACTATTATTTCTGCTTCAGGATGGAGATTCACTAGTTCACAAAGAAGCTTTTCTAAACTAGCGGCCTCATTTTTCGCCGGAAGCACTATACTAATTGTGTAATCACGCTCCATAATGATTTATATCTCGTTTGATGGTACTCGAATTAGAGACAATGGCTATAATTCAAACTCAGTGTTGAAATACGCGTAAAATAGTTGTTCTACATATTAGTATCAACGCCGTTATTTTCAACCATCCAGTTTAGCGCCTCTTGGGTGCGACTTACAGATATCCGCTTTTCGAATAGGCTTAGTTTATTTAGCGGAGGGGTGTCACTTGCAATATTCAAATATCGTTGAGCATCCCCAAACAATCCTGCTGACATTAGCAGTGTGGCCTGCTGGACGGGTAGTTCGTATCTGGGCAATACGGAAAACGCAAGGTCCATATGCTTCATCGTCTGATCGAGGTCGCCCAATTTAGTATACATGCGCGCATTAGCTTCATATAAAAAGGACAATCCCTTTTTATATCCCTGATAATGCTTATTGCTAATTAAAGATTGAACTAAAGAAATATACTTTTCCGCACTAAGACTTTCGCATCTACCCCTCAAAACTTTGTCACCCAACAATCTTACAGAGGAGAATATGCCTTTATCGAGGCGAGTGATTTTAGCCTTTAAAATCAATTCATCGGTAACTTGAGAGTCGCCATAACCACGACAGTGAAAATACAACTCTTCAAATAAGTAAGCTGAGAGCCTATAGGGGTATAACTCAGAGATTGAACGCAGGTACTTTATGGCATCTTCACTCCGACCGCTCCTTATACTAACGTTGACCATTTCATAAATTGCTCTGGTGGAGGTCGGATGTTCTTTAATCCAAATATTCGCCAGAAGGTTATGATTGCCCCAAACCTTGGCATTGGAATAGCTAAGGAATACCAGCAGCATTACCATAAGCACAAGCGTTCCATTTACAATCCAAGGAGCTCTTTTTGCTAAATAGAATGCAAAAATCACCAGAACTAACTGTATGCCAAGCATAGGAACATAGTTCCGATGTTCGAAATATATCTCCAACGGGATAAAGGAGGACTCTAAAATATGCCCCCCTAAAAACCAAAAAACAGAAAAAAAAATCAATGGGAACTTTTTTAAATAAACAACCCCTATAATAATTGCCAACATTAGACAAGCAGAGGAGACAAGCGTTGAGAAGGGATCCAGCAAACTACGGGAAATTAAGTAGTCGTCATGATACAGGGTAAGCTCACTCAGACGCGGAAACACTATAGATCCCAGATAATCAAACAAAACACGACTTTGGGTCATCAGCCTTTCTTCAAGAGTAAAGTCTCTCTGGTTATACCCCTCTAGCAGGTTTGTTGGGCCAAGCACAAAATAGATTGCAATTATCACTAACGGCAAAATCAAGAAAATAGATTTCCAGATTTTAAAAACCAAAAATCCTGAGTTTAGCCCTCTTGCCACCAAAACTGCCTCGAGTACGAGAGCATAAATCAGAACATTCACCCCAATTTCTTTTATACAAAGTGAAATAATCCCAGCACCACCAATACCAACTGACATAAGAATTAGGGAGTTCTTTGGCTTGGTTTCAAGCGAGGCTCTTCCATATAGGTACAGCACCAAGCCTATTAGAACGAAAGAGGATGATAGGAGAGTCAGACGCTGGATTACGTACATGACCGTGGAGATTTGAAGAGGGTGCAAAATCCACAGAGCAGCTACGGTCAAAGCGGCAAAGTCAGGATTAACTTGAAACTTACCCAAACTAAGAAAGACTCGTGCAAGAGCAAACACCAGGACTCCATTCAGCAAATGAATCATTAGGTTTGTATACTTGAACTTTCCTGGGTCAGTAGGCCATGCATGATCATCTATCAAGAAACTCATGTATCCGAGAAATCTACCGGGTGTATTAGTTTCTTTGAAGATCCAGTCTAGAAAGCTTCTCGAATCAACCACGGCACCAGCATCTCGAAGATGTGTGAAATGCAACAAATCATCTAATAGGAAAGAGCCACTGAGCGCTGGCCAATACACTACTACACTTAGCATTATCAAGGTAAAAAGTGCCGATAGAACGATGAGCTCACCAGACTTATTTCTTTGGATAAATACCATATAGATTCTTCAATAAAAATGTATGGTCCGCCTCGTGATTGCAAGAACAAAATTCAATAACGGGGCAGTTCTACGCTAATGTATTCGGAGTCTCTTTTGGGAGGCTCTCGCTTCCCGATCGACGATGAGATCCGCGCCGGATTATCCTCAAAAAACCCACTATTTCTTACAACTGTTTTTTCTGACAGATTCTAATCCGGTGGTTCTACCGTTTTCGTCATCTTCATTGATTCATGTAAATCTTGGATGCAGCTTCGCTGCATTAAATTCTTCTTTATACATCAATACCGACCAGGCAATCCATGCCAACTTAATTGGCCAATGCCACACACACCACTTTAACGGGCTTTGTCTGGCGTAACCCGATCAACCATTCTCCAAATACCAACCCAGTTTTCTCTGACCTCGCTAATATCGCTCTGGTTCCATGGATAAACAGGGTGCGTAGAAGCTTATAGCCACGCTTGCCGATACTCAGGCACTTTGTCTTGCTTCCCGTCGAGTGCTGATGAGGAACCAATCCTAACCACGCTGCCAAGTTTCGACCATTTTTAATGTGTTGACCTGACTCAAATTCTGACAAACACTGGGCAGCGGCCAGATCGCCTACACCCGGGATTGTCTTTAATAGCTGGCCATTCTCGTTCTCCGAGACTAAGCAAGACAATATCTTGCCTTGCCGCGGTATACGCTCGCTTAAATCGGCATAGTATTCATGCAACTCAACTAACTCTTCAATTAGCATGGAAGGGAGCGACTACCTTTGACCAGCAAGCCAAGCAAATAGGCGCTTCATGACAACATGCCCTTGCGGCAAACTAATTCCAAATTCTAAGAGTAATGCGCACACCCGAGACATACAGGCCGTTCGTTCCTTAACATAACCACTTGGAACCCGATGGATGGCACCAATATCCTGCGCCTCCTCAGGTTTTACAGCCACAAAACCCATTGATGGTCGTTGGCTTGTTTCAGATATCGCATCCGCATCAATGAAGTCATTCCTGCTCGTTTTGACGAACGCTTTCCCATATTGGGGCGATATCAGCGTTACTTGGTGCCCCTGTTTTTGACAATAACGGCCTAACCCATGTGCACCACTGCAGGCTTCAAGGGCTATCGTTGTTTTAACGTGGTTAGCTAAAAACTCGCAGAGCTTAGGGTGGGTAATTTTCTTGCGGAATTGTATTCGGCCCGATTGATCATGACCAACTATATGGAAAGACGATTTACCTAGATCAATGCCAATGACTTTGATATGCATGATGGTTCGCCTCTTTTCTAGTTACTTCACTCTCAGCATAAACCGCTGAGGAGTGAGGCGGACCATCTAATTAAACCCTCCTGATGGAGGGTTTAATTAGTCAGAAACTCGGAAATTATCTGCAATTCGCTGGGCGATATTGAGGACGAACGTTACCACCATCACAAGTCCAGTCAACGGTACCATCTTGAAATGTGCCGGCGAAAACAATTGTAGACCCACCAGTCGCACCGGAAGCTGCTTTGAAGGCCACTGTTATGGTACCAGCATTCACTGTCACAGCAGAAACATACTGACTCGTGATAGTAGAAGCCATGCCAGCTGTGGCATTGTCAGCTGGCCAACTATTGTCTGAAAGCCTATACTCAGAAACTGCAGACTTGGCTGCACCAGCCATGTTAACACCTTCAGAGACCTTCGCTCGATTTGTGTAGTCTTGATAAGCAGGCACAGCGATTGCTGCCAAAATACCAATGATCGCTACAACGATCATCAATTCGATTAGGGTGAAACCCTTCTGTACGTTTTTCATGGTGTTATCCTCGTTAGTAATTTTGCTCGACCGCGTAACATTGAGCGACCTAAAATACACAATTGCACTCTTTGTGCCAACCTGAAGACTAGACCACTTTTGATTAACTAACAATAACTTAAATCATAGGATGTAAGAAGTAATTTCTACCTTAATTCGGCAGCAGGCCATTTAACGGCATCATATGACAAATTTTGTCACTTTAAAAAGAGTATCGGAACGCACGACTTTGCTTTGTGGCTAAATCATTCTAGACTACTGATTGACATATCCTTTTCGGCCAAGTAATGAATACCAAAACCCAACTACCGCTGACAGGTCTTGCTCGCCGCTTCGTAACAGACAACCTAATTGACGAAGGTGCCGCGCGCGATGCCTTACAAGGCGCTTCTAAGGAAAAAATTCCATTCATTAGCTATCTTGTTCAAAATGGTATGGCTAATGCCACACAACTGGCTCTAGCGGCATCAACAGAATTTGGAGTTCCCTTATTTGACTTATCTTCCGTTGCATTAAATCAGTTACCGGAACAACTCGTTGATGAAAAGCTAATTCGCAAACATCACACCCTGCCGCTTTTCAAGCGAGGCAATCGTCTATACGTAGCAGTAGCTGACCCCACCAACCTTCAAGCATTGGATGAAATTAAGTTCAACACTGGCATGAGTACCGATGCTGTGTTGGCTGAAGAGGATAAGCTCGCAAAAGTCATAGAAAGATATTTGGATGCCCAAGACACAACTCTTGATGGCATGGACGATGCAGATCTTGAAGACATTGACATAGAAGCAGGTGACGACAGCGAAAGAGACGAAGAATCTGGTGGCGAACAGGATGATGCTCCAATAGTAAAATATATTAACAAAATGCTGCTAGATGCGATAAAAACAGGTGCATCCGACATTCATTTCGAACCTTACGAGAAAAGCTACAGAGTACGATATCGCCGCGATGGGATTTTGAGAGAAATATCCAAGCCTTCGATAAAGCTTTCATCCAAATTGGCAGCTAGGTTAAAAGTCATGTCACAAATGGACATTTCTGAGCGTAGAATACCTCAGGATGGCCGGATAAAAATGAAACTTTCGAAAAATAAAGCCATCGATTTCCGAGTCAATACGCTTCCAACTCTTTGGGGGGAGAAAATCGTTCTTCGGATTCTCGATCCGAGCAGCGCAAAACTTGGGATAGACATGCTTGGATATGAACCTGAACAAAAGCAAATGTATCTCGATACATTGGCCCAACCACAGGGCATGATTCTGGTTACAGGGCCAACCGGAAGTGGAAAAACAGTATCTCTCTATACCGGGCTTAATATCCTAAACACTCCTGAGACGAACATATCTACCGCTGAAGATCCCGTTGAAATCAATCTTGAGGGTATTAATCAAGTTAACGTAAACCCTAAAGTTGGATTAGACTTCTCTTCTGCACTTAGGGCTTTCTTAAGGCAGGATCCTGACATAGTAATGGTGGGTGAGATTCGTGACCTCGAAACAGCTTCCATTGCGATCAAAGCAGCACAAACTGGACATTTGGTGCTATCAACTTTACATACAAACAGCGCACCTGAAACTTTGACCCGCTTATTGAATATGGGGGTGCCTTCTTTCAACATTGCTACGTCAGTTAGCCTAATAATTGCTCAACGACTTGCGAGACGGCTATGTTCAGAGTGCAAACAAGAAAAAACCAATGTTCCCAGAGAAACGCTAGTTAAAGAAGGATTCACAGAAGAACAAATCGATACAGGATTTACCTTGTATGGTCCTAAAGGATGTGAAAAATGTAACCAGGAAGGGTACAAAGGAAGAGTGGGGATTTATGAAGTAGTGCGTATCACACCAGAAATGCAAGAATTAATTATGCAAGAAGCGAGCTCGTTAGAAATTGCCAAACTCGCACAGCAACAAGGGTTTAACAACCTGAGGCAATCCGGGCTTTTAAAAGTGATTCAAGGTGTCACCAGCCTAGAAGAAGCTAATCGGGTAACGAAGGATTAATCAAATGGCTCAAGCAGCACAAAAAGTTGATGTCTTTGTTTGGGAAGGTACTGATAAAAAAGGCAATAAAACAAAAGGCGAAGCATCAGGTAGCAATATCGCACTTGTTAAGGCCCAACTAAGAAAGCAGGGCGTCAACCCGACAAAAGTCAGAAAAAAACCCAAGCCACTTTTTGGCACCGGGAAAAAGAAAATAACACCATTTGATATTGCCGTATTTACCCGACAAATGGCAACCATGATGAAAGCTGGCGTGCCATTAGTTCAGTCATTCGATATTGTTGCAGATGGCTTGGAGCATCCGGCTTTAAGAGACTTGGTACTGGAAATAAAGAACGATGTGGCTGCAGGAAATAACTTTGCTGGGGCACTCAAAAAACATCCTCGTCACTTTGATGATCTTTTCTGTAATTTGATTGATTCGGGAGAAAAATCCGGTGCACTAGAAACCATGCTGGATAGAGTAGCCACCTATCTCGAGAAAACAGAAACGCTGAAAAAGAAAGTAAAGAAGGCAATGACTTACCCAATCGCGGTGCTTGTAGTCGCTTTCATCGTAACCGGAATTCTCTTGGTCAAAGTTGTGCCTCAGTTCCAAGACTTGTTCCAAGGATTTGGTGCTGACCTTCCAGCATTTACATTGTTTGTAATTCAAATATCTGAAGTCATGCAAGAATGGTGGTTTATTGTCTTAATTTCTATTATTGCAATTGGATTGGCGTTCAGAGAGGCTAGACTAAGGTCAGATAAATTTTCCGATGCGGTGGATGGGTGGATCCTGAAAGCACCGATAGTTGGAGATATTTTGTATAAGTCCGCAGTTGCAAGATACGCCAGAGTTTTATCTACGACATTCGCTGCGGGCGTTCCGCTAGTGGATGCTCTTGAGTCCGTAGCTGGAGCAACGGGCAATGCTGTATTCAGCAAAGCTGTATACAAAATAAGAGATGAAGTCTCTGCTGGAACACAGCTACAATTTAGCATGAAAAGTAGCGGGATATTTCCAGCTCTTGCCGTACAGTTAACTGCAATTGGTGAAGAATCTGGGGCACTAGATAACATGTTAGAGAAAGTAGCGGATCACTATGAAGCTGAAGTTGATGATGCAGTTGATAACCTAACAGCTCTGATGGAACCCTTAATCATGTCTGTACTTGGTGTTCTAATCGGTGGCCTAATTGTCGCAATGTACCTACCAATATTCCAACTGGGTCAAGTCGTTTAAACACTCAAGCAAGGAAAAACCCCGCTTATGTGGGGTTTTTTTATGGCATTTATGGACAACTTCTTCAATTTACTATCTATTTATCCAGCTCTCCTGTATTGCTGTGTCGTAGTAATCTCGCTCCTCTTCGGCAGCTTCTTCAACGTAGTAATCCACCGCCTCCCAAAGATGCTGGAACACGAATGGCGCTGCCAGTGCAAAGAACTCTTGGGACAAACTGACGACAAATCCCCAGCAGAAGAAACACCAATCAACCTCGCCTACCCTCCTTCAAATTGCCCAAAGTGTGGCCACGGCATCAAACCTTGGGAGAATATTCCTGTTCTTAGTTACCTGTTCTTACGTGGAAAGTGCTCCAACTGCAAAAACCCCATTTCTATCCGCTATCCTATGATTGAAATTGCTGCCGCACTTCTCGCTGTAATTGCCATTGCAACCTTCGGTTTCAACTGGATGGGTTTGTCGGTTGTGGTTTTCTCCTGGTTTTTGCTGGTGCTTTCTATGATCGATTTCGATACCCAGTTATTACCGGATAATTTGACCTATCCGCTACTTTGGATGGGTTTGATTGTGAATTCATGGAATATGTTCGTCCCACTAGACCAGGCAATGTGGGGCGCTGTGGCAGGGTATCTTTCCTTATGGTCGGTGTACCATCTGTTCAAGTTGTTAACCGGCAAGGAAGGGATGGGCTTTGGTGATTTCAAATTATTGGCGGCACTTGGGGCATGGATGGGCTGGAAGATGCTGCTGTTGATCATTCTAGTCTCTTCATTCGTCGGCGCGATCATTGGTCTGGCAATGATTTTGATTTTGGGTCGCGACAAAAACATCCCTATTCCTTTCGGTCCATATCTCGCCATTGCCGGTTGGATAGCGATGCTTTGGGGAAATGACATCATGGCAGCCTACTTGGGCAGCTTTCAATCTGCAGCCTCCTAGTATGAGTCAGACACCTGTAAAAAGCCTGATCGTTGGGCTTACGGGGGGCATTGGCAGTGGCAAGTCAGCGGCGATGGCTTTTTTTGAGGAGCTTGGGGTTCCCTGTATCGATGCCGATATCGTGGCGCGGCAAGTCGTAGATCCTGGAGAAGCAGCCTTGGATAGGATTGCCGAACGTTTTGGCGCGGAGGTTATCACCAAGAACGGTGCGCTGGATCGAGCCGTGCTTCGCAGCAAAGTGTTTGCCAATGAGAAAGAACGTGCATGGCTGGAAAGCTTACTGCACCCGCTCATCAATATTAGAATTTGTGACTGGCTAGCCTCCCAGGACGCCCCGTATATTGTACTTTGTTCGCCGTTACTGCTGGAAACCCGCCAGCATCAGTTGGTCGACCGGGTCCTGCTTATCGATGTTCCTGTGGAATTACAAATCTCCCGCACCGTGACGCGGGATCAGAACTCCGTCGACCAGGTTAAATCCATCATTGCAAGCCAAATGTCCCGGGAAGAGAAGCAACAACGCGCAGATGACATTATCGTAAACGACCAAGACCTTGCATTCCTACAGGAAGAAGTCGTTAAATTACATGAAAGCTATTTGAAGCGAGTCAATCATTAGCCAGAAGCTATTACTATGTCTTTAGATGATCATTCTGAGCCGGAACGAAAATCGATAAAAAGCGTCAATTGCCCTACCTGTAAAACCCAAGTTATCTGGGATAGTCGCTCTCTCTATCGCCCGTTTTGCAGCAAGCGCTGCCAGCTTATCGATCTAGGCGCCTGGTCTGAAGAGGAGTACCGAATTCCTGAAAACCAGCCGACAGAGAGTTGGTCTGATTCTTCTAGTTCGGAGCAGTTTGAAAACGGCAACCGCCACCAAGATCACTGAAAGCATAGTGTCGGACTTTACCCACGGGGCTATACTACTGAAATCTACGATGGCAAGGCTGCCAAGCGATATGCCTCTCACGTTCAAACATCGCTCCAATATCCTCAGTACGGTTATACATTTGCTCGCGGCATGCCTCCGCCACAGGGGAGCAAAAACGGTAATCATTCCTTGCAGATCCATTAACCGCCTGATAATTCTACTTTTTTTAGTGGGACTCGATTGTTCGGCCAATCAGAGTAGCACTACAATCTCTCAATCTCCTGACGAAAAACAGCTAACAGACGATCCGGCCAACCAGGATGCCTATTTCGCGCAAACCTTTGAATGGTTTGTTGAAAAGCGCAATTCCTGGTCCAAAGGGCTAGGCTCCATGGGGCGTGAAGTCGATGGATTCTTTGCCGATACCGAAGCTGAGGGAACTGAGAATAAGAGCTTTGTAAAAATCGGTGTTTTCAATGTCTGGCGCAAGATCGAAGGTATCGATCCTGAAACCCGATTCCGTTTCCGGCTTCACCTGCCCTATACCGAGGAACGCTTGAAATTCGTTGTCGAAAACGAACCGGAAGAAACCCTCTCCCTCGAAGAAAGAAACCGCCAGAATGTTTTACGTAAAGAAGAAACCACCGAATCCCTAAGCGCCGGGTATTTCCGTGTGCTTTTGGGGTTGGAGCAATGGAAGTTTAACGGCGATATCGGTTTGCGTTTGCGTAATCCCCTGGACCCGTTTGTCAGGGGCAAAGCGAATCGCAAGTGGAAGTTAGAGGATGATTTGGTATTTCGCATAAAAGAAACCGTCTCCTATTTCAATTCGGAGGGTATATCTCAAACCAGTCAGGCATATTTTGAGAAAGAACTGTCGGAGGAGTTGTTCTTCAGGTCCAAAACTGAAGCACAATGGTTTAAGGAAAAGGATGGCTGGGAGTTTGCCCAAACATTTTCCATGACGGAAATACTCAATACCCAAAGCGCCATGGTCTATCGCTTTGGCTGGCTGATGGAAAGCAGGCCGCACTTCCGCACCACATCGACCTATGTCAACCTGACCTATCGGCAAAAACTCTTCAGGGACTGGCTATTTCTAGAGTTTACACCCGAACTCCTGTTCCCGAGGGATGACAATTTTAAACCCAATCCGTCCCTGACGTTCGGGTTGGAATTGTTGTTTGCCGAATAATCGTAAGATACCTACATGGAATACTCCCTAACTCCAATCGCTGAAATCAAATCCTGTTATCGGGAAAAGTTCGGCGTACCGAGGCAACCGGGATTACTTCCCGAAATAGAAGCGGAAATTCACTTCGCGCCGGCCATTTCTGACATCCAGGCATTTGAAGGATTGGAGCAATTTAGCCATCTATGGATACTGTTTGCTTTTCATCTCAATGCTAACCAGAGCTGGAAACCACGGGTTCGCCCGCCGCGGCTGGGCGGGAATCAATCGATGGGGGTTTTTGCGACACGTTCGCCATTTCGACCCAATCCGATCGGTTTGTCTGTAGTGCGATATGCAGGCCTGCAAGTGAAACCGGATTGCCTGATATTGAAGGTGTTGGGCGGTGACTTCGTGAACGGGACGCCTGTATTGGATATCAAGCCCTATATTCCCTACGCAGACGCGATTCCGGACGCGCGGGGAGGCTTTGCCGACACTAGGCCCGATGCAGTGTTGGAAGTTGGGTTTACGCCATCAGCCGAAGCTACGCTGGAGCATTACTCAGTCCACCAGCCGAAATTGAAATCGGTTATCTGCCATACCCTGACGCTGGACCCCAGACCGGCCTATCGAAAGGGAAAGGATCAAAAAGAATACGGCATCCGATTGTTTGAATTTAATGTCCGTTGGTTGGTGGAAGGTTCGCGAGCGTTAGTGACGGGAATTGAAAGGGTCGACGAATAACGAGCCTGGAGATATTTACTCCTCTGCCATGTCCGGCGTTGCGGCACCAGGAAAACCGCTGGCAAATTTCATTATCCACTCGGCTGCCGCTTGTTCGCCGGTCAGCGTTCTGCCCTCGTTGATAAAGGCTTCGCGTTTGTAATGCTCAATATGGCAAACCTGTTCGACCATGCGTACCGCATAGGCGTCTTCTGCGTTCAAAAAGTGCAGGCCGATCTCGTAACCGAGTTCGGCATACCGGCACCACATCACTTCCGCATTGGAACTGAAAGGCGGCTTAGCAAGTAATATACTGACCGTTACTTTTTCTCCGATGGCAAAAGGCCGCGAAGTTATGCAGCACAACCCGCCATGGCTAATGTTTTGTAGACTGGTACTGACTTCTGCAGTCGATTCACCGGCGGCACCGGCCTGCTTTTCAAGCCGGATAGGGATGTCTGTTGGATGACGAATAAACTGCCGCATGGTTAATTCTTCATAGCTGGACGTTTGTGACTCGTTCCAGAACAAAAAACATAGTCAAATAAAGTATAGTGCATCAACTCTAGCCCTGATCAGCCAATTCCGGTTTATCCAGGGTACCCTGCACCACCTCTTTCACTATGCCTGCCATTTGTTCAAAACGAATCGGCTTAGTCAGAAAGCGGTTCATTCCGACTTTGAAACACTTTTCCTTCTCACCGGCAAACGCATTGGCGGTCAAGGCCACAATAGGAATACCGGCAATTGCGCTATCCCCTGACCGTATTCTCCTGGTGGTCTCATAGCCATCCATATTCGGCATCCAGCAATCCATGAAAATCAGATCAAACTTCCTATCCTTGAGCTTGTTCAAAGCCACTTCGCCATTTTCGGCCATATCAACTTTACAACCGCACTTTTCGAGCATTTTTCTCGCCAAATCACGATTGACTTTATTGTCCTCAACCAGTAGTACCGTCACTTGCTCACCACGAACAGTTTGTCGGGTGGTCTGCATCAACCCCGGCGAAACGATGAACGCCGGAGACTCCGTCGACTCGGTAAAGAGCCCAAATAGGATATCCCGCAAATTCTGCACTTGATCAAGTTTGCTGAGATAAGCAGAGGCACCGTTGGCCTGGACCTTTTTCACAAGCTCGGGATTGGGTTTGTCAGACAACACGATTACCGGCTTATGGTGATGTTCCGGCGAACGTCTAATCCCCTTTAATATGGCGACGAGGGCAATTTCGGAATTAGCTTCGGGATCGAGATCGTCATCGATAATAAAAGCATCATAGACCTGATTGGAATCGGCAACCTGATTCAACAAAGTAAAAACATCGGCCGTACTGCGGGCGATGTCGAACTTCTGTCTTTCTTCTTCGCCAAACAGGTCGAGGGTATTTCTCAGGCTCAGCTCATTGGCGTCTGCGACTAACACCTTTCCTAGCTGGCGTCCAAGTTCGTCATTGGGCGCATTGGCATCCGGCAGGCGAAGCTCGGCGTCCGTTTCAAACCAGAATGTTGTGCCCCGGCCGACTTCACTTTCGACACCGAATTGGCCGCCAAGCAGCTCAATCAGTTCTTTCGCCAATGCCAGTTTAAGGCCGACTCCCACTTCCGGAAGGTTTTCTGCAACTGCGACTTCGAAGCTGTTGGTTAAGATTTTCCTTAACTCAGCCTCAGCCATGCCCTGCCCGCTATCCTCTACCGAAAAACGTAAAATCACCTTATTGCCGGTACTCGCCACCGGTTGTACATGCAGAACGGTTTGACCTTTGTCGGTCATGGCGATGGCGACACTTAACAGACACTCCAGGATACGCAGTAGATTGTCATAATCGGCGACGATTCGGCGGGGCAATTCAGCGTCCACGTAGGTTTCCACACGCAAGTCCTGGAGTCTGGATGTCCGCAAGGCATTCACCTTGGCATCTTGCAAAAGCGCTCGGACTTCCAACGGCTTTGAGTGGCTTTCCAACGTACCCGATTCCAGTTTCGACAAATCCAGCATGTCATTCAGCATGGTCAACAAAGCTTCAGAGCTTTCCAGCACGGCCGTTAGGTATTCCCGTTGCTCGGCATTGATCTTGCCATTCAGAAGCAAGCCGGTATAGCCGACAATATTGTTCATCGGCGTACGCAGTTCGTGGCTGATGTTGGTGATAAACAAACTTTTATTTTGGTTATCGCGGATCGCTTCGACTTTTGCCAAGTTTGATTGGCGTTCCGAGTTGCGTAACTGGGCCGACTGTTCCAACACCCGAATGCGCATACTGTTAATAGCGTTGACCACCTGGCTCAATTCGTCTTCGCTGGCCGGCTCCTTCCGGTCCAATTTCAAAGCTCGAACAGGGCTATCCAAATCCAGCTGTTTGGCATAACGGGACATTTTCTCCAGGTGACGGCTGACCAGATAGCGAAAAGTGATAAGCAAAAAAATGGCAACCAGAATAGTCTTGAAAAGCTGTTCTATTAACGTATTGAAAAATCGATCAATAACAAATTGCCGGGTCGGCTCCAGTGTTGCCATGAGCGTTAAATCGCCGAGCCAATATCTATCAGACTTGGAATGGTAGAGAGGATAGGACTTGGTCTTGGTCGGCTGACCTGAGGGAGGCGATCCGATGGTAATAACCGACTGGTCACTGGAAACCAAGGAAACGTTATAGACATCCGGCAAACGTAATATGCCTTCCAACAGGCCCCGTGTGGTATCCAGGTTAAGGCTCCATAGCGAACGACTCAACGCCGGCTCGAAAATTTTCGCCGAATTGTCCAGGCGCTGCTCCAACAGGCGTTTTTCATCTTGATAAATCAACCATGATTGAATCCCTGAAGTCACGAGCGCAATTAGCCCGCTGAACAAAATCAGCCAGACAACGACCTTTATACCAAGAGGGTACTTGCTAACAAGATTCGTAAGTCCATCCCACACGTTACTCGACTCCATAATATATGCACCGCCCATTGACTGCCGTCAGCAAGCGGGCGATTTGGCTAATGTCTGAATTCTATGGCAGAACTTGCCGGATGCAAACAGTTCATGAGATCGCTTTTTGTCCGTAATGCAGTCTTTCACTTTTCATCTTACTGCGTTTTTACCATTAGCAGCCGCGGCATTATGCTGCTATGTTGATAATTCAAGCCCCTGTGGAGGATCCACTTGCACGAACAAGTTGCGGTCACTTTAGCTGCCATCGTACTTTTCGGTGTCGCTGCCCAATATCTGGCCTGGCGCTTAAAACTGCCCTCTATTCTACTTTTACTCCTAACCGGCTTTATTCTCGGACCGGTCACGGGCATGTTAAATCCCGACGCCATGTTCGGAGAAGCTCTGTTTCCGGCGATCTCTTTTGCGGTAGCCATCATCTTATTTGAAGGCGGCCTCAGTCTTAAACTGCGTGAATTAAAAACGACCTCCGGCGTGGTCAGGAGTCTCATCAGTGTCGGCATAGTCGTTACTTTTGTTCTGGCAACGCTATTCGCCGCACTAACCTTGGCCTTACCCTGGCCCCTGGCAATTCTGCTGGGCGCGATTCTGACAGTTACCGGACCGACAGTGGTCCTGCCGCTGCTAATGCTGATTCGTCCCAAGGGACAGATTAATTCAATTCTCAAATGGGAAGGAATACTCAATGATCCGGTCGGCGCATTGCTGGCGGTATTACTGTTCGAAGCGATCGTTTCTGCAAGCCTGGATGCCGCCACCACTGTGATTTTATCGGGTTTTTTTATCACCTTGATTGCCGGAACCATACTGGGACTGGCAGCCGGCATGCTTATCGCTACCGCCCAACGTCATCACTGGATACCGGAGTTTCTGGTCAATACCTCGACCCTGGCAGTAGTTCTCGGATTGTTTACAGCTTCCAACCATATCCAACCGGAAAGCGGGTTGTACAGCGTCACCATCATGGGAATCTACTTGGGCAACCAAAGACTGGTGTCGATCCGCAATCTCGTGGGATTCAAGGAAGACCTGAGAGTCATGTTGCTATCGGCGCTGTTTATCATTCTTGCCGCACGTCTGAATGTGGAAGATCTGCAGCAAATACATTGGGGCACCCTACTATTTCTTTTAGCTTTGATCCTAGTGGTACGGCCCGCTGCCGTCTGGCTGTCCACCTTACGTTCGTCATTGAACTGGAAGGAAAAGCTGTTTTTATCGTCCATGGCGCCCAGAGGTATAGTCGCAGCAGCAATCATTTCTTTGTTTGCCGTCAAACTGGAATCCATGGGCTTCGAAAAATCCGAAGTTCTGGCCCCGACCATGTTCTTCATCATTGTCGGATCAATTCTTGTCTATGGCTTGGCGGCAAGGCCTCTGGCCAAAGCGCTACATTTGTCGGACGATAATCCTCAAGGCTGCATCATCCTCGGTTCCAACCTGTTTTCTATCACCTTTGCCAAAATACTGAAAAAGGAAGGAATTGAATCCACTATTATCGACGGACGTTGGAGCAACATCAAAGAAGCGAGGATGGAAGGGCTTAATACGGTAAATGCCAACATTTTGTCAGAGGCCGTGCAAGAAAAGATAAATTTTACCGGAATGGGCAGATTCCTCGCGCTAACCTCCAACCTTGAACTTAACTCGCTGGCCTGTATTCGCTTCTCCGATATTTTTGGCCTCAAAGAAGTGTTTCAACTGGGCGAACCGGAGGAGCGCGAGAAACCCGATCAACAAAAAGTGCCGGATGATCTATCGGGCCTTCCGTTGTTTACCGGTAAAACGAGCTATGCCGAAATCATGAAGCGCCTGCACCACGACGCCATTATCAAACGCACGCCGCTGACGAAGGATTTTGGTTTCGATGACTTTAAGCGTAATTTTGCCAATCGCAATCCAACCCCTTTGTGTCTGATTGATGAATCGAAAAAGTTGGTGCTGTTCACCGGAAACAAAAAGATACAGCCAAAGGCCGGTCAAATACTAATAAGCTTGATTGATCCGGAAATCCCTGCTTAGATAGCGGCACTCCTACATTCCAAGAACGCACCGATGCACAGAACCTTAGCTGACCATTTTTTAGTCAAGCAAAGGATTGATTTAAAATGGAAAATCTATGCTCTACCAAGGTTCTGGGATCTAAGGAACTGCTTTTAGCAACCATGACGTTTTCACCACAAGGATTTTTTGGCAGATTCCTGCTTTTATTCGGTTTCGCCTTCAACTGCGGTTTGTTGCAGGGTGCCGAGTTATCTCCCGCTCAGATCAACCTCCCGCCGTTTCAAGGCTTGGATTGGATGCCGACGGCGTTGATTTTCGGGCTTCCAGATCTGCAAACGCGTCTGCTTCCAGAGACCGAAGAATGGCAAATCACATTACATAACAATACTGCCAATACCTATGTTTACCAGGAGAAAACCGGGGAAACGCTGTTGTTTGACGGCGAAGTCCAAGCGACCGGCATAAGGCTCGACTGGCGCTTCTTGCCAACTTGGCAGGCCCAACTGGATATTCCCTATATACGGCACAGCAGCGGTATTTGGGATGACGTTATTGTAGATTGGCATCGCTGGTTCGGCCTCCCGCAAGGTGGCCGGGATAAGGTTAACAGCGGCCAGTTCGGCTATTTTTTTGCCAATGGTGGTACAGTAATTCTAAATCAGACGAAAGAAACAAGCAGTTTGAGCGACATTCGGCTCAATCTGGTTCACAATCGCATGTTCTACAATGAAAATTTTCTGCTCCAAGCCGGTGTTAAGCTGCCAACAGGGTCTGCCAATAAACTAACCGGAAGCGGCAACTGGGATGCGTCCATAGGAGTAGGTTGGCAACAGGATGCAGCCTTCGCATTCGGCCACGCCAGCTATTTCCTCGCCGCAGGCGCCAGCTATCTGGGCAAATCGGACCTGAAGCTGGCCAACCGGCAAAAACGGCACAGCCTGCTGGCAAGAGCCGGCATCCATTGGCATGCCGTGGAATGGCTTAGCTTGAGCATACAACTGGACAGTCACTCGGCGCATTATCGAAGCCAGCTCAAGACGCTTGGAGGCGACAGCTTGCAAATAACCTTTGGCGGCCATTTGTTTTTTACTGAAGCCACGCGCCTTTCGATCAGCGTCGGAGAAGATTTAAATACATTAGTAACCCCGGATTTCGTGGTCAACCTCGGATTGGCCACAAGATTCTAACCTTCAATTCCCATTAGTTAACGGAAGCAATATGAAATTAGGTACAACAACCGCATGCTATTTGGCCATGACAGGGCTCATGGGCATGAGCACCGCCCAGGCAACCGAGTTGGATATCAACATCAGCAACAAGGCATTGAACGCCCAAGTCAATGTGATGCCGGAAATACCACCGGCCGGGAAAGGCGAGTTCGATGTCGGCGTAGGCTATCTTTATCACGAAGATGACAACCATGTGTTGAATGTCGACTTTCACGCCAGAGGCCAAACCGTTTTGGCAAATATGCCGACCACCGTTCGAATCGGCGCCAGGGCAATGACGGTTAAAGAAGACAAAACCGATGCCAGCGGAGCGGGGATTGCCATCGGGGGTGGAATATACACCAATATTCCTCAGGTACCGGGCCTGGCATTCAGAGGTAATGCGCATATTGCGCCCTCCATCACGGCATTCGGAGACCTCGATCAACTTTTCAGAATCGAACTGCAGACGACTTACCGGGTCATTCAAAATGCCGACGTTTATGTTGGCTACCGGAATGTTCGCGCCAAGATTGACGGATACGGATCGGAAACCTTGGACAACAGTCTCCACGTAGGATTTACGTTGCTGTTCTAAAACTTTGTGTGGTATCGAGGCGGGAACTGTAGATTTTCCATGACGACTGCACAGATTTGGACTATAGGTCTTTTGTCAGGCGGATATTCAGCTTACACTCCGGCTGCTTACCCTACCTGTAGTGCTAATTGAAATATTACGTCCGGCTTACCACTATGAAGATATGGCGACACTGTTTGTTTCTATTGGTTTTCACCGCCCTGGCTGCTTGCGGTGGCGGCGACGATTCACTCGATGGTTTAGGCACTTTTGAGCCTCCCGATAATCAAAGTCCGGACGGCGAAGACAATCAGGCACCGGATAATCCGGCGGATGTAAACACGATCGTGGTTGCTGTCGAAGCCACGGAAGCTATGTTAGCCCCAACCTTGGCCCAGCGCGTTATCGATTTCTTATTGCCTGCCAAAGCGTACGCCGAAGTTGAAGCCGGAGGCAGAGTGCTGGCGGATATCACCGTGGAACAGGTGAACTATCGCGGCGAGCCGATCAGCAACGGCATCATCACAACAGGCGATTATGATGTTTTTTACGATTCCGTGGAACGCAATTACTCCATCCGGTTTAACGGCAGTATCCCCAGCCGCCTGGATTTGGTAATTTTCGCCGAGTTGGACAACGACGTAATCCTGCGGCGGGCGTTACCCAATACCAATGTCGGCATTCGGGTGAATATCGTGACCGAACATGTGGTGAATCGATTCTTCAGCGAGGAGCTTTTCGATTCTCAAGCAGATCTGGATGAATTGATCAATTGTGTTGAATCCGATAGCGACTGCCAGACCCAGGCCCAAATTCACCTCACCAACTGGTTGTCGCTAAACGACTCCGTTCTAATCTACGAACTGGAGTTTACCGATTCCGACGACAAAGCCGATGCCCTGGCCAAACTTCAGGCGAACCCATTGCTAGAGGATTACATCAGCCGCTTCATGCAGGCCTCTATCGAGCCAAAGCTACCGCCGTTGGCCGGCGACACCTCTTCGCCGGTGATCAATAACCGGGTCGGTAAATACAATACGGTGATGCTGAGTTTGGGACTCAATCAAGGCCGCCCGGAAAGCAGTAGCGGCAACCGCACCACGGTATTCAGCAATCGTATATCCAAAGTGAAGGAAACCTTGCTTGGCGATATACCTTCTTACACCCTGCCTTCCGTGACGCTGGCCGGCGGCGGCTTCAGCATTTTTCCCGATACTCTGGTCGAGCTGATTCCCTGGCAGCGGCACAGCATGACTCAAACCGGTGCAAGTCGGTTTACGCTTAACAACGGACCGTTAGAGTCGGAGATCACCTGCTCTTCGGCACAGTTGAGCAGCAATAATGAAATCAGCTGCATTGGCGGTACTTTTCCCTATCTTTCTTCAGTGGGCTTATACGATTCCCCCCGCAGCAGAATTCAGACAATCACCCAAGCGAAGGGCGTTGCCCCCAATGGTTGGAATACCAATCCGTTTTTCCAACAGTATTACACGGTAAAAGGCGACAATAACAGCGGCTTTCCCTCTGAGTCCTTGGCTTCTGCGTATTTATCCAACGGTCGGATCTATAGTCTGACGCCCGAAGATTTTTCCGAACGGCTTGCCGTACTTGAGCAGGTTTACACCGCAGGATGGGTGTTCTCAACCAAAGAGACGGAAGATTCGACGGCGAATGAGGATGATGGTTTCGAGCTCGACACACTCAATTTAGAAAATTATGGCGTCATCCATTTTGGCCAGGCATTCGCTGACGAACCGTTAATCGCGGTACAAGCCGGCCTTTCCTACTGGCGTTTTAGCGACAACGAGGTGGACGCCACGGCTGGGCCGGAAAACAATCTGCAGACTTTTCAGTTACAGCGCAGCGCCGATTTGACAACCTCCGGAATTCTGAATAGTCCAACTGCGGCAGACAGTTACCTGTTGGATCAACTTTCCAACGCCATTTCGGCGGAAGCCGCCGATGTGTATGAGGGGCGAATTTCCCTAACCGACAACAACGGCGATGTATGGGAGGGAAACAGTGATCCACTGGGAAATATCCTGGCTCTTGTTCGTGACTCTGAGCTTTCGGGACAATCCATTGCCATCGCGGTCAAATCCAGTTCCCAGCCGAATTTAAGTAATGCGACCTATCGTATTACCGGCAATAGTTTTGGTTTATCTTCTGAAGCCACCTGGCTTGATAATCATAACTTCTCGCATTTGGATTTTGACGCCCAGGGCAATGCTCAATTGACATTGGAAAGCCGGCGCATCAGTCAGCAACCGGGTAGTTCGCTACTCAGCGATCCGGCCGTCGTTCAATTCCCGGTGCAGCCGATAGCAACACCCGCAGTTGCCGGCAAGGGAATTCCAAACCACCTGGAGCTGAGCTTTTCCGACCCTTCCGGCGGTGAGATTCCGCTTAACTTAGAAGGATTTGCGGCAAGCAACGATAATCTGCTTATCCTGATCATGCGTTATGGCGAACAACTCGGATTGCTGTTCGGCTATAAAGAGCAAAACCTTACGGCAGACTCTGATTGAGTTTTTGCTTATTCATCAGGGTTCGGAGATGGACAAAGCCGAAGAATAGCACCATGAGTTTTTGCCGTTTTGCATCGTTGGAAGACTCGTTAATCAATTTGTTGAAAATCATCAACTCGAAAACATGCAGCGCCAGCACTACGATACTGGCGATATGCAAGGTTTTGGCAAAAGGTTCATTAAAAACTTGGAACAGGTTGGCCAGTTCCGCTAACCAAAATAGGCTGATTGCTATCTTTAGTAAAAAAATCATAATTTAGATTCTCTGGTTCCTTATTTTAATCGCTCGGATTTACGTTATCATAGTGCCGGGCTAATACAGGCAAGGCGCCGTAGCGATTGCGGCATAGGTAGGCAAAGGTTAGCGTATGTCCGAATTACCAAGTACAGAGATCGACAACCCAAAGTTCGAAAAACGGTTTTCAGCCAGCAAGTTGTGGCAGAAAGTAAAAAGCTCCGCCTACATTGCCGGCCGCCATACGACTGAAACAGCCTTGCTTCTTTATTACACTTCAACCGCTCCGGCAACGCCAGCCTGGTGTAAAACGGTTATCTACGGCGCTCTGGGTTACTTTATATCTCTCCTAGACGGCATCCCGGATCTTACGCCGGTGCTCGGCTACACTGACGATCTTGCTGTTATGCTCGCAGCGATTGCCACGCTAACGCAACACATAACCCCGGAAATCAGACAACAGGCCAAAGCAAAGGCAGAAGCGCTTTTCGGCAGTGTCGAAGACGAACAATAATTTAATATCAACGAAAGTACTTTTCCATGCTTAATTTTTTACCTGCATTTATTCGCGGCGCTTTAGTTTTATTTTTTATTTCGCTTTCAACATGCGTGTTGTTTCCAGTACTTCTGGTTCTGGCCCTTTTGAAGCTGCTGATACCGCTCCATGCCAGCCGCAAGCTACTTACGGAAATGCTCATCGGGATTGCCACTATTTGGATAGGAATAAACAATTTTCTTTTGGATTCTGTCAGTAAAACCGCGTGGGATGTTCAGGGTATCGAGCAGCTTTCGCCCAATGACTGGTATTTTGTTACCTGCAACCATCAATCCTGGGCGGACATTCTGATCGTCCAAAAAACCCTAAATCGAAAGATACCCATGCTTAAGTTTTTTCTAAAGCAGCAACTTATTTGGGTGCCCTTGATGGGTATCGCCTGGTGGGCATTGGATTTTCCTTTTATGAAAAGGTACACCAAGGAAGAAATCGAAAAAAATCCGGCGTTAAAAGGAAAAGACCTGGAAACTACTCGGAAAGCCTGTGAAAAGTTCAAGTATACCCCAGTCACTGTGTTCAATTTTCTTGAGGGCACCCGACTCACCCCGGAAAAACATGCCCGCCAACAATCTCCCTATATGCATCTTCTGAAACCCAAAGCAGGTGGTGCCGCCTTCGTATTGGGCGCGATGGGAGAAATGTTGCATACCATGCTGAATATCACTATCCATTATCCTGACCGAAAAGGTTTCTGGGAACTTGTTTCGGGCCAACTGCAGAAGATCACAGTGATTGTAGAAAAGGTAGAAATTCCTGAGGAATTTCTCAGTAAAGACTATATCAATGATGAAAGCTTTCGATCCGAATTTCAGCGCTGGGTAACCGAACTGTGGCTGCAAAAGGACCGGCTGCTAGCCGAGCTGCATGAGGCAAGCTAACGTTCAAGCACAAAAAAGGCAGCGATAGCTGCCTTTTATAATCGTCTTAACTGTTACCGCTTGCCGCTTCTGCGCAATGCTGCCGGCGTAAAGTTCTTCGAATTATTTTTCTTGCCCCAGGCATAGCCGTCAGCTTCTTCGTTGGTCAAGCCAAGCACCAGATACCGACCAGAAAGAAGGTCATACAAAGCTTCCACGGTATACCAGGCAATTTTCCGATCATAAAACTGCAGATGATGGCCTTCGGCAACCCGCCACAATTCTCCCCGGCCGTCGTAATGATCAACTAACGCAATCTGCCAGGAGTCTTCATCGACAAAGAATACCCGTTTGTCGTAAACGTGCCGCTGACCTTCCTTCACATTGGCTTCGATAACCCAAACCCGATGCAGTTCGTAGCGGGTAAGGTCCTGATTAATGTGGCCAGGTTTAATGATGTCATCATACTTAAGCTTGGTGGAGTTCAAATCATAGCTGTTGTAGGGGATATAGACTTCTTTCTTGCCAATCAACTTCATATCGTAACGATCGGTTGCACCGTTATACATATCAAAGTTATCTGAAGTACGTTGTCCGTCAGCCGCGGTACCAGGCCCGTCATAAGCAACCTGAGGAGCCCGCCGTACACGCCGTTGGCCACTGTTATAGATCCAGGCACGCCGGGGTTCTCTTACCTGGTTGAGGGTTTCATGAACCAGCAGTACATTCCCTGCTAACCGCGCCGGAGATACAATCTCCTGTTTGAAATAGAAAATGATATTCGGATCGGCCTTGCTCGGATCGTAATCGGTCAGTGCCGAGACAAAACTTAGCTGCTCCTGAAACTTCACTGGCGTGTAGCTACCGTTGGCCAAGGGTGTCATCTGCACGACGTTACGTTCAAAATTACCGTCTCGCCAGCGGGTTATATGATTCCAGATAATCTGTCTGGCTTTTTCGTCATCAGTCCCATGCAGAATCGGGAACGGCACTGTCATGGTGTAGCTGCTGACACCATATCCGCCGTCGACCAAATCGGTCTCCAACGCATTCTTTTTGGCGGCATCATAAACTTCCTGGCTGTAGCCTGATGTGCGATGGGTCGGATACACCTTGATCTTATAGGTGTCGTAGCGGTTGATCATGGCCACCTGGCCAGGCGACAACTTGTCCTTATACTGATCAACATTGGAAGCATTGATTTCGAACAACGGTTGTTCATCGGCAAACGGATTGATGTACTCGCGACCATCAAAGCCGGCTGGCGGTGTGACTAGCCCGCCATCCCAGGCAGGGATGGTGCCATCGGCATTTCCGGCTTTTTCCGCGCCAACCGGAGTTAGATCAGCGCCCAGTTTATTGGCTTCATCCGCTGACACCCTTGCCCAGCTCTGGCTGGATGCCAAGGCAGCTGCCAGCAGGCTAATTTTAGTTAGTGTGTTAAGTCTCATGTAGATGACCCCTAATTCCTTTGTCTGTGCAACTTGTTAGAAAGATGTGGACACGCTGACGGAGAAACTATCCCTGTCATTCAGAAAGTTATATGGTTCGCCACCGAATTGGGCGGTGTAACCGATTGCCGCCGAATACTTGTTCAAGTACAGCGCATTAAGCGTTAAACCAATCGTCTTGGCGCCTTCGCGAAATTGCACCGGGCCCCACCCATATACGTCATGCGACACGGACAACACCGGCGTCAAGTTGATACCGGCGAACACATCGGCATAATCCAATGAGGCTCTGAATCGATAACCAGCGGAAAATTCAGTGACAAATCCATCGTCTTCGCAGTACTCGGGATTGGCGTTAGTCGCCTCACAGGTAATACCCGCAGCAACCGCATGTGGATTAATGACAGGCCCATTGCCGAACGTGGCATCACGACCATAACGAGAGTCATCTACAAAGTCGTGAATATAGGTTCCGCCAATTTCTGAAACAAAGGTCAGGCGACTCGCACCCATCACCTGGTCAAAGAATTTTATAAAGGTAACCTGTGCTTGAGTGACATCGAACTCGTCGTAGCCCAATATCACTTCACCGTAGCCATCAGGCTCATAGAAAGCAGAATATACCTGGTCGATACTCGCCAATGTCATCTCAAAGCCGTTGCGGCCAATTGGAAACTTAGGCCGGTGCGTAACTTCACCGCCAACTGACCAGCCGCCATCGGTACTGGTATTGAAGCTCACACCAAACATGTCAATATTTTCTGGGAAGGTCAGATAGTATTTACTGCTAAAGGGAACATCTTCCTGGAGCTTGATGAACTCAGCATAGGGGAGGAAGCTGTGGGTCCGAGTCCAGTAGAAACCAAACTCCGTATCGCCGAGATCCGCCGCATACCAACGCGCCGCAAAACCGAAGATCCCATTATTGCGAGGCTCATCATCGCCAAGCCGCTCCACCGTGGTGCCGTTGGCATAGGCAACAGGCTCATAGCCGACGGTAATCGGGCCACAACCTGGTGCCGCTACGTCAGAGTTGGAGAAAAAAGTGCCGCAGGGATCAAGTTGCACTCTCTCCCATTTGAATTGATAAAAAGCTTCCAGAGTGACGTCTTCGGTGATACCCAGCGAACCGTATAGCATACTGACAGGAATGAGAACGTCTTTGACTTGCGCTCCAGGCGCACGGGCGGCGGCAAAATCGACCGGGTTAACCGAGTTTACGCCACCGAAGATAAAGGTGCTTTCGCCCCAGCTGACCACCTGTTTACCGGCGCGCAGGTTAAAAGGGGTTTCGTCGCCAATCCAAAAATCGCCCCATACATAGGCATCCAGAAACCGAATATCGGCGCCCGCCTGTTCTCTCGCATCGTCATTTAACGGCCGGGTCACCCCGTTGTCGTCGTAGGCGCGCCCTTCGTCCATTAACTCCCGGTCATAGAAGTAACGGAGTCGCGTAAAACCGCCGTAGTCTTCATAACGCAATAATAAGTCAGAAGTTCCGGCAACCCGCTTGGAATAGGTTTCTCCTTTTTCAAAGTTCCAGTTTCCGTCATCTGTGGTTGAGGTAGGAGATCCTTCACGCGTACCAGCCTCGATATTTTGGCTACCCTGTGACAAAGCCCCTTTATCCCGATCGTCTACCCGCCAACTGGCGCCTGCTGTGAGAGTTGTATCCAGCGAACCTTCTATTTCCCCAAGATAAAACTGGAATGCGCTAGCTGGAGCAGATACGGCTGCGGCCACTGCTGCTGCCAAGGACAGTCTGGCCCATTGATGCCAACGCTGATTTTTATTCGTCATCGAACGCTACTCCGTTATTGTTATTGACTTCCACGGGTGTGAAAGATTATAGAAATTAACCCGATAGGTGCTTTTTTTTATCTACACACTATAGACGCTTATTTTGATATTCACCAATAGTTGGCAAAAAAAACGCAAGTATCGAATTCATAAGTAAGTTTGCCATTCTCTGCAGTTCCGTAGCCATCTTACGAATAGGGTCATACCTTGACACCAGAAAGCTTGATAAACTATGAGAAACGCATCACAAAACTGAACTTTAAGAAAATGAGGTAGCCATGAGTAACACAGAAGTTGTCATTGTCGCCGGGGCCAGAACCCCCATGGGAGGATTTCAAGGAAGCCTGCAAGCCGTT
>JANQMN010000070.1 GCA_028280065.1 Hahella sp.
TTAAAAAAAACCTACGACCACAAAATCCTGGAGTCAGCGACGGCAGAGCAGTTACTTTGGTACCGCTTTTCACCGGACATTCATTTCGAGTTGCTGTCCCTTGTCTTCAAATCCGGCCTTAGCCACATTGAGGGGGAATTTGCGGTCGCCCAATACCAGATTAATGGCCAAAAATATGTCTGCTTACCAAAACTTGAGCATTTACCCATTCGATTAACGGATGACGTTTCTCGTCTGCAGATGATTGAGGTGGCCACCGCCCAAATCGCCGCCTATCTATCTACGTCGGAAGCGTGCCGAGCTGGAGAACTACGACGTCAAGCAGCTCTACTCCGCCCCAGGTGACGCGATGGGATTACTGACGACGAGTCTAACTTCAGACTTAGGCAGGCCACATAAGCGCCTTACCTGATCAACAATATCAGTCATAGTTAATCCCCGGCGAATCAGGAGTATGGCTGAAAACGGCGTGAATCGTTGTAAAGCACAATAAAGTCGCCATCATCATCAATAACGCCAATCACGAGGTCCAGGGGCTCCCGGAAATAGGCTGATCCGGAGTCTTCTTTTGCCGAATAGATGGGGTTGCTTAATTTTTCTACCACAATGGCTGGTTTGTCGCTTTCAGGCATGCGTTTATTGCGAAGATGCGGTTTCCAGGAAACGAGATCACCGGGTTTGAATATATGCGGATTACACAGCCTTTTCCAGGCTTCCTTAAGCCTCACACGCACGGTTTCTTCCCCTTCGGGTTCAAGAGTAACGCTGCCCGGTTCATTTTCTGTTTCTCGGATCAACTTAAGGACTCTGGAGCCTTGATGGCTGAATAATTCTTTAGACATTTTGGTACCTCGTAGCAAAAAGTTACTGCCAAAGACATTGTTCATTTAGGTATAAAAAATGAGATTTCGATTCTTTTGCTATTGTACCCAGTCAGGCAACAAATAGCGGACCGTGGCGATGATAATTCTGTATTTCTTTCTCGATCAGATTATAAATTTGTCGTTGGTAATGATAAGCAAAAGGTGATACTCCCTAACTTGTTACCTTCTATCCTAGTAGATAGCGTTGGTCTGCGTAATCTAGACCTTGCAAAGATATACAACAAAACAGTTGAACTCGAATTCTTGACAGTGAATTCGGGACTGACTGGCTCTGGATGGGAGACTCTGCTCTGCACTTACAAATCAAAAGCTGACGCACTTCCAGTTTCACTAGACTGCCTCGCTGTCGCCGAAGGCTCAGTCAACCAATACGAATCAAAAAGACTTGGACGAATCTCAGATGAAGAATCTGTCAAGATTGCTGAGTTGCCCAAACTATTCCAAATAGCGATTGATGTTTACCAGGAGTGGTGGGAAGTGTGGCACCCTGAACATGAGAATAAGCCACAAGAAGCTGAAATTTTAAGCTACCTAAAAGTGAAACACAAAATAGAAGCTAATGATGCAAAAGCTATTGAACGCATAAGCCGTTCAGACGGTGTAAGACCAGGTGGGCGTCCTAAAGGCGGCTTAAAGCCCTGCCTGCCGAAGTCGCGCAGATAAAAATAGTAATTTATTAGTCGGCAACCTTTTTCTCTTTTTTTAACAGATAGTTAGACTATCTATTTCTACCCTTAAAACTATTTGGCCGATTGGTTGAGGGGTTTTTTACCTCTGATTTTTCCTGCATTTTTTTCTCCATCGTTATCAACGACAGGAGACAAAAAGTGATACACATTAACACTCCCCCCCAAGACCTTGAGGCATTTCTTCCTACTGCAGAAGCTGCTGCTGTTATTAATCGGAAACCTCAAACCTTAAGAAAATGGGCTTGTTATGAAAACGGCCCTATCAGACCTGTAAGGATAAACGGGCGACTTGCCTGGAGAGTTTCTGATCTTGCCAAGCTACAAAGAGGCGAGGTTGCTTGATGGGCATTTTTGGGGATAACGAAAGCTCGCCGATTGAGCCTAAGATTGTGGAATTGCTAGGAAGCATCAGTGAGCGAATTCAAGAGGCACCTGATGACCCTTCGGCGTATAACGCAAGTCGCGGTAGTATTGAGAGTTTTCTAGATTTGGTTGCCGAATCTCAGCCCTCAGAAGAGCAATTGCTTCGGTATTCCAAAGAAATTGAAACCGCATCCTTTGGGATACTATCTTCAGAAGAAGCAATAGAGCTGATTAGAATGAAAATGCCGGCACCTGATCCGGATGCGTGGTCTGCTCCCATTCCCTTAACAACAGAAATTACCGCCGAACCGTACCCGGTTGAATCACTACCTAAAGATGTTCGGGAGGCGGTCAACGAAGTACTAAGTTTCACTCAAGCACCTGTTCCTTTGGTGGTTAACTCTGCAATGTCTGCTATGTCGCTTGCAATCCAGGCAAGCGTAGATGTTGAAAGAGCTAAAAAGCTGACTGGCCCCGTGGGCCTCTTTCTACTAACTATTGCTGACTCGGGTGAAAGGAAGTCCACCTGTGACAATTTTTTCACTAAAGCTATTCGAGTATATGAAGCATTTAAAGCAGAAGAAGCCAAACCAAAAAAACAGGAGTACCAGTCAGAACTGGATATATGGGAATCAAAGCGTAGCGGCTTAAAAGATAAGATTAGGCAGCTTGAAAAATCAGGTGCCAACACAAAAGCGCAAGAGGTTAGGCTTTTGGATCTGGATCTTAATCAGCCAATACCTCCACAAGTCCCAAAACTAATTTATAACGATGCTACGCCCGAAGCACTTAAGTGGGGTGCCGCCAACAAGTGGCCATCTCTTTCAGTTTTGTCCAACGAAGCCGGAATAGTCTTTGGTTCTCATGGCATGGGCAAAGATTCAGTAATGCGGAACCTGGCAACTCTCAATCAATTCTGGGATGGAGCAAATATCGACACGGAAAGGAAGTCCACTGAATCCTATATGGTAAAAAATGCAAGGCTTACCATTGCACTACAGGTACAGGAAGCCACTTTGCGAAACTTCTTTGACCGAACAGATGGATTGCCGCGTGGTACTGGTTTTCTTGCTAGATGCCTTTTTGCCTGGCCGGAGCCCACTCAAGGGACCAGGTTCTTTAAAGAGTCGCAGACAGTTTGGCCGGCACTGGATAAATTCAATTCTCGTATTACTGAAATCCTTGAGACAAGCGAAGTTCAAATAATTGAACAGGGTGCTTTGAAGCCTAGGCGAATAAAGTTTTCAAACGAAGCAAAGGCAGCTTGGGTAAGCTTTCATGATGCAATCGAAGGTGAGCTTTGTTTAAACGGTGAGCTTTACGAAATTCGAGATGTGGCTAGCAAGATAGCTGACAACGCTGCAAGAATAGCGGCCCTTTTTCAGTGCTTTGAAAGTAACGACTCTGAAGCAATAGAGCTGCCTGCCTTTGAAGGCGCTTGCAACATTGCCACTTGGCATTTACGAGAAGCCAAGCGGTTTTTCAGCGAAATAGCATTCTCTGAAGAACAGCTCAATGTCTTGGATTTGGATAAATGGCTTCTGGATTTTTGTATTAAAAACAATACAGCTGTAGTTGAGCACAGGACGATCCAGCAACGCGGTCCCAATAAACTGAGAAAGAAAAGCGCTCTTAATGACGCGCTATCTGAGTTATTCAACTGCAACCGTGCTCGAAAAAGAATTGATGGCAAAAAAAACCTCATTCAAATCAACCCGAAATTGTTGGAAAGCCCCGGCAATCTCTCCCCAGAACAACCACCAAAGGAGGCTTCTAAATGAAGCTGGAAATATGTCAAAAGTGCTTAAGGACGCCGATATGGAAAAGTGAGAGGGAGGTGGCTTACTGGTGTAGCCATACCGGCACTCTTCTTGTTGAGTCCAAAGAAACAGGCATGCGAATGTGCTGGTCTCCAGTAACACAAGATGAAGTTCCAGTGTTGCTTGGAAATCAAAAGATGGCGGGATATCTGCTGCAGCGGGCCAATGAATACGCAAAAGCGAAATATCGAGCCACTAATTGAATGCGTTTTTTTTATTATGTACACTGCTAAAAGCACTCGGCTGATACCCGGGTCTCCATTCGCAACCTCGTTGATGGTTGATACCCATCAACTCATGCCCTTGGTACGGGCTAGGTAGCAAAGGAATAGCGTTAAATTACGCTTGTTCCCGCGCGCTCCTAGCTCGGTTACAAGCCAGACTATAGGGTATGAATTATGAATCAAGCTTTAACTTTCCAAAAGTGGTACGACGAAGATTGTCCGCAGCTTATTGCTAAATACGATGAGCTTGAGCGCAGCCTTCCGATGACTACGTCCAATAAGCAAGTTAGAACCTTGCCTGTCAATGAGGAAAGGTTTCAAAAATCTCAAGATACGCTAGAGGCAATTTTAAGCACCTCTGATCCCTGCTCACGGGGAACATGGGTTGAAGTTTTGTCTCATGATGATGGAGCAATCGACCTTAGCAGAGCTGAGGGCGGCTTACCTCTTCTATTTAACCATGACCCCGACGAGCCTATAGGCACAATTGAGAACGTTCGAATTTATAACGCGCGATTAAAGGGCCGTTTGAAATTCGGCAATTCTCAACGCGCGCAGGATGTAAAGAAAGACCTGCAAGACGGTCATAAGCTCTCTATGTCCATCGGCTATAGGGTTGATGAGTTTGACCAGCACAAGGACTATCAAGATGAAAACGGCGCGCATATCTACGTGGCAAAAAGATGGACCTTGCTTGAAGGATCGATAGCCCCTGTACCCGCTGATCCAGGTGCAAAAATTGGTCGCAGCATGACCCGCGCCATGGAGTTGGGGGTTGTCAAAAACACGCCATTTGAGATTAAACAAGCCTGTAGCTGGCGATACATTCGCCATCAGTATGACGCTCGTGAAAAGGAGCTAAAAGAACGCATTGATTACTTGCAGGAATCAATTAATGAGTTTGACTGCGTTAACCAAGATGAGTTGGAGCGGGCGATTGAAGGGCTCAACAAAGAACTGAATAGTTTGAAACCGTTGACAATGAAAGCCATTAGATCAGGCAAGTTAGGTATTGACCTGGATGAGCTAAGCAAGATCAACGAAGGAGAAAATTTTATGAATATTGGTCCAATTGTGAAGGCTAAGCCTTCAGAACGCGCTCATGATATTGCCTGTGAGCTTTCCTCCAATAGCGGTTATTATGACAATATTGCCAAGAAGTACAGCCTACAACGCGCCATCGCGGCACACCTCGATCCTAGTATTGCTAGAGATGCCGGTCTTGAGCTTGAGATTTCTCAGGACATCAAACAGCGCAATCGCAGCAACAAAGAAGGAATCTGTATTCCTGGCGAACTGTTTTATCGTTCAGTCACGAAAGGTGGTTCAGGTGGCAACCTAATTGCCGATGATTACATGGCAGGGGAGTTTATTACCACGCTTCGAGAGATATTGATCACAGGCCGACTAGGGGCGCGCATCCTGACAGGTTTAGAAGGTAATGTAGTTATTCCTAAACAGCTATCCGATGCCGCAGTTGGCTGGATTGCCGGTGATGGCAGTGACGAAATTTCCGCAAGTGATCCGACATTTGCTCAGATTACAATGTCACCTACTACAGTCGGCGCACAATCCACATTCAGCCGCAAGATGTTGCTGCGATCTAATCCAACTACCGAGCAACTACTCAAGCAGTCATTAACCGGCAGTATAGCCCGAGCTATAGATACAGTTGCCATTAACGGTGATGGTGCAGGCAATAAACCGACTGGTTTACTAAACCTATCCATCAACTCGGCAACTTATACCAATGGCGGGTCTCCAAGTTTTGGAGATGTTATGGATCTGGAAGGAACCATAGCAGCTGATGATGCCGACTTTGGGAATCTGGCCTATGCTTGCCCTGCTTCACTGGCATCCACCCTTAAACAAACCGAGATCGTTGCAACAACTGGTCAGATGATTTGGTCTGTTGGCAATGATCGAGGTCAGGGGCATATGAATGGATATGCTGCCTATACATCAAATTTAATCCCAGCCGGTTATCTGCTATTCGGTAACTGGTCAGACCTGCTAATAGGATTCTGGTCAGGCGTGGATATCCTTGTCGATCCGTATACAAGGGCAAACTACGGCGATGTGATTATTACTGCAATGCAGGATTGTGATGTGGCAATACGCCATACCGAAAGTTTTGCAGAGATACACGAAGCAGCACCTTAAGTCTAAGAAGTCCAAGAAAGCCTCCTAAGTCTTAGGGGGCTTTTTTTTGCCTGCTACACATACCAACTGTAGCAACTGTAGCAGTAGCAACCTGCCTGCCACACATACCAACAAACCTGCTGGCGCAGAATATGCACCCTGAATTGGGATCAAGAAAAGGAATCCAGAGATTCGAATTTGGAATCTCTAAGCGGGCCTATTAAGTAGCAAATGGCCAAGGACAGATATGGTCCTAGCTGCAATTGGTAAGTTGAGTTTGAATGGAAGATTCGTTCAATATCGGAACAAGCCTTTGGTGTCGTAGTTGCGGGTCCTTCCTGGAAAAAAAGTGTTACGGGGCGGCTAGCCGCGAATTGTCTGCAGACCTAGAACCTCCCAGGACTTCCTTCCTTTGAGAAATAAACAAGGTAATTAAGATACTAAGTATTATCTATAGCCTTTTTCGGCAATACGGAGCGCATGAGAAGCTTCTTTAATGATAGATAGCTCATTAAAAGGGGATGAATATAATTTCATTTCTCCGTTCTGATTAAGTGCTAGAGCCTCAAACATTTGGTTCCGATGGGAAGCTACTCCAATAGACCATTGAACACCTCCATAAATTGTAGAATAAACTCTTAGGCTATCTTCATACATGCTAGAGAAGGGTCTGGATACCAGGTCAAAGACTGTGTTTTCAGGTGGATTAACCACTACTAAACCAGCTATTGGGTACTGCCAAAATGGTCCAGGATCCCCATCCAGGATCATTTGCCTTAAGCGTTCCCTGTGGCTACCTAACTTAACTTCTTTAAAAGTCGCCAGTGTGCTTACATCCGCTCGAAATAATATACTTAGGTGCAGTAGCTTAAAGCTTTTATAGTCCACCATAAGCTCAACTGGGTAATTTGTTGATACTTTATCCGGTAGGGCCTTGCCTCTAACCCAATAAGAAAAAAAAGGGTTCTCGCAAGTTTCATTAAAATGCTGCTCACAATCGCTGCAAAACAAATGCTCCCTAATCCCTTTTTGCAGTGGACGCCACCCTTTTCCACCAATGCCATTTATCCCCATTAGCTGTCTTTTATCGTTATAAAGCTTCGAATAAAGGAATTCTGGGACAATATGTGAGTTGAGAAGGGTACGCTCTTTCAAGCACAGCTTGCATATATCTCGTTGCATCTTCACTCAACGTTTTTGGGGTAGCTAGCACTAAATCTAAGAGAAAAACAACATTGCGGATTCCAGTGCGGAACCCGCGTTCAAGACATATTGACTTGCAGGCCCTACACGCGCCCTACATGAATATTTTTTGCTTGATTTTGGAAGAAACAATAACGCTCGCAGGTTATTGATTTTAAAGTGGTTGCGGGGGCCGGATTTGAACCAACGACCTTCGGGTTATGAGCCCGACGAGCTACCAGACTGCTCCACCCCGCGTCAATGAGGTGCGTATATTAAGGATCAGACTGGCCACCGTCAACCCCAAAATCAAAGATAATTGAAATAAAACTGAAAAAATCCTCAGTACTGGATATTGATGTGTATGAAGTTCGAGCACTAGCGCTCAGAAAAACATAAAAAAACATTTAAATTATGAGGATAGGATGATTTCCTCAAGAAACAGGTTAATATTAGTACAACTGCCGGAATGAAGCTGTAGCACCACTCCTATGGAAACGCTGGAAGAACTCATAGGCCGCGCCAAGAAAAACGAGGAGATCGCTCGGAATCTTTTTGATATTGAGGTTTCGATCCTCAATATTGCCAGTACGCAGGTTTTTCTCGAACACCTGCTCAGCTCTGTTTTGGAAAAATTTGATATTCGGTTCGGCTGGTATTCGATCATCGAAACTCCCATTACACAGCCGCTGATAAAATCCCTAAAACAGTCTGAGCAGCTCGCTCAGGCATATACTGTACTCTCCTCGGTTGAATACCTGGAAGCCACCAAGGGAAAGCGTCAGCCCCTGCTAGACCACCGCAACTTACAACGTTTTAAGTTGATGACACCATCCAATTTGCGCGGAGAAGTTAAATCGATTGCCGTGCTGCCATTGTTGTTAGATGGTCGATTGGCGGGTAGCCTAAACCTTGCCGACAGTTGCATTGAGCGCTACAAAGCCGATAAGGAAGTGTTTTTCCTGCAGCAACTCAGTATTAAAGCCTCACTGTGTTTAAGCGCTGTGGTCAGCCGCGAAAAAGTGGCTTACCTCGCCACTCGGGATCCATTGACTAAGCTAAGGAATCGCCGGGAACTCGAAGATACTCTCGAACGTGAACTGAGCCGAGTCCTGCGGCACGGACAGCCACTTGGTTTGGCTTTTATCGATTGCGATGACTTCAAGCAAGTGAACGATTCTTACGGCCATGATATTGGCGACGAGTACTTAAAACATGTCGCCAATCTGCTCCAGGAATTATTGCGGAAAACAGACTTGGTGTTCCGCTTTGCCGGCGACGAATTTGTGGCGCTATTGCCCAACCAGGACGAAGCCGGCGCGAAGCAAATTGCTGAACGGATGCGGGACCATCTGCATTCGCGTCCATTGATTTATGAAAACATTCAAATCCCGGTCAAGATCAGCGTCGGAACCGCGTCTACCAGCAACCTTCCCAATATTTCGGCAAAAGTGCTGCTAAAACAGGCAGATAATCGACTATATGAGAAGAAGCAATTGAAAAACTTCGAAAAGTCCAATGCGCTAGAAGGCTTATCTAACTCTACCTTTACCTTCGAAGACTGCTAGTTTCGCTCCATCTATTATTAACAGACGAGGTTCTTGCAAAATTACTCGGCTTGGTGCCGCAGAGTCCATATATGCGCCATGCGCACCGTTTTCCCGTTCTTAAGATGGATAAGGTGCGCATGACGCACCCTACGGATACATTCCGAATTTTTATGCAAGTACCTCAGACTATTTTTCCTACGCCTACCAATCAGGATTTTCCAAACACCAGCTTTGCCTCAAAAGGAAACCGGCCAACCTGATCTACAATAGATATGTAACTTTTTCAGAGGGTGGTCACAAATGTCTGGGCGCACATTATCTGACATCTCCTTTTTAGTATTTTCATCATTACCACTTGAATTCGCGAAATGGTCTCAATGTCAAAGGCTGTTAACTGCTCAGAAAATTGTTTTATTAGCCTTATTCGTTTTCGGAATTCCGACGGTAGTCAATTCCGAAGAAAATTACCCGGCCAACGATGAAAGGCTCGGCGAGCGCCAGGAGATGGTTTCCCATCTGCGGAAATATGGTTATGGCATGATTAAAGTGGTCGATCCGCGCGTTATACAAGCGATGCTTGCAGTGCCTCGCCACCGGTTCGTACCGGCGAAGTCTCAGCGGCTGGCCTACGCAGACACGCCATTGCCGATCGGACACGGGCAAACCATTTCTCAACCCTATATCGTTGCGCTGATGTCGCAACTGGCTGATATCGAGCCAGGCATGAGAGTGCTGGAGATCGGTACCGGATCCGGCTATCAAGGCGCGATTCTGTTCGAATTGACTGATGAGGTGTACACGATGGAAATCGTCACGCCATTGGCAAAACGCACAAGCGCCCTATTCAAAACACTGGAACTGGATGGAATTCAGATGATCGAGGGTGATGGCTATTTCGGATGGCCGGGAGATCTGGAATTCGATCGTATTCTTGTAACCGCGGCGGCGGCGCACATTCCTCCACCACTGTTGAAGCAGTTGAAGCCCGATGGGATCATGGTCATTCCCGTGGGACCCCGCTGGGGCAACCAGCAACTGATGATCGTCCGCAAGGACCAGGAGGGGAAAAAATCCACACAGTCACTTCTGCCGGTGCGATTTGTACCCTTGACAGGCGGTAAACAGTAGTCGGCCATCGTGAACAACGCCGACACTCGGCTCCCTGCCGGAACTGTTCTGGCCATTGTCAGCGCCGGTATTCTCAGTTTTGAGATTTGCTTAACCCGGATATTTTCTATTCAACACTGGCACCATCTGAGCGCCGGAATTATCGCACTGGTGTTACTGGGATTCGGGAGTTCTGCCTCTATTATGGCGGTGTTCGCGCCATTTTTCTCACGCTATTACCGTCTTGCCGGTTGGCTATTTATCTTCCTTTTCCTGATCAGCATCCCGCTCTCCATGCAAGTAGCCAATTCCATACCCTTTAATATGCTGGCTTTACCTTGGCAGTTAGAACAGCTTGGCTATCTCGCGGCTATCGTACTTTGTTTCTTAACGCCTTTCTTTTTCGGAGGCGCTTATATCGCCCTAATCTTCATGCAAATGAGCCATGTCTTCGGCCGCCTTTACGCTGTCGATTTGCTCGGTGCAGCCACGGGAATCTGCTTGGTCTTGCTGTTATTGGAATCAGGCTCACTGGAAAACGCAATACTCCTTTCCATGACTCTGGCGGGGCTAGGATTATGCATGCAATCGAATCATTGGCCCCAGCGACTGTTATCCGGAGTAGTCGCCCTCTGTCTCATCTACTGCAGTTGGCAGTTCAAGCTAATTAACGTTTACGCTAATGACTTCAAAGAGCTGCCTGTGCAACTAGCGCAGCAAAAGGCCAGGCTGGAATGGCAACGCGACTCCAGCAATGCACGGCTATCGTTGGTATCCTCTCCGGCCCAGCATTCTGCACCGGGCTTAAGCATAAACTCGGTGGCAAATCTGCCGGATCAATGGCACTTGTTCGCCGACGGAGATTCCAGGCAAGCACTCCTCGCTAACGTCACCAACTTTAATGCCCTTAGAGAATCCCTGTTATTCGCACCCTACCTCATCGCGTCTAGACGTCCCAATGTTGTCGTCTTGCCAAGTAATCAACATTGGAATGCTTGGACGGCAATCGCGGCTGGAGCAGAACGCGTCGACCTCATCAGCGACAATCGAGATTATCTGAAGTTATTTACCACACCCAATGCCATCTTCGATCAGTTTCGATTACCGGAGTTGGTTGAAGGTAGAGTTTCGAATCCAAGAGCTTTTTTCGAAAGGGGTCATGAGAAATATGATCTTATCGTTCAACACATAAGCAATTATCAATACGGGGGCGCCTCACAACAAATCAACTATGGCGTCACTAGGGAAGCACTGCGGCAGATGTGGCGGAAACTGACTCCAAGCGGTGTCATCGGTATTTTCGTACGGCAAAGTGAACAGCCACGCGAACAATTGAAAATCATCTCTACCCTCGCCGCTGCGCTAGGCAGTGAGCTAGGGCAGTTAAGTCATCATCTCATTGTCCTAAGAGACTGGAACACATCTGCCATTCTCGTCACTAAATCCCCTTTACAGGATACGCACATCAGCCACATCAAGGCTTGGTCAAAACGATGGGCCTTCGACATCGATGCACTGCCGGGACTATCGGCAGCCGACACAAACAAATTTCATGTAAAACCAGACAACCTTGCCTTTCACGCGATCCAAGCACTTCTAGAGGATGGTGCAGGATATCAATCGAACTATTTATACCAAATCCAACCGGCTACCGACGATCAACCGTTTTTCCACCATTTCTTCCGCTGGCAATCCCTGCCTCAGATATTAGAGCAAACCGGTGAGCGTTGGCCTCTTTTCGTGGGCTGGGGATATCTTTTGAGTCTGGCCTGCCTGGCAGTCATGTTGGTACTGGCATGGCTGCTAATTTTACTACCGCTGTGCAGACAGCCTCTGCGACAGGCAGTAAGTGGAAATACACTGGCCTGTATTCGCTACTTTGCCTGCCTTGGCTTGGGTTTTATGTTGGTGGAGATGCAGTTCATATTCCTGTTCCGCAGAATTCTTGATACTGCCACGCTGGCATTTGCTGCTGTCATCTTGGGAATGCTCATTGGGACCGGGACAGGTAGCTTTCTGGTGCATAGATTTAAGATTCGAAGTGATTATCTGAAGTGGTTCTACCTCTGTCTTGCCTTGATGGTTTTGCTTATAAGTCACGGGATTGAGCTATTTATTGACCTGACCAATGAATGGTCAATCAGCATGCGTTTTGGCCTGGTTGCGATAGTGACACTAACTCCCGCAATCCTAATGGGACTGTTTTTACCTATCGGGATTCGCTTGGTCAGAACCGCTGGGCCTGGAGTGACCGCCTGGGCTTGGGGAATCAACGGGTTCGCATCCGTTGCGGGTGTGATGCTGACGCCTTTATTGGCGATTCATTTTGGTTTTACTACGATAATGTTAGTCGCGCTTTGCAGTTACCTATTGGCGGTACTGTCATTACCAAAATCGCTCGGAGTAAACACTTAAGAGTCGTAAAAAAGCCGTTGAAGATTCAGTTTTTAAGTTGGATCAGTGAAAACAAAAAAGCCTCGTAGAAATCCACGAGGCTGATGGGAAAACCCTAGCCGAACATCTTTTTTCGTTTTCCTGCGACAAGAAAACCGGCTAATAATAGACTCCAGGCCGCCGGTTCGGGAACCTCGGCATACAAAGCAAAGGCCATATCGGAATCGTATAGCTCAAACCACTCTGGATCAAATCCATCAGAGGCGAAGGCAAGCGAATCGCCACCGGCGCCTTCCAGCCATCCCCAGTCATCCGAGGCCAAATCATTTGCTATCGATAGAAAATACTCACCGGCATCCAAAGAAATATCCACGGACAAACGGTATTCGTAAATTGGTAAGAAAAAGTCGGAGGTGTCACCGGTGTAGGTAACGGTCAAAGCGCTTTCCGCAGGTAAAAGTAAGTCGGAAAGCAAATCGCCGCTCGCATTGGTCAGCGATAATGAAAAGGCATCAAGCGGATCGAAGGTATTAAACTCGTTTACATCCAAGGGACTGTTAAAATACGTGCCCCACCAAACGATTTCATTCACCTGTGCTGTGCTGCCGAGGGAAAAAGAATCAGCTACCGGTTGGACGCTTGATGAGTAATACTCCAGGCCATCTTCCACGTAGGATTGAGTCATGATCGGACCGGCCTGAACAGCACCGGTAAACGCCAGCAAACATATACTTCCGGCAGTCAATAAAGCTTTCATTACAACAACTCCTCACAAACGAATTGCGATCTGTAGATTAGTTTTAAATTGAATACGAGGTTGAGCAATAGCGCGGACCCTCAAATAGTCCGCGCTTTATTAAGTGGTCTAAGGTATCTGGCAGTCCGCAGTGTCGGACCAACCGGTATCCAAAGAATAACAGCCATTTTTCGAACGGTTCAGATCAGAAGTCTGACTACCGCTACCGTCGTTAAAAATCAGGTTTGCAGAGCGCACACCTTCTGGCATTTGGAAGAAGTACCAGCTTGATCCCAAATCCTGCATCGGCGTTCCAGGCCAGCCCGGATCGGACGCCGATACTCCCCAATAGTAGAGATTTATGGTATCGGCCCAATCTGCAGGCTTTTCAAACCAAAACATCAAACCAGGTAATGTACAGGTGTCCGTCCAGCCACCGATAGTGTCGTAACATCCATTACCGGCTCTGAACAAATCAGTGGTTTGATTACCGGCGCCATCGTTAAAGATGATATTGGACTCAGTCACACCGTCCGGGAGGGTGAAGGCATACCAAGTGTTCCCAGTAGAATCTTCGCCAAGATTCTCTGCAGCCGCACCCGGCCAGCCAATAGCTGGCGCTGCAGGAAGGGTGTTCCAATAGTAGACATTAATGCTTTCGCCCCAACTTGCAGGCTTCTGGAAGTAGACGGTAAAACCAGGTTCAATTACCTGTCCGTTTGCGCTATTGCATGGGAATGTACCTTGGCCCCCGGATTGTGCGGCTTCGAATACCGCCACGGTCAAGCCCGGAACGGTGACTTCACCTAAAGCAGAGTCAAATGCACTTCCTTTGACCACCGCGTCTACCCCGACTTGCTGGACGGAATGCAGTGAAAGATTCAACCCTGTCAAGGCACTGGATGAAAAGGTCAGATTGTCATCATCGGCATTGAAGACTATCAGTAAACCATCTCTTTCCGCGTCCAGATCTGCACCGGTGCAGCTACCGTCACTGATTAACATGGCTATTAATCCTGCTGTCTGGCCTGCTCCGGTATTGAGGAAACTGACTCGTTGCATCACATCTTCCGGAGAATCCAGACGGAACAAGGGCGATGAATAGCGCACAGCCAACTGATCCTGGAAGAGCGCAGACGCAAAAGCAATATCGGAAGGCTGCGGATCGATGTTCGGATTACTCAGGATTGGCCGGATGTTATCCCAGTTACCGCCATTCTTGTCTTCGGATGGAAGACCAACCGCCCAGTTGTTGTCCTGTTTCGTGAAATCGACTTTATTGAACCAATCACCGGCATCGAAGCTGTCCCGATCCAACGATTTCGAGCGCAGCAAGTCTGAACCCATTTGATGGAAAGGTATGCCTTGACTGTAATTCACAAATGCTTGGTTGACTGCATGCACCCGCACACGATCGTCCATGGTGAAACCATCCGGCAATTTCCCTTGAGTGTTATCCCAAAGGGTTTCATTGTCGTGCTTATCGACATACACCACATTTTCCTGGGGATCCAGATTATAGCCGACACCGCTGTAACCAAGACCGGTATTGATATTGCCACCATTATCTTCGAACGGATAATCCTGCAGGTTGCCCGCCAGACCGATGCGAATGCGATCGGCCTGATCTTCAACGCTGCTAGCACCTCCGGCGACTCCATTCCAGAAGGTTCCGTTACCATTGGCAAATCCTTGGGCCCGTTGATTGTTGGAGAAGTTTCCTCCGCGCACGGCATCACGCAAACGATCATTGAAGGTACCTACGCCGGTGCCAGCCATATTGAACTGAGTGGCCTGATCGAAGCGTTGGTTTCCGGCAACTTCACCAAAGTCCCAACCTTCGCCATAGAAGTAGATATTGGCGCCATCCACACCATCATCAACAAGCGTCAGATCTGACATTTCAGCTAGTAGTCTTTCCATGACGGCTTTCGGATGGTGACCCATCAAGTCGAAACGGAAAGCATCCACTTTGTAGTTAGTTGCCCAGTTTTTCAGCGTCTGCACCATCAGATGTTCCATCATAACGTGCTCGGCCGCGGTATTATCACAGCAGGTTGAGGTCTCGACGGCACCGCTATTGGCATTCCGGCGGTGATAATAACCAGGCACCACCTTGTCAAGAACGGACTGTGTATTCAAACCGGATGCGTAGGTGTGATTAAACACTACGTCAACAACAACTTTCAGGCCCAGTTGATCCAATGCCTTAACCATCTCACGGAATTCCAATATCCGTGCTGCACCTTCTGCAGTAGAGGCGTAGCTTCCTTCCGGTACATTGAAGTGATAAGGATCATAACCCCAGTTAAAACCGTCCACACCTGGAAAACCGTCCAGTCGCTGGTCGTAGTTAATCGCCTGAATACGGTTGTTTGTGGGGTCCGCTGCTTTAAGCTCTTCAAAGGCCTCACGAATTGTCATACCGGCAAATTCAGTGCACCCGGCCTCAATGGCAGGAACGTCCGTCAAATCGCAGAGACGGCTATAGGGGTCGTCTATATCAACCCGTTCAGCAGGATTTTCGTTGATCGAGCCAAGATCGTTGACCGGAAGCACATGGAAATGGGTCAGTCCTGCTGTTTGCAGGGCTTGCAAGTGCGCCATACCGGCTGACAAGGTCGGCTGCATTACCCCGTTATAGGTGAATGCCTTGTACTTTCCTCGGTGTTCAACCGGGACTGCTGCATCATGGGCGCTGAAGTCGCGTACATGGCCTTCGTAGACACTAATGTCCTTATAAGCAGGCAAGGTTTTGACGATACTATCCCAGCCATCGGGTTTAAGAGCATTGTCAGACAGATCGACGATCTGGCTGAACTGACTATTCATGCTCAGACTCAATGAATAGGGATCAGTCACTTCATAACTCTCAACTGCATCGCTGATCGGGTGGTACACCTCAACCGAGTATCGATAGAAACGGTTCAACCAGGAGCTATCGCCTGTAAAGGTGTACAGGCCGTTAGCAACAGTTGATGCGTTGACAGTTTCCAGCTGGTTCTTGTCCGCATCATAGAGTTTAAGGCTAACCTGCTGAGCTGTTGGCGCCCAAAGTTTAAGCGTCACATTGCCACTGTCGACAATAGCGCCTAATTGGCCATTGTAGGTATAGAGACTGTCAATCGCGCCGGGTGTTTGTACGCGGGTCGCTTCAAGCAGGTTGCCTGAATCATCATAAGCGGCAACAACCAGTTGTGACTTAAGCAAATTCTCAGCAGTAGCGTTATCGATACTAAGAGAGAAGGTCTTATAGTCAGCCAAATGACGAAACTTTTCTGCGGTAGCTGCATCCAGCGTCGCGCCCTCTGTTAGCGCTACTTCGGTATCGACTCCTTCAAGCGCATTATTGACAACTTCCAAGGAGGCGCTCAACGAACCAAGCAGTTTGAACTGGCTGGCGCGATTATCCGAGTTGTTCCAAACCAATTGGTTACCATTCAACCAATGGGCTGCAAAGTTGCTGATTTCAACAACCCGGCCATCGGGTACGTCACAGGTATCGCTCCAAGTATCACCATTTTCGCCGTAGCATCCGTCTGCAACACGATAGAGGTCCGAGGTCTGATTACCTTGCCCATCATTGAATATGATGTTCGCGACAGTCACACCGGCCGGAAACTGGAATTCGTACCAATCGTCGCCTAATGCCAGTGTTTCCAATCCGGGCCAATTAACGGCAGGCGCAGATCCGGCATTCCAATAATAGATGTTGATATCCGCACCCCAGCCTGCAGGCTTCTTGAAGCGCACCAACAGTCCTGGCCGAGGATAGTCACAATCGTCACTCCATTCCTGTGCGCCGAAGTCGAAACAACCATCACTTTCCCGATAAAGGTCAGAAGTTTGTGCACCTTCTCCATCGTTGAAGATTACGTTTGAGGCGGTAGCACCGGCAGGGAATTGATAGGTAAACCAGTCGTCGCCCAAAGATTCCATCGGCACGCCAGGCCAGGATACAGAGGCATCGGAACCGGCAACATTCCAGTAGTAGATATTGATATTGGTCCAATCTGCAGGCTTTTGGACATAAACCTTAAAGCCGGGTATGGCGCAGGCGTCGGTCCATGTGTCTGTAGCAATGCTGTAACAGCCTGTTCCTTCTCGATAAAGATCGCCGGTTTGATTGGTTCCGTCATTAAAGATGATATTGGCGGCATTCACGTCATCGGGGAACTGGAAACTGTACCAGTCGTCGCCAAGCGATTCCATGGCATTGCCCGGCCACCCAGGGGCTCCGGCCGCATTCCAATAGTAGATATTCGGAGTGTTCCAGTTCAGCGGCTTCTGGAAATAAATGATCATGCCGGGCTCACCGCTGCCTCCGGAAGTATCCGGATCACAGGTATCCACCCAGTTGAAATCGATATAGCAACCATCCGAATCGCGGAACAAATCTCCCGTTTGGTTGCCGGTACCATCATTGAAAATCAGGTTAGCGAACTGCACACCATCCTGGAATTGATAGCTATACCAGCCATTACCGAGATGTTCGATGGCAATACCGGGCCAATCCACGCCTGGTGCAGGATCTGCATTCCAATAGTAAATGTTGATGTCGTTGCCCCAGTTATCCGGTTTCTTGAAGATCACCTTCAATCCGGGCTCTGCACCCACCTCAACCGTTACTTCCTCGGAAGTGATACTGTCAGTCCAGGAATTGTGTGCAACCGCACGGAAAGTCAGCAGGGTTCCGTCCTGGTGCTGATCGGCATTGTAGAAAACCTTGTAATCCGGTACGCCGTCGTAGCCAATGTCGTGAAAATCTCCGCCATTGACGCTTACCTCGAAGCTGATAGCGCTCATCGGTAACAGGGTGTCGGCTTCCCAAGAGACAATGGCCGGCACTTCTACCCGTCCACTAACTTTGATGTTGGCTTCCAGCCCAAGTTCAATAGCCACTACATCCGGGGTACCAATCTTGTCTCTGCCCTTCAGAATGACGAAAGACAACGGATCTAATGTCAGACTGATCTCATCACCCTGACTGTTCAGTGACCGGCCTCTTGGGTAGATCCTGGAATATCTGGAACTTGTGGCAGGCAGGGAAATGCTTTGCTCGGTGGTCGCTGTGTTCATCACCACCAGATACTCGTTTTCACGGCCGTCCAAAACCCGGGAGAATGCGAATATGCCCGCTTCGCTTGCAGCATGGCGGACAAAGAATCGACCTTGCCGTAGCGCTTTGTGCTGCTTCAGAAGTCGCGAAAAATCAGACAGGGCGCGATACATCGGGTGACGTCGCTCAAAGTTATCGTCCGCTGTGGTCGCATCGGTACCGATCAAGTCGTTATCGTTATAGGAATCAACCAGGCTCGGCATCATATCTTCGCGGGAATCCTTGTCATTCCCGTCGCCGGTAAAGCCCTGTTCGTCTCCGTAATAAATGACCGGAATTCCGCGGCCAAAGAAGTTCAAGGCATAACCGAGTTTAAGCCTTGCAAGATGCTGTTCGTCCGATTCACCGCCGTTGGCCTTCTGAATTTCATGACCGAAGCGTCCGACATCGTGATTACTGACAAAATTCATCAGCAACGCTGCGTCGCTATCGGCATCGTTATAGAGATCGTCTTCGGCGAACAAATCCGCTAAGCGAGTGGGCGCTTGATTACCGGCAAAAACGTCACGGGCGGCAAAATACACGCCAAAATCCAGGACAGACGGCAACTTGCCTTCCGTTGTGTACTTGCTGAGGACACGCGGCCCGCCATCAAACACTTCGCCGAAAATAAAGAAATCGTCGATCCCTTCGGCCTCGGCATGGGCTTGGATCGCAGGTGTCCACTGTTGCCAGAACTCGATATCCACATGCTTGACGGTATCCAGGCGGAAGCCGTCGATCTTGAACTCGGAGATCCAGAATTTGAAGATGTCGACCATTCCTTGAACGACCACAGGATCTTTTGTGTTGAGATCATCCAAGCCGAAGAAATCGCCATACAGACTTGATTCGCCGCTGAATGTGCTATCGCCACGGTTGTTGTAATACGCGATGTCATTTAACCAGGCTGGCGCTTTAGCATTTTCCAGTCCGGCAGGGACAAAAGGCGTTCTGGTGGGATCTTCTTGATCCAACGGCACATACTCGCAAGTGCTCAAACCGTCAATCAAGGTTCCATCCGGATTGTGGCACTCTTCATAGGAGATGATATCTGCCGTATGGTTCACGACAATATCGAAATACACCTTGAGCCCATATCGATGAGCATCGCGAATCAGGTCAGCCAGTTCTTCGTTAGTGCCTAAATGGGGATCGACCTGGGTGTAGTCTTTAATCCAATAGCCATGGTAGCCGGCACTATTGGGACCGGCAGGAGCATTTTTGAATACCGGAGCCATCCATATTGCGGTAACCCCCATCCTTTTGAGGTAAAGGAGCTTGCTTCGCAGACCTTTAAGATCACCGCCATGAAAATAGGCGGAGTCTTCGGCATCATAACCGTGGTCATCCCGAGTCCCCGGAATACCGCCGGTATCATTACTCGGATCACCGTTATGAAACCGGTCAGGGAGCACAAAGTAGAATACTTCGTCTTGAATGGGCCGCTCTTTACAACCCATCAACAGCAGAAAAATACACAAGGATAGAAGTATCCTCGCTAGGGATGTGTGTCTCATGATAGATAGTCCTGTTTTTTGTTTTGTCGGACAATATCACGCAGGGGGAATTACGCATCCTCCAGGTTAAACCTTTAACCGGGTTTATTCACCAGGCGTAGCTAGAAAGGGGGAGAGGGTCAAGCGAGCAGAACAGGTGAGTGTAAAGGGGGGTAATGCAGGGTAATTAAACGTTTAATCTGTTAATCTTCTCCCCCTTTTTTGTAATTTTTCGTGATTTCCTGTTTATTTCTTACATTTAGGAAGCCCCTGGTAAGAAAATTCTTCCCAGGGGTTTTGTCCACTAATTAAACAGTTCAAGCAACAATTTGTTAAGACGTCCAACATAGGATGCTGGGTCTTTCAGATCCTCGCCTCCGGCCAACTTCGCCTGATCGAACAAAATATGCGTGAGCTCATCGAAGCGCTGGTCTTCCGCTTTGTTCAAACGCTCTACCAAAGGATGCTCCGGATTGATTTCAAAAATCGGCTTGGAATCCGGCACAGGCTGACCGGCTGCCTCCATGATCTTGCGCATCTGCATGCCCATATCGTAGTCACCGACCACCAGGCAGGCAGGAGAATCCGTTAAACGATGGGTCAAGCGCACTTCCTGCACTTCCTCGCCTAACACTTCCTTGATTCTCTTGATCAAGGGTTCGGCCTCCTTGCTTGCCTGTTCCTGCTTTTCCTTTTCCTCTTTGTCTTCGATTTCACCCAGGTCCAATGCGCCTTTGGCAATATCCTGGAAAGACTTACCGTCGAACTCGTTGAGATGGCTCATCAGCCACTCATCGATGCGATCGTGCAACACCAGGACTTCGATTTCCTTCTTGCGGAAAATTTCCATATGCGGGCTGTGCATTCCCGCTTCGTAGCTGTCTGCGGTAATGAAGTAAAGCTTTTCCTGGCTTGGCTTCATGCGCCCGATGTAAACGTCGAGCGACACATCTTCCTTGCCTTCCGAGCGGGTTGTGGCAAAGCGCAGCAGCTTGGCGACTTTTTCGCGGTTAGTGAAATCTTCCGCAGGTCCTTCTTTCATTACCCGGCCAAACTCTTTCCAGAAGTTGGCGTACTGCTCGGGATCTTTGTCCGCCATCTTGGTCAGGACATCCAATACTCGCTTAGTCAACGCAGAACGCATGCTCTCGACGGCTTTGTCGTTCTGCAGCAGCTCCCTGGAAACATTCAGGGAAAGATCGTTGCTGTCGACCACACCTTTGATAAAACGCAGATACAGAGGCAGAAACTGCTCAGCGTCGTCCATGATAAACACGCGTTGTACATAGAGCTTAAGGCCACGCGGCGCCTCACGGTTGTATAGATCAAAAGGCGCTTTTGCAGGGACATACAGCAAGCTGGTGTAATCCAGTTTCCCTTCGACCCGGTTATGCGCCCAGGTTAAAGGATCGGTAAAGTCGTGAGAGATGTGCTTGTAGAATTCTTTGTACTCGTCTTCCTTGATATCGGCTTTTGGCAATGTCCATAACGCGGTAGCATCGTTAACCGTTTCAAATTCCGGCACCACTACTTCATCTTCTTCTTTCTTTTCCTCGTCATCTGCAGTCCCCATATCTTCCTTGAGCATTTCCACCGGGAAGGAAATATGGTCTGAATACTTCTTAACCAGGCTACGTAATCGCCAGTTATTGGCGAACTCTTTTTCTTCACCTTTCAAATGCAAGATAATGGTGGTGCCGCGCCCCGCTTTTTCAATGGATTCAATGGAAAAGTCGCCTTCGCCGGAAGATTCCCAATGCACCGCTTCAGTCGCTGATGTGCCGGCTTTGCGGGTCAACACTTCCACCTTTTCAGCAACGATGAAAGCACTGTAGAAACCGACACCGAATTGACCGATGAGTTTGGAGTCTTTCTGCTGATCACCGGTAAGATTGGCAAGGAACTCAGAAGTGCCGGACTTTGCGATGGTACCCAGATTTTCAATCACTTCATCGCGGGTCATACCAATACCGGTATCGTTCAGGGTAATAGTGTTTGCTTCACTGTCGAACTCAAGCCGGATTTTTAATGATTCATCGCCATCATACAGTTCCTCCTGGCTAAGTGCCTGGAAACGCAGCTTGTCCAAAGCATCGGATGCATTCGAAATCAGCTCACGTAAAAAGATTTCCTTGTTGCTGTACAACGAATGAATCATCAGGTGCAGCAGTTGCTTAACTTCCGCCTGAAAGCCCAAGGTTTCTTTTTGTGCAGTGGTCATGGGTCGTTACTCTCCAGAATGTTTCAGATTAGGGTGCCTTATTCAATACGAATGCTGGAACAGCCGAGTCACGATAGTTGCACTTTAAAAACAACCTGCCACAATCACTCGGGATGACCTTCGGCTTTTCCAGATATGGAAAAAGCAAATGGGGTCAGAATTTCAGGATTCAAGGTGTGTCCATAAATAGATACGGTTTGCCCTATGGGAGATGTCGTCACCTTTAAAAAGCCTTCGCTGAAAACCAAAGCCAAAGGTAAAACCCTGTGTAAAAACGGGTTTCATAAATGGAAGATTCTGCAGGAGAAGAAATTCGATACCAAAGCGGGAAAATTGGTAACAGTCTATCGCTGCGAACGTTGTGGGGAACAAAAGGTCAAAGCTTTATAAGTAGACCATGGTTGTTGTTGAGGCAATCGCCATTCTTCGAGAACATCGCCGAAGGCTGCAGAGTTAAACAGTTGGCCGATTCGAGGCCGTTGCAGGAAAAACCGCCTTGCTTCGCCATCGTCAAAACCTAGCCCGAAGGCGTGCAAGTACATCCGCTCACTGGTCTCCCCGCCATACCGGTCATCCCCTACGATAGGTACTCCGATACTTTTCAAAGCAACCCGCAGTTGATGAGTTTTTCCGGTATGAGGTTTTAACAGATAGGCACGCTGTCCGGGCGCCAGGCTTTTTGATAAGAACTGCGTGACCGCTGGATTGGTTTGCTGCCGGGTAAGCTTCCAGTTGCCTTTGCGCGTCTTGTGCATGTCCCCGATGATCCAACCCTGCTTTTTAGCCGGCTTTCCCTGGGCGATCGCCAGATAGTATTTTTCGGTCGTCCTGGTACTAAACTGCTCGGTTAAACTTCGGGCGAAGTCTTGGTTCTTCGCCAACACGACCAGGCCGGAAGTCGCCTTGTCAAGCCTATGTACCGGAAACAACTGCTTTCCCAAATGCTCGGAAACCAAGATGCAGAGCCCGGATCGGCCTTCGTCAATATGAAAACTAATGCCGGGTGCTTTATCGACAACGACAAAATTATCGAAGTCCGCGACAAGATCGAATGCATTGTCCGAAGTTTCCGCGGGATGTAAATCTTTTAACTCAGGCTTGAACACATCCGGCAAGGTTTCGTTTTTCTCGCGCCAACTGCAGGGAAACAACGGGGGCCATAAAGTCGCCTATCTGTTCGGAAGGTCTGGAATGCCAAGGATCATTCAGGCACTCGCGCAACTCCGCTAGCGACTCGTACATCAATTCACTAATCCTAATGCATGCCCCGAGAGGACTTTTCGATTTGCGCCGGGCCATATCAATTTGGAATTGAAGACCTCGCAATTTACGCTGCCGATCACCGCGGGCGGAAGCAATGACTTCTTCAACGAGTGCCGTCCGCAACGCTTCCAACTCTTGCGGGCGATGTTGAGCCATTTCCACTAGCTGATCAAAATCAGGAAGTTCCATGTTAATACTCGGCTCTTAAAGGTTAAGCTTCTACGTATACGGATCAAATATGAAGACTGTTCATTATTTGATCTCGACTACAGTGTACCCTAGGGCCTTTTTCGCTGTATAGAGGCAGTTCTCAGCATGACATTGTTGCCTCATGTAACATCATGTAAGCAATCTTTACCGAATTTATCTGATAAACATATTATTATTAGGGAGTTAACCAGATAACGTAACAACATGTCGAATTTCAACAGGTAGGGGAAATTAACTAGTCATTTTTTTGGGAATGTGACCAAAGTCTAGTATTCAGCAGTGAGAAATACCCCGTTTTTACTGGGGGCCGGACAATAACCGGGATCGACGAAACTGGGTCTGCACCTTGTCTCTTGCAAGGTGATAGGGAAACAATGCCAAGCCCTTCCCTAAATCAGTGAACAGTGTGGTCTTCGATACGCCATCGTAGAGATTTAAGTATGTACCGACCATCGCGCTCAATGATCGACTTAGGTGCAGGTAATCACTCTGGACGATAATCCCCAGTTGGTAGGTATTGGACAGAAGTTGCAGAATAACCTGGAAACGCCGTTGCAGACCCGACCTTCCTTCGCGGATCAGCACTTTCCACGGTTTCGGTCCCAAGGACGTCACCTGTTTCTTGTGTAACGTCTCAGTCAACGCCTGGCGTATAGAGTCGCGCCTTACAAGATTTTCTTCAGGCTGGGTACTCATGGCAATCAGCGCATCTGCCAGTTGATCGACATCGGCGCTTAGCACGCCGACCAAATAGTCCCATACCAGTGGCCATTTGCCTTCCATATGCACTGTGTTGCCCCAATCGATTAAAAACAGATCGCCTTCAGGGGAAACCATCACGTTGCCGGGGTGCAAATCGCCGTGGAACTCCTGATACACAAGGATGTGCTGCAACATGGAATACAGAAACTTATCGGCAATACTCCGCTGCAACCGGTTTTTTTCCATCCCGGTGAGTTCTTTAACCAAGCGGTCCACCGACACAGCCGTTTCAAGAAACTCCATTTCTATGATACGGCCCGTCGCCGAAAACAACCGTGGAACCCCCCATTGGACTCCATCCAGGGAACGGTTGTAAAAACGCCGTTGAATAGCGGCTTCATCCTCGAAATTCAATTCCTGCTCAAACCCTCGGGTAAACTCCTTCACCTGTTTGGACATTGCTTCCAAAAATGGCAGAAGCTTGGAATGTGGCGCCCAGTATTGACTGGAAATCAACATGAGCTCCAGGGCCAACGCCCCCATTTGGAACTCCCTTTCGAGGTTATGGCGTGCGACTTTAACAACCACCGGCACCAAAATTTCCTGACCGTTCTGTCTCACCGGCTTCTTCGCTGCGTAGACTGAACCGATGGAACCTGAACGCAGAGGCTTGGCGACGTCAAAATTAAAGTAGACTTCCTGGGGAAGCTTGCCGTAGCTCTCGAGGAAGGCTTGATTGACCTCCTCTTCGGTCATCGGCGCGACATCCTGCTGGAATACCCGCAGCTCCTGGGCAATCTCCTCCGGCAGGAAGTCCGAGTTGGCGGCAGCTACCTGGGCCATCTTGATAAACAGCGGTCCGAACTCCCTTACCATCTGAGCGACAATTTGCGCTTGTGAAGAAAAATCCCTCGGGTCGGTTTGCAGGAAAGGTTTGATATACCGTATTGCTTTGATCTGCCGGCGCAGGATCACTAAATCACTGCGTAATACTCTGGCCTTGACCATCATGTCGCCGATGGCCACCTGGTTGACCCGGCGCAAGTGCTTGGTGCGATTGATCAGATCAACCAACAACGGCTCGTAGGTGCGGAGTACAGAGCGGATAATTTCCAGGTTGAGCTCGACCAGACCTTTTAGTTCCGGAGCACTAATCAATTCCTGGAAGAACTGCCAAAATTCGTCGATCAAGGCTTCCGGAATTTCCACCGGACTGCGGGCGACCACCTGTTTTACGACGTAGTGGATCAGTCCTTCCGTGGTTTCCTCATTGGGAATAAGCTTATATTTCCGCAGATACCGCGTAAGCTGCTTGGAATGTTCGGAAATCGGATGTTCATAGAGAACTGCAAACAAACCGTCGATTTCATCCGCCAACCGCTGCTGGTCAATTTCCTCGTCGCTCACTAGCAGTTGACCAAGCGGTACGAATGCCTTGGGCAACTTCACTGTGCTCAAGGCCAGATTACCGGCGCCACGCAACACCGAGTCGGTGCGGTCACGCAAGACTGGAAAATTGATTTCAATGAAATTTTTGGAATCGGAGTCGCTCATGAGGCTCATTTTGCTATGCCAAGGTGTTTTTCTTGGACACGCTTATGGATATTGAGAAGACATGCATCAACATGAAAGGCGCTTATGTTACCACTACTTGAGGCATTTTTATTGTCAAAGAAAAGTCTGTCTGCTGAAAAGGATAACCTTTTCTAGTCCCGCTCGCCTAGCCCCCAAACTCAGCGCATCAGACTACAGTCTATTAACTTATTGAATGAATGGGCATAATGCCGAACCAGTGGAGAGAAATTTTCCATTTCACGCTACCGCCATTGCAAATTTTGGACAAAAATGAAACAGACAGCATTAATTACCGGCGCATCATCCGGCATAGGATTGGCCCTTGCCCACCAATTCGCCTCTGAAAACTGGAACCTGGTTTTGGTCGCGCGACGCCAGGGGCAATTGGAAAGAATCGCTTCCGAACTGAGGTTAAAGTACAGCATTGAGAGCCAGGCTATCGGATTTGATTTGGCCAGTGAAAATGCCGCAAGGGCACTTTTCGACGAGGTCAGATTCCGCAATCTCGAAATCAACTGTCTGGTCAATAATGCCGGACGCGGACACTTTGGTCCATTTATGGAACAAGACTGGAAAACCAATGAAGAAACTATTTTCCTCAATATTACGGTGCTGACATCGCTCTGCAGAATATTTGGCAAGGAAATGGTGAAACGTGGAGACGGGAGAATTTTAAATATCGCGTCGATTGCCGGATTTCTACCCGGCCCTAACTTCGCGGTTTACCATGCTTCCAAAGCCTATGTATTGTCACTTTCCCGGGCGTTGGATGCCGAATTGCGTCCTGCGGGGGTCAGCGTCACCACCTCCTGCCCCGGACCCACGGAATCCGAGTTTTTTGACAAAGCTGGTAGCGATAAGATCAAAGCAAAGGAACTGATTTCCCTGATGTCTGCGGAAAAAGTGGCGAAACAGGCCTATAAAGCCACCATGCAACGCCAGCCCGTTGTTGTGCATGGCTTGCTGAACCGGCTAATGTCGGAAACACCGCGGTTTATTCCAACAACCTGGATGGCACCGATAGTTAAAGCGGTTCTGAAATAGTCTCGGTAATTCTGCCAGCGCGACAGGTGACTGAGGTTGACAACTTTACTGCCGTTGCAACACTTTTTCCTAGCTGGATTTACTGCCGCGGCAGTTTAAAGTTATCTTCCGGGACCGGAAAGTTGCTGCGCAAGGGGTTGATATCCAGTCCACCCCGCCGGGTGTACCTGGCGTACACGGCGAGTTCACCCGGCCGGCATTGCCGCTTCAAATCCATAAACATCGATTCGACACAGTTTTCGTGAAAGTCCTGATGGCCTCTCAAGGAAACAATATACCGCAGTAGACCTTCCTGGCTAATTTTCCGCCCGGTGTAGCGAATATATACAGTTGCCCAATCCGGTTGTCCGGTTACCGGGCAATTGGATTTGAGCAAATGGGAACAGAGAGTTTCGGAAACCACCGGTGCGTTTTTCTCAGTAACCAAAAGTTCAGGAGTTGGCGAGTAGTCTTTACATTCGACATCCAGCCCGTCAATACAGGCAGAATCCAGCCAGGGTGACCTCGCCGCCAATTCGGATGCGGAAACAAGTTTAACAGTCACGTTTCCTTTTGCCGCAGCCACCAAATCTTTTTCCATGCGATCAACTACAGCCTGAGAGCGGGTAAAAATCGTTTGATTGAACGAGTTCAAGTAAAGCTTCAACGATTTGGATTCGATGATGTTCTCGGAACTACAGTCAACACGTATCTCCGCCATCGCGACTTCCGGTTTACCGCTGGGCAACAACCAGGACAGCTCGAACGCATTCCATATATCCACTCCATTGAAGGGCAATGTTCCCGTTAAACCCAGCGGGTTCCGACTTGCCTGTCGAGGAATCGGCGTCAAGAGACCGGCATCATACTTTTCGGGATAGGAAGTGGTTTTCCCCAAGGTTGTCGATTCATGAAGATCCATAGTCAATCCTAGTTGCGTATTCCAACGCCTTTATTTAGCAGATGCAGGCTGAAGGTAAATAAAACGGCAATAAACAGGAAAATCATCCCATAAGCCACACCGATATGCACATCGCTGACGCCCAGAACGCCATATCGGAAAGCATTGACCATATACAAAATCGGATTGATCTTTGACGCAATCTGGCCGACTTCCGGTAGCAGTTCGATGGAGTAAAATACGCCGCCCAGATAGGTCAAGGGCGTTAACACAAAGGTTGGAACAATCGAAATATCGTCAAACTTATTGGCATAGATGGCGTTGATAAAGCCTCCCAGGGAAAACAATACGGCTGTAAGCAGCACCACGGAAACAACGATGCCCAAATGTTGAATCTGCAAATCCGTGAACAACAGGGACACAATCGTGACGATAAAACCCACAGCAAGCCCTCTGGCGACGCCGCCCGCGACATAACCAAGCAAAATAATATAATTGGGGACGGGGGCGACCAGTAACTCCTCGATACAGCGCTGAAACTTCATACTGAAAAAAGAAGAAACCACATTGGAATAGGCATTGGTAATCACCGACATCATGATCAAACCGGGAACGATATATTCCATGTAGCTGAAACCGGACATATCACCGATCTGTCTACCGATGAGATTGCCAAAAATGATGAAATACAAGGTCATAGTGATCGCCGGCGGCAATATTGTCTGCGCCCAGATGCGAGTGAATCTGCGCACTTCGCGGATCACTATGGTTTGCAGGGCAATCCAGGAGGTATGGGTCATGAGGCTTCTCCCGCTTGTCGGGTATTAGCCTGCCGTTCGTCATTCACCATCCGGACAAAAAGCTCCTCCAGCCGGTTGGCTTTGTTCCGCATGCTTTTTACTTTCAACCCCTGCTGTTCCAACTGAATAAAGGCCTGGTTTAAATTCCGGCCGCTGACGGCATCGACTTCGATATGCCCATCGGCCAATAGCCGCACCTCGAAACCTTCCAACTGTGGCGTATTTTCGGGAGCGGCGTGCAAATCCAGGATGAAGGTCTCCTGGTTCAGCTTACTCAATAATTCCCGTTTGCTGGAATGTTCCAAAATTTCTCCTTTGTCAATGATGGCAATGTTCCGGCATAGGGCTTCGGCTTCTTCTAAATAGTGGGTGGTGAGAATGATTGTCTTACCCTCTGCGTTGACCTCTTGTAGGAAACGCCACATCGAACGGCGCAGTTCTATATCCACGCCGGCGGTAGGCTCATCGAGAATCAACAGTTTCGGGTCATGCACCAATGCCCGGGCAATCATCAGGCGGCGCTTCATGCCGCCGGACAACATTCTGGCCTGCTGGTCACGCTTATCCCAGAGCCCCAACTCACGCAGGTATTTTTCGACATTCGCACGGGCCTTAGCCGTTGGAATACCGTAAAAACCCGCCTGGGTCATGACGATATCCTCTACTTTTTCAAACTGGTTGAAATTAAACTCCTGAGGCACAACGCCAAGGTTCAGTTTCGCCTGAACCGGATCCCGGTCGATGTCATGACCAAAGATTTTCACTTCTCCGGAGGTCTTGTTAACCAATGAGGATACAATCCCCAGAGTCGTGGACTTCCCTGCACCATTGGGTCCGAGCAGTGCAAAGAAATCACCTTCTTCGACTTGAAGGCTTACGCCTTTCAGCGCTTCAAATTTGTTGGCGTAAACCTTTCGCAGTGAATCGATCGTTAAAGCTGTCGTCATGGGCTGCTGGAGTCCGCAGGCTCTATTACTGTATTTTTAGTTGGATTTGCTGAACGAGGCTGTATAGATGGAGACGCCGGGACAAAGTTTCAACCTATTCCTGGAGGTATATAACGGCGGCTAACCAATCATTAAGCGCAAAACTGCGATCAGATTCCTGTAAAATCATGTAACTGGGCTTATACTTCGCAAAAATCTAAGCGCAGTGATCGAAATTTCCCCATGCTTCCATTCACATCAGTGTCATTCAGGCTTCATAGCAAAAACCCAGTCGGCCTTGTAAAAGTTCTCTTGCTTATCAGCGTATTCGGCTTTAATACCGGATGCGACGAGTCAGGCGGCGGTGGCGGCGGCAACGAATTGAAAACCGGTTACCTGACCGCCGGCGGGATTGCAGGTTTGCCCTATCAAACGGAATCCAGAATCGATATAACGGACGACCAGGGTCGATTTTTCTACTTTGAAGGCGAAACCATCAGCTTCTTCCTGGGAGATCTGACCTTTGCCGAAAATATTCCCACCAAAGAGTATTTGACACCTATCGATTTTCTGCCCTCGGCCGTTGCAACCATTGACATGGGGAGTCGTGACCGGGAGCTAATGACACATAGACTGCTGGAGAAAGATGCCATAGAGCTGCCGGAAATCATCAACAAGACCCGGATTCTTCTAACACTGAGAAACACGGATGATGACGAAGACGACATTGATGCGGCAACCGTCATCTCGGCAGAGACCAGGGAAGCCGTCGAAAGTTATGTGTTTTCCGTTACTATCGATTTCACCAAGCCCGCCGATGAGTTTGGCGTCGAGGAAGAAGATGCCGAGAAACCCACTCTTCCGGAAACGATTTTCGTTGATGACATCTGTGAGATCTTGGAACAGCCCCAATGCCGGGGAGATTCGTTTAAAGAAGTCCAAGGCGTGCAACAGGGAAGGGATTACAATCAAACTGAAACCGACGAAATAACAACCCTGATAGGTGAGACAATTTTTCAGGATCCAAAATTCCTGGAAATCCCCGCTGACCTTGACAATCTATACCGGGTCAACCTCCAGAGAATCGGGCCGGATTTGGACATCATGGAAATGGAAGTAAAAACCATAGACCAAATCCCCGAACCCGACGGTAATTTCCCTGACTTTCCAAAAACCGTGGTCGAGATAATCGATTACTCGGCAGTCGATCAGTATTACGAATTTGTTTCAGTGGGTGAAGCCGGCCAGGAAACCAAAATCATTGCCAACGTGAAACTGGCGAAAGACTATCGCTGGCACCAAAAGGACTTACGGGTTAGGTTGGATTAAGAAAATAAGCAGGTTCGGACAGCATACCCTTAGAAAAGGCTGCCCAAGGACCAACGCCCACCGGAAGCGGCTACCAAATCTTTTACATCAATGTCCACACCCTCCTGTGGGAGGGTTTTGGCAATCTGCACATACTGAGACTCGCGCTTTTGCTTCTCGTTATATTCCTTCAAATTGACCAACTTCCCATCCTTTTTCCGCTTACCTGACGGTTCCAGCAGCATGACTGTCGGCCACAGTTTCCGGTCTTCGTTCGGCCTGACGACCACAGCCAGATCAAGGCTGGTGAGTTCCACGATACTGCCGGTGGGATAGACGCCGATCGCATTGACAAAACGCTCCAACAGATCCGCCTGAAACTCGATATTGCTGCCCTGGAACATCACGGCTAACGCTTGGGCGGGGCCGAGGGCATTCAGGCCGTCACGAGGCTGCAGCAGTTCCTGGAAACGATCTACCAAGCCTGCAATTTTGCCAAGCAACGGAATCTTTTCACCGGTAACTCCTTTCGGGAAACCTGATCCGTTATGACGCTCCCGGTGATATTCGACCACTGAAATAACCTGCGGCGTGATGTTCGGATCCTGCTTCAGCAACTCGACCCCTTCGGTCACGAACCTTTGATAGATCCGGTATTCCTCTGCTGTCTGGTAACCCACGTTCTCAAGTAGTTCTTTGGGTAATTTGGCTTTACCGACCTGGCTCAACAACAGCCCGGTTGCCAAGGTTTCCAACACCTGGACTTCCAATCCCATCTGACGCCCTAAAACCAATCCCCAAACGCTGGCGGATACAGCATGATAATAGGTGTGTTCATCCTTTTTCTGGACTCTCGCCAGCCACAACAGGGCATCGGGATTATCAATCACGTTGGCGACCATTTTGGCGGCCACTTCTTCCGTAGCGACAATGTTCGGTGCAGCACCCCGCGCTACGTCTTCGTAGACTTCACGAACTTTTGACTCAACCTTCTGCATGAGTTTCTCTGCCTGCCGCACGGCTTTCTGCATTGGCCGCTTTGACTTATACAGCACCGGGGATTTGATCCTGATGGGTGCAACCCGAACTTGCTTAGCTTCATCGTTATCCCGCGATTGTTGTTGTTTTACATTTAGGCAATTGATAGTGCCCGGTTCCGCAAGATGATCAAACTCGCCGCGAGAGAGGGGCAAGTCGATATAGACATGCTGGCAAAAACTCTTGAGGGCATGCATATCGCTGTCACTGTTGATATAAAAGCCCTGCATGGGAAAGGGTGTCTGGCACCAAGGGCGGTCCAACTCACACACATACATCCCTACTTCCAAATCTCTTACCGCTATACGTGATTTTGTCGCGGCCATGGTGTTATCCCCTCTAACGAATACGGTTCTACTAGTTTCCGATTCTCCACATCGGTATCGGGGACTCCACTACAATCGGCATACTTTGAGTAACAGAAGTCTTTGTTTTTCTTACTGTTTGTACAAACATCGACAACTATACATACAGTCCGAGAACTAACACGCAGTTGTATTGTGATGCATTTCCCGAATGGGTTACACCCGGTTACAAGTTTGCCGGAAGGGAGTTAGGTTGCCGCTGCTAGTCGCAGATTTTATCGGACATTTTCGGCAGCCGATCAGCGCCGGAACCGGCTTCAACGCGTTTTACCCGGACAATATAGGGGGCAGTGGAGGCTTTGAGGATATCCAGATTGATTGTTTCATCTCCATCCGGGCGCTCCGTCTTAGCTGGAAAACAAGAAACATGCAACGCAAACTCTCTGGCTAAGCCGTTTCCGGCCGAAGAAGAAAGGTTTTTCAGCGAGCCGCAAACTTGGTGCGCTGAAGTGAGCGCCTTGCCGCGCATGTCCAAATCACTTCCAGGCTCTCCACACCACAGATGGGTTGATCCTTCTTCAGAGCATGCGTTCGTTTCGGAAGCAGGCGTAAAAGTAATGACGCGTTCACTACATTGGGTGCTTAATCTTACTTTTCTATCTTGACTATCTTCGCTGTACCAATGGATCACAAAATCCCTCAAGTCGCCTGCGGAATTCTCCCCGCTGAAGCGGCTGAAGTTTGAGTAGTAGGTCGAGCACCCTCCTGAAAGGAGCGCCATCGAAAGAATGGGGATTGCAATTAGGTTACGATTCATAAGGGCAAGCAACTATACGACATCATCAGATCAAAGAGCTAAAAAAAGAGGGTGACGCTTTAACACCCTCTTGGGAGCAAATCAGCGGGATTTCTTAACAGGAGTGACATCCTCCGCCTGCAGGCCTTTTTCCCCTTCAGTTGCTTTAAACCTTACGTTTTGCCCCTGGCGTAAGGTTCTATGGCCACGCCCGCGAATAGAACGAAAGTGAACAAAGATTTCTTCACCGCTGGAACGGGTAATGAAGCCGTACCCTTTGTTAGGATTAAACCACTTCACCTCGCCGGTTTCCCGGCCATCGTCGTCATCTCCTTCTTCGCTTTCTACATACTCACTTCCATCCAATGCGCTGGGAACAACTCCGGCGATCATAAACAACAGCGCGCAGACGATATAAACCATCCAACCGCTACCACTGGAAAAGATTGTAAATAGACCGGCATCTTCACCCAAAAAACCAAAACTAGGCTGAACACCCAACGCTGAAAGAATCCCCCCTAACACCAAGGGCAAAACCAACCCTAGAACTACAATTACTAATAAAGATTTGTTACTAATACTATTCATCGTTTAAGACTTCTCAATTTTTCACTATCATCGTATGGTCAATGCCAAGGCACTCAAAAAAGTTGATAGACCCATGGTTTGATAAACCCTGGATATGCCTATCACTTACACTCATTGAGGCAGCATCTATCGCAGTCGAGTCCGCCCAGCGCTTTGCTTCATCGGAGTTAAGCGTTGCAAGAAACCAGTTCAAGAAGGCGGAGATCGACTATCATCGGTACAAGTAAGCCGTACCTTTTTGTATCATAACAAAGACTTGAATAAATTTCGTCTTATAACCCGCCAGAACCGTCAGCCAAGGGTGATCTGTCAATGCAACCAATAGAAGAAATAGAAACCAAGGTCGCCTTTATGGATGATTTAATCACTACACTAAATGACACCGTATTCAAGCAACAGCAACAGATTGATCAGCTCAATCGAAAAATCGATATCTTCTCCAAGCAATTACAATCCTTAAAACAAGGAATCAATCTGCCGGAGGAAGAACCCCCGCCACCTCATTACTAATTCCGTAAACAACCTGCTAGGCAGTTAACTTTTTTGCAGCATCTGTTAACAGGCAATGACGCTGCCCGACTTAACGGCATAAAGTTATTAGCGGCGAGAGTCTAGGAAGTCTTATTTTTCAGACAAGTGTCGATCAACTCGCCCAGTTCATGGATAAGCCGTTGGCTACGCGGAAGGACCCTATCGACGCCAGGCACATCAACCACCTTGGAGTCTGAAGTCAAAAGAATGATCTGTGGCTTGTGATCTGCTGCTAATTGAGAACCCACTGCCAAAGCGAAGGCTTCGCCGTTCAAGGTCGGCAACTCCATCCCGCAAATGACCAGATCAAACTGGCGATGCAACACCAGTCCAAGTGCCTGGTAGCCGTCATCGGCAACGGTTAGGTCCAGGGGAAATGCCTCAAGCGTCGCTATGCTGATTTGCTTTAGGGTCGAAGAGGGTTCGACCAGGAGCGCAACAAGTTTAGTCTGATGCAGTGCGCTATCGAGCGCATGAAGCTTGCTTTCAATGTCGGAGAAAGACTTTTCACCCCGGAGAATCTTTTCGTAAGCAAGGTGCAGCCAATCTAGGTACTGCAAAAGATGGTTGATGGTGGACTCAGCCCCTAAGAAAGCTAAGTTTTGCTGGCATTCATTGAGCAGGTTTTCCATGTGATGGCAAATTCGGGTTATGATCATGGCATCATACGTCCCTGCAGTACCCTTAAGGCTATGAACCTGCCGGTATAACTCAAGAAAAGTATCTTCATCGTGCGGGTGTTTTTGCAAGGTAAGGACAAACTGCTCCAAACGGTCGAAACGTTCCGGCAGTTCGTCGTAGAACTGCTTGGATAGCTGCGCCATGAGGGCTTCTAACTGCGAAGAAGGATTTCCTCCTGTCATATCAAATCGACCTGATAAATAAAACTCACTTTTCTTCCTGCTTTTGGCTGGCAACCAAGGTGGGAATTCGATGAATATAGATGACGACCAGCGTTAAACAAACCAAGGTTATGCCCAAGAGCCAAGGATGGGCGTTCATCCACCACATGGAAATCAATGCACTACAGCTGATCAAACCATAAGCGAGACATTTGGCACGAATAGGGATGGCGCGATATTTACGCCAGTCGCGTAAAGGCGGGCCAAACTTCGGATGATTCAGCAGCCAAGCTTCCCGTTCCGGTGACGATTTGGCAAACGCCCAAGCCGCCAAAATAATAAATACCGTAGTGGGTAATAGCGGTAGAAATGCTCCCAATATTCCCAAGCCCAAAAAGATCCAGGCAAGCGTGAGGTAGCCGGCATAACTGACCTTTGACGACTTATTCGGCTGACGAGATTTCATAAGTATCGACCACGCACCTACCAACCATTAGCGTTTTTAATACCAATCGGTGAGAAGAACTCCGAATCCAATTCGATGGACCCGATGATTATAATCGAGCAGACTTTCTCCGTAACCATTGTAATACTGTATATAACCTTTCAGCCGTCCCTGCAAAGCAAAGCTGTAGGAAAGTTGGATACTGGTTCTATTTTCCTCTCTGCGCAGATTATTCATCAACCGCAGGTTGTAAACATCTTCGCCTTTTTTATAGGTCGCCCCCACTGCGCCATACCCTAAATAGTCATCTATATCCGGATTATCGTCATCATCAGGACTTTCAGGCAGTCGCCACCAGGGCTGCAGGGAAAGGCTTAGGTTACCCTTGCTGAAGATCCATGCCGCATAAACCCGGTTCCAGCTTCGGGATAGTGGCTCGGTGCGCCCGTTCGACTGATGATTCAAACCGATAAGAATATGATCGGATGAATAGCCAAACAGATTGAAATTCTGCCGATAGAGAAATATCAGCTCCGGCTCATAGACACTTTCCCGAAAAGGCGCAGAAAACGACTTGTTATAAACCTGCCAAAGCGATAGCTGGGAATAGGTAAACCAGAGACTGGTCTTTTCTGGCATCAGGTTACGAATCAGCTGAACCTTGAAACTAATTTGGAACTTGGCTTCGGAATGCAGCTGTTCGAAAGTGCCGGCAGGCGTTTCACGGGTCGGACTGGAAGGATTTGGATTCAGATTATGGTTATAACTATACAACAGGATGTAATTGGGTTTATGCGGAATGATAATAAACTGGTTGGCGCCAATATTTTCTTCAAACTGCAGGCGTTGTTCTAATGCAGAAGCCTTTTCGGGTTCTTCGGTTGTGGCCGGTAGTTGGGTCGCCACTGCTTCATAGCAGGCGAGTTTCTCCTGTATATCGGTTAACTCATAGCAACCCGCCACGGATTGAATGATGTCCTCGTTTGCCAAGGCAGGCTTACTGATTGCGCATATCAATATTACCAGGCCAGGCAGCGCCAGCCGCCTTTTCAAACGCCGAAACAGCAACAATATCGGTCTAAGACAGTTTGCTTGAAGAAAAATCATGTATGTCTCCAATGACAGATGGGGCGGCGGCAACGGCCAGGTCAATATCTTCCTCGAACTCCGGCTGTAAGATCAGAAAATGTTCTCTTCCAGCCAGCTCGGTTCTTTCGGTTCCTCTTCAGCATTCTTTTCCACGAGTGAATCGACTTCTTCCAACAGGATATATTCCATTACATCCTCGCGAACCTGGTTCATATCGGCGGGCGCCGGAGGCAAAGACGAGTCTTGCCCCGAGTCGGTGGTAAGCAACAACAAGGCTACCGCCAATATTACTATCAAGGGGTAACGGAGTTGGTGCATTCCGCCCCGCTGCCAGAGACGAGCGCCCCAATACCGGAACGTAGTCCAAGCGCTCCGGCGGCGCACCCGTCTTAAGGCGCGCGTATCAATACGGTCGACGCGATGATTCTGCTTGCCGGCTCGTGTTGTAACAGGAGTATCGCCACCTGCGGATTCGGCAAAATCCTTCTTCGGCTTTGATTTCGACGGCTTCACATGCGGCTTCGAAGCCTCGGAAGATCGGCCCGGCTGCGCTGAACGGGCCTCGGTTTGCTGCCGCCGATTCCGTTTCTGATAGCGGCGGATTTCCGCCAACACTTCATCCGGGTCACTATAAGGGCCGGAAACCGGCGTATCGTCAACCGGTATCTTCTGAAACCTTCCCTCTTGGATCGCAATCCAGGCATCGTGCTTACGTCTGGTGCCGCTATTCATCAGGGCAACGTAGGCCTGATTGATGATGGTCAGCTTTCGGGTAGCGTCCGGATCGTTGCGATTCTTGTCCGGATGGTACTTTTGACAGAGCTTTTTATAGGCCTGCCGAATTTCCAGGCGTGTCGCATCACGAGGGATTTTCAGATTATCGTAGTGGGTTCGAAAGCTAGCCATGCGGATTCGATCTTTTGCCGGGCTCTACTTGCCCGAGGCGAGCTTCTGATTCGGCAAACAGCGCTGGTCTATCGCTTCCGTTTCAATGTTAAAGCACAGCTGAAAGCAATCCTGGCTTTTGTCTGTTTCCGGTGCGGGAAGTGGCGGATTCTCAATACCATCCGATCCGGATGCGGCCGGTTGCTCTTTTTCCTCCAGCGGACAGCCAACCGCAAGGCGGGCTGTCGAATCGGCGCCAAGCTGCAGGCGATGGGAATCCCCTTCAAAGAATAGCAATCCTTCGCCGCCGGTATTAATGAGCGCCCACTGTGCGGGCTCCTGTTCATAGCGCACCGGCGCGACCCCTCTGACAAAGGACCCAACCGAATGGAATTGCGGCGGGATGATCCAGGTTCCCTTGGCTCCGATATATCCCCACTTGTTCCCCAGCCTGGCGGGTATCATTTCATTACCGAAGCGTCCCTTCACCTCAATCTTCTGATCTACAGGCGCTACCCGCAGGCCGCTGTCGTTGATGATCCAGGCCGGCTCCGTAACCTCTTCGTTGGCGTCTATGACATACGCCAATCCGTCGCCGAAATCCGATACATAGGAAAACTGCGGAGTAAAAAGTAAACGCCGCTGCCTCAGGCTGAAATAACCCCATTTTTCGAGATAATTGACGGCAACTACGTCCACCTCTTGAACAAAACGCAACTCGTTGTACACCAAAGGTATGACGACATTTATTGCAGTGTCCACCAAACCGCAGCCAAGGCGATTATCCCGGCCATACACGCAGACTTTCGCATAGCCGCCGACCAGGGCCGGATCGCATTGGTCAAACCAGCGGTTGTTGACAGGGCCTTGTTCGCCCTTGAAATAGCCGCAGCCATAGACTGTGGTCCTGGCGACGATTTCCGGCGTTTCAACTTCATGAGTACAGCTATAGCGCTCCACCATGGCATCGCAATGCAACTCACCGACATTTACGGCATAGGGAAACTCCACTGCCGCAATGTTCTGCTGCACCAGCAGAACCAGCAGCGTAACCAATGCCAGCGAACCAGGCCAAGAGCGCGCGATCATGACATTAGCCGTCCACTTCCAGCAATTGGAGATTGATACGGCGATTGCTCTTTCCTTTGTTTTCGATTTTTCCCACTTTCACCATACCGATTTCACGGGTATTCGCCACATGTGTCCCTCCACAGGGCTGCAAGTCCACTTCAGCAACTTTCACCAACCGAACTTTCCCGGCACCACGGGGAGGCTGGACCGAAAGTGTCCGCACCAGTTCCGGTTGCGCATCCATTTCCGCATCGGTAATCCACTGATGACTGACCGGATGGCCACCCTCGATAAGCTTCTTCAATGCCGCGGTCAAGGCTTCTTTGTCAGGCGATTCAGCAAGGGCAAAATCCAAACGCCCCTTGTGCCCTTGCAGATTACCACCAGTGACCGGTGCATCGATCAGCGAACAGAGTAAATGCAAACAGGTATGCATTCGCATGTGTTGAAAGCGCCTTTGCCAATCAATGTTGAGCTGCAACTTATCGCCTTTGCGTAGGCCTTCGGTGGATTCCACAATATGGACAATATCCCCGCTTTCCCGGTCCTTTCGGGTATCGCTTACCTGAAACCGGCGGCCGTCTTCCGCCGTCAATTCTCCCTGATCGCCTGGTTGGCCTCCTCCCACCGGGTAGAAAACCGTTTGATCAAATACAACCCCTTCATCCGTCAACCGCTCGACTTCGGCAACGGTGGTTTGCAGATAGCTGTCTTCGCGGAAAAGCTCAATAGTCACGCCATTCTCCTTTTCGAAGGAAATTCATCAGATTGGGGGCTTAACGCACCCTGGTTAATAAGAAAATACCAAGCAGGCTGCCGAGAATAATAGGTACTAAAGTCGCCATGATCGGATTAAACCCGAATACCAAACTGGCGGGGCCAAGTAAATCCTGAAGATATTTGAAGACTAATCCGACGATGATTCCGCAAAACACCCTGAATCCCATCGTTACCGAACGCAGCGGGCCAAAAATGAAAGAAATGGCGACCAGAACCAGCACCGCAGTCGCCACGGGCTGCAAGACTTTTTTCCAAAACGCCATCAAATAGGTGTTGGCATTCAACTCCTGATCAACCAAATAATTGATATAGGTGTAGAGCCCCTGAATCGACAGGTATTCGGGCTTGATTATTAGGACGCTAAGCACCTCCGGAGATAATTCCGTTCGCCAGGGACGGCTGATTTCGCTTCGGGACACCGCCTGCAGATCCTCGAGTTCCGTTTCCGTCACCTCCTGCAATACCCAATGATCCCCTTGATAGAGCGCTCGACGGGCAAAAATAGAGGCGATCAGCTGGTTGTTTTGATTGAATCGAAACAGGCTGACCCCGTGCAGCACGCCCCTTGGTTCCACAGCGTTGAAGTGCATGAAGACATTGCCTTCCCGATGCCATATCCCGGTTTTCGCCACCACGGATTCGGCGGCGCCCTGGTCTAGCGCCCGCTGGGTTTGGGCAATCCGCTCGGCATGGGGAGCGACGAACTCGCCGATCAATATTCCCAGCATCACAAACAACAGGGCGGGCTTCATGGTTGACCAGACGATACGGATTACCGAGACGCCCGCCGCACGCATCACGGTCAACTCACTGGTATTAGCCAATATGCCCAGCCCTATCAGGCAACCGATAAATGCGGCCAGGGGCAGATAGTCATAAATCCTGCGCGGAACTGTTGTGGCGACATAGCGTAATGCCTCGACAAACTGGTAGTTGTTTTTAAACTCTTCGGTTTCCGCAATGAAGGCAAACACCAAATCCAACGACAACACGACCAACAACACCAAAAACATTGCGGAGGACACGGTGGAAACGATATAGCGGTCAAGCTGTCGCATCTTGCACCTTCCTCTTAGTCCACCAATCCCGACCGAACAGCAGCACCAGAGCGGCAATCAGGAATACTCCGTGCACCCACCACATGCCCAGCCACTCAGGCAATTTGCCGTTTTCGAGATTCTTCCGGCAGACAATCAGCAACCCGAGATAGGTAATATAAATCAGCATGGCGGGAAGCAAATGGAAAAACCTTCCCTGACGGGGATTGACCCGGCTCAGCGGAATCGCCAGCAGTGCAACAATCGGGACCAGCAGCGGAATGGACAAGCGCCACTGCAGCAGGGCACGTTCCTTGAGGTCTGCCGAGTCGAGTAACTCGGCAGTTGGAATCGCTTCCGCCTTGCGGCGAACTCCGCCGCCTGCCGGTTCGGCGATTTTTACTCCGTAGGAATCGTACTCGATCTTGAAAAATTCCGGCTGACCAGGCTCGCCGTCATATCTGGCGCCCTCATGCAGCACGATAAACCTGCTGCCGGTGTTCTCGTCAACCAACTGAGTACCGCGCTTAGCCACCAGTACCGCGATAGTGTCATCACTGAGATCTTTTTCCGCGATAAACACATTGTACATCTCACTCTTATCGTCGCTCAGCTGCTCCGTATAGGTCACCCGCTCTCCGGAACGCAAACTCTGGAACCGGCCCGGTACCAGCATTTCAAACTCAGTCACCTTGGTCTGGTCCCGGAAAATCTGTTCCACTTTCTGCATTCCCCACGGACTGATATACAGACTCATCGCGCCGACCAGCAGCATTACCAGCACCGCCGGGATCATGGTAAGTTTCAGTAACTGCAGTTTGGACATGCCACAGGCATACAGCACGGTCATTTCACTTTCCAGATACATGCGTCCGTAGGCCAGCAATATCCCGATAAACAGGCCTAGCGGCAGGATCAGTTCGAGGAATCCAGGCAGGCGATAACCCATGATGGCGAACAGAACATCCGCTGCCAGCCGTCCGGCGGCGGCATCCGCCAAATACTTGATGAAGCGCCCACTCATGAAAATCAGAAGCAATACACCGGCTACAGCAAACATACTGATAAACAGTTGCTTCGAGAGATAACGCAATATGATGAACAAATAGAGACCTTATTTCTGATTTTGGACCGGAGACCGAACTGCCGTGGTTGGCGGTAACGCTTCGGGAGTCATAGGCAACATTGGATGTAAGTTGCTAGGCCGGACTCTCTTTTCGATCACAATCGCCGGCAGTTTAGCAGATTACGCAACTTATTCCCTACTTCATGTTTCAGCCGCCATGCGCTACCCTATTTCAACCTTGTCATAATGCAAGATTTTAGAACTAATCCATTGGGGAGCAAATTAACACAATGAAATACACCCTGCTTACGCAAGATGCCTTGGCACAAAAAACCGACTGCCTGGTCATTGGCCTACCCGGCCGTAAAACCGTTCCGGAAGCTTACAAGGCTTTGGACGATGCGCTTGAGGGAACCTTAACCCAATTACTTAAAAGCGGCGACATCAATACCAAGCAAGGGGAAATCAGTTGGGTGCCGACACCCGGACAACCAAGCAAACGGCTTTTAGTCGTTGGTCTGGGAGATCCTAAGGAACTAACCGAGCAAAAGTTGCGTAAGGCGATCAAGGCCGTTATGTCGGCCCTGGCTAAAAGCTCCTCAAGTTCTGCTATTCTCAGTCAATGGCCCCTGCAAACTTCGGCGGCGGCAAAGAAAGCGCAAGATGTCTCCGCCTTTATGTGTCGGGAAGCCGTATTGGCGCTGGAAGATGCCCGTTATCGGTTCAACGATTGTAAAAGCAAGAAGAAAGATCCAAGCCCAATCAAGCAATTGAAACTCGCGGTCGAAAAAACCGCGAAAAGCTCTCTCGGCCAGGTGCTAAAACAGACGGAAGCACTCGCCTGCGGTATCAGTCTTACCAAGGAACTGGGTAACTTGCCTGGTAACATTTGCACCCCAGATTATTTGGGCAAACAGGCAAAGAGCCTGGCCAAGGACTATTCCAGCATAAAAACCACGGTACTCAATGAGAAAGACCTGAAATCTCTGGGTATGGGATCGTTTCTATCGGTCGCCGCCGGCAGCGCCGAACCACCGCGCTTGATCTGCATGGAATATTACGGGGGCAAAAAAGGGGCAAAACCTCACGTCCTGGTCGGCAAAGGCATTACATTCGATTCCGGCGGCATCAGCCTGAAGCCCGGCGCCGGCATGGATGAAATGAAATTTGACATGTGTGGCGCGGCCAGTGTGTTCGGCGTTATCAAAGCGATTGCCGATATGAATGCCAAGGTGAACGTCATCGGCGTGGTGGCAGCGGCGGAAAATATGCCGGGCTCCAAGGCGACGAAGCCGGGAGATATCGTCACCAGCATGTCCGGTCAGACCATCGAAATACTGAATACGGACGCCGAAGGCCGCTTGGTTCTGTGCGATGCCTTGACCTATGTGGAAAAATTTGAACCTGCCTCCGTAGTCGATATTGCGACGTTGACCGGCGCTTGCGTGGTTGCCTTGGGCAACGAAGTGGCTGGACTTATGTCAACCGACGACGGCCTTGCCGATGAGCTGCTCGAGGCCGGCCAGCGGACAGGTGACCGGGCATGGCGGCTACCCCTCTACGACGAGTACCAGCCCTTGCTGGATAGCAACTTCGCCGACATGCAAAATATAGGCGGCCGTTGGGCCGGCACTATTACTGCCGGCTGTTTCCTGTCCCGTTTCACTAAAAAGTATCCATGGGCCCATCTTGATATCGCTGGGGTCGCCTGGCATTCCGGCAGAAATAAGGGTGCCTCGGGCCGTCCGGTATCTCTCCTGATCGATTACCTGCTGGCCAAATAAGGTTTTTTGATTTTCGCGAACCCATGCCAGATACGATAGTCGACTTCTATCTGCTGTCCTCCGATCAGGAGGACAGTCTGGTAGCCTTTATTTGCAAACTTTGCGAAAAAGTGCTGCATCAGGGTCTGTATGTCTACATCAACTGCCCGCAACCATCCCTGGCCATCCGCCTGGATCAGCAGCTCTATGCATTTCGGCCGGATAGCTTTCTCCCGCATAAAGTGACCGATCCTGCCGATGAAGCCCCGGAGCAGGTTAAAAATTATCCAATCCTGATAGGTCAGACGGAGCAGTATCCGACGGCGGAACGGGTCATTTTGAATCTCGCGACGGATATCTATGAACAGGTACCCCGCATTGGCGAGTTCGTCTTGAATGCCCCCGAAGCTAAGCAAATTTCGCGGCAGAAGTACCAGGCATACAAAGCTCGCGGCTACACCGTCCGCACCCACCAAATCCGCTAAGTTCCCCCTCCGGAACGCAAGTTTCGGACCTCCCCCACAAAACTATTACCGGCCTGAGCCGATGTGTATAATGGCCGTTTGTTTTGGCAGGCCGGCCGCAATTATCACCAGTTGGCAAACAGGGTCGATGCGCCTGCCGGGTTTCGATTCAAGCATTTGGCGTACTAAACAACATCATGATGGAAAAAACATACCAACCAGGCGAAATAGAAAAACGCATTTACGCAGATTGGGAGCAGCAAGGCTACTTTGCGCCTTCCGGTGAAGGACAACCCTACTGCATTATGATTCCGCCGCCGAATGTCACCGGCAGTCTGCACATGGGACATGGCTTTAACAATTCCATTATGGACACCCTGATCCGTTATCATCGCATGCGAGGCCGCAACACATTGTGGCAGCCGGGAATGGACCATGCCGGGATCGCCACCCAAATGGTAGTGGAACGCCAGCTCGCCCAACAGGGTAAATCCCGGCACGATCTGGGCCGGGAACAATTCATCGACAAAGTCTGGCAGTGGAAGGAAGAATCCGGCGGCACCATCACTCGGCAAATCCGCAGGTTAGGTTCATCGGTAGACTGGCAGCGCGAGCGCTTCACCATGGACGGCGGACTTTCCAACGCAGTTAAGGAAGCCTTTGTTCGACTACATGGCGACGGTTTAATCTATCGCGGCAAACGTCTGGTCAACTGGGACCCCAAATTCCACACCGCGATCTCCGATCTGGAGGTGGAGAACCTGGATGAACAGGGCAAGCTCTGGTATTTTCGCTATCCCCTGGCTGCTGGCGCAACGACAACAGACGGCAAAGGCTATCTGGTAGTGGCCACCACCCGGCCGGAAACAATGCTTGGCGATACCGCAGTTGCAGTACATCCGGAAGACGAACGTTATCGGCACCTGATTGGCAAACAGGTGCTTTTACCGCTGGTTAACCGCCTAATACCCATAGTCGCCGACGACTATGTAGACCGTGAGTTCGGAACGGGGGCGGTAAAAATCACTCCCGCCCACGATTTTAACGACTATGACGTAGGTAAACGCCATAGCCTGCCGATGATCAATATTTTTGATATCGACGCCAAGGTTCGGGCTACCGCACAGGTGTTTAATAGCGATGGCACGATAAACGACAGCCTTGATAAGACACTCCCGAGTAACCTTGCGGGGCTTGACCGATTCGATGCGCGAAAGATCGTCGTTGCGGATTTCGAGTCTCAGGACTTACTTGAGAAGGTGGATCCTCATGCATTGAAGGTTCCCCGCGGTGACCGCTCACAGGCCGTAATTGAGCCGTTCCTGACCGACCAATGGTATGTCAAAGCGGCAGAACTGGCGAAACCGGGTATCGAAGCCGTGGAAGACGGCCGCATCCAGTTCGTTCCGAAACAGTACGAGAATATGTACTTCAGTTGGATGCGGGACCTGCAGGATTGGTGTATCAGCCGCCAACTCTGGTGGGGCCATCGAATTCCGGCCTGGTACGACGCTGAAGGCAACATCTACGTCGGTCGCGACGAAACGGAAGTTCGTGCCAAGTATGGCTTGGCGGATCAACCGCTACAACAGGACGAAGACGTTCTGGATACCTGGTTCAGCTCCGCGCTGTGGACTTTCTCCACGTTAGGCTGGCCGGAGGATACCCCGGAACTGCGCACTTTCCATTCCACCGACGTTTTGGTCACGGGCTTCGACATAATCTTCTTCTGGGTTGCACGGATGATCATGATGACGACCCACTTTATTAAAAACGAAGACGGTTCCCCCCAAGTGCCGTTCAAGCATGTCTATGTACATGGCTTGGTTAGGGACAGCGAAGGCCATAAAATGTCCAAATCCAAGGGTAACGTATTGGATCCCTTGGATATTGTCGATGGTATCGATGTGGAAAGTCTGGTGCAAAAACGTACCAGCGGCCTGATGCAACCCCAAATGGCGGCCACGATCGAAAAGAAAACCCGCGACGAGTTTCCGGAAGGTATCGCCTCCTACGGTACCGATGCCTTGCGATTTACTTTCTGTTCCCTGGCCTCCACCGGTCGTGATATTAAATTCGACATGGGCCGGGTGGAAGGCTTTCGCAATTTCTGTAATAAAATCTGGAATGCCGCGCGGTTCGTCATGCACAACTGCGAAGGGCAGGACTGCGGCCAGGACAATGAGGAAGTGCAACTGAGTCTGGCGGACCGCTGGATAATTTCCCGCCTGCAGCAGGCGGAAACCGAAGTAATCAGGCATATCGAACAGTTTCGATTTGACTTGGCTTCGCAAGCGATCTACGACTTTTTCTGGAATGAATACTGCGACTGGTATCTTGAGCTGACCAAACCTGTCCTGTATGACGAGAGCGCCAACGAGGCCGGCAAACGCGGCACCCGACGGACCTTGGTTCGGGTATTGGAAGCAGCCTTGCGCCTGGCCCACCCGATGATGCCTTTCATCACCGAGGAGATTTGGCAGAAAGTGAAAGACCTCGCGGGGGAATCCGGACCGACCATCATGTTGCAAGCCTTTCCGGAGGCCGATCCGAGCAAGATTGACGAACAGGCGATTGGCGCAATTCATTGGCTGCAAAAACTGGTTCTTGCCGTCCGTAACATTCGCGGCGAAATGGATATCGCCCCAGGGAAACCACTTCCGGTCATTCTGGCCCATGCCAGCGATGGAGACCGGGAACACCTGGCTGTCACAGAAAATGTACTGTTGAAACTGGCCCGATTAGCGTCCATCCGGTTTCTGGAGGAAGGCGAAACCGCGCCGGCTTCCGCCACCCAACTCGCGGGTGACATGGAAGTGCTGGTGCCGATGGCCGGCTTGATCGACAAGGACGCGGAAATGGCCCGGCTCAGCAAGGAAATAGACAAACTCAATAAGGAAAAGCAACGTCTCGGCGGCAAGTTGAACAACGCCAATTTTGTCGCCAAGGCACCGGCGGCGGTGGTGGACAAAGAAAAACGAAAACTGGCTGAAGTCGAATCGGCGTTGGAAAAATTTGCTGAACAGCAAACCAAGCTAGAACATTTATAACGCGCTAGCTGATGACAGAGTCGGCCCCCCCGCGTCTTTACATCCTGGGTCTGGGAGCTATAGGCGGCCTGCTGGCCGCCCATCTCTGCAAAGTCCTTCCGCTTACCCTCATCCTTCGAAAACCGCCAACCTTGGCCGATGAGAACGCCGGTGAGGGAACCCTTAACCTTTGCTGGCAACCACTCAATGGAAAGCGACCGAGGGAAATGTTGGAACTCAAATGGTCGACGGTGGATGCCATAGCCCATCCCATCGATACCCTCTTTATCACCACCAAGAGTTATCAGGTGGAATCGGCCATTGAACAAGTGCGTGCAATACTGGCAGAAGATACCAGAATTGTAATGATGCAAAACGGCTTGGGCAGTCAACATCGGTTGATGGAGCAACTTCCGAAAAAACAGATCTACGCGGCAACCACCACAGAAGGCGCAAATATTCGTGAGACCGCTAACCGACGGCTGTGGCTTCACGCAGGCAAGGGGAAAACACATCTAGGACCGTTAACCAATGCGGCCAAGCAAAGATCCTGCACGGATATCGTTAGCTGGCTGAATAACGCGGGACTGGATTGCGAATTTGCCGGAAACATCATGCAGGCGCTATGGAACAAGCTATGTATCAATTGTGGAATCAATCCCTTTACGGCTTTGCTGAACTGTCCGAACGGTAGAATTATAGAGGCCGAACTCTTTAGGTCGAAAATTGCCGCCTTATCGGAAGAGCTCGCTTTCGCTTCCAGCCACGCAGGCTTTCCCCAGCAATCGGCTCAAATCGAGCGGCAGATTCGGCAAGTTGCGGAAAAAACCGCAGAGAATATTTCCTCCATGCTGCAGGATATACGGGCTGGCCGGAAAACCGAAATTGATGCCATCAACGGGTTTGCATGGCGCTATGCTGAGCAATACGGACTGCCTTATACCGTTAATAAGGATCTAACCGAGAAAGTCAGACGTATCAGCCAGCCGGCTATTTAAATCAACCAGAAAACATCAAGGAAATTCCATGGGCAATCGCCTTTCAAAAATCGTTACACGTACTGGAGACGACGGTACCACCGGACTTGGCGACGGCCAGCGCCTTGCCAAAAACTCACGGCGGGTGGAAGCCATGGGCTCAGTAGATGAAACCAACAGTTTGCTGGGGCTCGTTTGTGCGGAGCTGGACCTGAGCCATGCCGAATCCCGGCAAATGGCGGAAGCCTTACAGAAAATGCAAAACGACCTGTTCGACCTCGGCGGTGAACTGGCAATGCCGGGATTCCAGCTGATTTCCGACAATCATATCGAGCGGCTGGAAAATTGGGTGGAGGAGTTCAACGCCGATCTTCCGCCTTTAAAGAACTTTATCTTGCCGGGAGGCTCCAAGGCTGCTTCCTATTGCCACCTCGCCCGCAGCGTTTGCCGCCGGGCAGAACGGGTGGTTGTCGGCTTGGGTCATGAGGATGCAATAAATCAGGAGCTACAGCGCTATCTTAACCGGTTGTCGGATCTATTGTTCGTATTCGCCCGGCGCATCGCCCGTCTGAACGGCGGCGAAGAAATACTTTGGGAAAAGACTGAATGGCCGGAATCCGGCGGTACGGAAGGCTAGCGCGCCTTCAAGTCCGCAGAACCAGGTTAGGTTACAAGCCATGGTTAGATTTTAAATGTATCCAGCAGGTCATGCAGACGTTGCGTTAGCTTCGAAAGCGATTCACTGGAATCCAGCGTCTCATGGGCGTTATTCAAGGTTTCCTGACCGAGGCTGCTGATATGCTGCACATTGCTGTCAATATTTTTTGCCACCAAGCTCTGCTCTTCTGCCGCCTGGGCGATTTGGTGGCTCATATCCACGATAGTCGCAATGGCGGCGACAATGTGATCCAGCGCATCCGACACGTTTTGCGATTGACTCACCGTTTTCTGGGTGGCGCTGCGGCTATGCTCCATCGAGTCCACCGCTTCCCGCACGCCACTCTGCAGCTGCGAGATCATGTTTTCAATCTCTTCGGTAGACTTGTGAGTGCGCTGCGACAAAGACCGGACTTCGTCGGCAACCACCGCAAATCCCCGTCCTTGCTCGCCTGCACGAGCAGCTTCAATCGCGGCGTTTAGCGCCAGCAGGTTGGTTTGCTCGGCAATGGCCTTGATCTCCACCAACACTTGGGAAATATTATCGGAGTCTTTTGAGACCCGATTGATAATCTCAACGGAACCGGATATTTCGTCTGCCAGTCGGTTTATGGTTTGCATGGTCTCGTCAACCACCTTTTTACCCTTATCCGCTTCCTGGTCGGCCTGATTAGCCGCATCTTCCGCCGACTGTGAACTTGACGCCACTTCTTCCACCGTGGTGACCATCTGCGCCATCGCTTCGGAAATCTGGTTGGTTTCCTCGGTCTGCTTTTCGGATGCTTCGCTATTTTTAACCGCCACCGCATTTACCCGTTTTGCCTGATCGTCGACTTCCAGAGACGTATCGACCAGGTCCTTCATCAAATGCCTGACTTTCCGGGTCATCTCGTTGAACTCTGAAGTCATTTCCCCCATTTCATCCTTGTTCCACATTTCAAGATGCACCGTCATATCACCACCGGAAACTTTTCTTGCTCCTTTGGAGAACTGCTCAATAGCTCCTTTAACCGAAAGAAAGAAACCGGTAAATATATAGGCAATAATTAAAAGAAGCACGGTCTGCACCGCAAATATGGTGTAGAGAGTAGCGCGCCGTTCGTTGAGTCGGGTAAGCAGTAAGTCATTGATTAAGCCGAAGACTTTTCCGTTAAACTCATAAAATTCGTCAATATGGCTGGACAAGGTGTTGTCAAAGCCCTGCCAGCCGGATTCGAATTTAATAGGCGTAATCACCTGTTCATCCAAGTAGTCCCTGACGGTAATCACCGTTTTTCTGACGGTTTCAGTATCTCCTCCCAGCGCATCCTTAATGGCGTCACCCGCACTCAAAGTCACATCCAGTTGCGCATTGAAACCCGCGTCCATGGTGGTCAGGGCGTCGTAGACATTGTTCAGGTAGTCCGACACGTCAAATCCGACACGCCCCTCCACCAGAGCGAATATGCCGCTGGCCCGGGCCTTTCCCTTCATATTGACAGCAGGCAGGATATATTTGCTGGAAAGCTCGTTAAGAAACTGCACTTCGCGGGAAGCATCCTGGGAAACTCCGGAGACCTGCAAAACGCCCCCGATAAAGCGTTCCACGTTGGTTACCATGCCACTGTAGTAATTGATTTGCGGCTCCATGGACATTTGGTTGGCGTCATCTTGGATCAACGCCCGCCAGCTGCGATTCAACCTGTCGAGTTGCTCGGGAATGTCCCCTCCCTTATCGAATGAATAATCCATTCCCGTCAACTCTTCCAATACCCGATTGATATTGTTCTTAACCGTATCTGATTTGGCGGCAAGTCCCGGCGTGCTGCGAATTCTGGCGGTGGTTCGGTAGTCCCGGTATTGCTGTGTCAAGCGCAACAGGTCGGTGGCGACATTGACAACAGCCATACCCTTCACTTCGTTTTCAATCCGCTGAATATCGTCAGTTAGCTGATTCACCAGGCTGTAACCGAGGGCGATAATGGGCAATAAAAATAGTATGCTGATGAGTACGAATTTATAGACCAGCTTCAGCTGATTCATCATGTAAATCGCCGGCCAAAGGAAAGCTTTCACGGATTTGCCTCTTGCACTAACTGAATTGTTCTAACCAACGAGCTCATCGCCTGCCACGCCGCATGCGAATAACAACTGTTTTCGGTCACCCTATGGCTGCTTTCCGCGTTGGACACAACTCAACCAGGCTATCAGAAAGCAGATGGTTTTAAACAAGTGTAGTTAAAATTCAGGAATTTACCTGTAAAAAGTTAACAACCGCTTTAAACTGGCCGCCGATTAGCGGATACAATAAAGCCGCTTGATGAGCGAATCTCCTTGAAAACCGGAAGGTATAAGCCGATTTAGGATCGAGCAAAAAAATCAAACTGACAAATATCTATAGAGGTACCGAATGCCATCGGTAATAACTGAGCTAACGAGGCTGCTCGATGAATTCGTTAAAAAGACAAGGCTTACCACCAATGCACTACCCTGCCTAACGCTAGACGACAATCTGGAAGACCGCGATCAATCCCCTGCGATTGTCGAACTTGATCGCGAAAAAGAACTTGTATGGTGGAAACCGCAAAAACACGGCGATTTCTCGCTTCTTGATAATCTCGAAACCGGGCTTGAGCTGCCCCTCCACCGGGGCTTGAAAGAGTTTTACGGCGCCTATTGGAGTGAAGGTATCTGCTGCCAAAGCCCGATAGGCAAGGTTGAACTGATCCAGGTCTGGAACAAGTCCGATCTGGAAGCGCTGCAAGAAAACCTGCTGGGACACGCCTTTATGAAAATGAAAAAGCGTCAGCCACTGACGTTTTTTATCGGCGTGGGCTCCGGAGAGGACATGATCACGCTGGATAACGCCGACGGCAGCATCTGGTTGGAAGTACCCGGCCGACGTCCACATCGGCAACTCACAAAGGACCTGGCGACATTTTTGGAAAACCTAGAGGTGACATTGCAACCCTATGGTACTTAGAGCAATCTTTATCCGGATATCTTCAGACGTTACCCCATCCAGCCGCTAATAGTTAACATGGCAAGCACCGCCAGCCAAACCACTAATGCGCGGTTCATCAGCTCACGCAAACTAACCAGTTGCGCGGCATCTTTTGCTGGCTGGGCTGGCCCGGCTATGACTTCCAAAGGCAGATTGTCTAATCCACCGGCGGCTCCACGCTGCAAGACTTCGTCCGCCCCGGCATAGGGATCGATTAACGAACTCAGGGATTGCCGGGTAGCACCGGTAAAGTTACCCACCAACGCAAAGGTAAAGGTCAACAATCTTGCGGGTATCCATTCCAGCAGATGCCCGAGATTTTTTACATGCTGTGGCCGGTACACCGATGGTTGAACCGCTGACACATGAGCCAAGCGCGCCACTAGCGCTCCGACCGGGCCGGCCAGCATGAACCAAAAGATAACCATGAAATACCGGTGAAAGGTCTGACTCATAAACCTGCAGAGCACCTGATAGTGCACTTCCGCTGCCGATAAGTTTTCCGGATTATCCAGATGAATATCCGCATCCTGCAATACGTTCAGGGCTTCGCTGGCATCCCCGTTCTGCCAGTGTTTCAGATAGCCTTCGACTGCCGGTTTCAGATAGCCGCAACCCAGGCACATAAACAGTACCAAAAAATTAACAACCAGCGTTGCCAAGCCGAATACCTGGTTTTCTAACAGGGACAGAATGATAAAAAGCAGCAGTGCGGGCAGGAAGATCGCAATCAACAGATAAAGCGTCGTATGGTGTCGAATGACAGGAAACAAACCTTCAAAAAACACCAAAAACTGGTCTGCCCAATGATCGTGCAGCCGACTTAAACTCATTTCGAATTTACGTTGCACGACATAAGTAAGCAGTAGCACTAAAAATTTCATCGGCAGTTCCGCGTTATTCAGTTCATCTTCGCGTTAATAGTTTCATCATATTGCGGCCAGGGCGGTTTTGTAACGATCCCAATCAAAATAGGGACCGGGATCGCTCTTACGACCCGGCGCGATGTCAACGTGCCCGACAATTCGGTCGGCGGTAATCGCTGGATAAACGCCCATCAATAATCGGGTCAGGGTAACCAAGCGGCCATACTGATCCGTCGTAAAGGGCTGGTCATCGGCACCTTCCAGTTCGATGCCGATGGAAAAATCGTTGCAGTTTTCCCGGCCTTGCCAAACAGAACGGCCCGCATGCCAGGCGCGATCCTTCACCGACACATATTGAATCACTTCGCCGCCGCGCCTTATCAGGAAGTGCGCAGACACCCTGAGCTGCCGGATATCCTGAAAATAAGGGTGATCATCGGCCTGCAGGCGGTTTTGAAACAACTGATCGATGTAGGGTCCGCCAAACTCTCCCGGCGGCAAGCTGATATTATGGATAACCAGCAAATCGATGGGAGCATCCTCGGGCCGCATTTCAAAATTGGGCGAGGCGCGGTGTGCTATACCCGTGACCCAGCCGGCTTCGTCCATGGTTAGGCGTGACATAGGCCAATGGCATCCTGGATATTTCGCGCCTCGCGAATGTTGATGTCCTGAAGCAAAGTTTGATTCCTGTTTTGCCAATCGCAAGAGTATAGCCGCTTAATGGCATTTAGTGGCGAAGGAAAAACATGTTCTTTTCAGTTTAGTCTGTGTTTAAATGCAGTTTCACTCACTAAAGTAAGGAGTTTCCTATGTCTCTTGCACGGGCTCGCCATATCCTGGTCAGTAGCGAAGAGCAGTGTCAACAGCTGAAAACCGACATCGAAGGCGGAACTGATTTTGCCGACTTGGCAAAGGCCCATTCCCAGTGTCCGTCCGGTGCGAAAGGCGGCGATTTAGGCCAGTTCGGACGCGGTCAAATGGTGCCTGAGTTTGACCAGGTAGTATTCAGCGCACCCGTAGGCGAAGTGCAGGGTCCGGTACAAACCCAGTTCGGCTACCACCTGGTGGAAGTCACCGAACGCCAGGATTAAACCGGGCGGGTCAATTGATCGGGAGTGTCTGCACTCCCGGCTCATCTCTATGTTCTCAACGCAATCCTTGATTGGCGATTGAGAAGCTTGGCAAAGTATGATGCCTGAAGCCGAAAGTTCCGCGAACCAAGACCGTTGGCAAGCCGTTACGGTGATGACGGCATTCCTCAAGCCTTACCGGCGTCAAATTAGCTTTGCGTTAGCGGCGCTGCTGTTCACCGCCACCATTACCCTGTCGATAGGCCAGGGCGTCAGATTGCTTATCGATCAGGGCTTTGCAACCTCATCGGCGCCGCTCCTGACACAGTATGTGTTGATATTCTTCGGCTTGGTAGTGGCTTTGGCCGTCGGCACCTTTACCCGCTACTACTGGGTCACCTGGCTTGGCGAGCGGGTGGTCGCCGATATTCGCGACCGGGTTTTCAAACATCTTATCGAGCTGCATCCCGGCTTTTTTGACCAAAATCGCAGCCTGGAAATCCAGTCAAGGCTTACCGCTGACACGACCTTGTTACAGTCCGTGATCGGCTCCTCCGTATCGGTTGCGTTGCGCAACATGATTATGATGACAGGCGGTATTATCTGGTTATTTATCACCAATCTGAAACTATCCTTGATCGTGCTGCTTTCCGTGCCTCTGGTGGTCACGCCGATTCTCGTATTTGGCCGCCGGGTCCGTGGCTTATCCCGCCGCAGCCAGGACCGGGTAGCAGATGTCGGCGCCTACGTGGGCGAGGTTCTCGGTCAAATAAAAACCGTCCAGGCGTACAATCACCAGGACGCCGATAAACAGCGTTTTGCCAAGCATGTGGAAAATGCTTTTGACATCGCCAAACAACGCATCGTACAACGTGCCCTACTGATCGCCGTGGTGATAATTCTGGTTTTGGGAGCCGTCGGGCTGATGTTGTGGATAGGCGGAATGGATGTTATCGAAGGCAATATCAGCGGGGGCGAACTCGCTGCCTTCGTGTTTTACAGTGTCATTGTCGGATCGGCTGTCGGATCAATATCCGAAGTCATTGGCGAACTGCAACGTGCGGCGGGAGCGGCTGAACGCATTGTTGAATTACTAAATGCAAAATCCGAAATTCTCCAACCTGCAACGCCCAAGAATTTGCCGAATAATGTGACCGGGCATATCCGAATAGATGCATTAAGTTTTTCCTACCCTTCCCGGCCCGATGTCAAAGCTCTCAATGCTCTGAGTCTGGAAGTCAAACCGGGTGAAACACTGGCGTTAGTCGGACCTTCGGGCGCGGGAAAATCGACCCTGTTCGATTTACTCCTGCGTTTTTTCGATGGCGTGGAAGGCAGAATCTATCTGGAAGGCATCGATATCCGGAATCTCGACACCAGGGCATTACGCCGCTGTTTCGCCCTGGTATCCCAATCCCCGGCGCTGTTCTACGGTCCAATCGCCGACAACCTTAAATACGGTTGTCCCGGTGCCGATGACACGGCAATGCTCGAAGCGGCCAAAGCCGCACATATCCACGACTTCATAGAACAACTTCCCGAAGGCTATGCGACCAGGCTCGGCGATGCGGGTCTGGGATTATCCGGTGGACAAAAACAGCGTCTTGCCATAGCCCGTGCCATTTTAGCGGACGCCCCTATCCTGCTGCTCGATGAAGCCACGAGCGCGTTAGATGCGGAAAGCGAATATTGGGTCCAGAAGGCATTGGAAGACTTGATGCAGGACCGAACCACTCTGGTGATCGCCCATCGGCTCGCCACGGTAAAAAACGCCGATCGAATTGCGGTGCTTAATGCCGGGCAACTGGAAGCCATCGGCTCCCATGAAGCACTCATCGCCGGGAACCCACTCTATGCCCGCCTGGCTTCCCTGCAATTTCGGGAAACCGATTCGGCTTCCGGCGACACGGCTACTTAACCCATGCCGGCCGATAGGAAGCGGGGAGACGCTTGGCATACTGCAGCGCGATCATTCCGGCGAGCACAATCCCGGAAAGATAAGCCAACCAACCAAAATGTTGGTGCTGGCCGGTACTCATGTGCACAGTCAACTGCCAATTTCGTACCAGGTAATCCAGCAGAGTTCCCATCAAAAGCGCGCTGCCGATCACGCCAACCAAATAGGCGATCAGTGACCGCATTCCAAGTTCGTTTTTGACGACGGCCATGGTGGCGATATTGGTCGCGGGACCTGCCAACATGAACACCAACGCGGCTCCAGGTGAAATACCGGCCAGCATCAATCCTGCAGCTATCGGTGTGGAAGCGGTGGCGCACACATACATGGGAATGGCGACGATCACCATCAAGCCCATTCCGATAGGGCCGGAACCGAAGCGCGCCAACCAATCCTGTGGAATAAAAGTATGAATAGCGGCAGCGACGAACAAGCCAATAAGCAACCAACCCACGAAGTCGCCAAGTAATCGGCCAAAACCATATTGCAAACCGGCGACAAACTTCTGCCAGATTGTCGGCGGGATTTTTTTAGCGCCACCGCAGCAACAATGGCCACTTTGCTCCGGCGATGGCGAATCTTCCGTTGCAACTTGATGCACCAGGCTGCCGGTCATTACAGCGCTGAAGATAGCCGAAACTGGCCGGGCAATCGCCATTACCGGTCCCATCAATGCATAGGTGACCGATACGGAATCCACTCCGGTCTCAGGGGTTGCCACCAGAAAGCTGGCAGTGCTGGCTTTACTGGCGCCGGCCCTGCGCAATGCCATGGCAGTGGGAATAACGCCGCAGGAACAGAGAGGAAGCGGTGCGCCGATAAATGCTGCTTTCCAAATTTGGCGCCCTTTGCCCAATTGTTGTTTTATCCAATTTTCCGGAACGAGTTGCTTAATCTGACCGGCAATGAACAATCCCAATAACAGCCAAGGTGCTGATTCGAGGAATAACAGCATGAAGTTTTCAAAAAGATTCATACTGCAGTCTCCTTGGAGGTTACCTGGTCCAAAGTGTCGATGATGGTGCACTGAGTTGCCGACTCAGGTCCGCCGCAACAGGCATCGCTGAGCCGCTTCAGCGCGACCAATACCCGCTGCAATTTTTGGATTTGCGTCTCGATCTCGACAATTTTAGCGTCAGCAATGCGCTTGGCTTCCTCGCATGTGTGCCGGTCTTTATGTGCACGAATGGACAGGAAAGCCGCAATATCCTGCAATGAGAATCCCAACTCCCGGCTCTGAATAATGAATGCGGCCGTCCGCCGGTCGTTGTCATTATAAACCCGGTAATTTGCTTCGGTGCGCTGGCTGGGAGACAACAACCCGTTCTTTTCGTAGAACCTGAGTGTGTGGGTGGTCACTCCTAATAGTTTTGCCAGATCACCAATTTTGTAGGTAGCCATGTCCGTGCCTCATTTTGGCCAATAACTATTCATTCCTACATCTTACACCTTAGAGTCGACTCTAAGGTCAAGGGTTTTTCGGATGCGGTGCCGCCTAAGCCTATTATCCGAAGCCCGATCGTTAGCTTCGTCAACAGCCATGCCTGGCAACTTCTTAAACTTAGCGGCCAAGCTCCCGATTAGAGAACTTCACCTTCTTCATAGGCGGGCAGTCGCAGGGAAAAGGTACTGCCGGTGCCCGGTTCGCTTTTGACGGACACCTGGCCATGATGTTTTCGCGCCACAGTGGCGGCGAAAGCCAGCCCCAGTCCAATACCGCTAATTTCCTTGTCGTGAAAGCGGGTAAAACGTTCGAACAACCGTTTCTGATCCGCTTCCGCAATTCCGGGTCCTTGATCCGCGACTTCAAGCACCAGCAGACCGGCAGTTTGCGAGAGTTCGATTTTCAGTATCGAACTTGGCGGGCTGTATTTAACCGCATTAGACACCAGGTTGTTGACGGCGCGCTCCAGCAGGCCGGCATCCGCCAACACCCAGGCTTCCTCATCGAGGCGTTGCACCTTGACATCAATGCCCTTGGAACTGGCCAGGGCCAAAGCATGCACCTGTGCCTCATCCAAAATGGAATGCATGTCACAAGGCACTAAGGATGAATCGGTTAAGGCATCCGCCTTACTGAGTTGCAGAAAACTCTCGGCATAATCGAGGTTTTTACAGACCAGCGCCTCGATTGCCCGGAGCGAATCTGAAGTCAGGTTTTCCCCCGTTTCACGGCATTTATCGAGGATTGCCAGAACCGCAACCATGGGCGACCTCAAGTCATGGGATAAGAAACTCAGCGCTTCCGAACGGGCGTTTTCCGCGGCCTTCAACAGGCTCACATCGGTAAAGGTCAAGACCAAGGTATCCCGGTATTGATGATTGACGCTCACTAATCCACCCTGACAATAGACCTCGATATTTGCCCCGGCAATTCGACCTTCGCCAAAAACCGCCTCGCCCTTTTGGAACAGTTCCGAAAGCGCATAGGTCCAGGTCAGGTTCGATTTTAGTGACACGCCTGCAAGTGTTTTAAGAAGATCCGCCGAGTTGTTGCTGTCAGCTTCCAGCCACTCTTTAAATACCCGATTTGAAAAGATAATCTGGCCAAAAAGATCGGCAATGGCAACGGCGTCCGGAAGTTGTGAAAGACTGCTTTCTATAAGCCGGCGGGCTTCCGAATCGCGTTTTTGAATCGCCTCCAATTGCTTGATGGTTCGAACAATGGGCTCTGCTCCCAGCACTCCCAGGACAGTGGTTTCATGGCCTTGCCGTCGGAGAATCGATGGCCAGAAATTTTCGGTATCTGCAGCGTCTAGGGGCCTTACACTGATACTTTTCGCGGCGCGAGAACCTTTTTCGCTTTGTTGCCGGCCATCTGAGGTAAGCAATCCTAGCCTCTGCAAATATCTTCGTGCGGCTTCCGGATCAGGCGGTTTTTCGGCTGTCGTCTGACGGGCGTTGAGTAACTGGATTTCTCGTTGCAGAAAGCGCAATGCCTGTTCTGCGCGCAACCAACTCCACAGCGGAAAAAAAGCGACTAGCGCAAGCAGGACGCCGCTGGGTGGAAACCAGTAATGCATGGACAGCAGAAGCATCCAGGACAAAGCCAATATGCCCACAAGCATCCCGACCGTACTCAGTAGATAGAGACGCGGGGAAAGCATGCCTAATACGGGCAATAACATAAGCACTGTCAAAGCGGTGGCAAGGCCGATCAGACTGGATGAACCTGTCTGAATGAGCCGGTCATGTCGAAGCGCATTAAATATCCATGCATTCAACTCCACTCCGGGGAGATTGCCGATAGCCGTA
>JANQMN010000076.1 GCA_028280065.1 Hahella sp.
GTCGCGGGGCCCATGCTTTTCAAACAGCGCTTTTAACGATTCAACGCCATCAAGGTAGGAAAGGGCAAACCCGATCACCCTGAACTGGTCTTCCACCAAAGTAGAGATTGTCTGAGATTGGATATTTGCATTTGCTCGGACCTGCTTAATTGAGCGCTCTTGGTTGTCAGCTAAGCTAAGATCCAGCAAAGTGACGAAAGTATCCAGGCTATCACCAAACTTACCTAGCTTGAACTGGCTCCAACCCTGCATATATAGCGCTTTATCATAAAACGCTGAACCCGCTTCCGACTGAGCGATCACATTTTTAAAAGCCAGTTTTGCTTCTTGATAGCGCTGGTTGGAATAGAGAATATCGCCACGGCGAAATTGCGCTTCTGGGATAAAGGGTGAGTTAGGAAACTCGTTGACCAGTCGATTCAGTGTCACCAGGGCCTTTTGTTGCTGTCCCTGCAGATCGTAAGATCTTGCTAACTGGTACAAAATAAAGTGATTTTCTTTCCGCTTCGGGTAGTTTACGAGCAGCGCACGATAGTTTTCTATGGTTTGCTCAAGTAACACTTGCTGCTCTTCAAATCCGCTATCCCCGGCAATGCTTTCAGCAGTAGAAGAGTCCTCTATGGGGAAGTTATCCGCCTGCAGCATCTTGAGATCCGCCAGTCGGTATTCAATTTTGGCGCGGAGCTCGGGGTTGTCCGTTTCCTGTAACAAATCTTGATAGTACTGAACGACCTCTTTTATTGAGACGTTTATCTCCCGGTCAGAATATGCCGCTACATCCGCAGCCGGCTGCAAATCGGCAATGGTCCTCGTTCTTTCGACTCCGGTATTCTCCACATTCGCAGCAGCAATATCGAGGCTATCGCGAATTCCCTGAAGGGATACGACGCTACAGCCACCAATAAAGAGGACGAGGAAAAGAACATACAGGAGAGGTTCCCGCAAAATTACTCGTCTTGCTACCGTAGGGTGCGCATAGCGCACCCTACGGATACATCCGGGGGAGTTATGCAAGTACCTCAGGATTTTACCCACAGCTGTCATAATTCAACCTTGCCGGTGCTTACTAAGTCTTCCCCTGACAGCTCTGACGGGTTCTTAGTCCCTGCCAACTGCTTCTCCAATAACGCGTCTGCAAGCCGTGCCTGGGATAACCGGGCAGCCTGGAGATAGCCGCGAATAGCCTGTTCCTGGCTTGCCAATTGGGCTTGCACCAAACCTAATAATTCCCGCTCCTTGTCTGCCAGCAATCGCTCAACTTTAGTTAAAAGAGCGGGTACCCTTTGCCCCGTTTGATCTATCCGATCAGCAAGCCTTCTAATGGTTGACCTGTCTGCCAGCAGTTTATCCAAACGCTGACGCTGTATCCGTAAACCAGTCAAGGCCGCATCCAGTTGCTTTAATTCAACTTGTGCCTGCCAACGTTGGATGGGTGCTTTTTCTGCCAGCTGCCAGGTGAAGTAACCCTCAATGCGGCGAATCTTTCCGGCAAACTCCGGGTCTCGATAATCATTTGGCAGAGCGGCCAACCGGTTTTTTACGCTTTCTATCAAGTTATAAAATTCGATATCGGCTGCATCAGCAAACGCCAGATGATCATTGGCGTCCAGACCTTGTTGAATTTTTACATTGAGTCTGTCCCGCTGAACAAACAGGCTTTCGACATCCGTTACTTCTAACTGCTGCTGCACCTCCTGAACACGTTGCTCGCGTAAATTATTACGGGTCGCCAGCATCAACTTGAAGCTTTCCACATCCGCCTTGGCGTTAAGTAGGTTTTGCCGCAGTAGGTGCAGTTCCCGATACTCTTTTAACCGCGACTGAAAATGCTCGTCGGCTAATAGATCAACATAGGCAGACTGTTCGGGTACGATTAATAGGCGACCAAACCGATCAATCGGAAATCTCTCATCAGTCAGCCTCCACTGTTCGCCATCAGCGGCGCTGAATAACAGGATTTCTTCCAGGGAGTTTGAGGCCAGGTTGCTCTGCTGTTGTTGGTTTTGCTGCAGTAAATCCTGGTATTGATTAACCGCTTTTCGATACCCGGTTAACGCCAGTCCCGGTTTTTCCAACTGCTCGTAAATGTAGGCCTGGGCATATTGGGATTCCTGCACTAAAAGATTTTGTGGATTTCGCTTCCCTAGAGACGACAGCGCTTCTAAAGCCAGTCCAAAGTTCTGGTTACTGGCGGCAGCCATTGCATAGCCAAACAGAGCCCGCTCCGACCAGGGGCCATGCAAACGGACTTGCCGGTAAGCGTCCATGGCTGCACGGGTATTACCTGCATCCAGTTGCAGCATCGCCAACGACATGGCGATTCGATCGCGGATTCCATCGATTTCATCCTGATCAACAGGGAATGTCTGTTCGTCGGTAATTTCTTGAATGCTAGTGCTGGCCTGCTTTAGCAGTGCGATTGCCGGATCTCGCTGGTCCTGACGAAGCAGTGCAAGCGCCAGGTTATGTTGGACATACGGTTTCCAGGGGTTGGATTCAGAAATTTGAGAAAGCAGCTGATTTGCCAGTGCTAGTTGGTTCTGTGCAATATATGACTGCACTTGAAGGTAGCGGAGTTCGGCAAATTCCAAGGGATGGCTATCGGCCAGTAACGGCGCATCGATGCGGGTTAACGACTTTTCGAGATCCGTCCAATTGCGTTGTAAGTAATAGACTTTTCCCAAGTAGAACCATGCGCGGTTTTTTACCGCTGGGTTCAGGTTTTGTTGTAAAGCTTCCAGGAAAATCTGCTTCGCCTGCTCTGTGATGCCATAAGCGAGGTACATGCCGCCTTTGAGGATAAAAGGATAGTCACCATGATGCTGTACACCTCCTCGGGCTTCTGCGACGGCGGTTTTAACCAAGGCGTCGAACAAATGGTTCTGGTGGAATGCATAGAGAATTTCACCGTAAGCTAAATCCTTTACTCGATGCGGAGGGCTCGAGACGACATCCGCGTCATCGGCTGCAACTAATCCGGCCTGCGCCATAAACGACATCACCAACCCAACGAGCCATACACTTATTGGGTTTATCGTTGGTTGAATAGGCAGGATTCGAAACATCAAAATCCGAGACTCCAGAGCTACTGCCACTCGACTACTTTAAATTGCGGTTGGTGTTTCCGCGTGGAATCCGTGATCTGCAATTCCAAGGTAGTGATATCGCCACCCTTTTTAAACAGATGGGTTGTGCCTCGCTTGTATTCTCTTTTGTTAGGCCCTTCCCCGGTAAAAAAGGCCGTCAATTCGTGTGCACCGGATTTCAAATTACCCACATACAAGCGCTGCACGCCGCCTTTGTGTAATGCGTCCACTTGATTCGCGGTATATAGATAATGGGTTACCGTTTCACCATTAATTTTTACTTCAACGGCGTCAAGTGCAAAAAATTCACCGACATCTACCGATAAATACAGGGCAAACTGGGTGTTAGCTGGAAACAACAGATCCTCTTCCAGAATAAACAGATCCCGATTCAGTTCGATCACTTGTTGCTTCAATGACTGCAACTCATCTACCACCGGCTGATCGGGAATCTGGTTATCTGCCGCTAAAAGGGTTTCAGTAAAGCATGCAAGTGATAACACGAAAACAAGACGTTGCATCCAACCCATGACAACCACCTCCATCAATACTCAAACCGCACGAATAATCGGGTTACCCAGGCATCAAAGGAATACAGCGGCTCTTGCCCCGCGACAAATCCTTCCCGAGTAACATCACGAAAATCGTCATAGGTAAAATCGATATAATCCAGCAACAAGTTAACGCTGCCTTTTTCTATGTACCCATCCAACAGACTGTTGAATTCATAGCCGATACCGAAACCAAACGTCTGGTTTTTATAGGTACTTAATTCTTTATCCCGAGCTAAGAAATTCTGCGCATTCTCAAAGGGAAACAGGTCCTGATAAAAGTCCGCTTTACTCTGACTATAATGGCGGTAACGAAACTCCATCAGCCAATGTTCAAAAAGTGGATGCAAGTAAGCGATTTCAAACTGATTGGCCTGGATTCCCCAAGTATCGCTGAAAAATCTATATTCACCCTTTATGGAAGCGCGATACGGCAGGTAATACAGTGAACGCAGTGAAAACGCATTGCTGGTTCGGGTATGCGGATAGCGCTCAAACTGATAGTCGTAACCTCTTGCCGAGTCACTGACAAAACGCACCTGTCGATAGGCATTGTTCAAAAAGCCTTCATCGGTGATGGTTTCAACATCCAGATTTACCAGCATATTTTTGGTAATGACTTGAGATAGCCCCAGACGAAAATGTCGCCGATCCGCTTCTTCCTCAAAATCGTCATTGACTCGGCCTATGGTATCCCAGGCTTGGGAATAGCCCATGGTCAAGGTGGTCAGGTCGCCAAACAAATCCTGGCTGACATTCAGATGAATAGACTCTGCGTCAAAGTCGTTTTCCGTGCTGTTTACATAGGCAAAGCTGAGGATGGATTTGCCGACAAGGTAGTCTATGCCAACACTGGTCTCAGTGCGTTCTTCGGTATATTCGCTGGCGGTGGCGATGACATCGATGGATGCGCCGGAAACGGTGTCCACCAGATATTCACCGGATACGGATACGGTATTGCCGAGATTTTTACGAATCAGAATGGCCGGACCGTCGATTAACTGCCCATCCTGATCGTAGCGGTGGTAGAGCAAATCGATGGATTGCTCGGGCAAGACTGCCGCAACGCTGTGCCAGCTACCAGTTATCCAGCTCCCAGTCATCCAAACACTTGTCACCCAACCACCGATCAAATAACTAACGCTGAATAGCAGAAAAAACCGCGCTTTAGCAGGTAATTGGAGAGAGAAAAAACTGGCTAGTTGCACCCACAACCTCCGCCGCTGCCACCTTCTGCACCTCTTGCTCCTTCACGGGATTGATACATATGGTGCATATAAGAATTGGCTATTCCCAATCGACCAAAGTTCATAATTGGGTCTGCCAGGCTATCTCGTTCATATGGTTTAACCCAGGGTTTAATTTCAGCGCATCCGCCACTCAACAGCAGAGAGCCCAGCAATACGCATTTCATCAGCAAAACGTTGGTTTTAATCATCATGACTAGCCGCTATTCACGAATGAGCTGTTTGACATTTTTCCGGTATTTCTCTTCAAACCCCGGTTGATAGCCTTTGTGCAGAAACCGGCGTTGTCCATCACGATCGATAACGACCGTGGTAGGCATAGCTTCCACTGCATAGAGCTCACTGACTTTGCTTTCAGTGTCATACAGGTAGGGAAAATCCACCTCCACTGTGCCCATAAATTCATCCGCCGCACTGGTATCTTCATCAACGCTGACCGCGAGTACAACAAAACCGAATTTCTCGTATTTTTTATACAAGTCCTGCAGTGCCGGCATTTCCTTGCGACAGGGACCACACCATGAGGCCCAAAAATTTAGCAAAACCACCTGTCCCCGGTATTCCTGGAGTCGAAGGTTGCCATGTTGAGCGCTTTTCAGGGTGAAATCCGGCGCGGGACCGCTAATTTCCGCCGCGTTAGTCGACAAAGCCATTTGCAACGCCGGAACAAACAGCAACGCAGGAAGAACTAGCATCTTGGTAAATTGTTGGCGACACCATCTAAATCGAGTCATGCTTACCATAACACCTCTCCATTTCTCAATTCGTACTACCCTTTTCATACCGTTCCCGCTAGAAAAACAGACTCAAGCCAAGGGTAAATTCAAGGTTCTGAGTCGTTTTGTCCTCACCTAAAATATCGCTATCAAAAATATAATCCTGCATCATCAAATGCATGGATACCCAGTCGGTAAAGAGTATTTGATAGCCCCAGCCAAAGTTGGCCGTCAGGCGGCTATCGCCTGCAAACTCCGTACTGCCTAGACCGGCCAGGACATAGAAATTGGTATTGAAAGCCAGGTCATCACCGAAGAAGGCCTCTCCAGGCAGAAACTTGTAGCCAAGCGACAGGTTGTAATACAACAGGTTTCTGTCATCGTCTTCCAATAAACTGACATCTCCGCCCAACTTCTCGAAACTGGTTTCCTGAGTTTCGGTGTAGCCGACCCCAAGTCGAACAAACAAATCCTCGCTCAGGTGGTAGTTCAGCATTCCGCCAACCACGAGATTGGAACCGAAATCTTCGACACTCATGATTCCCGTATAGAGACCAAGCTCAAAATCCTCGGTATCGATAAGAGCTTCATCGACCTTTCGTGGCTCCACATCGGGCGGAATAATTGCCCTGGGTTGTTCAGTATCTTCCTGCACAGCCGATTCCTGGGCATGGGCCATTGGAATCAGACAACAGGCGATGAGGGCTAAAAAAATACGCTGAGACCAAGTTTCCATTCTTTTGCTTCTTCATTGTTGTCGCGATCGGTAAAGACCACGTAATCTTTATATTCAACACGCAGAAAATAGCGATCGGCCAGGTAGTATCGAAGACCAAGGCCAACATGCGCGGATTGTTCCTGGCGACTTTCTTCTCGCACCAGGGTCGATTTCGGTTTTATCCAGACCATCCCCGTGCCCAGGGTAAAAAATGGGGAAAGCGTCCAATGGGGAAACGGCTGGTGTACCAGGTTGATGTTCGCCAGCACATTTTGAGAAAAGTCACCCAACACTTGAGAAACACCAAGCTCAGTGGACAAATTTGCGGTCATCAGATAGCCCATGTAAAGACTATTCACCGATGCACCGTCAAAGTCACCGGTCAACACCCCCGCTTCCCATCTTCTGGAGGTAAAGTCATCCACTCGTGGATCCGTGAACCGCACAATTTCACCAACCGCATCCATGGTTTTTTCCATCGCGTTGCGTTTGGCCCAACCAGATTCACCATTTTCCAAAGTTACCTTAAACCAGTCGGTCCGACGTTTTTCCAGAGTGATCCATTCGTCTTGTTCCGCCACATAAAAAACCGGAAAACCTCGACCTGGGCCGGTATGTATTTCCAGAAATGGCTCCAGAATTTTAACCCGTTGTGACCGCTCGTCCTCTGCAGACCAAAACTGCCACCAGTTACCCCTTTCTTCAGCACTTGCTTGGCCAGTGGGCAATACGAGACATAACGCAACCACCAAAAAGACAAACTGCTTACAGGGAAAAACCGTCGCCAAACCTTCCATCGCTACCGACCGTCAATCCTGTGGAATGTCAAAAGGGTTGTTGTAGTACTGGGCACCAATATCAAGCCACTCGGAAAGCAACTTAAGTTCCGCTGCACTGAGCAAACCCGCATGACTCCCCTCGCCTTCGAACAGAGATAACACCCCCGCATTGGCAGTCGAATTGGCTCCTGCGCCGTTGAGAAAAGCACCAACACCGACGGTAACTAACACTGGAATTGGATTGCCTTCTTCATCCAGGAGCAAGTTACCTTCTTCGTCCGTTTCGAACACCGGTTCACCGTCTTGAAACTGCTGCACCAAACGGTCGGTTAACACACCATTAACGATTTCCTGCTCGTTATCGCCCACGAACAGCTCAACAAAACTTTGATAGCGATCGTCGTTTTCAGCGTTTCCATCGGTTAGATCCAGCTGCGCTGCCGGAATTTGTGGCCGGTCATCCCGAACAAAATCCACCGGTCCGTGACAGAAAGTGCAGGTATTATCCTGAATAACCTCTTCTTCCATAATTGCTTCATTAAATTCCGTGATCAGCCGCGGTAGCGTCCAAAGCGGGTGAATATGCTCCTCGTAATTCACTACTATTCGACAGAAGGCTTCCCAGTTACTGGCACAGGCATTATTAATCGGTGCCGCGGTTTGCAAATCCTGATATCGATAGCTGAAATCATTAGGTTGCTGCCCGCTATTTGGATCCAGCCATTGGTCTGTGTATTCAATATCAGGCGTCAACGCCCGTGGCGCTCCATTAATCCTGGCCCAGGTTTGCGCCATGGTTTCGCCCATATCGGCAAACAGTGCAGGATCGGTATTCGGGAAAGGTAAACCGGAAGTCACAGCACCAGGATTAATGCTGGGAGCTTGTGCGGAATATCTGCCATGGGCTTCTTCACTATCGGCCGTATGGCAGCCCTTGCATTGCATTACTTCCCCAGGTCGCAGGTGAATCCAGTTTTGATGCCGCTGGGAAACTCTTCGGCCATCGATATCCAATACGCTGATGCCAATGGCAACATTGGCAGGGACGGTAAACATCGCCGAACCATCCGGTTCCACCGGCACATAGCCCAACAACTCTTTCATGCGTTGATTGCCCGCTGCCCCGAATGCGAAGCCCGGAATATCGATCACATCATCATCGGGAAGCGAAACGGCCTTCACCACGCGAAGGAATCTCAAAGGCCGACTGGCAAAGGCAGGATTTACCGGATCGCTTAACGCTTGGATACCGGCATCGGAACTATCCACACCGTCAAAATCATAGACGCTACGAATATGGATCACGGCATAGCCTGTATCCACCAAATCAGAATCCACTTCGGGAAAGTTCGCCAGATCAGGTATGAAGGCAGGCCTCGGTTTGGACTGTAACAGAATACCCTCTTCAACCATGAACCCTTCATCCGGCTGCATCAACGGTAGTTGGGTTCCCTGCTGGCTGTCGTAGATCCACAAACTGTAGAGTGGATCAGCGGGTTCATAGTCTTCGGATTCCAAACGCTCTTCTGTACAAGGCACAATCTTCGGTTCCGGGGCCGGTGCTTCCGGATCAGGCTCTTCCTCACCATTTGCGGTCAGGTCGATCAACCGACACTGACTCCAACTCACCAACAACCGTCCGGTGCCATCCCACATGGGTTCACCACTGCGATAGTGTCCTGCTAATGTCAGGATGTTACCCGTCGCGGTCTCACCGAGCGTCAGTGATTCCTGTGCATCTAGGATAAGACCGGCACTATCAAAAGTCGGTTGATCGTGATCGGTATAATTCAGGGTATCGATAGCGACCAGATCACCACCCTGGAACTGGCTGGTAAAGGGACGCAAAACTACCATGATGCGCCCATCCTGTAGCTCTCGCGGTTTAATATATTGCACCTGGCTATTGTTGGTGCCGGTATCGTGGGAATGATGCCCGTAGAGTAGCTCTAACTCCGTGCCGTCCGGATTCACCTGATACAGGTTCATGGCATTATTATTTCCAGCGTTGTCCCACCGGGTAAATAGCACCTTGCCGTTTTGCAGCAGAATCGGATCGATATCGTGGCTCTGGTTGAAAGTTATCTGATTGATATTGGACCCATCACTTTCCATAACGTGCAGGTTTAATGCAGGTCGTTGTCTATTTTCCTCCAGCGCATCGAACTGAGGTTTTCCTTCGTCCAGCAATATGGCTTTCGAGGTTCGTTGTCGGGTGGAGGAAAACACGATCCGACCATCTGCAAGATAATGCGGTGCAACGTCCTGTCCTTCTTCCGCGCTATTATCCGAGGTAATCACCCGCCTCAGTTGATCAGTAGTTGTATCGTATTGCCAGATATTCCAGGTAGGCTGCTCGTCGGGATCAACGTTTTCCAACTCGGGAGCGCGCATGGCGAATAGAATCTTGGTCCCATCCACGGATGCGTGAAGATCTTTGACATCGTATAAAAGCTCGCCTTCTTCATTGGCAAACTCATCGAACGGGAAGGCTCCCGTTGTAATATTGACTTCCGATGCACTTGGGGAAACCTGGGCACGGAGAAACAGTTCAGCGCCGGGACGAAAGCGCAAAGGGTCTCGCACATCGTCACCGAACAGCCTGCGATCTCCATCATCATCCACTTCGGCGATGGGACGTTTAACATAGGCGACGGGGATATCTTCTATGACCGGATCAGGACCTTGATTGGAGCTACCGATACCACCGGAACCACAGGCTGCCAGCATGCTGGCCAGTAACCCCAGTTGGAAAACCTGCAATAGATGAACAACCCAATTGCATCTTTGAATCGGATTTAGGTTACTGAGACTTAGTCGAACTAACACATCCGTCACGACAACATTCCATTTATCATCAAATCTACATCTGCAGTTTCACTCATCATGTTTCAAACGAGAACAGTCGAATTAGTAGCGTTTAATTTAGACTATGTTCTAGTCCTGAAAGCGACTAGCCCACTTCTGTAACTTAGTGTAATACCGTGCATTGCACCACAATTTCGAGTCCACAAGTTCGCCTAGAATAAAACTGCAGAGAAAGCATAAATGTAGACAGTTAATGCCGAACGTTCTGGTGCTGCCTACCGGCTTACCAGGGCATTACACTATCTTGATTTGTTAATGGTCGTTGACTTGGATTGCGATCAAGAACTGACAAACTGTCAGGTACATCGCATTTATTCTTTTAGTTTATTGGCCAAAGTATATTGATTTATCTTGAGTAAATACAGACGGGTTAAAAAAAATACCTAGATTCTGCAGTTCGTTTGCGAACCGAGGGTTAAACTCAGCTTCTTAGGCAAGGCGGCAAGCAAATTTTAGCGGAGCACTAGCAGCGCTAATGTGAGCATAAAATTTGTGAAGCCAACGAAGCATAAGTAGCTGAGTTTAAGCCGAATCCCAAATGAACTGGAGAATCTAGGTAAAAATAAACTTGAAGAATGTTGGAATATTGAGAATGATATAAAGAAAAAACAACTTTCCGACATCATACAACTCGCCGTTCAACGAATGACAGCAGGGCAAAAAATGCGCTGGTCTGGGTGAAGATGACGATCTCACCACCTCGCTAACATCGGGTACCGACAGAATTTACGCCGTATTCAGCAGTTAATTCGATAGCCGTACCTGGCAAATAAAAGTATTCCAAGTATGGAGTTAGACTATGGTTCAGTCTGCCCAGTTGTTGCCTGCTATGGCTTCAAAATATCCGTCCTATCGAAGGCGTTGGTGCTCGGTTGCCATTAATCTTTGCGTGGTTTTGGTTTTCATTGGTGGCAACATCGATCCCAGTTTTGCCTTTGGCAGCAAAAATCAGGTGAAAAGAATCTATGACCGAATCGCCGGTGTCCCCGCCAACGAGCAGGAATTACAGCAGATGCTGCAGGCCGGCTCCCTCCAAGAAGCCGCTGAAGTGCCGCTTTCCACAACCTATTTTTATGATGTGACCTTAAAAAATATGGCGGCTCCCTGGACCAATGAGGAGCAAACCGCATTCGTCGAACTCAATGATTATACCGCCACCGTGATTGGTCTGGTTCGGGATAATATCGACTTCCGCCAGGTGTTGTATGCCGATCTTCTCTATATTGGTAACTCCCAATTAGTACCGGGGCTGCCGAGTTACTCTTTAAGCAACAATGACCATTATGTGGCGTTGGAAGAATCCGGGGTGTCATTACGTGAAGGTCTGGTTCAAGCCACCCAGTCCTCAGAAGCGGGATTTCCCACTGACGCAACAGCAGGCGTAATGACCACCCGTGCCGCCGGTAAAGCTTTTTTCAGCGCCGGTACCAATCGCGCCATGCTGCGCTTTACCCTGATGAACCATCTGTGCCGGGACTTGGAGCAGTTCAAAGACACCAGTCGACCGGCAGACCGTATTCGTCAGGATGTGTCCAGAAGCCCTGGTGGCGACAGCAGAATTTTTCTGAACAATTGTGTCGCCTGCCACAATGGCATGGACCCTTTAGCCCAGGCATATGCCTACTATGAATATGCTTACGATATGGACAACGATCCGACCGGGATTAACGGCACGCTTCTCTACAACAGCGAAGGGCAGACCGACCCAACCACCGGAACCAGGGTTTGGGGAAAATATCATATTAATGCCAATAATTTTCCGTTCGGCTACGTCACTACCAACGACAGTTGGGTAAACTATTGGCGGGCGGGTCCGAATGCGGTGATTGGCTGGGCCAATGATCTCGGCGGATCTGGCGCAGGCGCGAAGACGTTGGGAACGGAGCTGGCTCACTCGGAGGCTTTCGCTCAATGCCAGGTGCAAAAGGTTTTTCGCACCGTCTGTTTACGGGACCCTTCTGAGGCTAGCGATGTATCCGCCATTGACAATATTACCGGCAGTTTTAAAGCCTCTGGGTATAATTTAAAAACGGCTTTTGCGGAAACCGCCGGATACTGCATGGGGGTTGAGTAATGAAAAACCAATACCCCTCTCCTATCTGTCTGGCCACCCTGTTTCAAGAACTTAGTAAAGTTCCCAAAAGACTTGCCTGGATCTTACCATTTGCTCTGATTTTGGCAGTTCTTGCCGGCTGCGGTGGCGGCAGTGGCGCTAGTGTTGAGCAGCTACCGGACGGTTCCACGTCGACTACCACCAACTATTCTGGACCAGCACCCGCCACGGACGACGTTCAGGCATTTAAACTTAGCGTATGGGACAACCTCGTGAGTGAAAACCGTTGCGGTTCCTGTCACGGCACAGGTGACCAAGCCCCTACCTTTGTCCAAAGTGATGACATCAACAGTGCGTATGCCGAAACCAATAAGATCGTTAACCTCAATAATCCCCAGGAATCGCTACTGGTAACGAAAGTCGCTGCGGGCCATAACTGTTGGCTGACCTCGGATCAAGCCTGTGCAGATACGTTGACAAGCTATTTACAAAACTGGATAGGCAACATCGGCGGTGGCAGTAACAAAATCGAATTAACGGCTCCTATTATCAAGGAACCGGGATCCAGCAAAAATTTGACGGATGATCACCTTGACGCCTATCAAACCGGTCTTTACCCGCTTATGGTGCAGTATTGTGCCGATTGCCATTCAAGCAGTGCAACCTTTCCCCAGTCTCCTTATTTTGCCGACGCTGACATCGAAGTAGCCTTCGAAGCTGCGCGTAGCAGAATCAATCTGAATATTCCCCAGGATTCCCGCTTAGTTGTGCGCCTCGCATCAGAGTTTCACAATTGCTGGAGTGACTGCACGGCTAACGGCAATGAAGTTTTGGAAGAAGTGCAGACCCTGGCAAACTCTATTCAACCCACCAGTATCAATCCCGACTATCTGGTCAGCAAAGCGTTGGGCTTTAACGAAGGCGTACCTGCCACCAGTGGCGGCACCCGAATCGAGAACAATGTAATTGCCAAATGGGAATTCAAAACCGGCTCAGGTCAAGTCGCCTTTGACACCAGTGGCGTGGAACCTGCAGTCAATCTGAACCTGATTGGTGATGTCGTTTGGGTGGGTGGTTATGGCATCCAAATCATTGACGGTAAAGCACAAGCCTCCACCGCCAGCAGCCGTAAGATCCACGACCTGTTAACCGCCACCAATGAGTATTCCATTGAAGCCTGGGTGGTTCCGGCAAATGTTACGCAGGAAGGACCGGCGGTTATCGTTGGCTATGGGGGCGGCGATACCCGGCGCAATTTCACCTTGGGCCAAACCCTCTATAACTACAACTTCTTGCACCGCAGTAGCACGACCAATCTAAATGGCGAGCCCGCCCTATCGACACCGGATGCCCAGGAAATTCTTCAGGCTTCTCTTCAACATGTGGTGGTTACATTCAGCCCCACGGTCGGCAGAATTGTGTATGTAAACGGTGAACGAGTCGACACTGCTGAAAATTCTGACCCTGGCAACCTGAATGATTGGGATAACAGTTTTGCTTTCGTGTTAGGCAGTGAACCCTCCGGCAATAACCTTTGGCAGGGCACGATAAGGTTAGCCGCTATTCACAACCGTGCGCTCAATCAATCGCAGATTCAAACCAATTTCGATGCCGGGGTCGGCGAGAAGTTCTTCCTGCTATTCAGCACAGCGCACCTGCTGGAAGTCCCTGATAGTTATGTGGTTTTTGAGGTCAGCCAATTTGATAGTTACAGCTACCTGTTTAACAAACCCTTTTTCATCAGTTTGGATGCCACTGCAATACCCTCGGGCATTCCTGTACAGGGGTTGCGAATTGGAATTAACGGGAAAGAGGCGGACATCGGCCAAGCATTTATTAACCTGCCTGTCTCCGAGCTGGACAGTGCCTTTTACAATCCGGACACCGGTCAGGAACTTTCACCTTTAGGAACGATTATCGCGATTGAACAAGGTCCGGATACAGACGAGTTCTTCCTCACCTTTGAACGCATTGGTGACCATACCGATGTCACGCTCAAGGATCCTGCAATAGGAGGATCTTTAGACCTGATCCTGGGGGATCCCAAGCCGCATATCGGTGTTCGGCTATTTGATGAGATGAACGCCTCGATGTCAAAGCTTACGGGGATAGATCCCTTTTCTTCCAGCGTCCGTGACCTTTATCTAACAATACGGCAGCAACTTCCTGCCGTGGAAGAACCCGAAGCTTTTGTTTCGAGCCATCAGATGGCAGTAACACAGCTGGCCATCGGCTATTGTGACGCACTCGTGGAAGATACCAATTTGAGAAATAGTTTCTTCCCTGGTCTGAATTTCAGTACGCCGGCAGATCAGTTATTTAGCACCGATGCAGGGAAACTGTTGGTGATTAATCCGCTACGCGACAACTTTTCTGGCGTCGGCTTATCGGAACAACCTGATATTACCGGTGAAATATCGAATTTGATTGACCAGTTGCGGGTGTGTAGCAGCGACTGCAGCGCGCGAACTGGAAGTGTTGTTAAAGCCGCTTGTGCTGCTGTGCTTGGCAGTGCCGTGGTCATGGTGCAATAGCGAGGGAATGCAAATGAAAAGACAACTTGTGAAGAACCAGGAAACGCAATCCATCGGCATTGGGGAGATTACTCATTATGACTAAGCGTAAACAACCACTGCACCCCGATGCGCCACTGTTCCATGAAAACCACGCGAAGCCCATTTCCCGGCGCGATTTTATTGCTAATGGTTTCCTGGCAGGAGGCACGGCGGTTTTTGGCTCTAGCTTACTGGCAGGGTTGTTGGGCAGCAGGCCTGCATCCGCAGCCCTAGCCAGTGACATCATCAATGATCCGATTGCCGTCGCCTGCAAAGTCGGTTCCGAAGGTGCCGGAAAGATCCCATTTATTTGCTTTGACCTGGCTGGCGGCGCGAATATTGCCGGCTCTAATGTATTGATCGGTGGACAAGGCGGCCAGGAAGATTTTCTCTCTGCTAATGGCTATAGCCGCCAGGGACTACCTGCAAATATGCTGCCGAATCTACCGAATCCTGACCTGGGCACGGCAGATTTTGTCAATCGGGAGTTAGGTCTGGCCTTCCATGGAGACAGTGGTTTTCTGCGGGGAATTCTGGAACGCACTTCTGCCACAACTCGCATGTTTATCGATGGCGCTGTGATCCCCGCGCGATCGGAAAACGATACGGGGAATAACCCACATAATCCCATGTATGGCATCTATCGCGCCGGTGCTGATGGTGGATTACTGTCTTTGATTGGCAGCCGCAGTAGCGATTCTGGTGGCAACTCCATGGCACCGCTAATGTGGATGGATGCGTCTGTTCGACCAACCAAGATTGATCGGGCCTCGGATTCAACGGGATTAGTGGATACCGGCGAATTAACGGAGTTGATGAGCCAACAGGATGCGGTGAAAGTCATGGAATCCATCTACCGTTTAAGTGATCAAAAACTCGATGCGGTCCAACCCAACACCACCTCACCAAGCAGGGATGATGATGTTCGACGACAGGTAAAATGCGCCTATATCAAAAGCGCCGAATTGGCGGATAAGTATGGCAACCCCTCTACCCTCGATCCCTATTTAGATGAACAAATTGTCGGTGGGGACACCCCGATCTTTTCAACTGATGAGTTGAACTCAGATCGCGAATTCCAAAAAACAGCCAGTATTATGAAGTTAGTGGTCGGCGGCTTTGCCGGTGCCGGAACCATTACCATAGGGGGCTACGATTACCATACCGGCGACCGGTCCACCGGCGAAATCCGTGACCTAAGAGCCGGGCGCTGTATGGGCGCCTGTTTGGAATATGCAGCCCGTTTAGGCAAACCGCTGATGATGTACGTATTTAGCGATGGCTCAGTATCCAGCAATGGCCGTATCGATACCTCTGTTGATGGCCGGGATAAACCTGAGTGGACCAGCGACAATCAGTCCACCGCCGGCTCATTCTTCCTGGTTTACAATCCTGCCGGAAGACCGGTTTCGATCCAACGACAGATTGGCCATATGAATAGCGATGGCAACGTGGTTACCACTTCAAGTCCTGCTGCCAACAACGTCAACTTGTTGGTCAATACAGTTTTGCTAAATTATTTAGCTTTACATGATGAGTTGGGCGGTGCGGGCTTTGAAAACTTCGAAACACTGTTTGCCAATCATGGACTTGGCTCGGCAGCATCTCTTGAAAGTCTTTTGGCAATGGAACCGATAGTTTGAATGAACCGGAATCGTTTTAGAAATCGCATACTATTCCGCTTGGATTACAACTTCACCATCCCATGGAGGTCTATACCCATCTAGAGATGAATCGACTAATCGTTTTTGATCTTGGTGAAACCTTGATTTCATATGAAGGTGTTCCATTAAACTGGTCTGGTAATTACCAGCAAGCAATTTTAAATGCCCTGGAAATCCTAGGCATAACGTCAAACGACGATTTACTAACGCTCGCCACATCAATCCTCAACTTTTACAACACCCGAAACTCACCCCGATTGTTTGAAGTTGAAGAAGGTGAAGTTCTCAAAAAAGTGGCTAAAGTTTTCGGAGCCGATTACATTGAGTTTGAAGCACTATTCTTTAGCTACTTTCAACGAAAGGCGCAGCCTGAAGCCACCGCCGAAAAAACGTTGGCAGAATTGAAGCGTAGAGGCGTTAAGTTATCGGTGCTGTCTGATGTTCCCTATGGGATGCCGAAGAAAATGCTGTTAAGTGATTTGGGTTCATTGGCAACTTGGTTTGATGATATCTGCAGTTCTTGCGAAGTCGGATTCCGCAAGCCACACCCTTATGGCTTACTTCACCAAATGCAAAAACATCATTCTTCGAAAGCAACTACTATTTTTGTCGGCAATGAGGCAAAGGACATAGAATGCGCTTTAAACGCTGGTGTCAAAAGCATACTCCTGGATCCAACAGACCATCATCAGTTTGGTCAAACATTTAGCGTCAAATCGCTTTCTGAAGTAGATGAAACTTTATCTAGTACACAACCAGGAACGTAGTTTCTGAGGAAGTACCAGCTTGGCACATGGTTCTAATTTACTGTTTAATCCAATCAAACTATGCAGAGCATCGAGGAGCTAATACGCAAAGATGAAGTGCGACTGAAAGTCTTACATGCAGTAGCCTCACTGAATCTACCCGACTGCTATGTTGCCGCAGGCTTTGTGAGAAACCTGGTGTGGGATCACATACATGGTTTCGAGCAAACAGCCTTGAATGATGTTGACGTCATCTATTTTGATAAAACTAATAAACGATTGCCCAATAATATTCGTGACCAACTCAGCCATTTGCAGCCACAAATTGCTTGGGATGTAAAAAATCAACCTAAAATGCACTACCGGAACGGAGACACACCCTACGCAAACAGCGCAGATGCCATGACCTATTGGCCCGAGATTGAGACAGCAATTGGTGTAAGACTTTCTAACTTCGGTAAGTTAGAAATTTGTGTCCCCTTTGGCACAAAGTCTCTACTTGCAGGAAAAATCACGCACAATCCTAAACGAACAAAGTCGGTGTTTTTATCAAGGGTTCAAGCCAAGAAATGGCTGGATATATGGCCGCTTCTCAGTGTGGTTTGTCGATAGGCCAGAGTCTAAGCATGACGCTTTTGATCAGATACTTGAGGTTTATGGTTTAGCGCCCATGGAAGTAGCCGTTGTGGGATCGAGTGCCTTGAATCCGATCAGCATGCTTACTTATCCACACACCTTAAATAGAATACGAATCCGCAATGAGGAACTACGATGCCAGAAATGAATGAAAAACCTACACTTGAGGATTTTCAGAAATACGTTGCAGAACTTGAACTTGAGAGAGGCTTTTCTGAACAAGCAGCGAAAGAGAAATGCCTGTTACTTGGCGAAGAAGTGGGAGAACTATTCAAGGCTGTCCGCAAAGCAGAGGGGATTGCGATCGATCCCAATTCTAGAATCGGTGACATTGGTGATGAGTTGGTGGATATTTTTATCTATATATGTTCAATAGCGAACCGATACGGCATTAACTTAGAGCAAGCGTTTTTGGCTAAAGAAGCCAAAAACAAAAAGCGCAAATGGTCAAATGTTTAGAGGTAACACAAGTGCCATCAATGCGAAATTTATAGTTGATATAGCCAACGCGACCCATTTCTTGAGAAAAAACATCCAATGAGCAGAGCACCGTTAGTACTGGAAGAATACGATCCAACATGGACTAAAAAGTTTGAAGAGGAAAAAGAGTATTTATTGTCTATCGTTGGCAAATGGAACTTTGGTAGTGTCTAACATGTCGGTAGTACGTCTATTGCTGGCATGGTGGCTAAACCGGTAATTGACATTATATTTGGTGTGAAGTCTCTAGAAGAGTCCAAACCAGCCATTGAAGTCTTGGAAAAAAGTGACTATGAGTATTGGCCTTATAAAGCCGATGCCATGCATTGGTTTTGTAAACCATCAGATGCGTTTCGAACCCACCACCTCCATCTGGTCCCGTTCGAAGGTGTCTTATGGCGACAGCGCATCAAGTTCCGTGAGCTACTGCGATCAGATGAGAAACTTGCCGCCACGTATCCAAATGATCGTGAAACATATACAAAGAAGAAATCGCCTTTTATTCAGAATGCTCTCCAAGAACATTTAGGGGCAGAGTAAAAACTCCAAATAAAAAACATTTAGGGTCAGTGTAAAAACTATTAATTAGCCAATCTTTTATTTCGACTCAGGCATACTAAAAAATAGTGTAAGGTCATATCGATAAAGCTGTGCTTGTTAAAAAGAGGAAATTTAAATGGAATGGTCAGTCTGGCTTGCGTTTCTGGTTGCAGCGACTCTGGTGTTGATTGTGCCTGGGCCAACGATTCTGCTGGTGATCACCCAATCGATTCAACATGGACGGGCCGCGGCGCTCTCCCTTGTTGGCGGTGTTGCACTGGGAGATTTTATAGCCGTATCTGCTTCGTTGCTTGGATTGGGAGTGATTCTCGCGACCTCCGCAATCCTCTTTAACCTTATGAAATGGGTTGGGGCTGCCTACCTTATTTATCTCGGTATTCAGATGTGGCGTTCCCCACCCGCGCTGGAGCCATCCGGACAACTTAATCGGGCCAGCGGAATCAAGCATGCCAGAATGTTCGGTCAAGCTTGTTTGGTAACCGCATTGAATCCCAAGGGCATAATCTTCTTCATGGCCTTCGTCCCTCAATTTATTAATCCACACGCACCTGCTACGCCACAGTTACTCACTATGGCAGCTACGTTTTTGATTCTTGCTGTTGTTAACGCTGGACTCTACGCATTTTTCGCAGCGGCAGTGCGGGATAAATTACAACGTCGCGATGTCAGGGCAGTTTTGCAGCGGGGTGGAGGTACGGCATTGATTGGTGCCGGTATCGCCACCGCTGCACTGCAACGCTGATAGTGGCCGGTCAGGTAGGAAATTCCTTCTGTTTCTTTTCTGTTTTAAGGCTATAGCTGACCACTTCTTCGCAGTCTTGCAAGGACCGAATCAGACACTAATGTGAGATGAAAAACCGAAATCAATATACTGGTCCAGGCGCGGTTGCCATTTTGTTGACCGCCGTTGCTATAGCGGTGTGGGCTCTGCCATCAAACACGTTGGTATACATCCGTGCCTATTTAGGAAATGAGGCTGATCAGATTGCGCTTTTCAAAGCTCAACCTGAGCATTCTCATTATGCTGATTGGATTAAAAACCTTGCCAGGCACGAGCAACCTGAAGCTCTTTTTTTGTATGGGCGTTACTTATTGGATTATCAAAGGTCATCCCGCCATACTGCTGAGTCTTATATTGCTCGAGCAGCATCTTTGGGCGACCCAAACGCACAGATTGTCGAGCTACGCCGTTGGCATGAGCAGCAAAATTGGGAAACTCTGTACCAGTCAGACTGGCTTTTTGATAACAACGAAGCGCAAAGTTATCGACTTGATGGAGCGCTGCAGCTCGGCCACTATGCGCGAGCCAAACAGCTTGCTTCCGACCTGAATGCCGAGAAAGTATTGGAGGGATTAAACAAGCATCTAGTCGATATTGGCAATGCTTTGGGAGACTGGAGTGAAGCTATCAGCATGAGGCAGTGTCACGTTGCCGTGAGTTTTATTGGTAATGATTGGGACAGTTTGCAGGCAACCCAGGCACTTTTGGAAAAAATTCAGCAACATCCGCAGTTATCTAACTTACCTGTTTGCTGGCGGTTAGCCGGTTTACCACGCATCCCCTTTAATTGCAGCAGCAAAAATAGGTTAACCTGTGATCGTCACAGGATTGAGTCGGTATTGTCAGCCAATCACTTGGTTGTGGTAATGGCCGAAGGTGGGAAGGCCAACTTCGATAATGGAATTATGTACTTGCCAAGTTCTGCGCCTTTAGCGCTATTCAATCATGAGTTTTTTCACTTCTTTGGTTTTACCGATGAGTATCCTTTAAAGGAGGACCTTGCAGAAGTCCGATGTTTACCACCGTGGTTGCTAGAAAAAGAGGTAGGGCGACCGGTTTACGCTAACCTGGTATATATCGATAAAACCCGGTTGGCCAACTTCACGGCGAAACAAGCCGAAGCGTATATTAAGTCAGTTCTTCCCTGGAAGCCGATGCTGAAAAAATCTACATCATTGGTTCAACAGCAGGGCTCGGCACTTAAGTTAGGTACCCTCGATCCTTCTGTTGTGGGGATATTTCCTTCCGAGACTTGTCCAGGCGAAGGCTGGTACAAGCCGGTTTCACAATGGACCGCCATGCAGTATTTCGAACTACCGATGCCGGAACTTTATTGGCAGCTTCTTAGAGCTAAGATAGATGAGTTGCACTAGATGTTACAGCGGAACACATCTCGGAGAAGTTAATAAAATCTCTTATCTTTTCTTGCCCATGAAACTGATTCTTGGGACTTATTTTCTTACAGACTTTGGAATCGTGACCAAAAAGCCGCCGTCCTGGATTTGGTATGCACCCACCATCTTTTTTTGAAGCGTACTACTTATAGGGGTGTTTTTGGTGGCGATGGTACAGCAATATTGAATATCCCTCCTGTGACCCTCATGCAGCTAGACGGTAGTCAGATTTATCTGCTGAACAAAAGTAGGCGGGTCAAAGAATGTGTTTTGGCCTAAACCGATTCTAAAGAAGAAACTGAAATTAAATGGTGTTAAACCCCGATAGGGGTTGTGTATTTTAGCCGGTGGTTTCAACCACCGGTAGAATGAACCTAATTTAGTCCTGAAGGGACGGTGTTGAAACGGACTGCCTTACGTCCCCCTTTCAGGGCTTTGGTTGGTGTTACCTGTTCCGGTGGTTGAAACCACCGGCTATACGCCATTTCCCCTTCAGGGAATAGACAAAACCGCGTGCGCAGGGCGCACCCTACAAATCAGAAATAATGGTCTGTTAACCATCGGCTATACGACAATGCTATTGGGAAAGCCCTATAAAGCAACGAAGCACGTAAATTGCCGGCAAATTCACAAACTCTCAGGGTTCCAACGAATTTACGACAGAATCACCATAAAACAACAATATTTGGGCCATACTTTTCCTTAAGGTATGCCCGTTTGGTCCAATCTGAGTTTCGACAGCTAAACTATTAAACTATTCAACAGCCTCAGAAATACCACGCAATATTGCTTTCTGACTTTCACGCGCCCTTTCAAACAAGGCCCGCCGCAAGGCAAATTTACCCTGAAACATATCCGGAAACGATGCCAGGGAATGCGCCACTACTTCTTCCGGTGTTTCCGCAGAAAAATCGGCCTTACAGAGTATTTTTAAGGGATCGAGTTGCATGACAACCATGGAAACAGCCACGCTTCCAGGTATAAAGCTTTCAGAAGTAACAAGTTTTGGTTCGCTGAAGGCATTTACGCGGTTCAATACGATGTATTCCAACGCCAGTACCGACTCAAACTTTTCCTTGAATCCTTCTTCTGCGGTTTCATCTTGAATTATGGACCGTGGATTTTGCGGCGAGACCCAGTCCAGTGTTTCTTCCAAATCATGGGCTGAAGTGAGATTGAAAGGTAATTCGAGATTCGAATTATCTGGATCTATTAACCATTCTTGCATGGCAATGGTCATATTGTGGTTGGATCCGTAATAGGACCATCTAAGCGGAGCTGTGACGCCTTCACATGCAGGGATTTCTTCATAATCTTCATCCTTGAGCGTTTTCGCCGCTGATACCAGTAGTTGTTTCTTTGCCAGTATTCTCGACTTATATTCATCCGCAACCTGCTGATGTGTCGGACCGCAGGCTGACAGCAACAGGAAAATCGACATCCAAGCGAAAACTCTTGTGAACATTCTAAACCCTCCTTTCGCAATAACAGCCCCTTTCCTTATACCCGAAAAGTCACTCGGAACTTCTTGAAAATGTATTAATCGTATACATTCAGAATAGCATTCCGAACTATTGGAGGCTAAGTTGGGAGTCCAGGCAAAAAAAATCCCGCTTAATGCGGGAATTAATGGTCCCCAGGGCAGGGAAATTGAAAGGATCACGAAAGCCAAAAAATGCTTTCCTACTCCTGTTAGCGACGCTTCATGCTAAAACCCTTAAAAAAATGTTAGGACTTTTTGGCTAACATCCAACCTCAATAATTTACTATCCTATAATTAGACCAATTAGCGACTGTGGGAAGGGATCGACAATGAACACCCATAACATCAGAAAAATAATGACAACTTCACTTTTTGGGTTTTTGTTTGTTGCCACTGAGATTGCTTTTTCGGTATCTCCCTGGCTTTGCCATGAAGGAGCTAGTCTAAAGAACTGTTACCAGGATATCGCTGCGAATAGGCAGTCCGTTGGGATTAGTGGTAGCGCCTATGGACAAAGCTCTGACACTTCAGATACTCCGGAACTAAACGCACCCGCTACTCCTGAATCGGCGTCCGGAAAGGTACACAGTGACTGCGAGGATGCCCATGCTTCTGAACTACCAAGTAGCTGGGTTAACGCTAACGAATTCAGTTAAGTGAAATTACAGACACCGGTTTACTTTGCAAACCGGTTGCTTTATCCACAGAGGGAAGCAAGGCGGTACTTAGATCAAATTGCTTCCTGGTACTTATCGAAAATGCCTTGAATTTCCGGGCGTAGTGAAATCTCGCCATTCACTAGAATCAGCAGGTTTTTCACCCTCTCGCAAACTGACCTATGTCAAGGGATGAATGCGGATGCGTTCGTTTTCCTAGAATCCAATACTCTCGGATTTTGCGCAATTCTCAATGTATTTCCCTAGTCTTCCAGTTTCAGAGAGGCCCTTCGGGGACCATTTCTAACACGGTCAATTGGTCATCAGGGAATGGCAAATTTCGGTCATTTATTTGATTTCAAACGTATTTTTCTGCACACAAGAAACTGTCCGAAGATGACCGTTTCTAACTAATCCCTACACTTCTCTTTCACGCTCACTAACATCTACGGCAAATCGCGCACCGGCATACCTGGCTGTATTCAGGTCTGTGCGACGTGATTTCAGGAGAAATTAGCAAGTTGGAATACCGTCGAGTAAGAACATGAGTCACACCACGAACTTGAGATTTATAGAAAGAGAGCAAGAGGAGCAATCGAAACTCTCGGTCGCCATCAAGAAGACAATCAATGTCTACATAAAGTATCCAATGGAAGAGAAAGATCAACGTTTCCTGACCAAAGTGTTTACTTTGATCGAAGGAAACATTGCCAACTTCCATTACAGCATCAGAGACATAAGCCACTCACTTGACATCTCTGAATCTCAGTTGCGCCGGCGAGTAAAGGCATTAACCGGATTGAGTCCGGTCAAGCTCATACGCCATGTTCGGCTGCTCACCGCTTCAGAAATTCTCCTTAGCGGTTCAAGTGTTAAACAAGCGATGCATCAAACCGGTTTTGACAACGCCTCCTATTTTGGGGAGATGTTCAAAAACCTACTCGGCACTACACCCGGTGCCTATGGCAAGGAGCGGGAACATAAGCCCTAAGTCCATTTTCTAACGAACCAACAACTTAACCCTATGTTTTATCAGGCAAAAAGAAGTAATAGGAGTGCCCAGTGAACCTGTATTTTCGATTAATATTAACTTTGTTGCGAAATCTGTTTAAGCAAAAGATTCATCCGATGGAGAGCACCAAGACCCATTTTCGCGTGCTTCCTTGGGATATTGATGCATTCGGTCATCTAAACAACGGCAGATATCTGCAGATAGCCGATGTTGCCCGTGTCGACTGGTTGCGCAGAACAAGAATCCTGGATACGGCGGTAGGCAACCGCTGGGGAGCTGTACTGGGTGGAAACTTCATTCGTTACTGCAAGGTGCTGCGGCCTTTTCAGAAGTTTTCCGTGACCACCAGGGTTTTATCCTGGGAAACGCGCTGGATTTTTATCGAGCACCGCTTTGAAGACCATAATGGTAACTTGGTTGCCATAGGTTATTCCCGCGCCGCCCTCAGATCGAAAAGGGGCTGGGTCACCACCAAGCAAATTACCGATGCCGTTGTTCCCGGTTTAGAAAGCCCTGAACACTCTTCCATCATCAAGCTTTGGCTAGCGGCTGACGACGCGCTGGTAGAAAGTACCGATTTTGGTCATATCTCCAAAGTGCAGTCACCTACCCCATCCATCGTCAAAACAGAAAAGTTTCGAGCATCGGGTTTTGACGAAAACCTCTCGCAACGCTGCGTTAACTATTAGGTTTTAGTGGAACAGGTTTAAAGATATGAATTCCAGGGAAATTTTCACTCTAATAGTTGCCAAGCCGTGGCTGGCTCTCATCGTCGGTATCTCATTCATCGTCGTTTGCGGTCTGGGACTCAAACAGATCGTTAAAAATACCTCGACAGATGCCTTTATCCCGGCGGATCACCCTTCCATTCTGGCGCGGGATCGTGCGAATCAGCTGTTTGGCCTGAAAGATCCGATCGTCATAGCGCTGGTCAATGAGGCAGGTGGGGCGTTTTCAGCTGAGACTCTCAATGCACTTGCCGAAATGCAAAACGAAATCAGCTTGTTGGAAAATGTCCGGTCAGATCGGGTAAAGAGCCTATTCTCAGAATCCTATATCGACGGTGACGGTGTTTCTTTGATTGTCCAACCCTTCTATGAAGGACTCATACAGTCAGAAGCAACTGCCAAGGAAATAGGAGAAATGGTCGAACGCATGCCTTTATTGGAAGGCACGCTGGTGTCCTATGATCAAAAAGCAGTAATGCTGTTAGCCGAGCTTATGGATCAAAGCGCCGCGGAACAGACTTATCAAGCCGTGCTGCAAGTTGCTGAAAAATACGAAACCGCCTCACTGACAGTGCACATTGCCGGTCAGGGGGCTGTTGGCGGATATTTAAGCAAGTATATCGATGCTGACTCCAGACAGCTGCAACCCGTGGTCGTCGCCGTCATACTTCTTCTGTTGTTCCTCGCATTTACGCAACTGAAAGGCCTGGTCGGGCCGCTTTTGGTGATCGTTGCCTCCGCCATTGGCAGCATCGGCATCATGGCCTATGCAGGGGTGAACTACTATGCCATTACCAGCGCCCTGCCCGTGGTGATCGTTGCCATTGCGGTCGCGGATTCCATTCATGTGCTTACCGCTTATTATGAGCTGCGGGCCCAACAGAAAAGTGCTACAGCCAAGGAACTGGTGATTGAAGCGATGGTGGATATGTGGCTGCCTATCACCTTGACCACCTTTACCACGCTGGCCGGTTTCTTCGGTCTTGCTTACGCGTCGATCATGCCACCGATTGAGTTCTTTGGCCTGTTTGCAGCACTCGGCGTCTTTATCGCCTGGCTGTTCACCATGCTGGTGCTGCCCAACCTTATAGTACTCTTAAAGCTGAAAGGATCTCCTGTCTTCAAGAACACCTCTTCTGGCGTGGTCAATCTGATAGGCAACAGTTTGAGTAGCGTCTCATTATTCTCCACCCGCTACGCATGGCCAACCGCTATCCTGATGTCACTTGTTACCGCGTTTTGCATCGTGGCGGCAACGGATATTCAGGTCGACCGGGCACAAATCGAAAACTTCAAGGAAGATGAACCGATCCGTATCGCCCATCAGGAAATAAACGACCGCTTTGCAGGCACGGCTTATCTCGATGTCATTATCGAAGCCGATGAACCCGATGGTCTACTGGCGGACGGTGTTTTGAATAAGGTTTCTCAGCTCCAGGATTTCTTGGAATCACAGAGGCATGTGACAAAAACGATTGCGATAACGGACTACCTGACGGAACTGCACTTCGGACTATTACCTGAAGAAGACGATGGGCAACAGACCCGAAAGCTGCCTCCGGACGGAGATAGTATCGCCCAATATCTACTTCTCTATGAATCTTCAGGCGATCCTCAAGACTTTGCAGACGAAATTGACAATCAATACCAATCGCTGCTGGTGAGAGCCTATGTCAATAGCGATTACTTCAGCCAGGACAGGCCACTGGTCGAGGCACTTGCAAAATATTTGGACGAACACTTTTCCGGCGACATCAGCGCCACTATAAGTGGCCGGGTTAATCTCGATTACCACTGGATGACGAAACTCGGCAATAGCCATTTTGAGAGCATTGCCATTTCACTTATCTTGGTCGGAATCATGTCGGCTTTTCTGTTTCGTTCCCTGTTTGACGGCGTTATCTCTTTACTACCGGTAATGTTCTCAATCCTCTGCGTCTATGCGGTGATGGGCATCAAGGGTGTGTTTCTTGAACCGGCAACGTCGATGTTTGCCGCCATCGCGATTGGTGTGGGTGTCGATTTTTCCATCCACTTCATAGAACGTCTAAAACTAGCGATGAAGCAATATGACTGCGATGTCGTCACTGCGGTCAAACACAAGTTCCCCAGTGCGACTCGCGCCTGTTTTTTCAATGCCGCCGCCTTGGGTTTGGGTTTTGCCACGCTGTTCGTCAGCGAACTGCCCACACTGCAACGCTTCGGCGTGATGATTACCATTGCCTGCATGGCAAGCTTTTTCTCCGCACTGATTATCGTTCCCGTTGCTTACAAACTTCGCGAATCGCTGTCCGTTTCCCTGCTCAAAAAATCCAGCTCGGCGGTGGGTATCCTGTTAGTCGGCATCCTGTTGTCAACACCCCAGGACGCCGGTGCAAACACTTTAGCTTCTGACGGCGCAAATAAGACACCATCTGTAACAGGTGAATGGGTCGCAAAGCAAATCTGGGAGCGTGACGACGGTATTCACGTGTCACGTGTACTTGTGATGGAAATGATTGATCGCAATGAGAAAGTACGAACCCGCGAAGCGGATGTCCACCGTACTCGCGATGACCAACTGAGAAAGACGCTGATTCGCTTTACCAAACCCCGCGCCTTGAAAAAGACCGCGTTTCTTACTTTCGATTATCACAGCGACAGAGCCGAAGACCAACAATGGTTATATTTGCCAGCGATTAAGAAGGAGCGCCGCATCCCGGCATCGGACCGGGGGGACGCATTTTTAGGATCGGACTTTACCTATGAAGACGTCAAGTCGGAGTTGAAGTTCCCATTGGCTGACTACCAGTTCGCATTGATTTCACAAGAGGAAAGCGCCGACGAGGTGACCTACCAAGTTCGCGGGGTTCCGGTTTCAGACTCGCTGAAGAAAGATCTCGGCTTCGGTGCGCTTGAACTGACCGTTAGCAATAAAAGCTGGATACCGAACCGCGTCCGTTTTTTTGACATCAAAGGGAATCATTTTAAGACAGTGGAAGTCACGCAGCAGAGCAAAGTGGAGGGTGTTTGGACAGCGCTCGTGATCGAGTCAAATAACTTGCTAACCCGGCACAAGACCCGCTTTTCCTATCACAAGGTTCAGTATCCGGATTCATTAAGCCAAAAACTGTTCAACGTGCGGCGCTTAGGGAAGTAATTCAAGAGTAGTATTCCTATGAAATCAATAATCTATACGATGTCTCGTGGGGGACGATCGCTGGGTTTGCTTTGTTTCGCAGCCTGTATGCCGGTAAATAGTTGGGCCAACGAATGGCTGTACTTTGATGCCGGAGCCGAGTTCAGATACGAAAATGCGATGGAAAAAGAGCAGCAGTCCAAAGACGGACTGCATCTGGCCGTGGAGTTTACCGCCGAAGCAGAAGATCTGTTCGTCCTCACCATGGGTGCGGATGGCCGGTACGATTTCGTTAAAAAGATCGACAGAAAAAATAAAGAAAGGTCGAAGGTTACAGATTTCTATGCCGACTTCGAACTCGGCCCGACAAGCTGGCGCTTGGGCAAGCAGCAAATTGCCTGGGGCGTTGTCGACGGGCTGCGCGTACTTGACCGGATATCACCGCTGGATTTCCATGAGTTCAATTTGCCCGCCGAAAAGGAGCGGCGTCAACATCAATGGCTGTTCAATCTCCAAGGGGATATCAACGATTCCAGTTGGCAATTGCTTTGGTCTCCCTTGCCCAAGGTGCATCGGTTACCGGATCCTGAAGATCTGTTCGCATTCCGTGCGCCGCGCTTACGTTATGGCGCTGACATAGATACGCCGGCCCCGCGGATTGTAGACGATACTCCCGATTCAAACTTACTTGCCGGCCGTTGGACCCACTACTTCAACCGTTTCGAACTAACCGCAGCTGCGATTTACGGACCTGATCATGAACCGGTGGGCAGCATCGAAACGACCTCGGAGAATGCAAGAAAACTCGTTAGACATTACGAGGATATAGCGATCGTCGGCGCATCCGTAAGCGCTGACGTCAATGACATTATTTTACGTGGCGAGTTTGCTTATTCTCCGGACAAGTCTCTGAATTTTCGCGACGGGAACGGCTTGCACATAGACGAGTTTCAACATATGAAGTTTGCCGCAGGATTGGAAGCCAATACGTTTTGGGATCTATGGTTGAACCTTCAGTACCTGTTGGATCATGTAGCCAACGCAGAGAAGAATATGGTTCGGCCGGAAACCGACCACTTCTACACTCTGACTATTCGACGCAACTTCCTTAATGAAACCCTATCCACTGAGTTAAAAACGATCCTATCTAACCATGACGATGGCCAAATCCAATTCGCCGTTAAATACGAAGCCACGGATTATCTGTTTGTTCGCATGGGCGCCGATATCTTTTTTGGCGACGATGAGACGCTTTTTGGCCAGTACAACGAACGGGATCGAATCATCGCGGGCTTGACGCTGCATTTTTGAAAAAGAAAAAAGCGCAATTTCGATCAAAAAACAGCGGCGGGTGAACAGTATAGTGCTCTTACACAAAGCAATCATACCCACACAACAGAAGAGGAATACCCATGCAAAAACTAACCAGTTACTACCCGGTTGTCAGTACTTTCGAAGGCGAAAGCCTGGTGGAATTTTTCGTTCAAAAACTCGGTTTCGATGTCGTATTTCAATCCGATTGGTATTGGCACTTGACCATGCGGGACCAACCAACGGTGAATATCGCATTCGTACAAGCCAATCACGAAAGCGTTCCGGCGGCCTATCGCAAACCCGTGCAAGGCATGATTCTTAATATCGAAATGAAAGAGATCGACGCCTACTACGAGCAGACCAAATCTCACGATTGGGAAGTTTTGCTACCCTTAAGAAGTGAAGCCTGGGGGCAGCGTCATTTCATTGTCTCGACCCCGGCTGCCGGGTTACTGATTGACTTCATTGAAGTCATTCCGCCATCGGTCGAATATTCCGGAAACTATAGCGAAGATGCAGCACCAGTTTCTTAGAACTTTTCTATCTATACTCGCGGAGTCCGACAATACCTTATGGGATTTGGATGCGCTGGCACGGAAAACCGGGTACTCGAAGTATCATCTGTGCCGCGCGTTCCAAGCCGCAACCCAAGAACCTCTGCAAACCTATCTGCGCCGCTTGCGGCTGGCCCGCGGCGCAGAAGCGTTAAGACGCGGCAAGCGGGTTTTGGATGTTGCCATTGAATGCGGCTATCAATCTCAAGAGGCCTTTCATCGGGCATTTACCAATATGTTCGGCGTCACGCCCAGGGCATTCCAGGTAGGCAACCGGCACCCGAGTTTGCTGCTCAAACGGGCCTGGAAAGAAACCCTAATGCCGCCTGAACCCTTACCGGTCAGGGATGAGCAAAGAGACGGATTCAGCCTCTTCGGGATGGGCGGAACCTTTTCCTACGAACAACTGCCGCAAATAGAGGCGTTGTGGCAACGCTTTAACCGGCGCGTCTCCATCACTGCCGGAAGTTTTGGCGTCACTCTCGAAAGCCAAACGGATCACCATAGCTTTCGTTACTATGCCTCGGTAAAAGAGGCTTCTTCCGAAACACGAAAGGTTCTGACGAAAATAGAAGTTCCTCGGCAAAACTATAAGGTGTTCCGCTACCAAGGGGAGGCGTCGTCATTGATGGCGGCGTTTAACTATATCTGGGGCGTATGGTTGTCGGAGCAACGTAAAATAAAAGTGAGTGGAATTGATTTCGAATACTACCCACCCGGATATGATCCTTTGAGCGGGGAAAGCTGGCTGGATATTTACATCCCGGTATTGGCGCGGTAACGGCTAGATCTATGCTTTACTCGGAACTCCACTTCGCACACCCTGACTGCGTTAAAATGTACCGGTCGCCGGCGCGGTCAAATGCTCATTTACTTCGGGTAAATTCCGCGGGGCGGCCCCCGCTTTTCCGTGCATTTTTGCCTTGCCAGGAAGCTCGAATTGGAGTTGTGCAAGTACCTCTACAGATTATTTGTTGCCGGAAATACCAATGGAACGAATCGTAGAAAAATGCAAGCTACCTGGACAGGGACTGCTTTATAGTCTGCTGGTCTTATGTTGTGCAGCAACGTTGGCGGCATGTAGTGGTGCTGATACCGATTCACCGTCATCGAGTAACCCAACACCGGAACAACCATTTGCCCTGACAACTTTTGTCGGACAACAGCGTTGGCCGGCATCTCCGCAACCGCTGTCTACGCTAGCGGCTTCGGAAGAAGCGAGCCAAGCTCCTGAACTTGTGGCGACCTTGGAGGCTGCCACCACGGTTATTGCTACCAACGGACAGCCCTGGAGGGTCGGAAGTGAGACGACTAGTCTCCTGCCGGAATTTTCTTTAAGAGTGTTTTCAATCGGCGACAAACTCATTCCGGTACCCGATCCTGTTATCATGCCCAGGCAAGCAGGCAGCGTATGGCAACTGCTGTTTGGTGAAGGGCGGATTTGGCAGGAGCAGGACGACCAAGGTTATTCCCGCGCCCAGTTAACCGTGACGCTGGTCAACCCTTATTATGCCAACGCCCACAACGGCCTTTTAACGTTTCTCTATAAAGATCAGTCGGTAACCCAGGCCTGGTTACAGGTATTTCAAGAAAACGTCGATTGGCTGAAACAGGATTTCTGGGGGCCGCTACCGCTATCGGCAGATTTCACTGATGATCATTGGATAGACGAAGCCAAGACCCGGTATCAGCAAAAACAACAGCTAAAATTGCCAATTGGCGACTGGCAGTCCCTGACTGAACGCGTGCCTTCGGAGTTACTGGCAGCCTACGACAGTGGCATTGCATCCGACGCAATATCCGCCACAGGCTTGTTTACCGACGGCAGAATTTACCCCAAGCCCGTGCAAACCCGGTATGGTGCGTTTCCTTATCCCCACAGCATGCGCCACGGTGTTTATTCGGTTGCCAAGTCCATGGCGGCTGCCTTAGCCGTTTTTCATTTGAATCAACGCTATGGCGACAGGTTAGCGGACGCCAGGATAGTCGATTATGTGTCTGGCTTACACGAGGGTTGGGCCGAGGTTACTTTTGCGGATGTCCTATCCATGGCGACAGGAACCGGCACGGCAAATCCCGATTTCAATGCCAAAGCCCCCTTCGCCGACGAGACCTTTGAAGCGAACAGCCTGATGACAGCTTTTTCCCTGGCCCTTACTCACCGGGAGAAACTGGCTGTGATAAAGCAATTTGGCAATTATCCTTGGGAAGCCGGGGAAGTTGTACGCTACAACACCAGTTACACCTACTTACTTGGCGTTGCGCTGCAGCAATTTCTGGCAGAACAGGGAGAAGAGCGCCCCTTATGGGTGTTGCTACAGCATGAGGTGTATGAAAAGTTGGGCCTGATTGATTTTCCCATGATGCATACACAGGAAGTGCCGGGCGTTCAAGCCATGCCTCTGATGGGCGTTGGTCTATATCCTACCGTTGAAGAAGCCATAAAAATCGCCTTGTTATTCCAACAAATCGGACAATGGCAGGGAGAACAGCTTCTAGACCCTACCCTGGTCGCGGAAGTGATGCAGTTTGATCAGCAAACCGGTTTGTCAGCAGAAATTTACAATACCCCTACCGCGGGGCGCCGCTATCATTTGGGTTTTTGGGCACAACAGATAGAAGTTGCTTCTCATTGTAATCCCACGGTGCCTTTTATGTTGGGCTGGGGTAATAACTACCTATTGTTCCCGAAAAACGGCACTTTGCTCTATCGTTTTCAGGATGCCTTTAACAATGACAAGCAATCGATGCTGAAGGTGGCGGATAGCCTGGCGTCATTATGTGATTAATCTTTGCCTTATTAAATACAGGGTAGCCTAGATGTCAGACATTCGAATCTATCTAAACCTAGCAATCGGCCTAATGCTGGTATTAAGCGGGCAGCGTTTGAGCGCTGAGGTAAATCCGGGTATTAGTATCTATGTCGGTGATAAACCAGGGCAATCCATTGATCTGATTAACCAGGACCCACGGTTTATACCTTTCGTTCCCTTCAATAGCCTCGGTTATCCCGATCATCCTGCATGGCTGCGTTTCGATTTTTCGGAATATTCGAATCAGGGCGAAGAATTGTATATGCAGTTTTTTTTCTCTGAGCGTCAATTCACGCTCTTTAATCTTGATGAAAGTGGCGATTGGGCAAGTCAACGATATTCTCGATTTTTCGAAGTTGAAGAACGACCGCATCGAAATGGATGCCAAAGCGGTTTCGCTGGAATCTGTCATCGATGTCGTGGTCGGCCTGATGAAACCACTTAGTGACGAAAAGAACATCAAATTAACCGTTTCACACTCTGAGAGAATGCCCATGGCCATCGGTGACGAAAATCGAATACAACAAATTCTATTGAATCTGGTTGGGAATGCCGTCAAGTTCACCCATACCGGAGAGGTCACCGTCCGCTTGCGGCAAGCACCAGACAACTTTATTGAAGTTTCAATTGCCGATACGGGTGTCGGTATTCCACCAGTTGAACTAAAGCAAATATTTGCAGCATTCCAGCGAGGACAGTCTGCTCGAGACGCACAAATTGAGGGCACCGGGCTCGGTCTTGCATTATGCCGCCAATTGGTTGAACTCCAAGGCGGACAAATTTGGTTGAAGTCAGAACTTGGCAAAGGCAGCGAATTTACATTTACGCTGCCATGTTCCGCTCCAGATAAGCAAGACGTGTCTAAGATCACGGATAAGCAAACTGTGGTTACCGGCGCCGACGACCATTCACTTGACAATGACGAAGCTGCTAGCGGTAGTGGCAATTCAGTCACTGATCAAAAGGAAAGTACGGCCAAAAGCGCTTACCGGTTGGCCCTGGTAGATGACGACCCTGCTAATCTGACATTGATTCGGCGCTATCTGAGAGATTCAAACTACGACCTGGATTGCTTCACCTTGGGATCAGCCTTGCTGGAGGCAATACAAGAAGGAGCCCGTTACGATCTGGTTCTATTGGATATCATGATGCCTGAACAATCGGGGTTTCAAATTTGCCGGCTTCTCCGAAAACAATTCGCCATGGAGGAACTGCCCGTCCTGTTTCTTTCCGCTAAAAATCAGATTGAAGACCTGCAACGGGGATTTCGTTTTGGCGCTAACGACTATGTGGCGAAGCCCTTCGTCCTCGAAGAGTTGCAGGTACGCATCGATTACCAGCTGAAAATGCACAAATCAAAACAACTATTTGATTCGATTCACGACTTTGCCAATGCCGTAGGAAGCTTAAAAACCAGGGAAGATGTGCTGACCAAATTCGCGGAGGATATTGACAAGGTGCTGCAAACCGATGGTTTGGCCGCCGTTTTAGAGGGTAACTTGCGGCTGGCAGCCGGTGAAATAATCGAAGGACCACTACCTTCCGAATTCCAAAACATGGCGGAAACCCTCTCCAGCGAACCTAACCACCGCAACTTTATGGATTCGCGAACCAATGCAGAGCTCCAAAACGGTATCGACACTCTTTCGACACTTCCCGCAGGAGCCACACACGGATTGCTAATTTCTTTGGAAGAAGACTGGGCCAGTTTTATCCTGCTGCTAAAACGCAGCCCCGGTTTCAGTCTGTTGGAGATCAGTTATGTACAATCGTTGGCGGGCCAACTGTTAACCAATGAAAGCAACGTTAGGCAAATCGTTCAGGATCGCAACTTATTCCAAGCGATCAATACGATTGGTGAAATGCTCGATAATATCGTTTACGTCAGGTCGAATCCCCCCTACTGCACCTTGTCATTCGATGCCAATGAGAATAAATCAAAAGATGTCAGAGCCAGCGCAGCCAATCTCGGTAATTATTTCGGTAAGCATGAACTACTGCAGGTGCATCGCAGCTATCTCGTCAATCCGAAATACGTTGACCTGATTCAGAGGTCAGGTCGCGATTACAGTATTCGGCTAAAAGATGTGGATCGGCGGGAAAAAATCATTCCGCTATCGAGAAGCCGGGTCCAGGATCTAAAGAAACACTATTCGCATTGGTTTAGGTCGACATCCTAGCTTAACGTTTCTCATAGCCAGCCACGCATTAACAGTATTCAGAAAACTAAAACAGACAAGAGCCTGCAGCAACGGCTATACCCGCATTGGTTCGATAAGCGCGACTTTTTCGGCCAAGCCAGCTTGAACCGGATCACTTCTTGACCAAAGGAGTGTTGTATCTTTCCATCATCAGATGCGCATCCATGTCATCCAGGTGTTTCTCCGTACCTAATTCCCTTTTATAGCGCATCTTGGTGTCAACAATCGCTCGAAAGACCGCCTCTTCCAAAGTGCAATCCAGCAGTGCCGCAAGCTCCTGTAAATGCTCGTAGCAACTTTGGGAGACTTCAATCGGATGATTTCTCGGCTGAGAGTTTTTTTTTGATTTGGGATCTTCTGTCATAACCTATCCTGAACTAGAAAATCTACAATATCGAAACCTGTTACCAAGTTTTCGATCAGTACCGGATGCGTTAATAGTAGTCGTTTTCACAGCAAAGGATACTGATACCGCTCATTTGCCGACTAAGGTCGGAATCTTATATACCTGAACCATCAGGCAAGAATTGCTTGAAAAAGTTCTCCGCCTGACCGGTTTCCTGAAGTTTGATGATTGCGTGGGATATTCGTGCCGCCAGCCACTCCCCTCGCGGAGATGATTTGGAAACAAAAGGATAAAAGGTTTTACGCAGGCCAGGTAGACGTGCACTGCGTATATCGTCGGGAATTTTAAACGCACCTATCGCCTGCCCACCGTATATCGGTTCGATACTGCTGGGCATGAGATCGCAACGCCGCTTGGAAAGCTTATTCATGTTGACGTTGACATCGGCGGACAACAAGTCAAAAGCGCTCATATCCTTGATCGGGAATTTGTTATAGTTGTACCCCTGCACGCCACAGAGCTGATAATTATTTATCTCTTCAGCAGTGGGCAAATCCGGCCCATCCGGGAACCGGTTTGTAGAATAGAACACACCAAGGTGAGTTCGATAAATGGGAGTCAGGTAGAAAAACACTTCAGCTCTTGTCGGTTTAAAACTTGCGTCCCAGGAAAGTTCGCAAACACCCCTTCCGCCAAAATGTTCTATCTCGTGTAAAACTCTTTTCCACGGCATGTAGTTATAGGAGTATGACAGACCAATTTGATCCAAAGCCGCTTCAATTAATTGCGTTGCCGCGCCGATGAGTTGGTTTTTATCAATTTGGCCATCTTTTCGCGCCCAAAATGTATAGGGCGCCCATTCATTCACCTCGCCGATGCATATGGGAACCGGGTTATATAGTTCCACTGCTGGCTTGCTATCGCGCTCGTTGAATTGCTTCTGCGCAGCGTTGGCGCATATCGACAGCGGCAGCAATAGCCAAACCAGCAATCGACAGCAGACCAAAAACCATGGAGAAGCAGTATTCAGCATAGGCTCAAATCTCTTATTCTAAGTCCCCAGGCCGTGCTCTAATGCCCTATTTTTCCATAACCTTTTCCCTGAATCCTTGAGCTGTCATTCATCGAACAGCAGCCATGCTGCAAACGCAGCATGCTTAACGATCTTGATATCTCAAAGATTAGCCAGATATTCGGCTACGTCCAGGACTGGAGATGGAGTTCTTCACGAATCCCGACCCGCTGCAGATTCTACTCTGTTTCTCAACAGCTCGAAGTGGTCCGCGCTCACTTTCAGATTGGCGGTTTCTTCCGCAGTAAGACTATGTTCGATAATCTGTTCTATGCCCTGCCTGCCAATAATTGCCGGTACGCCTAGAACGACATCGTCGAACCCGTATTCGCCCTCTAACAAACAGCCTACGGGTAAAACCGATTTTTCATTCAGTTGAATTGCCCGAATAATTCTGAAAACAGTAGCCGCGATGCCGTGGTTGGTATTGCCTTTCCGTTTGAAAATTTCGAAACCCGCTTCGATAACGAGATTCCGCGTGGCATTTTTATCAACTATGGGCAGGCCGAATTTCCGACAGTATTGATCAAGATCGAAACCGCAGATATTCACTAGACTCCAGGGGATACTGGCCGTGGCTCCATGCTCTCCCAGAACGTAGCCGAAGATGTTTTTCGGGTCGATGTTCACATACTCGGCCAAAATCCGCATGAATCTGGCAGTGTCTAACAGGGTTCCGGTACTAATTACCCGCTCTTTAGGAAAAGGACTGTTTTTAATGGCGTAATAGGCCACCAAATCTACCGGATTCGTTACCAGAATAACTATTGCATTGGGTGCAACTTGATAATACCGGTTCGCCAAATCTGCGATGAGACCTGCATTCTTCTCCGCTAACTCATCGCGGCTTTCCGTCGCTTTTACCTGAGCGCCTGCGGTTACCACAATAACATCGCTATCGACGGCGTCAGCGAGTTCACCGGCAACCAACGCTGTATTGCTGGTATGAGTAAAGGCTGTGGTGTGGGCCAGATCGAATATTTCTCCTTCCGCTTTTTCCCTATTTTGATCAATCAGGACAATACTACTGGCAAACTCAGAGTTGAACACCTCTACCAATACCTGCGTACCTACGGCTCCGGCGCCGACGATACTGACTTTCATTTGTACACCTCGAATCAATTGAATCAAACTGTTGGATCGCTACGATTTCGACGACTCGGAAGCTAACAAGCAGGATTCCGATTGAACGTCTAAAAGCAGGATAACGCAGATCTACGGCAAAATAAGTTCCAATCTCCCAATAGCCGCTATCTATCTGCTCCGGTCGCAGAAGTGGGGTAGTGAAATCATGCATCGACCAGGTAAGCGCACCGGTATGGCGCACAAATACGATTCTGGCGCTTTTTCAGCCGGCTTCGCCTCTTAACAGCACCCCAACGACTTCATTGGTTCGCTGGAAGAAAGGCTCGCATCGTTGAATGGTGAAATGGTTGTTTCGTAAGTGGGCCTGCAGTGCCTCTAACCGCTGCTCCGATAATGCGGCATGCTGTAAATCTTCCAAGCGCTCAATCAATCCACGGTTTTCTTCAGCAAATTGATCCACCATATCCTTTCGATTTGCAGGACGGGATTTACCGAATAGCCGGGAAAGAAAATCCGGGAAATTGGTACTGTGAAAGGCGCGTTCGTTGATATCCAGCTGCTTACCGATAAGGCCGTTTAACTTGTTCCGAAGTTTTTCGGTCCCAGGCGTCCCTTTATTATTCGTCTTATCCAGTAGGCCGACTAACTTTCTTGCCGTTTCAAGAATACCACCGGGCTCGCTTATGATACGGGCGGCACGCAATATATCTCGATTAATTTTCAACACCATACTGTCAGAGGTATGGCAGATAAACTGAAACCGGCCTCCGGGACGCACAACCCGGCGAAGCTCCGCAACGGTTTTCGCGATATCCGTATACTCCAAGCCATACTGAGAAACTACTAAAGAGGTGGAACTTTCCTCCAATGGAAGCTGCTCAGCGCGGGTTTGATCGTAAAAAGTCACCGAAGGATTGTCAGTCAGAACCACGTTCTGAATTTTTAACTTGGCATAGTCGACGCCGACAAATTTCGTTTTTTCATCACCCAGCCCGGCTTCCAAAGCCAGGGCAATAAGCGCACCATTCCCGGTTGCTATGTCTAAAACCAGATCGTCGGCCTTAATATTGGCAAAAAACTCCAGCCAAACATCCTTGGTAGGCCCCTGATAGTTGCCGTTCGGTTCATCACCGAAGGAGCTTAAGCGTCCCTCCTGCCAATATTGGCTCCAATAATTGCTGCTCATTGAACTTCGCTCGCCGATGTCCCGGTATACTCAGTGGGGAAAAGATGATGGAAATTTCTGGTGGTTTGATTCGCGACCTCAGCCAAGTCCAAACCTTTTACTTCTGCGACTTTTTCAGCCACTTCCAACACCCAGGTCGGCCGGTTGCTCTTACCTCGATGCGGCACAGGGGCTAGATAGGGGCTATCCGTTTCGACCAGAAGTCTATCCAGGGGAACGGCCTGGACGACGTCGCGCAGACTGGAAGCATTGCGAAAGGTGATGATTCCCGAAAATGAGATGTAGAATCCCATCTCCAAAGCGGCAAGCGCCATATCCATCGACTCGGTAAAGCAATGCAATACGCCTTTCAAGCCCTGAGAGGTATATTTATCCAGCAGGGCGAGCGTATCTTCCCGTGCGTCACGGGTATGCACGATAACGGGCAACTCAAGTTCCATTGCGACGGCTAACTGCTTTTCAAAAACCGCTCGCTGTTGAGCTTGCCGATCCTTTTTATAGTAATAATCCAAACCACACTCGCCTATTGCAACAACCTTGGCGCTTGACTTCGCCATCGACTTGAGCCGTACCGAATCCAATTGTTCCGGATTCAGATCCGCCAGTGGATGCACGCCGGCGCTACACCAAATATCCGGCGCAGATTCCGCAATCCTTTTGACGTCGGCGAAATTATCCAGGTCGATATCCACACACAAGAAACCACCAATATGGCGATCTCTGGCCTGGGCTAACACCGTTTGTAGATTTTCATCAGGATGGTTAAATTCCAACCGGTCCAAATGGCAATGGGAGTCGATTAAATTCATGGTCTATTGTTGCAAATAGAAAAGTAGCCGCCAAAAGTGTCAGGCGTTACATGGTATGGGTTGGGCGATCAGAATTCAAAGCCCCGGCGAGGTAGGTTTCGATTTTGTTTCGAGCGGTATCGTCATCGGCATTGAATTGTACGCCGATGCCGGCTGCTCGGTTTCCTTGTGCACCTTTGGGCGTAATCCAAACCACTTTACCGGCAACCGGAATCTTTTCCGGTTCATCCATGAGATTAAGCAAGAGAAACACTTCATCGCCTAGCTGGTAGTTTTTAGACGTTGGAATAAACAATCCGCCATTTTCGACAAACGGCATGTAGGCAGCATAAAGAACTGCCTTGTCCTTAATGGTTAACGTCAGTATTCCGCTACGTGCGCCGAATTTTGGACCCATGAATGTCAGACCTTATCGCTTGGCTGCCTGATAATTGGTAGAGATAACATTATTTTGCGGTATTGTCCTCCTTATTGAAGCACAAATACAAGTAAAAACAAGGTTATAACTAGACACAGAATGACAATTCAGCAGTTTCTAATCCAGTAATCGGATGGCAATTTAATAAATGGAATAAGTGTTTGCTTTCTGTAAAGGTCTCTGATAAAAAGCTTCGATTTTGGAACCGTTATAACATAACAATTCATCCATTATTCTGTGAATAACGTCTAGCCTGTCGTCTATGCCATTATTACCAACAAAATTGTTGCAACATTTTAAGTTCAATATTTGCTGGAGTTCCCTATTACTCATTCTGATGGTTTCTCCATGCCAGGCAGATTCCAAAGCAGCGTCGCCGATCCAAATTCTGGCGTCAATCCACCCTCTTTATATCGCGATCGACGAGGCATTTGGAGAACTTGTCGAGGCTAACGTACTTTTGCCGCCTCAGGCCTCACCACATCACTATGCGCTAAAACCCAAGGAAGCGCTTCAAATAAAACAGGCGGATGTAATCGTTTGGGTAGGTCCGGAAATGGAACAGTTTCTCCGCAAATCTGTGGCGCAAAGGAATTCGGGATTGAATATTTTCACTAGCCTGGAGTTTCTCCATGCGCATCACGAAAGCCTGCTTTTGCAAATCAATGAAGCGCGATCGGGAAGCTTGGTAGCCGAAACCGGACATGAACACCATCATCATGATCGACACCATAGTCACCACCGCGCTGGCGAATACGATTCACACATTTGGCTGAGCCGCAAAGCCATTGTCGCCGTCATCGAGGGATTGGGCGGCATACTTGGCACAATCCAGCCTGATAAATCCTTAGCGTTTCAACAAGCGGCGGCAAAATTTGCAGAGACCATGGAAACCTTGGATCTGCCTGCACCCGTCGCCGACTTCACTTATTTAAGCTACCACAATAGTTTTGACTATTTGGCCAGGGATTTGGGATTAAAGGTAGCGGGTGTAATGACCACAAACACGGAGGTAAGACCGGGGGCGACACGAATTGTCGAAGCGCAGAATCAATTAAACGCTAACGCGTCCTGCTTGATCGTCGAGCCGCAGTTCCGGGGAGGCATAATGCAAAGGTTGGTAAAACAGACTCAGACCAAATCGGTTAATATCGATCCCCTGGGTGGCGATCATAGGCGATACAGCGACTTCTACAAGAGTGTGGCAAGGAAGATGTTGACTTGCCGGTAAAGAATGGCGACTAACGCCGGTGTTTCAACACCACCCGGCCGAGCATTTTACCGCAATACATCTTTTCGATAGCGCTGGGCAATTCTTCCAGGCTGATTTCCTGAATTATTGAATCCAGGTTCGCCAGGCTCCATTCGTCATCGAACTTTTCCCAAATCTGCCGCTTGCGCACCCGTTTTATTTCAACAGAATCAATGCCAAACAGCACGATGCCGCGCAAAATAAAGGGAAATATACTGGTTTCCAATTCAGTGCCGGACACCATTCCACAGGTAGTCGCAGCGCCACCGTGCTGAATCGATTTCAATGCTTTTGAAAACACCGGACCACCGACCGTATCGACAATTCCTGCCCATATTTCCTTATCCAAGGGTCTGTCCGGAACACCTTCGATAAGGGTTCTATCGACGATACGAAAAGCGCCGAGTTTCGCCAATATATCGCTATGATCGACCTTGCTGGTAAGCGCGACGGCGTGGTAGCCAAGCTTGGAAAGCAATGCAAGGGCAATCGAACCGACGCCTCCCGAGGCTCCGGTTACCAAAATCTCGCCGTCAATCGGCCTGACTTCCGCCTGCAACCTATCGATGGAAAGGCCGGCGGTAAGTCCAGCCGTCCCCAGCACCATAAAATATCGCAGATCGTGGTTTGGAGGCTTCTTGACGCACCAAGCGCCGGGCACTTTGATGTATTCGCCAAACCCTCCCGGCGTACTCATGCCGAGATCATAGCCCGTCACAATCACTTCATCGCCCGAACTGAACTCAGGGGTTTTACTTTCCACCACCACGCCTGCCGCATCGATACCAGGCGTGTGCGGAAAGTTTTTGGTAATCCCCCGATGGCCATGAGCTGCCAGGGCATCCTTGTAATTCAGGGAAGAATAATGGACTTGGACCAGTACCTCTTGCTCAGGCAGGGACTCGATTGGCAGGGTATGAATCTCGTTAACGAAATACCCCTTGCTTCGTTCTACCGCCCGCAAAGCCCGAAAACTAGATACCGTCATGAATCAAAGCGCTCCTGTCTGCCCGATAGCTCCGGCTACTTCGTTGGTGTATTCAGCAAAAACTTCGACAATCGTAAACTTACTGTCTCAATAATTGTAGCCATAGAAAAACCAAATTTTTCCGCTATCGATTTCTTCTCATGATATTTGACTTGATAAACCTCAGCCTCATTACATTTTTCCAAAATGTAATCATCGCTGGTCTGCACCAAATCAATCAGGTTTTTCTCCAATGCCCGGCTACCGTACCAGATTTCCCCTTTTGCCACTTCTTCTATATCCACCTGGCTGCGATTCTCACTGACAAATGACTTAAATAGCTGATGAGTTTCTTCCAGGTCATCGAGAAACTTCTGCCGCCCTTTTTCCGTGTTTTCGCCGAAAATGGTTAATGTACGCTTGTATTCGCCCGCCGTTAAAACCTCGAAGTCGATATCATGCTTCTTTAACAAGCGGTGAAAATTAGGTAATTGGGCTACTACTCCGATGGAACCGATGACCGCAAATGGCGCCGCAAGAATTTTACTGCCGATACAGGCCATCATATAGCCGCCACTGGCGGCGACTTTGTCAACACAAACCGTCAAAGGAATACCCTTGTCCCGGATACGGCGCAGTTGGGAGGCTGCGAGACCATATCCATGCACCATCCCGCCAGGGCTCTCCAATCTTATGACCACCTCATCCTCCGGCTTGGCGATGGCCAGAACGGCGGTAATTTCCTGACGAAGATTGTTGACGCCGGATGCCCGTATGTCACCGTCAAAATCCAAAAGATACACTCTGGACTGCTTTGCTTCATCGAACTTTTCCTGTTTGTGTTTTTTCTGTTCCTGCTTCTCTTTCTTCTTTTGTTCCTTGTCGTGTTGTTTAAGCCAGTCTTTGGAATAGACTTCGTGCTCAATAGTTTCGCGCATTTTTTGTACGTTGCGATTCAGGTGTTTGACCTCTATTTCTCCGTCATGCCCTTTTTTACCGCGATGGCTTAGTCCGGCGACTGCAGCTACCACAAACAGTACTGCGATAACCAGAGTAGCCGCCTTCGCCAGAAACAGGCCATATTCAAATAGAAATTCCAACGCAAAGCTCCTTTTAATTCATCAATGTGGGTATCTCGCCAATGTGGACACAGCGAGACCAGAGATTCTACTTCCGCGCATGCGCCATTGCGTGACAATATTGTGCTTTTCTTAGCAAATTACAAGCACCAACCCTCGCCCCGGCCAATAATTCAAACAAGCGTTCGATTTATTGTTGACAGCCAGCAGTAAGTTGCCTAAATTCTTGGACATCCAGAATCCAACTGCAGCCTTGCACTGTGACACTGGTGAAACACGCCACACCGGAAGAGATGCAAAACCTTCCACGCGGCGCTAGTGGCCTACAAGACGTAGACACGACGTAGATAGCGGGTCCATTGACCGATTAAGTTTCCCAACCGAAAAAATAAAGGAATCCGATATGCCTGTAGAGCAAATTTTTCAACAATTAAAAGACAACTTCAATGCAGATGCCGCTGATGGATTGGATCTGGTTTTTCAGTTCGACATTGAAGATGCAGACAAGCATCACCTGATTGTCAAAGACGGTACTTGCGAATCCGTTGCCGGAGAACACGACGATCCTTCTGTTACCTTAATCATGAATACAGAAACCCTCCAAGGCATCGTTTCCGGCGAAACCGATGGCATGCAAGCCTTTATGGCGGGTCAAATTCGCGCTGAAGGCGACATGATGCTGGCAATGAAGTTGGGCGAACTGTTCAGTATCGGTGGATAATTCTCCATCATCTGAAAAAATGCCTCATCCGATGGGGCATTTTTATTTCATGCTATAGAGAAAGAAACTACTTCCACTGTTCCACGGCATCGACCGCGGCGCTGTTGATCGGCCTTGAAACCAAACCGTCCAGCCCGACCGAAATCGCAAATTCCGCCCCGTCTTTTAACGGCAGGTAAGTTGCACTGCCATATTTGGCATCTACCCAGGGCACAAGCCTTTCGCTCTGCAACCACTGAAAAACGTCAAACGGCGATAAAGATTCGACAATGGCATACACCGTGCGCTCTGCCTCGACTTCTTGATCCAGGCTTAAATAACGTCCGCTGATACGATCAAGCCGATAACCCGGCGTAGCGCCGATAAATGTCGCAAACGGGCCGTTCCAGGTGATCAGCCGGGCATCCAATTGCCAGAGATCGCCCTTCAACCGGTATTGATAGGTGTCGCCATGAATCACTATAAGATCGACAACGTACACTTGGTCGTCAACGCGCTGGATTGCCAACTTGGCGATAGGGACATCGTAGCGGTAGGATTGATAACGGTGTAGATCCACGCCTACCAATACCAAAATAAACGCCAAGGCAACCAAGCTAAAGGCCAGCGTAGCCTTTAGCCAGGTAATAAACCAGGATTTTCGAAACACTGTCCAAAGACATGAAAGGGCTATTACGCCCGCGATAGCAATTAGGGTAATACTGGAAACGGAATAAAACATCAGGCCTGCTATGGGCTAATAGCCCAAGGATTTAACGCTCTCCTCGGCAAACATTAACAATTCACCATTGCCAGTCTGTGACCGATTCAGGCTATCTACATAATATTCCAATGAAGTCAACGCATCGGCCAACGTCTCCAATGCATGCTCATCAGGATCGGTAGTGGCATTGACCAACTGCTCCTCAATAAAGCGCGCCACTGCTCTCAGGGCTTTGGCAGCACGCGATTGACCGATCATCAATAATGCCCCAAGCACGGCATCCAGGCCTGACAGCACATTGGACAGATGAGCCCGGTCCCCCTCCGACTCTAAAAAGGCGGTGATGGACCGTTTGGTCGCAGAAATCACGTTTTGTGATTCCCCTAATACCACGATCATGGCTTCTGTAAGATAAGGACTGTCATCTACCCTGGTTACTTTATCGGCCATTCGATCCGTTTCGACGGTCAACCCTTCTTCTTCCAGGCGGCTAACGGCTTGTTCAATGCTCAACACCGAATCCGCTATCAGCAACAAATCGTTATCCGTCGGCTGACGCGAGTCGAGCGACCAGCCTTTAAACTTGGTCTGCATCTGGCGGGCGACATCGCTCAGTTTCTTTAAGTCCAACATAAGCAAAGTATCGGCCAGGCTGCCAAGCCCGGTGCCAATTTGTTCAAAATTATCAGACTCCGAATCTATGCCTCGCTCGATGATATCGAGTTTATCCTTGATTTGATTAATTTCTTCATGTAAGGCCTTTGCCAGAGAGGTCAGAACATCGCTGCCGGGTCCCATGAGCAGGCTGCGATGCGCTTCCAACTTGGCTTCGTCAAAACCGGAGGGTTCCGTATGATAGCGCGCCAGCAACTCTTTCGTTTCGTCGCTCTTATTGCCACTGAGGGCGATAACATAAATCAGATCCTTCCCGACGGTTTCCGACATGACCTTGGACGTGGCGACCTTTCCCAGCTTCGCGAGCTCTTTGGCATTCTTTTCAATTCGCATAAACAACCGCTGCCGGGAAGGAGTGAGCAGCATCAGGTGTTCACGCATGACATCACTGGCCCTGGCGGTTAGCAGCCACATATCGACCAGTGAAGACCCCTTGCAGAGCTTGGCGAACCCATTGGCGGAGCGGCTTATCAGCAAATAGGCTACTTCGCGCTCGGTCGCCCTTAACAGACTTAACAGGCCCACTTGATACATATGACGCAAGCGACGGCACCGAAATTGAAAGACTTCAGCCGTCACCTGGTTGTCCATGGCGGGTTTCGGCGTAACCCGTTCGAAGACCACATCAAAGAAGTAGCTGTCCGGCAGTGGGCGCTCGTCCCGCAACTGGCGGAGCTTATTGATAGTATCCAGCAACAGCTCGGGATGATCTTCCCGGCGTTTATCGAAGTACTCGGTATAACGGCGCAGAATAAACAATGCCTGGCTCAGCATTGCCAATAGATCGTTTTTTTCGTCTGACGCGCCGACCGGAACTTCATTGGCGACAGAAACGCTTTCGCGGCAAAGAATGGTGCCGCCTTGCAGCTCAATGAGAGTAAAAATACCACGCAGTTGGTTTAGATAATCGATACAGTTTTGCAGATCATCGCCGCTGTCACGATTTTCCTGAAAGCGTTCGAGACTGAGTTCAGCCTGCTCAATTGTCTTGTGGATTTCCTTTTCAACCAAATCGAACGAGCTGGATTTTTTCGCGGCAGCAGTCGCGTCGACCATAGTTTATTCCCTACTACCATTCCTAAAAAGTATCGTGTTATTACTAACTTATATCACAAAATTCAAGTTAAACAAGAAATTGCCTGTTGTAGTTGGTAGCAAAAAGTAAATTTAATTCTGAAAACGCAGATTGCACTTCAATCCACTTGCCACAGACAGTTGCCCGCACTTTTTACAATCGCGTCCAACTGCTCTTTATGCGCCACCAATTCTTCATCATTCGCCCGGATAACCCTGAGTCGGGGCCGATCTTCAGACAGACGCTTGATTCGGGAACCGCCGCCTTCCATGCCGGTATCTTCTTCATTGAGAGACAGGGAGGTTTGCCCCCCGGTCATCATTAAATAAACGTCAGCCAGAATCTCCGCATCAAGCAGTGCGCCATGTAAGTCCCGATGGCTATTATCGATCCCATAGCGTTTGCATAACGCATCGAGATTGTTTTTTTGCCCCGGATGCTTCTTGCGGGCAAGTAGCAGCGTATCAACGACACCGCAATAATCTTCAGTACGCCCGGGCGACTGTTCCAGCAAGCTGAACTCGTAGTCCATAAAACCGACATCAAATGCGGCATTGTGAATTACCAGTTCGGCGCCCTTTATGAATTCGAGAAATTCGTTGTAGACCTCGACGAACCTAGGCTTATCCGACAGGAACTCATTTGAGATACCATGGACTTCCAGCGCGCCCTCGTCCACCTCCCGTTCCGGGTTGATATAAACATGATAATGGTTGCCCGTCAGACGTCGATTTAAAATCTCAACGCAACCGATTTCAATGATTCGGTGGCCCTGCGAAGTCTCTAGCCCCGTGGTTTCCGTATCCAAAACCACTTGGCGTATAACGCTACTGTTCAATGCTGAAATTCCTGTCGCTTGTCCAAAGTTCGAACTTTAAATGATAGTAGAAAGATAAAACAATGCTCCGCATTTACCGGTATCTCTAGGCAAGCTCATCCACACCACGATTTGCCAGGGAATCGGCGCGTTCATTCATCGGATGCCCGCTGTGCCCCTTGACCCAATGCCAGTTCACCTCATGCTGGCCGATAATTGCATTCAAACGTTCCCATAAATCAGCATTCTTTACCGGCGAACCCGAGGCAGTTCTCCAGCCTTTTTTAAGCCAATTTTGCATCCATTCAGTGATACCCTTGCGGAGATATTGTGAGTCGGTATACAAATCAACTTTGCAACCCTGCTTTAAGGCATTAAGAGCTTCGATAGCAGCCAGCAACTCCATGCGATTATTGGTCGTATGCGGCTCGCCTCCCCATAACTCCTTTTCGTGCTCACCATATTTAAGCACTGCGCCCCAACCTCCCCGGCCGGGATTTCCTTTACAGGCGCCATCCGTATATATCTCAACCTTTTTCATTTTTTCGATAGGGGGGTGAATTGATGTACTACCGCGCCGCTGGTCAGCGGCTGGGTTTTCCACTTGGACCGTAAAGGCATGGTTCCGGCAACCCGTTTTTGTGCCTGCATCACATAAAAAGCACCCATCGGCAACCGCAAACGTATGCCCAAGCGTTCCAGAAAAGCAAAGCGCTTTAACCAGCTACTGTTACCCACCGGCGGCATAAAAAAACTATGGCCGATTTTTTTTACCTGAAAATCCAGCAACGAAAGCCAGTCTTCCAGCCGCGATGCCGTTAAGAATCGTGCGTTCCAAGGTGCCCGCCTGCTCCGGGACAATAACTTACGCAAACCCCAGCTACTCACCGGGTTAAAGCCGACCAGCACCATATGCCCCCCTGATCGCAAAACCCGATTGGCCTCGCGCAAGGCTTGATGGGGATGCTGGCTGACATCCAACGTATGATGCAAAATCACCAGATCAATACTCTCGCTGGCCAACGGAAGTTCGTCAGCATCACAAAGTAAAACGCCGGAGCTTGGATTATCCTGCAAACGGCCCAGCGCCTTCGCCGCGTCGGGATGATCTAAGTCGGGCACGGCTAAAATCCGGTGCCCCAACAGGCTTTTTTCGCCTACCTCCGTATCAATGCCGAGGAGCATTTCCAACTGGTGGTAACCGAAAAAACGAGAAACGGCCCGTTCCACCGCAGCCTTCTCCGCACGTAACAAATGCCTTCCCAGCGGACTGCGAAACCATGCCTGCATTTGCCGGTGCATTTCCAGGCTGTGCCTTTCCTGTTCCTCGGAAATCTGGTCTTGCTCTGTTCTTGCCACGCATCTATCTCCAATATGCAGTTGCACATTAGCTTTCTGTATCTTGCCACTTGGCAAGAGAAACTTATAATACGGCGGCAAGCGCTAAATTGACAGTAACCCGCAATTAACTTCTCGTGACAGGGTTATCCACCGGTTTTTATTGAGCAGAAAGGGTTTTTTATGATTAATGTTGTTCCCATACCCGCTTTTAATGATAACTACATATGGATGATCAGTGACAATAGCCAGGCATGGGTTGTTGATCCCGGAGATGCACAGCCGGTGCTTGCGGCGCTCGAAACGCACAATCTGGAATTGGCCGGTATTTTGGTTACCCATCACCATTTCGATCACATCGGCGGTGTAGCCAAGCTGGTAAAAACCTTCCAGGTTCCAGTGATCGGCAATCCGGACAAGATCGCCCAGATCACCGACAACGTTAAGGAAGGCGACAATGTGGAGCTGCTTAACACGTCGCTGAAGGTCATTTCTGTTCCCGGCCATACCCTGGACCACATTGCCTACTTTGGCGAGTTACCCGGCACAGGACCGAGCATTTTTTGCGGCGACACGCTGTTCTCAGCCGGCTGTGGCCGCCTGTTCGAAGGTACGGCGGCACAGATGTTAACGTCTCTGGAGAAGCTTGCTGAACTGCCGGCCGAAACCAAGGTTTTTTGCGCCCATGAATATACCTTGGCTAACTTGGCATTCGCTAAAGCCTCCATGCCGGGCAATCAGGCTGTCGAAGAGAGAATAAGCGCCTGCGAAAAGCTGCGGTCGCAAGGTTTGCCCACATTGCCCGTAACATTGGCTGAGGAAAAAACCTACAATCCTTTTCTGATGGCCCGGCATCCGGACAAAGTGCGGTCCGTAATAGCCGGGACACAAGTGAAGGAGGATGATCCGGTAAGTATTTTCGCCGCCTTACGAAGCTGGAAGGACCGCTTTTAGCGTCTACATGACACAAATAATTTCTATTGGAAGACTTAAGCAGTAAAACATGAAGTTCCTCATTCGCCTCTTCTTATTTTGTCTCTTCGGCTTCTTGGCGGGCTGTAGCGCCTTTAACCAATTAACTTCCGGCCCATCCCAACCGAACCCGGAAACCCACCAGGTCGGTCCTGCCGCAAATCCAGTCAGCGCATCGAAGCAGGCATCGAACGCCGCGAAAAAAACCATAGCAGCGATAGAACCGAATGACCATCCGCCGAAGCACACCGTTGAATCGAGCCCACTGCCGGCGTCGCCCGATCCAAACTCAACCGGCAAAGAAGCACCTGCCGCAGACCAGCCACAATCCCTGGCAGGCGACAACCTGATCAACGAACAACAAGTTGAAGATCTCTGGCAGCGCATCCGAGCCGGCTACCAGCTTGATCTGAACAACAATCAAAAACGCGTACAACAAGAAATCCGCTGGTACACCAGACATCCTGCTTACCTGACACGAACCTTTTCCCGAGCCGAGCCATATCTTTACTACATCGTTGAACAGGCGGAGAAGAAGAAGGTTCCGCTGGAACTTACGCTATTACCAATAGTTGAAAGCGCATTCGACCCCTTTGCATACTCCCATGGCAGGGCAGCAGGTATTTGGCAGTTTATTCCCGGAACCGGAAAACAGTATGGATTGAAGCAAAATTGGTGGTACGACGGCCGCCGAGACATTCCGGCTTCCACTCAAGCTGCGCTAAACTATTTAACAGATTTGGCAGAACGCTTTGACGGCAACTGGTTATTGGCGCTGGCAGCCTACAATTCAGGCGCCGGCACTGTATCGAAAGCCATCAAACGCAATAAGAAGGCGGGTAAACCCACAGACTTCTGGCACCTGAAATTGCCAAGGGAAACGAGCGCTTATGTACCCAGGCTATTGGCAATCGCAACCATTATTGCCGACCCGGAAATGTTTCGCGTGAATCTGGAGCCAATCGAAAATAAGTCGTTGTTTGAAGTAGTCATGCTGGATTCTCAAATCGACCTGGCGAAAGCTGCCGAGCTTGCGGAAATCTCGGTGGATGATCTCTATCTTTGGAATCCCGGCTTCAACCAATGGGCTACCGATCCGCTTGGCCCCCATCAATTGGCGATTCCGACAGATAAAATCGCGTTGTTTCAAACCAACTTGGCAAACTTACCTAAAGATCAGCGGGTGCAATGGACGCGTTACAAAATCAAGCCTGGCGATAGCTTGATCGGAATAGCACGAAAACATAAAACCACGCCTGCGGTACTTCGTGATATCAACAATATTCGAGGCTCGTTCATTAAAGCCGGTGACGCTTTACTTATCCCCAACAGCCATTATTCGGCGGCGAGTTATACTCTTAGTGCAGATAACCGTCTGGCAAACAAGCAACGTTTTAATCCTGGCAAGAACACCCGCAAAGTTACGCATACGGTAAAATCCGGGGATACCCTGTGGGACATTTCCAGAAAGTATCGGGTGAATATCAGAAAGCTGGCGCGCTGGAATAATATGGCCCCTACTGACCTGCTAAGACCCGGCCGCAAACTGACGGTATGGACAACGTCCCGCTCAGAGACGCAGGTTGCTGCGCTACCTTCCAAAATACAAAATAATCGTGAAGGCGTAATGCGGAAGATCGGCTACAAGGTGCGCAAAGGTGATTCACTGTACAAAATCGCCAACCGGTATAAAGTCTCGATCTCCCAACTGGTGGCCTGGAATGATATTCAACGCACTGCTGTTCTCAGACCTGGTCAAAAGCTGGATATCTTTGTCGATGTCACGAAAGTGAACTAGGGATTCACATCCATTGTAAATGACAGTAAAAACGGGGCTACTGTTTGGCCAATATACCGAGACATAAGCTGGTTTGTTGAACAAAATGTTTAAATCCCGTGAAGTAAGCGTCATTTAGCGGACGGCCGGAAACCCTCAGATCGGCATAGACGAATCCGACTTGCCGGTTATTGGCCACCACCGGACCCAAGAAGAAATCTCCGATACCGGCCACTTCATCAAATGCCTGAGACCGCATTCGCTGTAATTTTTCAGTGCCTTTGGGTCCTACCCACACCGGTAATTTACCCGACATTACCACTGCAAACAGGTTTTCGTTATGCTTTTCGTAAGCAAATCGAAACCTATCCCGCCAGTTTACGGTACGCTGGCCGATAACATACTTCGCTGATACCTGCGTCCTTGACGCGTTGAAAATGGCTAAGGCGACGCGTTCCATGCCGACTCCTTTATGTAAACCGTCGAGTACAGTCTGGAACAGCTGTCCCGGTTGCACTTTTTGACTCATCATTTGCATGATCGACTGCAACGCTTCCAGTTGAAACTGAGAATTAGGTGCTATTAACTCTACTTCTCCGGCGGATTCCTCATATATGGTCCGAGTCTCTTTTATCAGTTGAGTAATCTTAGGGTCGCCATACATTTTCGAAAGATCAGCGGCTTCATCGGCGCTGACAAGCATCCGTTTTTTCACTTCCTCTTCAGACTTTCCAGTAAACTCTGCAGCCTTCTTCAGCGCCTCAAGCATCTCTGGAGAATCCAGCCCCTTTTCCATGGCGTTCACCAACGCTTCTCCAAGCTTTACAGCCTGACTCATTCTGCTGGGTTCGTCTGAAGGAACCAAGGCTTCTTGCAGCGTTTCTCCTAGGCGCCACTCTTCGGCAAGCTCACGGGTTAAACGATCAAAGGTCACTCCTAATATGGCTTCCAAGTCCCGAGTACTACCACCCTGACGGAATTTTGCATAGGCCTTATCTGTCACCGGATGGGGATATGCCCAAATTAGCAGTTCCCCCAAATGCAAAAACAGTGCGGCGATAAAAACTTCTTCCTTGGTGTCTACACGGGCTTTCTCAAACAAATTACGCGCCTGTACGCCGGCATGGAATGAGCGCGCCATTTGCTTGATCAACTGCTCTCGCGGATGCTCCTTCAATAGATTTTCAATCACCATCGACGACACACAAATAGCCCGTATCGTTTCAAAGCCAACGTGCATGATTGCCCGGCTGGCAGTGTTGATCGGTAATTTGGCAGGGTTGTATAGGGCGCTATTGGCAACCTTTATAATCTTCGAAGTCAGAGTGGGATCCTTGGTTACTTCCCGAACCAACTGGGTAACAGAGGATTCCTCGGATGCAGTAAGCTTATTAAGCTCTCTGATGACGGACCCCATCGCAACGGCATCCATGTGGCTCAGTTCTTCCAACCACTCATCCAATCCGAAGGGGGCTTTTCTTTTGCTCAACTTTTCATCCAGTACTAAAGAAATCTAACGTAAGTGTAGACGGCATATAGTAAATCTGACAGTTTGCACGCATGGATAAAGCCGATAGGCTGCGGGGAGTTTGTTCGCTGAAGAACTAAAAAAGGCGCATTCAGCGCCTTTGAAGAAAGTTGAAAACAAATGCTAGATCACTACACCATTATTTTTGGCTTTTTCGCGAATATAGGATTCCCAGCTTTCAGCAGTTTTCTTCACCCTGGAGAACTCCTTGGCTTTTTGCACCTGTGCATAGGCATTCCTATATTGCCGTTGGTAGAAGTATGCTTCGGTCAACGACATATGCAAGCGCCCGGGTTTTTTAACGCCCATATCCAAGGCCTTGGATAATACGGCTACCGCTTGATCGTACTGCTCGGCTTCCAGGAGTAATGTGCCTTGCTTGGCATAGTGCTCGGCATTGTTCGAAATGTCCGCCGCTTCGCCATAATACTCGGCCGCCTTGAGGATTTCTCTCGCAGCATGAAATGTATTCGCAAGGGTTGAAAGGCTTTGTTCAGTTTTTTCAATTAATCCGCTTTTGATGTATTTTTCCTGAATCTGAGCGGATTTTACGGGTATATCGTTGGTTGCATATAACTGCGCCAAAGCCCTGATCTCGGACGCCTTTTCCAGATACCCCTGCTTATAGGCCAGTTCCATGGTCTGCAGCGCTTTCTCATACTGATCATTCAACATATAGAAAGTACCCAGCTGACCCCACCAGCGCTTATCTTCGGGGAACAAGCCTACCAGGGTCTCCAAAACCTTTACCGCATTCTTATACTGCTTGCGCTCATAGTAGGAAGACAGCTTGAGAATATAAGGATTCTGGTTTGGCTTGCTGTAAAGCGCGATTGCGGCATCCGCCGGACCAATCATTTTATCGAGCTGCTTGAGCTCAAAATAGCCCTGAGAAATCCGCGTGTAGACATCGGCGTTTTCGGTGCAGGACTCTTTCATCCAGGCATAATAGTTCTTGATCGCTTCCGCGTACTGGCCTTGCCCCATCTGCAGATCAGCAAGCAATCGCATTGCCTTGGTCTGCTCGTTATGGTTAAGCACACCGATGCCCACGGAAATTTTCAGATGCTTTATTGCCTGGTCTTCCTTGCCGTCCATACCGGCAAACAGGTATCCGAGAAACCGGTTGACATAAGCTTTGTCAAAGTCCGCACGGGGCTCGAGATCCAGCAGCCTTTCCAGTGCGTCATCGATATCGTCGTTGGAGTAAGACTCAAATGCCCTGCCAACTTTTTTACCAATGCGCTCGCTTAAGACCTTGGTCTTTTCGTTTTTGAACTTGGCCAGACAAGCCTGGTCGACCTTTTCGTTTTCGGCCGCTAATGTGGCCACCGGCGTAAGCAGCATTGCAGAACTTACAAACAGGCCACAGAATGCTTTCACTGCTCGTTTCATAAAGCCCCCCTTAACCTTTGTCGAGTTTAAAGACCAGTTCAACGGTCATACCGGGCTGTCGAACGGCCTTCCCATCGACAACCTTCGGTTTGTACTTCCATTTACGCAGCGCCTTTTTGGCCTCTTTGTCAAAAAGCCGTTTAGGTTCCGCCTTGATTACCTTAATGTCCTCTACACCCCCGACTTCATTGATGGTGAAAGACAGCTGTACCCAGCCTTCTTTACCATCGCGGGCTGCTTTAACAGGATACTTTGGTTCAATCCGAACGATTGGCGTAGCATCACCGTCTTCCGCTGCCATCGAGGGCGCTTCCATACCCAGTGATTTGCCTCCGACATCCACCGAAGGCACATTGAAGCTAACAGCACCGGCAACTGCCTGCTGCGGCTCCGGTTCAGCCTGTTGCGGCTTAGGCGGCTGCTTGGGCGGGGGAGGCGGCGGCGGTGGCACGCGACGCCGCGTGCCCACTTTCGACTCCGGAGGAGAACTGACAATATCGATTACGACACTTTCAGCGTTCTCGGTATTGCGCTTGGCGCCACCTGAGATCAAAAAAGCCATGAAGACAAAGAGACCGAAGGTAATGGCAATACCTGAAAGGATTGAAAAAATTGCCCTTACCATTGGCTTACTTCTCCGCTGCTATGGAAATCTTATCAATACCTGCGGCTTTGATCTGATCCATAACTTTCACAACAAGACCGTGCCTGGCTTCTTTATCCGCCTGCACGACCACCATATCAGTAGGTTGTTCCGCTAACATCTTTTCGATGTTTGCAGCCACCCGCTCAACGTCAACCATCCGCTTATCCATCCATATTTCACCATTTTCTCGTACGGCGATAAAGATGTTAGCGGATTTCTTTTGGGTCGCTTGAGCGGCTTTCGGACGATTTACATCGATCCCAGCCTCTTTCACAAACGACGTCGTTACAATAAAGAAGATCAGCATGATAAACACGATGTCCAGCATCGGTGTCATATCAATCGCTGCTTCTTCCTGATCACGATTACGATTCTTACGAGCCATGAACTTCTTCTCTCTAGTGGTGAGGCATGCTGTCGATCAGTTTCTGCCGGGCAAGTTTTATCTTCATTTCCAGACGAGAACTGAAAAAGACTCCGGATAAGGCTGCGACCATCCCCGACATGGTGGGAATGGTTGCCATGGATATACCGGATGCCATCAACCGAGGATTACCGGTTCCCGATACCGCCATGATCTCAAACACTGCGATCATGCCGGTCACTGTACCCAGCAATCCAATCAAAGGACAAATTGCGACGAGTGTCTTAATCAACAACATTCGTGCATCTAATTGTTGTGAAGCCTGCGCTATCCAGGTTTCACGGATGCGGTGAGCATACCAAGAGGTGGTATCCGAGCGCGCCTCCCAGCGGCGTATTATCCCCTTGCGGAAGCGAGGAAATACTACCCATAAGTAAACGTAGCGCTCTACCATCAACACCCACATTAGAAACAGAGCAATGGCAACAATGTAGAGAACATCACCGCCAGTCGCAATGAAGTCCCTGACAGATTCCCAAAGCTCTATCAGGTACAGCATCATTACGCTTTCTCCTCATCCGCAGGTCCGGCCGCAACGGGAACAGGGTTACTCAGGGTTTCGGCGTGTTCGGCAATAATCCCGGCACTCTGTTGATCCAAAATATTGATAATGGATTTACTACGGGCCGACACCACACTGAAGAAGAACAACAAAGGCAGTGCAGCGATAAGACCCATCGCGGTGGTGACCAGCGCCATGGAGATGTCTCCCGCCATGATCTTCGGATCGCCGGTGCCGAACAAAGTGATCGACTGGAAAGTACCAATCATACCCGTCACCGTACCCAACAGACCGAGAAGCGGTGCAATTGCGGCAAGAATCTTAATGATGGCAACTCCACGTTCGATGCGCGGCGTTTCCCGCAATACTGCTTCGTCGAGTTTTAATTCAAGGTTCTCAACGTCGGAATCCTTGTTTTCGTTGTATACCATTAGGATACGGCCCAAAGGATTCGACTTCTTAGGTTGCGTAATTTTCTTCAATTGCCCACGAATCTTCATCCCGACAAAGGTTAAGGTCAGCAATCTTTCCAAGGCAATTAACAGACCTAAGGCCAATACCCCAGTGATAATGTAACCAACCATTCCACCTTGATGGTAACGCTCTTCCAGTGTCGCTTTTTGCGTCAGCAGGCCAAGAATCTGTCCTTTGGAAGGATCGAGAAACAAGGGTGCATAGGCAGCGGAAGCCGCATTGAAATCGGGCACCAAACGAACGACATAGTTATCCGGCTGACGACCCAGGGGCTGGATGGAACTGGTTTCGTCATTGAAACGCAGATAATAATCGTTTGCCAACAGGTTGAAAGTACCAACCCGAGTGACTTCCGCATCCTGTACCGAACCGTCTAACTTGGCTACTGGCGCGTTGAACTTGACAACTTTCCCGGATTCAGTCATCTCGGTTTGCAGGGTGATCCAAAGCTCCTCCAACTCAGTCAGAGTAGGAAGTTCCTTCGCTTCAGCCAGCTTATTCAAAACCTGGTCACGATCAGGGTACTGCGCACTAACTATGGAAGTTGAAATCCGACCGATAGTCTCACTTGCTGCACGGCGCACGACCCCAAACATCTCTCCCAAAGTTCCCTTGGCATTTTCCAGTTCGGTTTCTTTGTTGGCGAGAGTAATTTCGTTATCGGCGAATTGTTGATTTAGTTGCTTGCTGCGAGCTTTTTCAGCAGCCAGCATTTGTTTGGCATTCTTTAAAAGCGTTGCCTTGTCGGTTTTCTCTGCCAAAAACTCAGCTTCACGCTGTTTATTGATTCGACCTTCGGAAATGCGGTCCTTTTTAACCTGTTCCAGCAGTTCTTGCAAAGTACTGGGATTGGCATGCACTGTGGCGCTGGTAACTGCTAAAATCATAAAAACAGCCAGCATAATTGACTTCATGTAACTCATCTCGGCTTACTCCGCTGCTGGCACTGGTAGTTTGATTAGATCCGGGGCGGTCTGTTTCCGCGCCATGCGAATCGCCATGGTAACCGGGCGGAGGTATTCGTCGCCGAGCTTCTTCCAACTGCGGGTTTGGTTATCCCAAGCCCAGGCGTTCTTCAAATCCTGGGACTGCGCCAGGAAAACTATACGGCCGAGATGGAAGAAATCTACGTTAATTTCGTTTCCTTCCCAGGGCAGCTTGCCTTCGTAAGCGCGCAGCATGGAACCATAATCGTTCTCGATTTGATAGGCTTCCAAAACCTGGCGGTATTTTTCTGAGGTCGTGACATCTGAACGGGTCATCGTATTGCGTAGCCGGGCAACACGCTCCTCACGTTCGATCAAGTTGATAGGTACGTCCAGCTCGATGAACTTATCCAATGTATCAATCATTTGATACATCAACGGAACCACACCCTGTTTGGTGTTTTCGATTTGACCGATTTGGCGGTCAAAAGAATCTATTCCAGCCTGCTGGTCCGCAACCAGTCTTGCAACATGGTCGTTGTAAACCTTCAGGTTCTCAATCTCATCCATAACCGTGCGATATTCGGCAAGCATTTCCTGCGCCTGGTCATAGACGGTATTAATCTTTTCTTGCGACTTTGCGGCAGCCTTATGTATCTTGCTACCTTCGTTCTGCACTTTATTGAGTGTTTCGGCAAGCACCGTCCCACTGGCAATAACAGTACAGACACTTAACACAGCAGAAGCTGTAAGTGATTTAAAACTATTAAGTGACATCATTCCCAACGTTCCCGATCCGCTTTTCAGTTTTTGGCTCAAAGCGAACATATGATTTTGACGAGTCTAAAAACCCTACCTTTGAAAGGCGGAAAATGCTCTCAAAATGATCAATTGAAGTCAACGACACGAGTGTAAAGCTTTCAAAAAAGTCATTAGAACCCGGTCTGAATCAATCCTAAAGCACTGAATTACACAAAAACCAACTTTACTCTTCCACTTGTGGCGGGCCCGAATGCCTACAGAGTCCCTTGATGGATTCAGTGAGTAATGTCTTTACGCCCTTCAAAACGAACTAAAAAGGGTGGCCGAAGCCACCCTTTGACCCTATCTAGGAGATCTTACAGATCGATATTGAATCCAAGATAGTAAGTACGACCGACGTGACCTGCTGTATACAAGTCATAATGGTCGCTCGGATAGGTACCCAGCGAATCCAGCACCGGATCTTCGTCAAATACGTTTCGAGCACCTAACGTCCATTGGCCGAATTTACCGCCGTCGAAGGAGTAAGAGGCGTTATGCACTGTGAAGGAGTTAAGACTACCTTCAGGCTCTAGCTCAAATGTACCCTCGCCAATTTTTGGTCTTTCAGTTTCATAAGTGCTGTCGGTGTAATCGACGTTCCACGAGAACGAATGTGCGTCCATTGACCAGGTCAGGGTCAACTGGCTCTTCCATTCTGGCCTAGTGCCCCAGCCAGCAGTATCCTGGACCGGGCCATTATAGAACGACTGTTCTTCATACTTCAGGAAGTACTGGTTTTCCCAGTTAACGCCAATCTCACCGAAACCAGTGCTTGTAGAATAATTCAGGTTGAAGTCGACACCTTCGATCTCGAATCCAGGGCCGTTAACATTCCCTGCAAAAGCTTCGATCAAGCGGCCATTGTCACCACGAACCAAGCGAACATAGTCAGTATCTTGCCATTCAGTTCCGTACACGAATTCATTGAGAATAAGGTCGTCTGTGGAAACAAACTGAATCAAATCTTCAACTTCCAAGTTGAAGTAATCCAATTTCAAACTCAAGTCGTCCGTGGCTTCATAGACAATACCGAAATTAATGAAGGTCGACGTTTCAGCCCCGAGGTCTTCGTTTGATTGTCGAGTTGTATCCACTTGACGCTCCGGACAGCTATTAATTGCTTCATCCACCGTCTCGTCTTCTGACCTATTGGCAACACAGAATACGTAGTCAGTACTATCGTCTGCAGAGAACGCATCAGCCTGGGTCAGCTCCTCCAAAGTCGGTGCCCGGAAACCTTCGCCCCAAGATGCGCGGAGTAACAACTCATCCATTGGGCGATATTGGATAGATATTTTTGGAGATACTTCCGACCCGAAGTCAGAGTAATCGTCATAGCGAATCGCGAAGTTGAGTTCAAGTTGCTCAGTCACAGGCAGCACTGACTCATAGAATAATGCGGTGATCTCGCGCTCAGCCCCAGATGAGTTACCGGAGCTACCACCTACACGCCCGGCTTCTGATTGTGCGTCTACGACAGAGCTGTAATCAATTTCGAAGTACTCAGCACCTAGGTAATGAGAAATCGCCCCACCACCTAACTCACCTGTTTCAAAACTGAAACCACCGTACCACTGGTCAAAGATATTCTTATCTTCTTGCAGTGTGGTTGCTTTCAGGTTTGCCAGACCTTCTTCAGAGCCCAGGTCGATGCCATTTTGCTCGTTGTAAGCAAGACCTGAAATGCTTTGATAGAAAGTACCAACGGACTTGTTATCGGCCTTGTTATAGTGGTAGTAGATTTCCCACTCGATTGAATCACCAGCCAGACCGGTCAGACCCACAATGTAATCCTGAGTTACGTCAGTGACAGTATTATCACGGTTACCTATGCCATACCAACGGAACAAACCATCAAACGTTTCAGCGTCCGGGAAGTCGTCACGGAGCTGCTGAGGAATGTGTTCATTATTCCGGTCCATGCCACGCCACCAAGCGGCGGGAGGCGCATAGCGACCGAAAGATTCGTTGTTCATTACCATCAAACGGGTGAAAACACTGATATCCTCAGCGATTTCATAATCCGCATTGACGAAAACGGAATCACGCTTCAGAGCTGCTTTGTTAGCAGAAACGTTGGCATATTCGTACATACAGTATTCTGATCCGGGACCCCAGTCATCATCCGCAGCAACGACACCACGGAAACCTGGAACATTCGCCGCCAAGTCATCACAAAGTGGAGATGCATATGTCTTGCTGAAGTCCGGAGCAACAATCGTCGCACCAAACAAACTAATACCATCCGTTTCCGAATAGGCTTGAATTACCCCATCGCCATTGGTATCTGCGGCACGGGAAGCCGTGTAATCACGGTCGCCATCAAAAATTGGATCGGAATCCTGGTGTTCAAACGCAAAAGTAATGTTGCCTTTGTCGTTACTCAGACCACTAACAATGCTGAACTGGTTTGAGTCTCCACCTTCACGGCTAGGACGGCCAACTTCGCCGCTGACATTGAAGCCTTCATAGTCCTTCTTCAAGACGATGTTGATGACACCGGCAATCGCGTCAGAACCATAAACGGCAGAACCGCCGTCTTTGTTAATTTCGATACGCTCAACCATCGCCATCGGAATCTGGTTGAGGTTAACTGCGGTACCGCCGAGAGACGGGGAACCGGGAAGCCGCTTACCATCGAGAAGAACCAGGGTTCTATCATCGCCGGCACCCAACAAACTTACCGTGGCTTGTGACTGTGCCGAGGAACCGGAACGTTCGTTGAATGAACCAAATTGGTTAGCGGTTGAGTTACGAAGTGCATCAGCCACTGTAAAACGACCGGCATCGGCCATATCTTCTGCAGTGATCACCGTTACCGGGGTAGCACCCTCAAGATCGGTACGCTTGATACGGGATCCGGTAACTTCAATACGTTCAACGTCTTCTTCGGTCTCCTGAGCACTCACAGGGGTAGTGAATGCAATTGCAGATGCTGCTGTGCTCAGCAACGCCAGGCGGACCGCCCTTGCTAGCTTGTAATTAGTCATTATTAAATGATCCTTGTACAACAGAAATGAAAAACACTAGTGGTTGGTTTTTATATTCTTGTTTTAAGTGTTGGAGCTTGGGTGAATACCCTTGCACCGTTGCTTAAACCAGTGCGCACTGGTTTTGTGCCCAATAGTAGCCGGGAGCTCTATTTTGGGTCAGCGAGAATCTTACAATTTTCTTAACTATAGTTACAGCAACGTAACAATAGTTTTTAAAAAAAAGTTCGATTTCACGACCATTTACAGTAAATTTTTTTTGCTGTAAGTCAAAAAATGATACGAGATTCACTTTTTTAGACTCATTAGTTATGAGATTCCGTTTAATTAGATTAACTAACAACGGGGTCATCACGTTTACAACTCCAAAAATTTCCAAATTAAAGCCGGGGCATTTGTAACTACTGACACCAATTCCATGCGCCAAATTAACGAGTCGTAATATAGCAAATCACATGCCAATAACTTCAGGCTATAAAGTTAGTATTTTCGGTTATTTAGCATGGAGATGGTGCAACTCTTAGAAACAGCGTTAAGTTTTGGGGCAAACCAAACAGTTCGAATAAAAACTTCCAAGGATAGGACGAATATGCCGCCTCTTAACTTGATCTATGAAAATAACTGAAAAGTGCCCTGTTTGGTTCGCCAGCCTATACTGAAAGCTGAGAAATGAAACTGGAGAAGTTGAATGATAATCAGGACCAGCACATTATTTTTGCTCATTTTAGGACTGAGCATTAACCTTGCGGCAGACGCAGAAGAATTACCTCTGACAAAAGAACTAACACCTCTCAAACCATTTATAGGTAAGACTTGGAGAGGAGAATTCAGCCACTCGACGCAAGAAAATCCGGCTGTCGATATTTCCCGATGGGAGCGCACCTTGAATGGTCAAGCAGTGCGTATCCTGCATTCGTTAAACCAAGGTGAATATGTTGGAGAAACCATTGTATTTTGGGACAAATACAAGCAAAGCCTCGTGTACTACTACTTCACCTCTGCAGGTTTTCACACCAACGGGACATTTACTTTCGAGGACAATCAATTTACCGCCCATGAAATGGTCACAGGTAATAGCAACGGCATCACTGAAGTGAGATCAACGGGTAAACTGATAAGTCCGGGCAAATGGCAGAATCAGGCGTCCTACCTGAAAGACGGTAAATGGGTCGATGGCCATTCCGCCACTTATGTTGAAGATCCGAATGCAGTGGTAGTATTCCGATAATTTTTCATTACCAAACACCATAAATACTATCGTTGTTTACTTTGGAGGCATCACGCACCATGCGTTACCCCTTTTTACTGACAACCGCCTTTCTTCTCCTTTGTTTTTCAAGCACCGGCAATGCAGAAATTACAGTTCTCGAAAAACTCAGCGAATGCAAAGGCATCCCAGATGACCAAAGCCGTTTAACCTGCTTTGATAAGCTTGCGGATGCAATGCTCCCAGACTCTGAAAAAGTCGCCGAAAGCCTGGCGTCCAACGAAACTCCATCGCCGAGTGCCGAATCCGGTCTTGCTGTAGCAGCCCCTAATGCTTTTGCCTCTGTTCCTGATAAAAGTAACGTAACAAGGAAACCCCACGCATCAGAGCACGCGGATACAGCTACACCCTCCAATGAATCAGAATCAAACCTCGCTAGCGTAAGCGAGGCAGCATCGCTGCCCGAGATAGAACAAAACGATAAAAATGATGAGTTTGGCGCGGAAACCATGCGCGGCCGAGACAACAGCGGCGAACCTCAATCCCTTAACGCCGTCGTCACCAAAGTGAAGAAAAACGCTTTCAAAAAACTTCGAATCACACTGGATAACGGTCAAGAGTGGAAACAACACGATTCCAAACGCTTTTCATTAGCGAAGGGGGACAAAGTAACTATCGAAAAAGGAGTTCTCACATCCTACTTTTTAACCAAAGAGGGTTCGGATCTGCGGATGAAGGTGAAAAGAACGAAATAACTATTGCGTGTCATCCGTAGATGGTTTCTACCTCTATGGAATATAGATCTCTGCCACTTCGCTTTGACCGCTCCAACCTATTGAACTTAATAGGTGTATGCCTTTCCAATACAGTTACGATCCAAGTTAAACCACTTGAAACTTAGGACTAATCCATATGGATAAGTCCTTTTTATATAATCAACTTGCCGGGTTGAGACAATAGAAAATATCTCACAGTCCTTTGAGATATTTCTTACACAAAATTACGCTTTTCTCTCATTCAATCACAAAAATAATCTAAATATACTGACGGCGTATTATAGGTAACGGACTACAGATCGTACTGATGGGACTCTTCCGCGAACAAGTAATAAATCGACAAGCAAACCGCCTGCATGGCGATGTGTTACTACTTCCAAAGTTATCTCATTCATTAATCGTTGGATTCCTTCTCGCTTGGGTTTTAGCCGTGGCTGTATGGCTAACCCAAGGTACATATACAAGAAAAGAAACCGTTTCCGGCTGGATAGAACCTAATAGTGGGTTGAGGCGCAGGTCTAGCTGGAGCCGGCAGAGTTATCCAAGCGGGTTTTGGTACCGTTTATGGAACTATTTCTGGTTTTTTTGCTGAAAAGGCAGCATCTTACGGTAGTACTGGGACTGAAAAGTTCAAGGGTAAGTATGAGTACAGTACAAAGTAATGTTAGATTTGCATCGCAAATCTAAAAACCAGAACTATTAACAAAGCGCCCCAAAAACTTTTTGGGGCTTGTTGATATGGATGTTAAAACTTTTGAGAAAGGAATTAATCTGAAAATTTTCATCTGGCAGCACAAGAGGACAAAAAATCGAAGTGCAAAAGTTTCTATATATAAAATGAAGAGATCTTCTAATGCTTAAACTGTCAAAATACAATTTGCCCAAGCTTATTTTTTACTTCTGCACCATCGGTATTATTGGGGGGTGCTTAATCGGTGCGGTTAATTTATTAATTGAAATCGATCTATTTAAGGCCAATGGGGGAATTCTAGGATTTATGGTTATATCTTTGATAGTTGCAATAGCAGTTTACTATCTAGATAAATATGAATCATGGTTCACTACTTAACCACCCCTAAAAAGCCAAGTCGTTAGCTGATCATCAATGCAGATTACGTTTCCAATTGTCGGTCACCGCTTTTTATAAGTTGGGCTGTTCACAGAATATTATAAAGTGCGATTAGACATAGCAAAGGATATAGGAGCCCAAAAAGCTGCTATGTGTTGCGAAAGTGATCAGTATCGGCATTATTTCATGCCGACACTGCGCCACACCAACAAAGCAGTATCGAGAGTCAAACGCCTAGCCTTTGGCAAAATGACAAGCTACCCGATGCGTCCCCTGGATGTTCCGAAGTTCAGGCATCTGCTCAGCACATTGAGCCTGAGCCTTCGGACAACGGGTTCGAAACACGCAACCGCTGGGCGGGTTGATTGGCGAAGGCAAATCCGCCTCGATCAGCAAATGCTCCTTACTGGCTTCCACTTCCGGATCGGGGATAGGGACTGCTGAGATCAATGCCTGGGTATAAGGATGCCGGGGCTGCGTATATAGTTCATCGCTGCTGGCGATTTCCATAACATTGCCTAAATACAACACCATTACCCGATTGCTGATATGTTTAACGACACTCAGATCATGGGCAATGAAGATCAAGGACAATCCCATTTCCTTCTGGAGCCGCATTAACAGATTAATCACCTGAGCCTGAATCGATACGTCCAGGGCCGATACCGGCTCATCGCAAATGATGAGTTTAGGTTCTAACACCAAGGCTCTTGCAATCCCGATCCGTTGGCACTGGCCGCCGGAGAACTCATGAGGATAACGGTTGATCTGGTCCGGATGCAGACCTACTTTTACCATCATCGTTTTGACTTTTTCCTTACGTTCATTGGCCGGCATCTTGGGAAAGTGCGTTTTCAAGGGTTCGGCAATGATATCCCCGACAGTACTGCGAGGCGTTAACGATGCTAACGGATCCTGAAATACCATTTGCAGGCTTTTTCGGCGGTCTCGCAGGTCTTTTGCCGGCAGTGTCCGCAAATCTTCTCCCAGCCATACGATTTTACCTTGCTGGCTGACGACCATCCCCATAATGGCCCTGGCAAGGGTGGACTTTCCACATCCGGATTCACCGACGATACCGAGGGTTTCACCGGCGTTCAACTCGAAGCTGATATGGTTCACTGCCTTGAGCTTCAGAGGACGGGTCCAGGGCCAGGCATTTTTGGGAATGATATCGAATTCAACTTGCAGATCTTCGACATTAAGAATAGGTTCCATAACACTCATGCGACCTCCTCCACTGATTTATGACAGGCCCGCTCCCGGTCCGATGCAAACACCTCTACGGCAGGTAACTGGCTGACGCAACGGTCTTCAGCAACCTTGCAGCGTTCGCAAAATGGACAACCATCCGGCAGTCGCAGTAGGTTGGGAGGATTGCCCGGAATGGTAGTCAACTCTTCGGTATGTTGATCCAGGCGCGGTATCGCGCTCATCAAGCCTTTGGTATAGGGGTGGGTCGGCGTATTGAACAACTCCCGGGTTTTGCCATATTCCATCAAGCGCCCGCCATACATGACCAGGGTCTTATCACAGGAGCCGGCGACAATTCCGAGATCATGAGTGATAAGGATAATCGCCATATGAAATTCTTCTTGCAGGTCTTTGAGAAGCTGCATGATCTGCGCCTGCACGGTAACATCCAGCGCCGTGGTCGGTTCATCGGCGATCAGCAGGCTTGGTTTGCACAACAGCGACATGGCAATCATCACCCGTTGCCGCATCCCGCCGGAGAATTCATGAGGGTACATGGTGACGCGGTTTGCCGCCTCGGGGATTCGAACGGCATCGAGCATGCGGATCGACTCCTGTAAAGCGTCCTTCTGGCTCATCCCCTTGTGCAGTTCGAGGACCTCTGTCATCTGATCACTGATCTTCATGTAAGGATTCAGCGAAGTCATTGGATCCTGGAAGATGATGCCGATTTTGTTCGCACGAATTTTGTTCAAGGCAGTTTCAGACTGTCCGATTATCTCCTGCCCATCGAACTGAATACTGCCCTTTACCTGGGCGTTGTGCGCCAGCAACCCTAGGATGGCGAAAGCGCTTTGACTTTTTCCCGCTCCCGACTCGCCGACAATCCCCAAGGTCTGGCCTTTCTCCAACGTATAACTGAGATTGTTCACCGCACGCACAATTCCGTCGGGCGTCTTGAAAGCTATTTCCAAATTCTTAACTTGTAACATCGTCATACTCGTTTCTCCTTCTCGCCTACCGGTCCTTGGGATCCAATGCGTCGCGCAGACCATCGCCAAGAAAGTTAAAACAAAACAGGGTGACGACCAGGAACGCCATGGGATAAATCAAGGTCCAGGGTGCTGTGCGCATGTTCCCTGCCCCTTCCGAGATTAAAGCACCCCAGGATGTATGTGGCTCGGAAACACCGAGTCCGAGAAACGAAATAAAAGATTCAAACAAAATCATTTCGGGAACCAGTAACGTGGCATACACAATCACCACGCCAAGTACGTTCGGGACAATATGGCGAATGACTATCGTAAACGGTTTCACCCCGATTGCGACTGCCGCCTCGATATATTCTTTACGTTTCAGACTAAGCGTCTGTCCCCGCACGATACGCGCCATACTGAGCCAACTTACCGCACCGATGGCAACAAAAATCAACAGTACATTACGTCCAAAAACCGCCATCAGAACAATCACGAGAAACATAAATGGAAAAGCACTGAGTACTTCCAGCGTACGCATCATTATGCTATCCACCCGGCCACCGATGTAACCTGCAATCGCACCGTAAATTGTCCCGATAAAGACTGCCACGAAAGCGCCCATGAAACCGACCATCAAGGAGATTCGGCTACCCTGAATAGTTCTTTGATAGAGATCCCGACCGACCGGATCAAGTCCGAAATAATGGCCGTTTTCGATACTGGGCCGGCCTTTCTCTTCGATATTTGCAAGAGCAGACCAATCAATTTGCTCGAAATCCCAAGGCGACAGGTGCTGCCCGAAGGCGGAAAACAGCATTAAACAGCCCAACACGAATAAGCTCGCAACAGCGGCCTTGTGGGTTAAAAAGCGCCGCCAGGCGTCTTGCCATAGGCTTCGGCCTTGAACACCTTCCAGGCTTTCCGCAAGCGCAGCGACCTTCTTGTCTTTGGAGGAAAACAACATTATTAACTCCTTAATACCGCACGCGGGGATCTAGATAGGTATAGAGAATATCGACAATCGCATTAAAGATGATGGTCAACACGCCGACCAAAATAGTTACTCCAAGGATCAAGGAGTAATCCCGGTTAATCGCGCCATTGACGAAGTGCTGGCCGATACCACCGGTGGAAAATACCTGGTCGACAATCACCGAGCCGGTAATTATCCCGACAAAAGCAGGACCCAGGTAGGAAACGACGGGAATCAATGCAGGTTTTAATGCATGTTTAAGAATAATCTTACGCCAAGGCAGTCCTTTGGCACGCGCCGTCCGAATGAACGGACTGTGCATGGTTTCGATCATACTGCCCCGGGTAATCCGGGCGACCTGCGCAATATAGGATGTTGCCATGGCGATAATCGGCATGATGATATATTCGATCTGTCCGCCTTCCCAGCCACCGCCGGGCAACCAGCGCAGCTCAACGGCAAATATCAGTACTAGCAGCGGCGCCAGCACGAAGTTAGGAAATACCACCCCCGTCATCGCGGCGGTCATTACCGTATAATCTTGCCATTTATTTTGTCTTAACGCGGCCCAAATTCCGACACTAATGCCTATGACAACCACGAAAAAGAACGACCATAGGCCGATATAGGCAGACCGCGGAAAGCTGGTCGCGATCAATTCGTTGACCGTGTAATCCCGGTAGCGAAACGACGGGCCAAAGTCGCCCTGGGCAACGTTACCGAGGTAAATAAAGAACTGTTGCCAAGCGGGTTTATCGAGGTCGTATTTTGCCTCGATATTTTTCATGACCGCCTCGGGCAAATTACGCTCGTTGGTAAATGGCCCGCCCGGTGCCGAATGCATGAGTACGAAAGAAATTAAAATAAGAATCAAGACGGTGGGAATGGCTACGGCCACGCGCCTGATAATGAAGTTTAACATTATGAAATCTGCATCAATAAAAAGAAACAGGCAAATGCCTGTTTACACCAATAGTAAACGCCCTATTGCCGTCGTGCAGGCAAAGGGCGTAATGATTAAAGAATTATTCTGCCTTGATGTACATATCTTTGCTGTACAGGTTGTTCTGCGGATTATCCACCGCATAACCAACCAAATTTTCTCTCACCAGGGCAACATTGGTGTAATAGTAAATGGGAATTATCGGAAACTCTTTCGCAATAATTGCTTCAGCGGCAACATATTGCTCGTTCGGATTCTCACTGAAACGGGCCTGTTCAAGCAATGCATCATACTCAGAATTACTCCACTTACCGTCATTGTTGCCGCTAGTTGTGGTAATCAAACTTAAGAAAGTAGAGGCTTCATTGTAATCGCCAATCCAACCATAACGCCCGACTTCAAAGTTTCCTGCTTTCTTTTCGGTAAGGAATGTTTTCCACTCCATGTTCACTGGAGAAACTTCTACACCAAGCTTTTCCTTCCACATTTGGCTCATAGCGACAGCGATCGTTTTGTGACCTTCACTAGTATTGTAAAGCACCTCAAACTTTAGCGGATTTTCCTTCCCATAACCGGCCTCTTCAAGAAGTTTTAAGGCCTCTGCATCTCGTTGTGCCTGGGTCCAACTAGCCCAATCGGGCTCAGTTGATTCAAAACCGGCCGTGTACGGAGGCGTCAACGCAAAAGCAGGTATCTGCCCGGCTTTCGTAATAAAGTTGACGATAATTTCCCGATCGACGGCAAGAGTTAACGCCTTGCGAATCCTAACATCACCGAACGGCTCTTTTGGGATATAAAATTGGTACATATAGGTACCGAGTAGCGGTGAAATCTTTAGCTCATCCGGTTTTTCACGCTTAAGCCGATCCATTTGAGATACCGGGACGGTGTTGGTGAAATGCATTTCCCCGGTTTCATAGCGTTGCAGTTCCGCACTTTGATCTTCGATAGGCAAATAAACTACTTCGTCGATAATGGTATTGGCATTATCCCAATAATGCGGATTGCGTTTAGAAACCATTTTTTCGCCAACATTCCACTCTACCAGTTGATAAGCGCCATTCGACACAATGTTTCCTGGCTTGGTCCAGCTATTGCCGTGGGCTTCAATCGCTTTTCTAGGTGTAGGGAACATGGTGTAGTGGGACGTCATGATCGCCAGATAAGGTATGGGCGCTGACAAACGGACCTCCAGCGTATGGTCGTCCAACGCTTTTACGCCCAGCTCAGTCGGCGGCTTCTTGCCATTCATAATTTCGGTGGCGTTCACGATACCGGCGATTTCCATATAGTAGGCGTAGTTTGAGGCAACGACGGGATCGACCGCTCTTTGCCAGGCGAACACAAAATCATCTGCCGTCACCGGCGTGCCGTCGCTCCACTTAGCATCGTTACGTAGATTAAAAATCCAGACCAGATTACCTTCTTTCGCTTCCCAGGATGTTGCCACCGCAGGCAGAGTTTCGCCGGATGGACCGCTATTTGTGAGACCTTCGAATAAATCGCGAACAATATGACCACCAACAGAACCTTCCACCAGTTGCGGATCTATGGACCCCGGCTCACTGCCATTGCCTCTCACCAAGACTTGCTTTTCCGCTAATGTCTCACCGGTCACCGGGTGTTTTGGCAGATTTTTTGTTGGTTTAGCTGCTTCTGTCTTAGCAGCCGCTGTTGCTTCTGTGGACGTATTATTGTTATCTCCACCACCACAGCCGTTCAACATAACGGTGGTCGCCATGAGCATACCTAGAAATGCCCACGACCGTCTGTTACGCAATTTGTTCATTATGATTAAGTTTCCTTGTACTGAGATTTTATGGAATTAGTGATATCAGTGTTATTGGCGGGCTTGTTTTGAAGCGCTTCGCTGAGCCAAACCGATACTGCATTTTGTGCGCACTAACCTTATTTCCATCCAGAAGGAACGTGCATTTTTCCTTCTAATAATCGAAACAAGCCGCATTGGTTCGCAAAAAAAGTACCAAATGGTAAGAATCTCTTGCCCCAAAATACATCTTTTCCTGAAATTTTCGGAAATTACCGTAAATTTCCTGAAAAATTTTAGAAAAGTGCTCCTGATTAACCGACCGCAAAAAGCATGTCGCCGACTAAAAAAAGCTGCTGCGTATTTTATGGACAGTTCATACCGCTTGGCTAGTCCTATTCCGTGGAAATTTGCACCAGACTTACCCCCTCTTGAGGCAGTTGCACCATTCGGGGGCAGACATGATTAATTAACATCGCCGTTTTGTAAGGTACTAAGTATCTGCCGAAACACAAGCTTATCGTCATCGCACGAAATTTTTTGTTTTTATTTTTCAATGCGTTAACAACTATTGAAAATTATTTTCAAGTTTTTTGAATCCAAAACTGAATTTCATATCGTCCTACTTCTGAAACCCAACGAAACCAAGGACGCACAAATGTTAAACCTGATTAGGTCAATTCGCGCAAAAGGCTTTTTACTGGTCACCTTATTTATCGCTTCCTACACCACCTATGCCGACGAAGGCTGGGCATTTGATCCACAACTAAACATGAACAAGGTGTTAGCAGAGGCCACCATCGGTCAACCATTTCAGCAAGACACCGTTGTTAAGCAAAGAATTACCCACCAGGAGATCAAGCTGGATATTCCATCAGTATCCATCGATAAGCCTGAACTGAACATACAGTTAGATCTTAACCTGGGAGCACTGCCAACGATTGAGGATAGCCGCCTGGGAAAGTGGTAACGGCAACACCCGTTCCGAATGCAGAATCAGATTTGCATAGTTCGAATCTGCAATCAGCTTGCAGGCCCGTTACCAAAATAGAAAGCACTGTTTGCTAGACCGGGTTTTATGCAACTTGTGCCGACCTACCGTTTCCTTGTACTGGGTCGTAATGGATTCCACCAGTCCCCTGGGCCATTACTGACCCCTTTTTTTTAACATTCGACTAATTTGGCTATATCATTGATAGCTTTAGCCAACTCCAAATAAGCGTAGAGAACAAACAGGATGAATCAAATCGCCGACAAACCAGCTTTAAAAATAATCAACAGCCCTATCACGCTGGTTTTGTTGATGACCATAGCTTTTTGTGGTCAGTTGCAGGCTGATAATCATGAGGATGCTCAAACTCCCCAAGTTGAAATATCTGTGAGTGATGATGAAAAAGTTTCGGTCATTACTGCCAAAGAGCCTGAGCAACCGGATACGCCGGCGATTTCAGAAAAAGAGGATTCCGGCCTGGATCTGACCATCAGCCTGGATGGTGAAGATAACGAGATCGCCAGAAAAGTCCTCAAAAGACTCACTGAAAAAGGATTGATTGATCCCGAAGACATCATCGATGTCGATCCAAATGAGTTCATAATAGATGGCGACAAAAAAGGCTTTGACCATAGCGGTCATGACCATGGTCCGGATTTCGACGAGACTATTATTATTCCCATCCTGGCGATTATTCTGATATTCGGCAGCCCCCTGTTTATCGTCGCGTTGATCGGCTTTCAAAACTACCGAAAGCGCAAGTTACTGCACGACAACGTAAATAAACTGATCGAAAAGGGCATGGATATCCCGCCGGAAATTTTTGATTACTTTGAAGGCAAGCAGAAAAAACCCACCAATCATTTGAAGAAAGGCATCATGCAGGCAGCTATCGGTATCGCCGTAATTATCTGGCTGGCAGCGGTTGCCGGTGGCGATGTTGCAACCATTGGCCTGATTCCTCTCTTTATCGGCATTGCGAATATCGTGATTTACAAACTGGATACCCCGAAGGCAGAAAGCACTGATTAATCCCTAGGGGAATCCATGCAAATGAACGAACAGGCGCTTATCCAGCGAGTGGTTAAGCGCGGGGACCAGCATGCTTACTCGCAATTGGTGCGTCAGTACCAATCGCAGGTACGACAATCTTTACGCCAGTGGTGTAAAGGAGATCATGCGTTGGCGGATGATCTGGCCCAGGAAACCTTTATCAAGGCCTACCGGGCATTGCAGAGTTTCCGGGGCGATAGCAAGTTCAGTACCTGGCTGTATCGTATCGCCTATAACGTTATGGTGAGCTATTTCAGAAAACACAAACCAATGGCGGACGAAAGCGCTATTGAAAGCGAGCAGCAGCATTTGAGTCAGGATATGCAAGCAGTAGATGCAAAACGTGACATACAAGCAGCGATGGCACAATTAAGTGAAGATCAGCAACGTTCCATACATTTATGCCTGGAAAGGGGATTTTCACATCAGGAAGCAGCGGATATAATGAATATCCCGTTGGGAACAGTAAAAACTAATGTTCTTCGCGGCAAACAAAGGCTACAATCACTGTTATCTTCATGGCAAGGTGAGGTTTCGAATGCCTGAACATGACCCATTTGAAAGCTGGCTGAGCAATCAGCTTCAAGACCAGCAAGAGTATATCGCCGATGACGGTTTTACCGACATGGTCATGTCCGCTTTGCCTGAAGAACCCGTGAAGAACCCCTACCATGGCATAATCATCACCGTTGCCACCCTTTTTGCCTGTCTCATTGCTGCCTGGAAAGTACCGGTGCTTGGTTTGCTGTATGACATGATGGCCAGCACTAATCTCGTAACCATCTATGCCGCAGGCCTTGTGACTTTGTGTGCGAGTTTCGCAGTACTGTATTACAGCATGCGCGAGCACTTTATTTGAGAAGGTGATTCGAGATCGATTACTAATCGGCTGAAATCAAGTTCGAAGATAACTCGCTATGCGGTAAGTGCATTAACGACATGGAAGAAATTCACAAACTTTTCATGCTTAAGTTACAGACAAGGGTTATGCGTACATATTTACTAAGAAACAGCTCTATTCGATCTGTCAATGCTTTACTCGCCTTTATCGGTGCTTTACTACTATGGTCATTGACTCTCAGCCCTGTCGCTAATGGGGAAATTAAGGAGGAAATCCGTAACCTCGAAGGAATATCCAAAGTTCGTATCGCCGGCTCGCTGACCGTGATTGTCAAGGAAGCCGACGCTTCACAAATCCGCATTAGGGGCCCCGAAGAAGCCATATCTAAAGTCGCCGCCAACACCAGTGGCGATACGGTTTCGATCTCCTACGATGCAGGTTGGCTGGAATTTTATGTGGAGGATTTGGACGAACTGGTAATCGAAGTATCCCTGCCGGTCATTGAGGGGCTAAGTGTTAGCGGCTCCGGAGATTTGGTTGCCGATCAACTGCATTCGCCTAAGTTCAAGGCGGTAGTTCAGGGATCCGGAAATCTGGTGATAAAAAGCCTGACGGCAAAGGAAGTCAGCTTAACCGTATTGGGTTCGGGTGACATGGTCATTAAGGACCTTGCAGCCATTAAATCCAAAGCTTCCATCAAAGGTAGCGGCACGATCGTGGCATCCGGGGAAGTCGTTAGTCAAGACATCAGTATTATGGGATCGGGCGATTTCGTGGGACGAGAGTTAACCGCCGAAGTTGCCAAAGGCAAAATTTCAGGTTCGGGCGATGCGGTTCTAGCAAAAGCCGGAAAGCGGGATTTCTCCGTGCTGGGCTCCGGTGAGTTTCACGTCATCGACTAAGGCAATTTTTTTCTATCTTCCTATTGCAACCACCAACTCGTATCGGGAGACTCGGTTCCTTTGGGAAGATTTGGGTTTGTTAACACAAATAAGCGACGCTGGTGAAGGTTTGCTTGTTTGACCAGAGAGCCATGGTAGTCAAGAAAAAGTACTTGGAACGACCCATCGTCAAGGGCCGTTTCCAGGCCGATACGAATCCTCCGGGCGATTTCCGGTCTGTTTCTGTTGCAGAAGAAATATACCGGATAGGGATAATAAAGGGCCAACGACTGTTCCACGGCAAGATGCGGAAATAAAGCTTTTCTTTCTTCCAGCTCTTTCCAAGCCTCGTTTATCCCTCTCGGAAAATAGTGAAACCGCTTCCTATCCAGCATACTAAATAAACTGTCATACTTGGTTACGCCCACTACATTTAAGCCATTCGCTTCGAGAATAACCATATCTGCCCACTGCGCACCGAAACCGCCTATGAATTTGCGCCGCAAAATGTCGATGTGGGTGACTTCGAGAAATGCCTGCTGAGTCGATTGATGGATCAGCATTACCCGATAGCCGAGAATTCCGCGCAACATGGGTATCCGTACCGCAAGCATTTTTTCTTCCCGCTCCACACTGGTGGGCAAAAACGCGATATCTACTCCTAATCCAGAAGCCAGTAACGCCTCTCCCCTGGCCTGGGTAATGGATTCTTGACGGGGAATGAGTTGATAGGACCCAAACTGCTCTTCTGTTTTCTGCATCGCCAGGTTAAGCAATGCGATGCGATAGGTGTACCTTTGGTCGGTTTGGAAGTAATTAAGCCGGTAATCCTCGTTAGCGAACGCAGTAGATGCGCTTAAAAGCAGGAATACCTGACATGCTACAGAAAGTAGAGTTCGCACGCGGAATAATCCAATTGAGACTCTTCTCAAGAGTAGACCAATTAGCGGCGAATCGGGTTGAAGTGGTTTCTCGGGAGGAAAGTGATTGCTGCGAAATAATTTGTTGCGACGCTCAAAATGCAAAAGGTGCGCATGGCGCACCCTACTCTCTTTTTCTCGTTGAAAACTATGCGTCGAGATAGCGATCCTTCAGGTGGGTAAGAAAATAATCCGGATTTAGTGGTTCGCCTGTGGCGTGCTTGATTAAGTCCTTGCCCGAAAGTGATGAGGCGACGGACCAAATATTCTTACCTAGCCATTCTCGAATCGCCGTGATATCACCTTTTGCTATCTGCCGGTCTATATCGCTGATTGCGGTTTTTAGTTTGGCAAACAACTGCGCTGCCGTGAGTGCACCTAATGTGTAAGTAGGAAAGTAGCCGATCGCCCCGGCAGGCCAGTGAACGTCCTGCATGCAACCGTCTTTATGATTGTTACCAGTCTCCAAACCTAAGTATTCAATCATCTTTTGATGCCATAACTCAGGTATCGCACCAACCTCGATTTTACCTTCCACAAGATCTTTTTCGATTTCATAGCGAAGAATGACATGCGCTGGATAGGTTACTTCATCGGCATTCACGCGAATGTAACCAGGTTCGACACGTGTTAACAGCCGCGCCATATTGTCGACAGTATATGCCCCTTTATTTCCGAGTTGCTTCTCCAACAAAGGAACCAGATAGCTGACATAGGCTCGAGACCGCCCAATCTGCATTTCAAACAACAGACTTTGGCTTTCATGAAATCCCATGCTGCGTGCCATGCCCACGGGTTGGTTACCCCACTCTCTTGGCAAGCCGCGTTCGTAGCTGGCGTGCCCGGTTTCATGGATGACGGCATAGAGGCTTTCGACGAAGTCTGTTTCCGAGTACCGGGTGGTGATTCGCACATCTTCAGGCACGCCGCCGCAGAATGGGTGATGACTAACATCCAAGCGCCCACCATCGAAGTCAAAGCCTAGATGCAGCATGACTTCCCGCACCAGCGCTTCTTGAGATGAGGTTGAAAATGGCCCTTCAGGAGTTGTTACCGCTTCGGATTGCTGTTTTTCGATGATTTCTTGGGTTAAGGCCGGCAGCGTCTCCTTAAGTGTGCCAAATACCTGATCGATTTCGGCAATCGAGCAGCCAGGCTCATACAGTGCCAACAGTGCCTCATATCGTGATATCGGCGCATCATCCGAGTCCGTCGCTGCCAAGCGCACATCCGCTTCTTCACGGGTGAGCCTTACGACTTCAGCAAATATCGGCTTAAAATCGTCCCATGCATTTTTACCGCGCATTTCCTGCCAAGCATCTTCACTCTTCGCCTCTGCCAGGCTTTTTGCTTCCACCAACTCGGCGGGGAGACAAGATTCTTGGCGCCATGATTGATGCATTTCCCTTAAGTTGGCTCGTTGCCAATCGGACAGGTTCTCTGAAGCTGCGGCATCAAACAGGTCTGCCATATCACTTCCTGTGACTATTTCGTGGCTGATGACCGCAAGTTCCGCCATGGCGTTTGCACGGGCGGAAGCGCCGCCCTTTGGCATCATCGTACGTTGATCCCAACCTACAATTGCTCCCAAGTGACCAAGTTGGCCCAGGCGATAAAATTTCTTTTCAAGCTTTTGATACGCGCTCATTGAATCTCTCTGTAAAGGGTGGTACCGCAAAAACAGGTTTTATTTGGCATACATACAGGCGGCTTGATGCCCATCGACGATTTCTCGCAAATGTTGATCGGTACTTCGACAATCTTCTTTCGCAACGGGACAGCGAGTATGGAAGTGGCAGCCGGTTGGGGGTGTCACCGGCGACGGAACATCCCCCTGCAAAATCTGCCGTGAAGACTTGCGCCGCGGATTTGGTTGCGGAATCGCGCTGATCAATGCCTTGGTATAAGGATGCTGCGGTGATTCATAGAGGGTCTCCGAGTCCGCCAGCTCAACGATCCGCCCCAGATACATTACCGCAATACGATCGGAGACATGTTTCACCACACTAAGATCGTGGGCGATAAACAACAACGCCAGATCCATTTCCCGCTGCAGTTCAAGCAGTAGATTGATAATCTGCGATTGGACGGAAACATCCAGCGCCGAGACGGCTTCATCGCAGATAATCAATTTCGGCTTTAGCGCAATCGCTCGGGCTATACCGATACGTTGACGCTGACCGCCGGAAAACTCATGAGGATAGCGATTGACGGCATCGCGGCTGAGACCGACCTTGACCAACAAATCTTCCGCCCACTGACGCCGTTCCGGCGGCGTTCCCAACTTATGGATTATGAACGGCTCCTCAAGAATCGTTCCGACCGTATGCCTGGCATTCAAGGACTCCAAAGGATCCTGAAAGATGATCTGCATTTCCTGGCGTAGCGAGCGCATTTCACCCACTTTGAGGTATGTAATGTCCCGGCCTTCAAACTGTATTGACCCAGCCGTCGGTTCATAGAGCTTTAGCAGTGATCGCCCCAGCGTACTTTTACCACAGCCGGATTCACCCACCAGTCCCAAGGTTTCGCCTCGTTTGATATCCAACGAAACACCGTCCACGGCAAACACCGTATGTGAGGCCCCGAACAAGCCGTTTTTTATTTTGAAATGCTGTTTTATGTCTGTGGCTTTGAGCAATACTTCGCTAGTCATGGCAGTGTTTAGATATTGGAAGAGGGAATAGCTTCGGGCTGCTTATACCAACAAGCCGCTTTATGGGGGAAATCACTATTAGTCTCTGCCTTTTCGACCATTTCCAATGCCGGAACGTTAGTACATTGGTCATCGGCCTTTGGGCAACGATTTTGAAAACGGCAGCCGGCCGGCATCTGTTGCAAACTCGGGACAAATCCCTCAATCACCGGAAGGATGGTTTTAGGGGTGTCTTCCAACCGGGGTATGGATTTTAACAAGCCTTGGGTATAGGGGTGACGCGGGCTTTCAAACAGATCGATCGCATGTGCCTGCTCGGCCACTCTACCGGCATACATCACCACGACTTCGTCGCATATTTCCGCGACCACACCCAGGTCATGGGTAATAAAGATAATGGACATGCCATTATCTTTTTGCAACTCCTGCATCAACTCCAATATTTGCGCCTGAATAGTCACGTCTAATGCAGTGGTAGGTTCGTCACAAATCAACAGGTCCGGCTCACAAGCCAATGCCATCGCGATCATCACTCGTTGCCGCATTCCGCCGGACAGCTGATGCGGAAAGTTCTCCATGCGTTTTTCAGGTGATGGAATACCGACTTTTTTCAACATGCTGATGGCAGCCTGTTCTCTAGCCTTGGCATCGAATTCCGGCCGGTGCAGCCGGTAGGATTCCATCAATTGACGGCCGATCGTATGCACCGGATTCAACGCCGTCATGGGTTCCTGGAAGATCATGGAAATACTGTTTCCACGAATTTTAAACATGTCTTCGGTAGAGAGCTGGGTGAGATCCTGCCCCTGGTAAAGAATCTCGCCCCCGGCAACCCGGCCATAAGGATGCGGCAGCAATCCCATGATAGACATAGCTGTGACACTCTTACCGCAACCCGATTCACCGACTATACCGAGGGTTTTCCCTTGGGGCACGTTGAAACCGACGTTGTCCAATACCCTAACGGTACCGGTATCGATATCGAATTCGGTGGACAAATTGTTTACCGCTAGAATATTTTCCTGACTCATACTGCATGCAACCTAAACCAGTCGGCAAAACCCAACCAGCTTAGTTCTTTCCTTACTCTTTATAGGTGGTATCGACGATGGTGACGGGCTCGAAGGTCTTACCTGATTTCATTGCCTTGCGGGTTTTCTTTTCCATGTCTTTATCCATCCAGAACAAGCCCAAATCCCATTGGTTTTCTGAAAAAAGTTCTCTAGATAATAATGTTCCTGGGACTTCTGGTAGTTGCATCCAACGCCAATATCCACCACGAGTATATGGAACCTTATAAGTAGGAATGTATGCGGCTTCTTGCATAACAAAGTTCTGCAACTCCCAAGCTGCGTTCACTCGAGCATCTTTTTCAAATGATGTTCGATACTTCATAACCAGTTCGTCAAGAAAAGGATCTGCTGAATTTGTAAAGTTATTCGTTTGAGGTTTGTTTGCATTATCACTATGCCAATATTCCCAATAAGCTGGTAGATAGCTAGTGTTCATAGTAATAAAACCTGCCTGATGCTGCTTTTCGAGAAAGGTCTTAAAGCCGTTTGCTCCTTCAACCAGATTCAACACTAAGTTTAGTCCTGCTTTTTTTGCTTCTTCGCGAAGCACTGCGAGCCTATCGCTATGTTGCGGCCAAGTGTATGTCAACTCAAGACGAAGCTCCTGTCCTTGGTTATTGACAAGAATACCTCTGGGTCCCATCTCCCTAAATCCCGCTTTAGCAAAAAACTCCATGGCCTTCTTAGGGTCAAAAGGAAAAGGTTTTACATCTGTATTTGTATACGCACCATGCCCAGAACCTGTCGATTGCAGTCTTACATAGTCTCCCCTCAGTACAGTCGCGATCATTTTATCAATGTTCAATGCGTGGGCGATCCCCATACGCATATCTTTATTTTTAAGAAAATCTAAACCTTGATTTAATAGCACTCCCGATAAACCTTGAGGTCTATCGGTGAAAAACCAGAGCTTGTGAATGTAGCCCTTGTCAAAAGGCTCTCCGACGGCTTTGTCATGCCAGAAGTTAGGCCACAATAGTGAAAAAGAATCTAAATCCCCTTTTAGGAAAGCTTGGAAGGCAATTTCCCTGTCTCGAATAACCCTTACTCGAATTTTATCGACGTTATATCGACCTTTCAGATATCGCTTATTTTGGCCCCACCAATCCTTATTACGCTTAAAAGTAATGGACTTACCTTTATCAACTTTGGAAATATCATAGGGCTTTATTGTTGGTTGAATGGTCCAATTATGTTTACGAACATAATCTTTATTAACTTTATCCCTTAAAAAATGTTCAGGACGTGGAGTTAGATCGTGTAAAGCGAACAACAAAGTCTCGGGACTCTTTTCACTTCCGTAGGTAATAGAAATCGTATACTCGTCATACTTGCTAATGTCGGTGATTTGTTGCGTATAGAAGTTATTGTACCAAGGGGCTTGTATATGCTCCGATCTCATGAACTCCAACATATAGAGGTAATCATTTGCAGTTACCTTTTTACCGTCGCTCCAACGAACATCGGGATCCAACTTGAAATATACGGTTTTATGGTCTTTATCAAATGCCCAATGAGTAGCAAGGCAGGGTATTATTTCCCGGGTGTTAGGGTGGACCTCCAATAATCCAATCGGAACCGGTCTAGTAAACCCTGCAAAAAAACCATTAGAATCGGGGCCCACTGTGCGCAATGTTAGGGGAAAAGTTTGCATCCAGGTGGTGTAAGTTCCGCCTTTTGGCGCATCTTGATTGGCAAAAAGAGGTGCGTCATTGTTGGTAATCCACTCAATGTCAGCTGGTAATTGCTTCGCCGCCAAAAGATTGACAGAAAACAAAAAGCTGACAAACAACAAGACATTCGTAAGCAATGCCCTACTTCTTAACATTTCAAATCCTCATTCTCTTCTACTGAACGCCAATGCACAGAAAACGTGCTTTAACGATATTGGGTGTATCTTTTCGGGTCAAAGGCTTCTCGTATTGCTTCTCCGACAAACTGGACCAGAGTTAACACTACAACAATGGCAGTGACGACTGAACTTACAATCCAGATAGCATCCAGGCGGGTCCTACCCTGCAAGAGCAACTCACCCCAACTGGGTGTGGGAGGACGAAGCCCAAAGCCCAAATAATCCAAAGCGGTCAATATAGAGATAGCAGTGACGACAAAGAATGGTGCGAGCGTCACGATCATGACCATGGTATTGGGTAGAATATGGTTGAAGATGATACGGGCGTCAGTGGCGCCAAGTGCTCTTGCGGCGGTTACGTATTCGCGAGCTTTTTCTTTATACGTAAGGGACCGCATATACCAGGTGATCCCCATCCATCCGAAAAGGATAAACAAGAATGTAAGCGCGGCCAGGCCGGGTTTAACGATAGAAGAAACGATCATGATAATGTAGAGGAAAGGTACTAAGCTCCAGATTTCGATACCCCTTTGTACGAACAAATCGAACTTTCCGCCCAGGTACCCCATTGCACAGCCAATGGCAACGCCGAAACTAAAACAGATCGCCATAGAGAAAAAGGCAAAGGCAATGGCAATCCGGAAACCATATACAATCCGAGCAAGGACATCACGTGCATTTGTGTCCGTACCAAGAAAGTGACCTTCTTCCGCATTAGGTGGATAGGGGGGGAAGCTGCCCTCTTTGTAGTCTTGCTCGTAGGGATTCCAGGGCACAAGCGGCATCAACACCCAGTTGTCACCGCCTTCCGCGTCGAACTTGGCTTGCAGTTCCCGATAATTGGTCTCCCATCGGTAAGGTAGCCCAAACTGTTCACCGGGAATGACATCCGCATAGGTGGGGAAATATAAAGCCCCGTCATATTTAACAATCAGTGCCTTATTATTGACCAACAACTCTGCGATCAATGCCAGGAAAATCATAAACATCAAAAGCAGAAATGAATAATAACCCCGCTTGATGGACTTAAAGCGCTTGATTTTTTTGAGGGTTTGAGGATTCAGCGAAATCACCGGCTTCCTCCGAATTTAACTCTGGGATCAACAGCGGCCACTAATATATCGGAAAGCAAATTACCAAGTAAAAACAAAGCGGTAGTAACTGCTAAAATGCCCATCACTACCGGATAATCCCGCTCAACCAGAGACTCATACCCTAATAGGCCGATTCCATTGATGTTGAATACGACCTCAATAAGGAAGGATCCTGCCAAAAATGCGGTTAGAAGATTTCCAAAATGCGCAGCAATAGGAATCAGACTGTTCCGAAATGCATGCTTCATGACGGCCGCGTTAAAAGGCAACCCCTTGGCCACTGCCGTTCGAACATAGTCTGCGGAGAGATTTTCCATCATGCTGTTTTTCATGGTAAGCGTCAGCACGGCAAACTCACCGATGACATAACAAATAAGGGGAAGCGTGCAGTGCCATATTATGTCAACAACCCCTTCCCAAAATTCGAAATCTTCCCAATCTTCGTGGCGAAAACCGCCCATGGGGAAAATTTCCATTTGAAAAGAAAAGGCGGTTAACAGAAATATCCCTACGATATATGCGGGAACTGCAAAACCTATAAAAATTAAAACGGATGAAAGATTGTCCGTAACCGTGTTGTGTTTTATCGCTTTAATGACGCCGAGGGGGATGGATATCAGATAACTGATAACAAATGTAGCCAACCCGAAAAAAATGGAAACCGGTAATCTTTCCTTAATCATCTCCCAGACCGGCTCGAAATATCGGGTCGATTCACCTAAATCCAGTTGCACTAAGTTGGTGAGCCAATCCCAATAAGCGATATGAATGGGTTTATCGAGGCCGTAAAACTCTTTAAGTTGCTGAATTTGGCTTTCAGAAAGACCTTGGTTCGCTTGTGAAGCGCCTTGAACGCTGCCTTCGACTGCCATGGCAGAACTTTCCATGATGATCCGGTCAACCGGACCACCAGGAACAAAGCGTGTCATGCTGAAGACAATTAGGGTTGCTCCCAAAAAGGTGGGTATCATGATCAGCAAACGCTGAAGAATATATGCAGGCAACTTCAACCTCTTTACTTAGTTTTTATTGGGTTAACCTGGGTAGCACATGCATTTTTGCCGGCGCCTTTTGGGCATGGCAGTTATAGGGACCGGATTATACTCTGCAAAACCCAGTCCAGCACAAGGGCAAATTACAGATTATTTTGTGATCGACCCCTAAAAATGTGAAGTGTAACCGCCAAAAGTTACTCCGACTTGAAGTGATTTTTCGTTGTCTAAACATGTGAACTTGCTTGATTGATTGAATACTGAACACCGCTGCAGTAGAATCGCCCCCCTTCCTTACCACGCGAAGACCTCACAAGGGATTTCAACTTGCGCGGTACAAAAAGTCGACATTTACCGGTATCGATCCATTATGCGCTTATCGCTAATTAGCGTTGTCATCGCAATTGCACTTCAATTAGTTGCCTGTGGCGATGTATACAATAATCCCTACACGTCTGTTTCCGATGACAAAATCATCTATTACTCACACTTTCAGGAACCTCCAAAACATCTGGACCCGGCAATCTCCTATGCAAGTGATGAAAGCCTCTTCATTAGCCAAATTTACGAACCACCTTTAGGGTATCATTTCTTAAAGCGGCCTTATGTCCTAAAAACGATGGCCGCCTCAGAAGTGCCAGAAATAACACCCCTGAACGCAGACATGGAAAAAGTTGAAGAAGGTTCCGACCAGATTGCTTTTACCCGCTTTACCATTCGAATAGAACCTGAGCTACGTTACCAACCGCACCCTGCATTTGCCAAAAAGTCTGATGGCTCACCGCTCTATATATTTGAGAACGCCGCATCTTCAGAAAACTTCAAGGTGATTGCAGACTTTCCAGAGACTTCAAGTCGTTTAGTGCATGCCAACGATTTCATCTATCAAATAAAACGGTTAGCTGATCCCAAAAACAAATCTCCAATGCTCGGATTCATGGCCCAATATATAGTCGGTATGCGTGAATTCAGTCAGCAGCTTGGAAAAATAGAACGTAATGGCTGGGTCAACCTCGATAACCATGATATGGAGGGCTTAGAGGTCATTGACGACAATACTTATAGCATCTTGATTAACGGAAGTTATCCGCAGTTTACTTATTGGCTTGCATTGCACTTCTTTGCCCCTGTTCCTCCCGAAGTCGATCAATTTTTTCATAATCCGGGATTCAAAGAGAAGAATTTAACGTTAGATTGGTATCCGGTGGGAACCGGCGCTTTCATGATGACCAAAAACGATCCAAACAGCCAAATCGTGCTGGAGCGCAACCCCAACTTTCGCCTGGAGTACTATCCGAAAGAGGGAGAAGAAGGAGATCGCGAACTTGGCTACCTTGAAGACGCAGGTAAACAAATACCTTTTGTTGATAAAGCGATATTTTCTTTGGAAAAGGAATTGTTGCCTATGTGGACCAAGTTTTTACAGGGCTACTACGACCGCTCTGGAGAGGGCCACAGCAATACCCACAAGTTTTTCGATCAAGCATTTGTGATTGGCCCCAACGGCTTGGAAATGTCGGAAGAAATGAAAAGTCATGACCTTACGGTAACAACAGAGTCCAAGCCAGGAACCCATTACTACGGCTTTAATATGCTAGACCCTGTTCTCGGGGGTTACACGGAAGAGCGCCGCAAACTTCGTCAAGCGCTTTCCATCGCCTTTAATATCGAAGACGAAATCGATATTTTTCACAAAGGCACAAGTCTGCCTGCCCACAGTCCTATACCACCGGGAATTCCCGGCTATCTGGAGGGTGAAGAGGGCATCAATCCTTACGTTTATGATTGGGTTGATGGCGCACCGAAACGAAAACCGATTGAGCATGCCAAGAAACTTCTTGCTGAAGCGGGTTATCCCAATGGCCGTGAAGCGAAGACGGGTAAACCACTCACCATCTATCTGGACGTGCAAGCCCGTGCTACAACCCCTGATAAACAGGATTGGCAACGCCAACAGTTCGAGAAACTGGGTGTACAACTCGAATTTCGAAGTACCGACTGGAACCGGTTTCGTGAAAAATTATTGACCGGTAATACTCAAATCTACACCCACGGCTGGTTGGCGGATTACCCCGATCCTGAGAACTTCCTGTTTTTGCTCTACAGCCCGGAGAGCCCACTCATTTGTAAATGCGATGGCGCGAATAACTCCAACTATGCAAACGACGAGTACGATGCGCTATTTGAAAAAATGCGGGTAATGGAACCCAGCCCAGAAAGAGAAGCCATTGTTGCCCAGATGCTGGATATTCTGCGTCGCGATGCCGTCTGGATGACTGGATATCATCCCCTTGACAATTACTTGAACAACCCCTGGCTCTTTAATGCCAAGCGTCACGGTATTAGTAAGACCTTTCTCAAATACGTAAGAGTGGATTCTGAACTAAGGCGGCAGAAACGGGCCGACTGGAATCAGCCGGTTATATGGCCGGTTGTAACACTGGGGATATTTGTCATTCTGTTATTTATTCCTGCTGTCAGAGCTTATCGCAGACGCCAGAATATGACCATTCACTAGCAAAAACCTTTTCTCCAAGGCTCAATAATTGAATTAAAAAGAGTTTATTAATGTTTGCTTATATTGTCCGAAGATTGATTTACGCTATCCCTATACTGATAGGAGTAAATCTACTCACCTTCGTGCTATTTTTTGTGGTGAACTCACCCGAAGATATGGCTCGCTCCCAGCTAGGCGAAAAATACGTAACCGCCGAGGCTATCGAAAACTGGAAGAAAGAAAACGGTTACGATAAGCCTTTGTTCTTCAACGAATCTAACAAAGGTTTGAGCTCCGTAACTGAAACCATCTTTTATACCAAGTCCGTCAGACTATTTATGTTGGACTTCGGTCAATCGGAAAGCGGTCGGGATATCACTGCCGATGTTGCCCAGCGGATGTGGCCAAGCTTGGCACTGGCACTACCTACTTTTGCGATCGGAATCTGGACCAACATCTGTGTAGCGCTGCTAGTCGTGATGTTTCGGGGTACTGCATTAGACAGAGGGGCGGTTGTACTCTTTGTCGGCCTGATGTCCATTTCCTATCTGTTTTACATTATTGGTGGCCAGTACCTGATCGCAAAAATGTGGCGATTGGTGCCGATATCAGGATTTGATGCGTCAATACATGCCTGGAAGTTTTTAATCCTACCCATTGTAATCGGGGTTATTTCCGGCATCGGCGCCGGTGCCCGCTGGTACCGCACTCTGTTTCTGGAAGTTTCTCATCAAGACTATATTCGCACCGCCCGCTCCAAAGGGCTTAGCGAGATAACCATTTTATTTAAACATGTGCTACCCAATGCGTTGATTCCGATTCTTACCGGTGTTGTCGTTGTCATTCCATTGCTCTTTATGGGCAGCCTGGTTATGGAGTCATTCTTTGGTATCCCGGGACTCGGCAGCTATATGTTGGACTCTATCGAAAGGCAGGATTTTGCGGTGGTGCGGTCGATGGTATTTATCGGCTCGATTCTCTACATCATCGGCCTGATTCTCACTGATATTTCCTACACCTGGGCCGATCCCAGAGTACGTTTGAATTAAGGGGCGAAGGATGAAGATAGTTGTACTTTGGAGTGACGCCCTGATTTTTCTATTGGTGGCAGTGATCGCCACATTTTTCTGGAATATGCGCAAGGATAAGATTCTTACCGAGCGTTGGCGTCAGGTCTTTTCCAGCCGCCTGGGTATGGTGGCATTTGTGGTGATTGCAAGTTATATCCTGATTGCCCTGCTGGATTCCCTACACTTCCGCAAAGCACTGGAGCCGGTAGAAGGCCAACCTGCAGACCAGGTGTTCTATGAAAACAGAGCGACCAGTGTTCTTGATGTGTTGATGGGAGATATGGCTGACGAAAACGAACGGACTTATTCGGCCCCTTTCTCGCTTAAATCATTTGAAAAAGTGAACATGAAAGCAGATGACGGCAGCAGTATCCGGGACTTTCCGCCACTGGTCCATGCCGGGAAACATTTGGATGATCCAGCGGACAAGCCTGCCGACATCGTAAAACAGACCTTCATCGCTCTGATAATTGCTATTGTCGTCTGCGCATTCTGGATAGGTCCTCAATGGTACTTCCTGCGTAATAGCGAACTCCCGTGGAAAAGCGCCTGGATTGCCCAAGCAGTTATAATTCTGGTGTTTGTTTGGCTAATCTACGTGGGCAATTTATATCATGTCCTGGGAACAGACAAAGCAGGCAACGATGTACTTTATAAAAGTATCAAGGGCATTCGCACAGGGGTTCTACTAGGTACACTTGCCACCTTGGTTATGTTGCCTATCGCGGTTACTTTGGGTGTATGCGCAGGATACTTCAAAGGCTGGGTCGATGACATTGTGCAGTACCTTTATACTACGTTGAGTTCGATTCCCGGTATTCTGCTAATTGCCGCATCTGTCTTACTGTTCCAAGTTTATATAGATTTGAATCCCGACTTTTTCACTATCGGTTTACAAAAAGCAGATGCCAGATTTGTCGGACTCTGCTTTATTCTTGGAGTCACCAGTTGGGCGACGCTTTGCCGTTTAGTGCGGGCAGAAACTTTAAAAATCAGCCAGTTAGAATACGTCCAGGCAGCACACGCATTCGGTGTCAGCAACTACCGAATTATTAAGCGCCACATTCTACCCAACCTGACCCATATCATTTTGATTACCTTCGTATTGGATTTCAGTGCTTTAGTACTGGCTGAAGCCGTGCTTTCGTACATCGGCGTCGGCGTTGATCCCGCAATGACGAGTTGGGGCAACATGATCAATGAAGCGCGTGAGGAATTGTCACAAGAACCGGCAATCTGGTGGACTCTGGCAGGCGCATTCTTCTTCATGTTCACCCTGGTATTGGCCGCGAATTTATTCTCCGATCTGGTGCGCGACGCCTTCGATCCGAAAACTGTTGACGGAGGTGCCAAGGCATGAGCGAAAGCGTGTTGATTATCCGTGATCTATGTATCAGTGTCGGCAGCAAACAGTTGATTAACAGTGTCAGCCTGGATGTGCATTCCGGGGAAATTTATGCCCTGGTCGGTGAATCCGGTAGTGGCAAATCCTTAACGGCGATGGCGGCAATACGTTTGTTGCCGGACGCATTAAAAGTCACATCAGGCAGAGTCAGTGTCAAAGGCCAGGAATTGTTCGGCCTTAAAGAAAAGCAAATGCAGGAAGTGCGCGGCCGGCGTATCGCCATGATTTTCCAGGATGCCCTTACTTCACTGAACCCGGTTCAAACCGTGGGCGATCAGCTGAGCGAGACCCTGCGCCGGCATCTCAATCTGAACTCCGAGGAAATCCGGCAGCGCACGATTAACCTGTTTAAGGAAGTGGGTCTTCCCGACCCCGAAAGGCGATTGAGCTTCTATCCTCACCAAATGTCCGGCGGCCAACAGCAGAGGGTCATGATTGCCATGGCGCTTGCCTGTCAACCGGAGGTTTTAATTGCCGATGAGCCAACCACCGCTCTGGATGTCACTATCCAAAAACAGATACTAGAACTGGTTGTTAAGCTTGCCAGAGAAAGAAAACTGGCGGTGCTGTTAATCACCCACGATATGGGCGTAGTGAAAAACACCGCAGACCGAGTTGGGGTGATGTATCAGGGCGAAATCATTGAAGAAAATCCTATTAACGATTTCTTCGAGAATCCACGAGAACAGTACAGTAAGCACCTGATCAACAGCCTTCCCGATATGCGTCACTACCGGAAAAGCGATGAATCGCAAACGCCATTGTTGCAAGTGTCAGATATTAAGATCCACTTTGCTATTCGCAAAGGAATTCTGCAACGAGTCAAAGGGTATACCAAGGCGGTGGATGGGATTTCACTCAATATCGCTCCTGGGGAAACAGTGGCGCTGGTCGGTGAATCAGGCAGCGGAAAGTCTACTTGTGGGCGTGGAATTCTCAACCTGGACAAACTGGCTTCCGGTGAAATTCGTTTCGACGGGCAACGTATCGATGACCTTTCCCGCAGTAAGATGATGCCCTATCGGAAGCAAATCCAAGTGATTTTTCAGAATCCCTATTCCTCAATGAATCCTCGGATGACCGTGGGAGAAATCATCGAAGAGGGCATGATCAGCTTGGGACTGAAGTTAAATGCCGAACAACGTTCCGCCAAAGTCGATGAACTATTACAGCGAGTCCGCTTGGATCTGGATAGCAAAAGACGCTATCCCCATGAATTCTCCGGTGGCCAGCGTCAGCGTATCGCTATAGCCAGAGCCTTGGCGGTGAATCCAAAGTTGATCATTTGCGATGAACCCACCAGTGCATTGGATGTGTCGATTCGCGCTGAAGTGCTGAACCTCCTATTGGAACTGCAACGGGACTTTGGCGTATCTTATCTGTTTATTACCCACGATCTTTCTATCGTTCCGCATCTCGCCCATCGTATTGGGGTGATGCAAAACGGTAAAATCGTCGAACAGGGAGACACCGAACAGGTATTAACCGCACCACAACATCCCTATACGCAATCCCTGTTGGCGTCGGTACCAAGAATCGATTGAGCGCCCTGGAGATTGAACGGGGCGGCTTGACCACCTGGTCGGGCAATCCGAGAATGATCAAATGCGCTGAACGAATCGGCATGCAAATCGAAGGAGTAATTCGCAAAGTACGTTATTACAATGGGAACTACTACGATTCCGTTAAACTCAGCGTTTTACGAGAAGAATGGTTTGCTACACAACACGAGAACATAGCAACTCAAAATCAACGGGAGGATAGTCGTGAACGTAAAGCGTTTCGTAGGTAAATTTGAACAACTCAAAGGATACGCTCCGGAACAGCAGGAAGCCCTTCTTGAACGCGCACGCTATGAAGCTTTTGTCACTTTAAATTTAGTAGGAAAGGCAACGATCTACTTGCTGGGTTGCTTATTACTGGGTTTCATCGTGGCGATTTCACCGCTGCTTTTAGGTTATCATGGCCTTGTATTTATCGTTTCATTAACCGCTGGTATACTGTTAGGGCAATTCATCTATCGACGACTCTATGCGAAGCTTTTGCAAAAAGGATTAATACAGGTACTGGATAATCACTGAAGCTTGTTGAAGCTCCAAGTACTTGATTTCTTCAACTGTAGAAAAATCACCGTCATATTGTTCATAAAAATTTTCATACTTTTCCTTTTTTATCGTTTTTGTTCTCATTTCGTAACTTTCTTGGTTGTTATAACTAACTTTCTTCCTTATTTTTAGCCAAATGAAGAAGTAATGCTCAACAACTTCACTCGCTAATTATTCGATGAGATAGACCAAAATCTTATGACAAAGGCTGCAACTTTCCTGCTTCTAAGCCTGGTTTCCGTATTTTCGTTCGGTCACAACATCGTTGTCGGAAAAGCCCTGCCTTCCTTAGTGATTGAATCGAAAGGGCAAATGATCTTTGAGTTTAACATTGACCGTCAAAAAATGGTTTTCGATGCAGAAAGCGATATCCGCTACCGAAAATGGAGTACCGGAGACCTCACGGGAAAAATACGCTGTATCTACCATCTCGCCGCAAGAACCGGTACCGCCGACATCAACCAACCCTTTATTGATGCTCTAATTAAAGCAAACCTACCTGAATATCTGCCTGATTCTCCTTTTAAAACAACGACTATCCTCAATACAGATGATGCTTTATGGGGTACTGCAGGATTTGCCGGTAGCCAACTGGAGGACAGCCAACGGAAAGTTCCTCATGCCTACTATGTTAACGATACTGAAGGTCTCGCTCGAAAAGCTTGGGGGCTTGAAGAAGGCAGCAGTGCCGTCATAATCCTGGACCGGAAAGGAAAGGTTTTATTCGTGAAAGACGGCAATATGACTGACCTTGAGATAGCAAAAACGGTTGAATTGATCCAGGTTCAATTGGAGACCCTAAAGTGAAGCAGGTTGATTTCCCCGATATACTCCTTTGTCCCGACGGCCATGAAATTCCATTGTACAAATGGTTTCCGTCAAACCAGTCTAGCGGTTCCCAAACACCAGTGGGCATCGTCCAAATCGGTCATGGGATGGCAGAGCACGCCGGTCGCTATCAACCTTTCGCCAGTTATCTAAATCAACTTGGTTTCATCGTCGTCGCCCATGATCATCGCGGCCATGGCAAGTGCATTTCCAACGGCATTGCAGGGCATTTTGCGGACCGGGAGGGCTGGTCCAAAGTGGTTGCCGACGTTAACCGCGTTGCCGAGTTAGTGAAAGGCCGATTCCCCGAACTACCCCACTTTCTGTTTGCGCACAGTATGGGCAGTTTTATCAGCCTTGGATTCCTTCAGCAGTATCGACCTAAGTTTCAGGGTATTATTTTGTCAGGAAGCAACTATTCCCCTCCTGCAAAATTCGCAGCCGGTTATCTTGTTGCTAAACTGGAAAAAAAACGAATTGGCGGACAGCACGCCAGTAAGCTACTGCAGTTTATTTCTTTTGGCAGCTTCAATAACGCATTCAAACCGCTTCGCACTGAATCCGACTGGTTATCCAGAGACCCCCTGCAGGTTGACGCCTACGTTCATGATCCTTTATGCGGCTTTGCTGTCACTACCCAACTTTGGTGCGACTTTCTGAAAGGCCTGGAATCCTTGTCGAGTAAGAGCGGCATGCAAAAAATACAAAAGGATCAACCCATACTACTCATGGCAGGAGACCAGGACCCGGTTGGTAGCAATGGCAAAGGCGTACGTGCGCTATGTTCCAAATTGGAAGATGCCGGTTGCCATCAGGTCGAATGCAAGCTATATCCCGAAGGTCGCCACGAAATGCTGAATGAAATCAATAATCAAGAAGTGTTTCGTGACTGTGCCGAGTGGATTTCGAAGCAGCTTCCTGAAGTTGTAAAGCGACAAGAAGATGTGGAATTAGCGACTTCCACAATATAGAAAAGTCCTCTAACCCATTAATTTTACTGCAAACTCTGTGCTACAGTAGCCTTCAAAAAACCGATGGCTGCCGGATTTCTCAATATCACCATGGATGTAAACATTCCCTTCTCGGTAACGCTCATTTTTGGGTTATATGCGTTACACATTCTATTAATCCTGAACCAACGCCCAAAACTGCGTTCAGCCATCAACATCTGGTTTTTTTTAACCATACTCACCACATCGCTTTGGTTTAATTTGATTCAATGGCAGGCGTTGCCCTTTCTCATTGTTTATATCGGATTCGGTTTTCTGACCTTAGAAAAAATTCGCTGGCGACGTTGGCTCGGCTGGACCGGTGTGGTGATAATGGCGCTGGCGTTGAGTATTCATGTTATACCGGGTTTCGATAACGCCTTGCTCTTTTCAGCAGAACATTTAGGCAACGGAACCCTACCTTATAAGCTCTATGCAAATTTGGATAAAGCGCTCGCCGCCGCCTTAATACTGGCATTAGTTGCTGAACACCTGAAGCCTTTCTCCTTGAAACAGTTTGCCCGACAGGACCTGCCGATAATGTTGGGTGGCGCTATTATCATATTTGCCCTCGGAATGGCGCTGGGTGCAGAGTTCGATCCAAAATTCGGCGAACTGACCATAGCGTTTCTATTTTTCAACTTGTTGGTAACTTGCGTTGCGGAGGAGGCATATTTCCGACTGCTTTTTCAAGAGACTCTTTGGAAATTGATTCCGCTAAAAAAGTGGAGCGGCATTCTTGCCATCGTTATTAGCGCTGCGCTTTTTACCCTAGCGCATTTCCATACCGGAGAAGGTGCAGTTGAAAGGCTCACCGTGATTTTCCTCGCTGGCATCCTGTATGCGGTTGTCTATTGGCGATCCCGTCAATACTTGAGTGCGGTTTTGGCGCACTTCAGTATCAACTTTATTCATCTTAGTTTCTTTACCTATCCTTTCTAAACCGATTAACAGTGTGATCAGATGCAAGTTCTTGAGAAATACTGTTTATATTGGAATTTCAAGAATCCAGAAAAACTGTAAAGTTTCGATTTCGAGAAAGATTATTCGTTTGGCATGATTTGAAACGGATCACTTAGTAGCCACTCAAGACCCTTGGGATTCTTGATAGCGAACAGTTTTAAGAGCAGGTTTTCATAATTTTATAGACATATATTTAAGCAAAAGCATATAGTCAATTAGTATTAGTCGCACTTGGAATAACGCTATGTTTGTAGTTGGAATTGGCGCCTCAGCGGGCGGTTTAGACGCGATAGTAAAATTCTTTAAACATGCCGAAAAACTCAACATACCAGTCTGTTATGTTGTTATTCAGCATTTATCTCCAAGCAATAAGAGCTATATGCAGGATATCATGGCAGATAAGACAAAACTGCCAGTCAAAGTTATCACCGACAATGAACAACCGGAGTCGGATGTCATCTATCTTTGCCCACCAGGCAAACTAGTCACTATCAAAAACAACCGCTTTCAATTAGAAGCCCAACCAGCTCAACACTCCCCTAACCGCGCAATCGATCATTTCTTTTCATCCATAGCGCGGCACTATCAAGACTACGCCATCGGGGTAATCCTCTCCGGCAGTGGCAGTGATGGTAGCCAGGGGTGTATCAGTATTTATCAGGAAGGCGGCGAAATATTTATCCAGGATCCGTCTGAAGCCGAATTTGCCGGCATGCCGGACTCTGTAATTCAAGTGTGCCACAGCAGCAATATTCTCCCCACGGAAGAGATATTTCAGGCAATCGTCGAACACATCAGTCAAGATAAAAACCAATCGTCCAACCTATTGCTTTTAAAAGAAATTGGTACGCGTATAACGAAGTTTTCTGAAGTTATTCATGAGAATCTTGAAACACGGCTCGAAGACTACAAAGAAACCACTGTATGTCGACGTATCGCAAAACGAATGACTGCCGTCGGCCAAACCAACGTCGATGCTTACCTCGAAACATTAAAAAACGTTCCGGATGAACTGGTAGCCTTGGCAGATGATATATTCATCGGTGTCAGCAGTTTCTTTCGAGATAGAGAATTCTACGATCTCTTGATCAAGGAACTGAAGCTACAAATTAAACAACACCCGCAGAACATTCGAATTTGGATACCGGGTTGTTCCAGCGGCCAGGAAGTCTATTCCTTTTTGATTTTATTATTGGAACAATTGGACTCTGAGGACGAGTTACGCAACATCACGCTATTCGCCACGGATATCAACCAGACACAACTGGATAGCGCCTCTCGTGGTGTCTATAGAAAAGAGCAATTAGAAGGACTTACTGACGAACAACGGAAAAACTTTTTCCACGACCAAGGCAAAGGCTTTTATCAAATCCAAAAACATGTGCGCGATAAGGTTGTATTTTCGCGCCACAATGTAATCGACTCGCCCCCGTTTTCGAATATCGACATTGTCAGCTGCAGAAATCTACTCATTTATTTAAAACCGGAAGCGCAGAAGAAAGCGCTGCACAATCTGTCATTCGCTTTGAAAGAAAAAGGATTGCTCGCGTTGGGTAGCTCCGAATCTTTGGGCGAAGAAGAACGGTTTTTCAAGACCGTGGATAGCAAATGGCGTTTATACCGAAAGATCCACAATCCACTGCGCAAGAGAAAGCACAGCTGGTCACCAGTGATTTCCGAAGGAATCGACCGATCAAAACTCCACTCTCCGTTGCGGTTATCTCCATCTAATCCGATGTTTTTTGGACAGGTTTTTGAATCTCTCAATCCAAATTCCATGATCATCGACGAAGAATATAACTTAGTGGCGATCTACGGCAAAGCTCATGAATTGATTAAACAGAATGTTTCCGGATTAGTTTCGTCCTCAATTAATCAACTATTCCGGAGTGATATCGGTATACCGATATTGACCGCCCTGAAACGCACCCAAACCGAGAAAACGGACATCTGCTATCAAGGTGTTAATCTGGATGAACACGCATGGACAATGAGGTTTCGGTGGTTTTCGACCAATAGCCAGGTCTTTTATTTAGGCTCGCTTGAAAATCCGGTCAAATCCAATCAGACAGTGCAGGAAACTGTCTATGGTGACGAAAAGGCCATTAGCCTCTTGCAGGATGAGCTTACAACGACAAAACAAGCGCTTGAACTCAATATCCGCGAACTCGAAACCACCAACGAAGAGCTGCAAACTACAAATGAAGAGTTAATCGCTTCCAATGAAGAGTTGCAGAGTACCAACGAAGAACTGAATTCTGTCAATGAAGAGCTATACACACTCAACAACGAGCTCCAGGTAAAGATTCACGACGTTACCCATATTAATTCCGATCTCGAAAACCTGATACGTTCTACAAACGTGGGTGTAATCTTCCTCGATATGGATTTCAACATTCGTACCGTGAGCGACAACATGGCTTCGAACTTCCAAGTTCGTCGGGCAGATGTTGGCCGATCTATATTCGAGTTAAGTTTTGGTGCGGCATTAAAGGCATTTAAACAACGCGGACTCGGGCTATACAAGAACACCCGATCTACCGAGGTCATTTCTTCTAAAGGGGAATATCACCAATGTAGTATGCTGCCTTATAAAGATGAGCAAGGGAATCAGACTGGCTATGTGGTGACCGTCGTCAACATAAATGATGCGAAGCAAAGAGAAATTTTTCTTCATCAGACAGAACAGGATGCGAAGATTGGCGGCTGGGTACTCGATACTGAAACGGGCAAGACCCACTGGTCAGAACAAGTCTATCGAATCTATGGAATTCCAAACACCACGCCTACGGATGTTGCCCAGGGGCTCCTAAGCTATACCAGGAAAGATCAAGACCGCCTGAAACAGTATTTGGCCGAATGCAAACAAGGCCATGAATTTGCAGACGAGTTCGAACTAATAGACGCTAATAAAAAGCGGTTGTTTGTCAAAGTAACCGGCCAACCTATTTTCAGCCCTCTGGGCGAGGTTGTAAAGATTCGCGGCACACTTCAAGATGTCACTGAACAAAGGTACGAACGGGAGCGCTCAAATCTGGCGATAAGAGCGGGCAACGTGGGTGTGTGGGATCTGGATCTCCGTTCCGACAGGCTTGAATGGAACGATCAGATGTACCAGATCTACGAAGTACAAAAGACCAATCAACAACTGCTCTACAAAGATTGGGTTAAAAAGGTCCACCCTGACGATATAGAACAGGCTGAAATCTCAATAAACGAATCAAAATATGAAGGCGAAGCCTTCTCCACTGAATATAGAATCCTTACAGAGCAAGGTGTCAAAACCATTAAAACAATGGCCCGGACCTACTATGATGAGTTTGAGCGTCCGGTTCGACTCATTGGCGTGGACATTGACATCACTACGCTAAAAGACAGAGAAAAGGCCGTACTAAAAGCCAAAGAAAAAAGTCTCAACGCCTCGAAACTGGCGGCGATTGGCGAACTCGCCTCCAATATTGGTCATGAGATCAACAATCCCCTGGCAATCGCCTCGGGAAATATGGACCTGATAAAAGAGTACCTAAAAGAAAAGGCGGTGCTCGACGATTGGATAGTTTCCCACATCACCAACCATAACGATGCAGTAAACAGGATTTCAGAGATAGTGAGCGGACTGCGCACGATGGTGCGGGATGAGTCGAAAAAACACAAAACCCCAATAGACGTTTCTGACCTTCTCAACAAAATGGCCGCATTTTTACGAGAAATGTACGAGGCGCTGAATATTTCTATTGAAATCAGTGCACTGGAGGAAAAACTCCTAGTGCAAGGCCATAACAGTGAACTGCAACAAGTACTGATGAATCTCATCAGTAACGCCAGGGATGCATTAGAAGAAAGTGACGAAAAAGTTATTCAACTCGCTGCAGAGAAGATTTCCGAAAATGAACTATGTATTTCGGTTACGGACTCCGGTTGCGGTATGAGTCCGGAGGAAATCGGCAATATATTCAACATCTTTTACACAACCAAACCACCCGGAAAAGGAACCGGCCTAGGATTATCCATAGCATACCGCGTCGTTGCAGCGCATGATGGCCGTATCGAAGTCCACTCGACACCAGGCTCCGGCTCCAACTTTAAAATCTACCTACCAATACTCAAGGCCAAACACGAGCCTTCTAATAGCCCGGAGAAAGCTACCGACAGCAATACCGAAACGTCCAATGAATCCGATATTCTGAAAGGCAAGAAAGCGTTGGTTGTTGACGATGAAACCCCACTTTTGGAAATCTTAGCCGCCTACATAAGTAGTACCGAAATGGAGGTAGATACTGCCGAAAGTGGGGAAACGGCTATCGAACAGCTAAAGACAAATCACTATGACGTTTTAATAAGTGATCTTTCGATGAAAGGAATAAGCGGCTACCAGCTAATTGAATGGTGCCAGGCAAACCTACAAAATACTCCCAAAACTATATTGTTAACCGGCGCTACAGATCCGGAATTAACCACACCTGATCATGCTTTCCAGAAAGGCGTGAACCAAATCGTCTATAAACCTTGCAAACGGGAAACTATACTTACAGCTATATGCAAGGTGTTAACAGAGAAACTTCGGTCTGAAGAAAGTTTCGATATTTAACGGGATTGAGCCGACAGTTTTCGGCTCAATCCCCTAATCTTTTCGAAGACCGATCCAAAGCAAAGAACTGCCTGGTTAGCCGTTCTTTCTGCCAAAAAAATCCAGTTCAATTGTCAACATCAGGTTTTTATGAGTTTCAATATCGACAGTAAGTTAATGGCTCACCAAGAGTTTATTCCCTGGTTTGTTGAAGAGCTGGAAAAGCGAAATCTGTCGCCCAGGCAAGTTAAGTTAGAAATCTTGGAACGCAGCTTGATTAGCGAAAGTTCAGGCGAATGGATAAAGACATGCCAGCAACATGGTTTTCTAATCGCGCTGGATGATTTCGGCACCGGCTACGCAAGCTTTGCGTACATAAACAGGTTTAATTTTGATGTTTTAAAACTGGATCGATCTTTCGTTAAAGAAATTACCCACGACAGGGCCTCACTCGATATTTGCAGGAGCATTGTCATTTTGGCTCAATTGCTGGGAATGGAAGTGGTAGCCGAAGGCATTGAAAGCATGACTAAAGGCGATATGCTGCGTGGCATGGGTTGTACTTATGGCCAGGGATACTACTACTCTAAGCCTCTGAATTTTGAGAGTTTGATAGAATACATCAAAAATAATGAAGCACGCTGATAAGTGACCGGAATCAAAGTTAGCAGCCTGATTTTATTATCAGTTGCCCAAAGATTTTTATGCTCTCGTAGGGCAGACGTATTTCTAATACGCCAGAGATCAAGATGGATATATCGGTAACTTTTCTCCCGGCATCGTCTTGGGCCTGCTCCGCGACGGCCCAGTCGATACCGCTAGCTCTGGCCTGACTGGGGGGTAGTTAACCTCGGGCCAGGCGCAATCCCGTGAAGTAGTCACGGTTGTCCGGCGAGTAGCGATCGCGGGAGGCGGAACGCACGTACCTGCCGCCGGAGATCCAGCTGCCGCCGCGCAGAACCCGGTCAGCACCCTTTTTCGGCCCTGTGGGATCGACCTGCTTGTCCTTTTCATAGTGATCCCAGAACCAATCCGAACACCATTCCCACACATTACCATGCATCTCATAAAGCCCCCAGCCGTTTGGCGGTAAGCTTTTTACCGGGGCGGTTTTCGCTCTAAACTCCCCTTTTTTCGCATTACCATACGGGTAATTCCCATTGTAATTCACCTGCTCAGTGGAAATATTGTCGCCAAAACTAAACGGGGTGGATGTGCCGGCCCGGCAGGCGTATTCCCACTGGGCCTCGTTAGGCAAGTGCACGCCCAAGCCAGGAGTTCCTTCATTGAGACGCGCAATAAACTGCTGACAGTCATTCCAGCTAACCGATTCAACAGGTTTTTGTAGCGAGTCTTCCTCGTCTTTAAATTTGCTCGAATTTTCACCCATAACCGCTTGCCATAAGCCCTGAGTACAAGGGGTATCTGCCAACCAATACCCCTTGGTAAGGCGGATTAAATGTTGCGATTCCCGTTCTTTTATTCGCTCCGGTTCATCCGGCGGCGATCCCATTAAAAAATGTCCGGGATGGATCCACCGAAGGCGCTGTGTGACACCTTTGAATGAAAACTCCATCCAATAGCCAAACTCATCCTCACCGAAGGCGCTTGCCCATTGTTCGACGTAATTCTCAGGTCCGAGATGATAGTCAGTGCAAAAGGGATTAGGACTGGCGTAATCCGAGGTATTCATACATCCACCTGATACAAAAGGCGGGTACTGGAGCAACGTTCAGCTTGGCTTACTAGTAACTCCAGCCCCTTGGCTTTTACCTGATTTAAAACCAGGAGTGGGCAAGGTGTGTATTCGAGAATTCCCAACACCATTAATTCGACTCTAGTTCTTTTAGTCTCCGCTGACGCTTGCTGGTTTTCAATGTAATTAACACAAATCGACCAAAAACTCGCTTCCGCAGACGGCACAAAATGTTTCTCCATGTTAATGACTTTTACCTGATGACAAAATGCATTCAAGCGATCTTCTCCCTCCGATGGATGCAATGCATGAATGGTAAAAAATTTAGCTTTCATGAGGTTCACTTATCCCATTTTTTCCGTACTATTTATTTCTTTTTATCAGTCGCTCAAACCAACTGGCCGCCTCCCTCTGCGGCACCCGCTCAGCCTGCTCCGCGACGGCTTCATCGGATACCACCTGTGCTTGACTTGACTTTGCCTGGGGTAGTTCTCCTCGGGCCAGGCGCAATCCCGTGCAGTCGTCACGGTAGTCCGGCGAGTAGCGAAAGCGGCAGGCGGAACGCACGTCCCGGCCGATGCCGAACCAGCTGCCGCCGCGCAGATCCCGGTCAGCACCGGTATCAGGCCCCTTAGGATTCTCTGGCTCTTCATTTTCATAGCCGGCGTGATACCAGTCAGAACACCACTCCAACACGTTGCCGTGCATTTGATAGAGCCCCCAAGAATTAGCGGGCAAACTTTTCACGGTGACGGTTTCTTCCCTAAAGATTCCTTTTTCACCATCACGATAGGGATTTCCACCGTAAAAGTTCACTTGTGCCGTGGTGATATTCTCGCCAAAGCTGAACGGTGTAGTGGTACCGGCTCGGCATGCGTACTCCCACTCGGCTTCCGTCGGCAAACGCAGATTTACACCGGGTACTTTCTGATTGAATTGTTCAAGCATTCGTTGGCAATCAGCCCAACTCACTTGTTCTACGGGCCTGTCTTGTGCATCACTAGCATGACTGAAATGACTTGGGTTTTCACCCGTCACCGCTTGCCAAAGTGCTTGGGTACATGCCGTATCGGCAAGCCAGACTCCCTGGGTCAATCTCACGGAGTGTTGAACTTCATCCTCACCTCTAGCGTACTCTCCTTCTGGAGAACCCATTAAAAACGCGCCATGAGGTATCCATCGAAAAGTTTGTAAGACGCCTGAGACGTCCAGGCTGGCATATAAGCCAAATGCATCCACACCGCTCTCACTGCACCACGACGGGCACTTAATACAGTGCCAACTTGCATCCTGCCTGTCCGGTCCTGCCTCAACGAGCTGGTACATACCGCCTCCTTCATGAATAGCGACCAAGCCATGCTCATCACGGCCTAAAGACTGGGCCCACCGTGGTTTTTCCAGGCGATCCAGGGTGATTCGACGTTGCTCATTACACAGTACCAAGGGTGATGATTCGAATTGACCGCCCGCTACCAGGGGCTTTCGTGTGACTTCATCCATCAAATCAATGGCGGTTTGATGGATACAACCCACACCCAAGGGGGATTCATCGATGGCTAGGGCATTCTTTTTCTGGTTAAAACACAAGGTTTGACCATTTCCTCCCTGTGGTTCAAGGGGTAATGGAAGACGAGCGTTTCGAGCGATGGGTTGTGCTCGTTCAAACAACGGTCGATGGTCGGTACTCTGCTTAAGACGATTAAGCTCGCAAAGTAACTCCATAGCGTAGTACAACACCGTATCACCCAGTGTCAGGAGATTCGGATCATAGGGCTCACTACGCTGTATCAAAGCCCTAAACCATTCAGCAGGTGGTGGCGTGTCTCGCAAGCCGTATTCGTACATTAGACCTGCTTCAATCCCTCGGGTTTCATCGCAAAGCGTTAGCTGCCACTGGTTAAGGGCTTTTAGAAGTGGATCTTTCAGGTGTTTTGGCAATCCGGAAAAAGATGTTCGATACTGCTTTCGCTTGTCTCGGTGAAGTTCCCATTGTCCACTGCTCACCTTGGCGTCGCCGTGATTCCAGACGGACAGCTCATCCGCCGGGTTAGATCGAGGAAGCTGTTGCCGCAGGTACCGCAGCGTGCTGGTGGTCGGGTAGTGACAAAAGGCCATCGCACACACCAACGCCAACACTCGCTGCTCATTGGCGGCGGCTGACAGGATGACGGTCTCATCCTCTTTAACCACTTGAGCAGTCGATACTGGCAGAGGACAAGGAGAAAAGACCCGAACGCTGTGCCCCTCTTTTTTCAATTCCGTTACCAACGATTGCCATTGGTACATCAATCGGTCATCTCCGTTGGCGCCCATATCGCTTAGCAAGAGTACCCGGCTTTGCTCCGGTAGCATCCTACTATAGGCACTTTGCAACAACGCTGTGGGAGGGGTATGGTCAGCCAAAGCGATCAATAACCGGCCTTGCGCACCAAGGAATTGATACAGGCGCTTATTCAAAAGGCGTAGTTCGTTCAGCAAGGGAGCCAGGTGATCGTGAAAATCAAGAACCACCACCAACTCTTGTACGTCTTGCACCCTGGTGGTTAAGGGCCATCCCCGTAACGGTTTATTCTTGGAAAGACTGTCAACAACTTTCAATAGATCGATTTGTTGTCCACGCAGACTCACCTTAAGTAAACGATCCAACCAGCCTTGCATGAGGCCGGGATTGATTTCCGGCCGGATGGCCGGCGGTAGACTCACGTTGGGCGACTTTTCCACACCGACGGGTGTTGAGTCCTTCGATTTCGGCTCAGGTGTTCTTTCCTTTCCCCGGTAAGACTGCACATACCAATGTTGAATGGGCGACCGGACAGACTTGACCACTTCTATTTGGGATAGTTCTTTATCAACGTTTAAGTGCCCCCCCTCTAAAGAAACATAACCCTCTTTTTCTGGTTCGAGCGGGCGATACTCGTACCCGATGGCTTGCGCTAATAGCCGTTGTTGTTCTGGGTTTTCCGCCATGGCTTGCAGAGTGACAAGGTCAGCAAGGGAAATAATGCCTTTGGGACGCATTGATCGTGCCGCGTTACCCTTATCATCGGTTTGATGGGGCGATTTATCCATGACGTTGTTGTTTTAAGAAATATGGGGCTAAAGATTCACAGGCATTTTCCTGTTGCCGTGCATCGCCCAATTCATTTAAGGCGCGTAATAAATCCACTAGTTCCGCCAATCCGGTTCGGACTTGTTGGCCCGGGAGCGATTTTTTTCTCTCTTTTATGATTTCAGCTACAGCAGATGCAATAACCGATGGTTCCATGGTTGAGAATTGAGCACGGCCAATATGCTCAAAATAGTCACGGAGTTTGGTCTCCTCTTCCGGCAGGGAAAGCGTGTGAACCACACAACGGCGGATAAACGCCTTGGGCAATTCCCGGGTGTCGTTGCTGGTAATGACGACCAAGGGCGGAATCTTGCCCCTGACGCTCCTCCCGAAAAACGGAACATTGAAACTTCCATTCCCCAGTGTCTCTAAAAGACCATTTGCCAACGACAGATCGGCTTTATCGATTTCATCGATTAGCAATACCACGCCTTGTTCTTTGGCGGCATTGGATTTATTCGTATCTTCTTCGGGTCGGTACTCAGCGTGGCACTTTTGTCCTTTTGCGTCCTGCCAGTCATAAGCCCACCAAAGCGGTCCGGGAGACAGGTATTTTTCAATGGCCAGCTCCTTTCGTGCATCTTGCTTTGGTGAGCAATCCTTTAGCGCGGCCATGAGTTGAGCTTCACCCAAACGGGCGGTATGGTCGATGGTCCACATCAAGTCCTGGTAATCACTGTGGGGCTGGACAACCGTGCTCAAAAACTGTCGGTGCAATAATTCCGCGGCCGCACGGGCGGTATGGCTTTTCCCGGTGCCGGGTTCGCCGAGAATTAACAGTGGCCGGTTGGCTGTCACCGCCGCAACAATCGCAAGAACCGTTGGTTTATCGATACAATGAACACAAGCCGGCCAGGTACCTAGCTGTGGTAACGGCAAAGATTGAACGTGAGACGCGTTCTTTTCAGGCTTCATGACCCGGGTCAGCAATTCTTGGATTATCTCTTTGGTCGTTAGGTTCGGATTACTCTCCGACATGGTTGTTTCCTTTGCTCTTAATGATCGTCATGATTTCGCCAAATAAATCGTAAGCAAACTCTTCTCGCTGAGAATCGTCACATTCTCTAAAGCTTAGGGTTTTCCACTTAAAAAACTGCTTGGCCTGCAAGCCTCTAAGGTCGAAGTTCGCAAAATCTATCTTTTTCAAGGCAACCGGCAGCGCCTTCTTTTCTCGAACCAACTTAGGTAACTCCACTTTCTTTATATATTGGCTCGCGAGAAAGCTCTCACTCATCATCAGCAATCCAAAATCACAGGTATCCAAGGCTTTTTTTATCTCAGCGTCCCAGTCTTCTCCCATGAGAATTTTTCCATCGCGCCAGACTTCTATTTCGACCCCCTTGGCCACCGCAAATTTGTCGGATAGCATATCGAGCAGTTCCTCAACCAGCGGGTTGTCTTTGTGGGCATAACTTAAAAAGAGTTTAATCTTCTGATTCATCGTGTCTTTGCCTCCACCCGATTCTTTGATTTGTGCATTTAGGCCTTTGTTCCGAACCACCTTAGATTGTAATAACGCCAGTTTTTCCTTTAAAAAAATAGCCGGGTAAACAACCCGTGCATTTTCGGTCAACGCATTTTTCCCGTCGGAGGTATAGTGATAGACCGGCAACACTGAAAACTCGCTCAAGATTCTTGAAATTATCTCAGGTTGCTCTCTATCGCAGGTAAATGCGAGGACATGAGAAGACCTGCCGGTTTTATTTAACATCCATGCGTTTAACTCATCGATATCACTTTGTTGCATAGCGCCATCCAGTGCGCCCAGGTATTCCTCACAATACTCCCAGTTTAGGGGGAGTGGCTCCTCCACCTGTAGGTGACGCCCCAATTCCTCACAAAATGCCCGAAACTGACCTTCGATATCGGTACCGGTGGGTTTAGGGATAGGAATATTCCTGCCCTTAATCAAGAAATTCGCTGAATTAAGGTCCATGTGTATCTCCAGCTTGTCCTTGGCAGAAAATCGTTGGAAATGCAACAACCGAAAACACAATGCGGCAAGATTGATTTTTCGTGGTTCGCTTTTTTGGACCTCAAGCCCTGGGAGATTCACTCGGACCACCTCCCCTGGCTCGATGATTGAGGTGAAATAAATAGAGTCTGGATCTAGATAGCAGCAACTGGCGGCATAAATCAGATTTTTTAAAGCATCATATTTTTTACCATCTTCCCTGAGCCTGCTCTCTTCATCATCAGCCTCTTTCAGCAGTGTTGTGAAAAACACGTTAAAATCCGTGAAACCGCACTCGCTAATCTCACGTAGGATCAGATGGGCTATCTGATGTAAGGGATTCGAGCCATTGGGATCAAAGTGTGTAAACGTACGCTGCGCTATTCCAACCACATTTACCTCTAGATCAACCAGCTGTTTCAAAGCACCCACGAGTTCCTTTAACTGACTATTGGCTTGACCTTCAGTACCATACTTGAGTTCTTTTAAATGAGATTCGCTCTCGTTGAAAAGCTCAGCAAGCTTAGGCAACACCTCATCGGGCGGCCCACCTCTGTCATTCTTTTGCCATTTTTCAACCGCAGCCTCAGATTTGTTGCAATGCTCAGCAATCTTTCTATTCTTGATGTTTTTTTGATTTCTCAGCTCACTAAACCAGTTCACGCGATGCTCCTTCCTATTTTTTGCTCGTGTGTATTTGGATAGTAGCGATTAGGATGAATGAAAAATACCCGGAAAACCTGACAATTACCGGACATTTAACCGGACATCGGGGAATGAATTGGGAGAAAATGCAGTCAATTGGATCAAACAGCGGAGGGGGTTAGAGCTTGAAGCACTTGAGCGGCTTTGTTGCAAAAAGTTCGGAATACGGGCGGTGTAGCCAACTTTTTCTTGAATGAGCCATAAAATGACTGATTTTAAGTGGCGACACTTCCTACCGGAGGTCATCCTGCAATGCGTTCGCTGGTATTGTAAATATGGCATCAGTTACCGTGAGCTGGAAGAAACGATGCAAGAACGTGGCATCTCCGTTGATAACACCACTGTTTTTCGATGGGTTCAGCGCTACGCGCCGGAAATGGAAAAACGCCTTCAGTGGTACCGGGGATATCGCAGTTGTTTATGGCGAGTTGACGAAACTATGTCAACGTGGGAGGCCAGTGGAAATGTCACAATACCTGAGGTATAGCCCAATGTTGAACTAAGCCGCTGCGCGGGGCTGTACCTACCTGAAGACTCAAACATCACCTGCAAGATTTAACTAACCTTCC
>JANQMN010000078.1 GCA_028280065.1 Hahella sp.
ATTGCTCGAAAGATGCCCAATATTCCTTCGCAAACGCGCCTAGTATCTGACCCTTTAGCGACTCGCTTAATGTGCTATCTATATGGGACACTACACTAGAATACTGCGCCTTAATAGACAGAAAAGCTAACCTTCTCCGTTTCGAAAGGCTCTTCTTGACCATCCAACCAAACCCTTGCCCAGGTTTCAAACTGCCCAGGTTTAAGCTTCCACCGCATTCTGGTACCTGTCGTCGATGCATTAATCTCCTGGTTCAGATACCAATCCACTTGGCTAACGCCCGGTACATCATTCAACGCAAATTCGAAATATTCCAGGTCGTCGGGAATTCGTGGATCTTGCGCGAGCTGTAAGTGATTAGTGGGTTTTCGAATTCGAATGAAACCATCTGCAGAGTTGAATGCCGCCAGGTTCAAATTAGCCTTCGCTTCAAGTTGTTTTGCGGTGAACAGTTCCAGTCTGGAATGACAGCTTTCATCCGACTGATGCATGGCTTGAGGGACGCAGACCGGCAGCCGTTGTATGGAAGGATCGACATATAGCGGTTTGGCTATGCGTCCCTTGTTCAGTTCATGAAACACTGACCGCAATACGGCGGCTGGGCCGCTGGCGCCGGTCACTTCCAGCATGGGTCGATAGTCCAGATTTCCCATCCAGACACCGACCGTGTAGCGGTCGTTATAGCCAAATGCCCAGGCATCGCGATAATCGCTGGAAGTTCCGGTTTTCACGGCCGTCTGTTGGGGGAAACTGAGGATGGAATGCCAACCGAACTCTTTCTCTCTCGCTCCCGGATCAGAAAGGATATCGGCAATAATGCTAGCCACATCTTGGGACAACACATGATTTTGCCCGGATTTCCAAACGTCCGTAACCTCGAAAGCAGTGAGTGGCTGCTGGTTACCCATTCGAGCCAGGGTAGCGTAGGCTTCAACCATTTCCAATAACGACACTTCGCCGTTGCCTAAGGCAATACCATCGCCATAGGCATTCGGATGTCGCTTTAAACTCCTAATACCGACGTCATGCAAAAATTCCAGAAAATCGGTAGCCCCGACAAATTCGATGGTTTTGACCGCCGGTATATTTAGCGAGTTACCAAGCGCCTCGCGCAAGGTTATTGCACCATAAAAACCCCGGCTATAGTTATGATACTCATGGATACCCGCCCCAACTTTGGTTTGCAGTGGCACATCATGCAAAACGGTAGCCGCATGCCAGCCTTTTTCCAATGCCAATGCGTATAAAAACGGCTTGAGCGCCGAACCGGGTTGCCTTGGGGTCAGAACCGCATTTACTTTGTTATTCTCCACGTCTTCTGTGCCTGCATGGCCGACGACCCAGCTCAAGATCTCGCCGGACGCATGGTCAACGACCAGTACTGCGCCATTATTGACATTTCTGGACTGCAACGCTTGCAAACGACTATCCAGAATGCCTTGCGCTTTCGATTGCAGTTGGCTATCAAGACTGGTATTCAAGCGATTTTCACCTTGTCCGGCAATACCGGTCTGCGAACCGGACGAGCTTTCCAGGTATTGAATAAAATGACTGACATCCGCCATTTCGATAGAACTTGCAGAGCTTAACGGGAGATCCAGGATTACCCTTGATTCCTCCTCTGAAAGTCCGAATAGTTCCTGCATTCTTAATGCAAGGGCATTGAGGGCAGTGGCCAACCGTTGCGGGTGACGCTGTGGATGTAATCCTGCCGGCGACCTTACCAACACTGCCAGGGTCATCATTTCTTTTCTGTTGAGCGTATCGAGGTCGCGTCCAAAATAGTATCGTGAGGCCTGTAGCACTCCCCTTCGTTGAGCGCCAAAGGGTACCTGATTGAGATAGAACTCAAACAGGTCGGCTTTGGAATATTTTGCTTCAAGATTCCCCGCGTCCCAACCTTCCAACCAACGGGACCACAATGTTCGCGGGCGTGGGTGCAACATGCGCACTACCTGTTCGGAAATCGTGCTCGCACCTCTGACAACTTTTAATGCTTGCACGTTTTGCCAAGCCGCGTGAAGACGCGCCCACCAGTCTGCCCCCTGATGCTGCCAGAACCGTTGATCTTCCGCGGCAATAAAGGCTTGGTGCAAGAATCCGGGCACCTCCTCTAACGCCAGACGGTCATAGGTGTTCCACTGATTCACATAGATCATATTAAGTCGCTGACCAGTTCGATCAAAGACAAGGTTTTTTACAGTGGCCGGCCAAAATCCCTGCAACGAATGGCTGGGCAAGCTTTCAAAATCGACCAGTTGACGCCAAGTTTGAAACCCGAATGTCATGCCCGACAGCAGCGCCGCAATCAGAATCATCGCCCATAGCAGCTTTGGCATTTTGACCATCCGTAAAATCCTCATTGGGAGTTATCCGCAGGGGTTACCTGCAATGTCGCCGGCAGGCCTTTGCCATAGACGTCCGGATCGTACATTTCCTCAACATGCACAGGCAACAGGCTAAATTCCCCGGCAGAAATAGCCTGTGCCGTATAGGCAAGGCGGTAATTGCCCGCAGGCAGATAATCCGCGTAAAAGCGGGCGGAATCATGGCGCAACTCTTGGTGATAGAAGCTCCAATTGAAGCGGCCAAAGTTAGTCCAGTCGCTATATTGATAGAACCAGGAACTATCGGAAGGTTGATAGTCCCCTTGTTCCGCATCCAGAGAGGAGGCCGTAGCCAGTTGCGTATTAACAGGTTCCAATCCCCCCGGTACCGGATCGTTGACCACTACAAAGTGCCTGGCCGTCGGCACACTGACGAATAGGTCAACCCGAACCAGTTCACCCTGGCGAATCGCCAGCGGAGAATCCAGAAGCACCATCCTGCCTTCACGTTCAACGCTGTATTCCCGGCGAACTTCGATGCCCGCGTTTATCCGTGCTGCATTATCTTCCGTGGGCGCATAGCGCAGCCTGGCGGCATAGTAAACGCGCCCAACTCCCTGTTTGCTGAATGTCATTTTGCTCCGCAGTCCCGGATCTCCTTCCCGAACAAGCCTACTCAGGATGACTGCCGGTTGGGATTTACCGGAGAATGCGGTTTCGCCCATTCGCTCGCCATTGAAATCAACGGACACTTGAAAGTCGGGATCGGTGTCTTCAAAACGTTTGCTGTAATCGATCAGTGCATGCATGCAAAAGGCATTTTCCTGAGTATTTTCCCAGTGGTCCCTATTACCTCGGCTTTGAGTGATGCCGCGAACCAGTTTAAAAGGAATATCGGCTACGGATTGTTCTATATCCGGCCGATGAAAAGCGGCTAGAAGGCCTGAAAGAACCGCACAGTTCGAACGCAGTGGCGAGGCTAATACCATCTTGTAACTGTCATCCCATACTTCGTTAAACTGGAATTTCCCGCCTGATTGACTGGCAAAACCCAGAATATTATGGACAGCCTTGTTAGCAACACTGGCCTCTTGCTCTGTCAATAACGCTGCCTGCAGAAAATGGGCTTTTCCGAATAAATCCATCTGCTCGAAATGAGGCTCGTAACGCTGAATTTCCGCGCTATCAAGCTTTCCTGCTTTGGCCAGCGCAGCAAGTGCCACAGCGCGTACCGAGGAGCTCATACCTTTGCTATAAAAAGAGGGAAAAACGTTTTCTCGCAGCATCCGCTGCAAGTATTGATGCAGTTGCTTTTCTACTTGCTCCGGTATCTGATAGCCATCCCGCCGTAACCAGTGAAAAGCGATTGCGGTGTAGGCAGATAAATAGGGATTGACATACTGGTTGTTTGGCCGCCAAAAAGTCATTCCACCGTTCGACGCTTGAAAACTCGAGGCTGAATCGAGCGTCTGTTGAACCAGCGCGCCAGCTCCGGGCCAATCAACTTTATCTTTGAAGTAATCCTCTAATTGGATAAAGGCGCTTGCCATCACAGCCTTGGTTAGACGTTGCTCCCAACACAAAAAGGGGTAGTCGCGGACATAACGAAATGCGCCATCGACATTGCCGATAACGGAGGGGGTTAACACCGCTTCAACGGCACCGACATCGGTACGAATACCCTCGGGAATGGCAAAGCTTTCTTCAAAAACCGCAGCAGTTGTTGAACCATAGGTCGCGGCAGTTTCCAACGAAGCGCGCCTGTTTACAGGGAGCCGATGTTGCAACCGGTCCTGATCGAGGGCATCTCCCGCCGACACCTCCCAGGTAAGCATGCCATCATTGTTGGTAGTTACCGGCAAATACCAGATTTCCCTTGCATAAGGTTTTAGAGTTAGCGTTGATTGCAATTGCTGTAACGGCAAAGCTTCCATGGGTCCGCTGATGGATGCTTTTATAGCTATGATGCGCTCTTCGGAGGTTCGATTCATAATGCTGAAACCGGCGTTAAAGCGGTCTCCTTCCACGACCTGATTCGGCATTACCGGTCGCAACTCCGTGGGCCGATTAACTTTAAAGTTGCTCTGTCCCAACCCCATTCGATCTGTCGGCGTTACCGCCAATGCGAGGACCCGCCAACCTGTCAGATTGTCGGGAACCTCGAAGCTGAATTGAACCGTTCCACTCTCATCCGGCTTGAGCGACGGATTCCAGTAGCTGACATACTTGAAAAGATCACGCACCGCCGCATCAGTCACACCTCCATCTCCACCGGCATTCGCTCCTTTCTTTTCAAACTTCTGACGCCCCAACAGCCGACTGATTAGGCTGTAATTGGCAACATCCAAAGAATCCAGGCGATTGAATCCCGCATAAGGATCGTAGTAAGCCGCCCCTTGATGATTCAGCGCCAGGACAGATTCATCCACGACCGCCACTGCAACCTCAACGGGCTCCTGCAAAGGAAGTTCATCGCCGGTCACTTGCGCAGTGGCCAAAACCTCATCCCGAGGACGATACCTGTCTCTTTCGGTACTAACCGCCACTTTAATTTCTTTGTAAGGATTTTTTACTCCGGTAGCGCTATATCCCAATCGATAACCGGGTTTTCCCAAATCAACCTTGCCGGCTTCCAGCGGCGCGGCTACCCTGGGCGATACCACCATTACCGAGACATAGAACCCTGGCAGATAATTCGGCTTGACCGGAACTTCAATCACCGGCGTCGCAGAATCCAGGGTTTCAACCCAGGCATCCAACACACCATAGCGTTCTACCGTGACCAACGCTTTCGCGCCCGGAAACGGATTCTTAACCAGATAGCGGGCGGTACCATTGACATTCACCGTGTCATGTTCAGGTATCAACTCGAGATTGGCATTATTACCCAGATCCCAATGCACCCGGCCCTTTCCGGTCACCCATCCATGACTGATGGTGGTATGCTCGCGCTGTCGGGTATCCTTTACTTTGGCGACAAATTGATAATAGCCCGGCTGTTTGGGAGTAAATCGACAGCTGACCGGCTCCAAGGCGGACTGTAGTTCACATTTGTGTTGCTCTACCCACTCAAACAGATTTTGCGTTAAGTAGGCATTACCGGGACCCTTTACCCTGCTGGCGCGTACTTCCCGCGCTTGAACCGAGATCTCGACAGTATTATCGGCCACCAGGTTGCCGGCGGCATCTGTAACCGCCATCAATATTTCCGAGATTTCATCCTGCTTGTACAACCATCGGGTGTGGCGTAATCCCACATAGCGGTCTCTACCGGCGAAATCAGCCGCGGCGACCGCCGTAATATTTTTTCCCCGCTCATCCTTTACGGCGCTTTCAAACAATACCTGGCCAAAATAGAGATTTGCCTCCGGCACGACAAAGCGCTCTTCAGCCTCACCTTTTTCATCAAGGCTGGTGTGGCTTTCCAGAAGGGTAACGCCTCGACTGTTTCCCGGAGCAGTGGAGCCGAATTGAAAGTTCTTTAAACTCGGCGTTGAAGGGCGGAAAGCCGACGGCCGGAGCCTGGCTGTCATACGGACTTCAGCGTTGGTATAAGGACCGCCGGAATGCATACTCGCGACGGCGCTGGCCGTTACTTCCTGCCCCGGTTGCAACAATTCGCCGTGCAGTTCAGCGGCAACTTTAAATGGAGCCGGGGTAAAGTCGCTCACCAGCATAGTCATGGGTGTCCAGTTCTGGATCTGTTGCTTGCCGTTGATATCGAAGGTATGTTGCAGATCAAAAGCATACCAGCCCACCGCGCCCTGCTCAGGCAGCTTGAAGCTGCCCTCCAATGCACCGAAAGCAGAGAGCGTTAAGTTGTCTTTTTGATAAACGACCTTGCCTTGGGGGTCGATGACTTTAAGTAGATATGGCGTCGGCAATGCGGTCACCCAATGCTGATTGCTCTGCTGGCGGACGTAGATTTTAAAGCCAACTTCATCGCCTAGCTTGTAGATACCCTGAGCAGTGGTTCCCCAGCTATGTCCATGCCGGCCCTTGGTTTTCAGCCAAGGGTAGACCTGGGAGCTATGCACCCGAAAGTTATACTCAAGAGGCAACAGCGCCATGTCGCCGTCCTTTTCGACGCGGGCGAACAATCGAGGTCGCTGTCCCCAGTTCTGTACCAATTCCAGCAGCGGGTCCAGGGTTTCCGTGCCCGGCAGGCTGGCCAGGCCGGAGGAATCGGTATGCTGTGTAACTTTCAAGTCCGTTAAACCGGGTAACTGATGAAAAGCACCCTTCCAGAGCGTGACTTTTGCCCCTTCCACCGGGAGCCCGTCGGCAAAACGCGTAACCCACACAGCGCTATTGAAATGGCCCAACTTAAAATGCACCTGGAATGGTGTCACCTGGGCAAAAATTTCCGGATCGCGCCAATAACCAGGGGGTTGCGGAGTGGGCCGGACCTGTCCATAGAGTACACCGCTGCTGTCATTGATCAGTTTCCTTGCGCCTAAGGGATGCACAAAGGCGATGTCTTCCACTGCGGGCAACTCAATATGGCGATGCGCCGCTGCACCGGCGCTATTGGGTGTCAAATAGCTATATTGGACATCAACCTTTTCGAGATTCGTCACTACCATGGGAATGTCAGATTCAATCCCCTGCTCCAAGACAGCTGCCCGGTGTTGCATATGCAGGTTGGGCTCTCTGTGCGCTGTATTGAAACTTACAGCAACCGGCTGTTTTAGCGGCCTCTCAAATTCGTCGATTAGTTCAGTTAACCGCAGTTGGTACGCTTGATTGGCCTGGAGTAATTCCGGCAACCAAACCTGATATTCACGATTTTCCTGATGGGGTGAGTTAAGCTGAGTCCAGTCCGGCCGGTTGGCCCATGGATCGTAATCCTCACGTTCGCCATCCAAGGCTGGTACCAGCTCCAAAGATTTTTTCAGGCTCGAATTTAATACCGGCGTACTGAAACGCAACGCTACCGGCTTCAAAGGTGCGCAGCCTAAATTCGGGGTAAGGCTCGGTGTAAGGTCAGCTGCCTTGGAATCTATAGTTTCCGGCCCGGAATCGCCGGTCTGTTGTTGAGTCTGACTGTAATCGAGGTTGTGCCACTGATCCTGACCTTTGAGAACACATCGCAATCCTAAGAACCGGAATTCCGGAAAAGTCATAAAACGGACTACAGTCCGCTGCTCTCTGCCCAGGGCATTTCCCAGAGACGATACCAAGCCTGGTTTGATCAAAAGCGCAGTTTGCTGTTGCAAGGGCAGTTCGCTGGCGGGTTCTATCAGCCAGATACGACGGGATTCTTCAGCCATGGATTGGCTTTGCGCATCAGGCAATTGCGGCTCAGCCTGATCCAGTAACTGCCGCCAATAAGGTTGCTGCCGCGGTAAACTGTCAGGAAAGGCTTTTACACCAACCTTATGCAAGTCATTTTCTGCCAGTTGAAAATGCAATACGTTTTCAACCGAATCCCGTGAAACCGGCTGGTTAAAGGTCACTTGAATAAGTGGTGTTCCCGGAGTAAGCCAATTGAAAAACCGCGTATAAGTCACTTTCGGGCGGGATGTTGTGAACTGGTGACGAACCGCAACCGCCATGGCTTCGCCTTTTTCGGTTACGACCCCGGGCCGGACGGTAATTTGATACTGAGTTGCCGCCTTTAGGCTATCTTGCGCATTAAGCTGGCAGGCCAACGCACTGGTGTTTAGCCAACGCCATTGACACTGAAGTTGCGGAGAGATGTCGATGGGAATACTGTCGGCGGCTCTTTCCATTCGCCCCACCGGTACTACCGCCCGATCAAATTGAAAGACCACCTGGCGTCCCGCAGGAACGTCTTCGCCCTGCGGCGTGATACGTAACAGCTTCAACGCTTCTTGGGATGCCTCTATGGATTCCGCATAGGCCGCAACCAACACTAGTACAAGAAGTAAGATGAAACCCGGAAGATCTTTCCCAATGCAAAAATAGTTCATCCACCCCTCTCTTTAGCCGCAAATATAATCGAAGTACAGTGCATTCCATTCAGATCGGCAAACCCAAACTCCGGAATGCTATTGCCTGCTCAATAATTGTGGCACAGCGGAAAAGACAATTTAGTCGCAAAAGATGGCAAATTCAGGCAACGGCCTTCCTCACATCGAGGATGACTAAATGGCCGATGCAAATATCGGCCAAATATACTATTTGATATTTGTTTACATTCGATTAGGCTTAAAACACATAAATGGAAAAATAGTAGCTTTATAATTACCCGGAAAATGAACCGATGTTCACGGATAATAGCCTTCCGGGTAGTTGGAGCTAAGTGTAGTAAGTGGACAATGGCCAGGTTGTAAAAGGAGGTCCTAAGATGAATACGTTGACATTTCGGGTGGCTGTGGAAGCCTCAAACAGCCGCGGTTTTCATTCCATCGTGCCTGGCATGATGGTTTGTGGCACCGGTATCACCGTCGAAGAAACCCTTGAAAACACAAAATGCATGATCCAGGACTATATGCCGGACAGTGTCGCCGCTGTCGATGCTTTTGGCTTAGGTGGCGCACATGATTACCGCAGGGCATCCTGGCATATCATAGAAATTAAGCGCTAGCCACACTCCCCTGGTACGCACAATTCGACAGGTCTCTCTATTCAGTGGTTGTCTTTGGAGGTAGCTCAATCCTTCCGTTGCGCATTGTCTTTCCCAACGTCCCGCAGCAGCGATGACTCTCTGCCTATTAGGAAAACAAAAATTCTAGTTGAATTCTAATCTTGATGTGCAAGGGTAATAGGCAGACCGTATTTTCGTGTCCGGGAACACTGAATTACCGATCTGCCTTTACAAGAGTATTATTAGGGAATTATGCGTTTCAAGAAGTGAAGAAGTGTCAGGCCTTTTGTTGTTTTTAAGCAGGCCTTAACCGCTAACCGCGCTTATCTGGCTAGCTGTAGCAGAGAGGGGATTACGCGGTGAATTTATCCTGTTTGCCTTCGGCCATTTGGCGCTCTTCCACTTCACTAAACCTTTTCATTCCATAAAACATGTCAGCAGATTCACCCAAGAAACGGATTCTTCTGTCAACAGCGGTTACAGCAAAAGCAATTACACTAAAAACCACGATAAGTAGTAATATTACGTTTTCCATATTCAACCTCATTTGTAAAACATACAATTTTCACAGCATTAAATAGATGCAGATCAATTTTCCTTGCTATGTGTTACACATTGTGACGCCAAACCCAAATCAAACAATGCGTATGATCACTTACAAATAACGCCTCGTTGCTTTATTACTACATATTTTTGTTACCTATATCACACTTTCGACGATTTATTTTAGCTCGGAAAGCCGAGCTGAGCCTATATTCCGTTCCTGAGCAAAGCGCTTTAAGCGAGAGACAAAGCGTTTTTGGTGAAAAAACAAACGGTCAACCGAGGCATATTGGGGTAGTACACACATCCGCGAAATAAACCCATTTCTCGATAAGGTTGTCCCTCGAAGCATCTATTGGTGTTCCACCTTCATTACGTGTGCTCATGAAATCCAAATGCTTATTGGGACTCCAGACTTTGCTCATTTTCGCTATCACTCATAACTCCTTACACAAAGCTCGAAGGAGCTTTGATGTATCTTGTTAAAGGATTTAATCTCCGCCACCGAAGTCTCCGCCGTCGCTATCGTAATTACCATTGCCTTTAGTCCGAGAGCTGCTTTTAAATAGGGACTTAACTCCAGTTTCAGCATCGATATTATATTTTTTTATAAAATCACGTTCGTGACGAAAGTAGTAGTAGCGGTAACCTAGACCGGCCAACAATGCTAAAACAACAAAAACATCTAGAATTAATACATCTAGATATGAAGCGCCTGCACCCAAGTATTTAGGTACGTCCACAAATCCCAAACGAAATTGCTCATGACCGCTTCCAATCGAAACCTGATAGGCGCAATAAAAAGCCATACCGAGCGGAGGACCAAGTAGAGCAATTAGCGACACGATGAATTCCCAAGTGCTTTTGTGCCATTCATTCATTCGACTAAGCAAGGGCATCTGAGACCTTTAACGCCGCTGTGCAACACCTTGTTAGCTTTTTATTACAGCGCTCCGAATTTTATTTGTTAGTTTCACATAATCCATAAGCTCTATTGGATATCCACTAACGCAAACTTCCTCCTGTGCATTTTTTGTAAAGTCGGATGTAGTTACGAATACGCCTTTGTGTGAATTAAAGTTTTGCAAAGAAGTATTAAACTCTCTGATTGCCCTAGTCTCTATGCGGTTTTTCGTAGCTTTACATTGTATTGCAAAACGCAGATCACCCGCCAAAGCGTCTTGGCTGTACGCTATCACGTCTACCCCACCATCGCTTTCAAATGTACTTCTGCCGATTCGAGCAACACCATAGCCCGCACGATCGAAAAGATCCATTATAAGGTGCTCTAGTTCTTCTCCATTCAGGTGGTGCAAGGATTCTGGCAGCCTTGGTTCAACTAGCTCAATCAACCGATGAAATTCCAAAGTAATAATTTGATTCTCTGGGACCCAAAGATTGCTTTTCATTCGCGATAAATTGGCTATAAAATCATCTAGTGTAATTCCAATTTCATCAAGGTCATTCCGAAGGTTGTAAACATTAAGATAGTGACTCCTTGGAATATCTAGATACTCATAGAGACTTTTGTTTCTCTCATATGAATATGCGAAGTACGGTTCGTCTGAGGCATAAGTTAAAAATGATACAGCAATATCTTTAAGATCAAGGCGTGCCCCGAAAAAGTCTGCTAGCGATAGGCGAGACACCTTCTTAAGCAAAGCCGTTTCATGCGCAGTATCTCGCGTGGATTCGTATCGCGAGAACCCCCTGGCTTTGTCTAATTGCTCCACTGTAAACGGGCAAATGTCTTTTTGCGTAAATTCCTCGTTTTTCAGAAACCCGTATAAGAGGGCCGAGGTGGTATCGAATCCAATTCCAGGCTCCTGTTCTAGAACGCGTATAAATATTTCGATTTGCCTTTTCGCAGATAAAGTCAACCGATTATCATCTAACATCGCTGAAAATATTTGCCTTTGCTCTTCTTGAAATCTATCCATCAGTTTTCGAGGCTATCTACCTTTTTCGCAACCAGGGAAGCTAACGCCGCAAGCAGGGGCAGACAAAGCGCGCAGCGGTTTGGCTGTCCCTCTGGCTGGCTTTGTTAGGCTTGCTGGCATTAAACAAGATCCCTTACTCTAACAAAGGGACGACCCGTCTCTGCTGCCCTGCGCGCTTTCTTTGAAAGAACAGACTGAAATGAAAGCTTACCCAAAAGAATCTCACTTAAATCCAATCCGTCCATACATATAAGGCTCTTGCCCGTTCCAAATGCCAATAGGCCGTCTTCAGTAAACCCACTATTGCTAATAAATAGACCTCTAGACCATGAGGCTTTATCTTCTACCTTTGCATTGAAGGACCTGAGATCAGAAGCATCGACCTGCTGATTAGTCCACTTAGCCTCGAGCAAATAGGTTTCACCATTCATTTCAAAACTTCCGTCGATTTGCTCACCCACGAGGCGGAAAGATGCTCTACCGTAAAGACCGCATGAATCAAATAACTCCTTTAAAAACTTCTCGAACGCATAACCTCTTGGCTGTGGGTCAAGATTGCTCACTTCCATAAGCTTAGCAAGTAACTCATTAGCCAATCGGTCATCCATCTTTTCATCTTGCGATGCTGGCTCCCTTTTGGTCTGGGATTTCGGAGGTTTACCTCCTAGCTTCTCTATAAACTGCCAGAACTCTGCTACATATTCTGGTTTTTCCTCTTTGACTCCAGCTCTTTTTCTTTTTACTTCTCTGTATTCCCAAAGAGCACTTAGAACTCTTAAAGCATCTTCCTTGCCTGACTGCCTTAGGTAACTCCTAAGCCGTTTTGCTTTACTAGTACCATTATCGCAATACCTTGAGTTATCAATATCTATACTGAGTTCATCGACGAAGAATTCAGAAAATGTCCTGTTTGAGAAATCCAAGACATAACCACCACCCATCTCGAATACGTAGTCGAGAAGGTCATAGTCCAGACTGCTTAAAGGATTCATTTTCATTTCAACGGTCTTTCAGTTTCTTGAGCCTAACGCTTATTAATTTGCATACGTCGTAGATAGCAGACCCATCATTGACCTTGTTCCTGGTTATCACGTTTTTCCTCCTTTTGGTGCCTTCCTCTACAACAATTCTTGAAAATACTATCATGTTTGTTCGCTGCAGAAAGTGCGCAATGGGTTATCCGCGCATTTTTTGTCTCTGCATGTACATTTCAGTACAAAAATTTTCTCATGTTTTCAGAGAGTTAAAAAAGCAAACCGTCATAATAGCGCCTGCTGACCATGGGTTCTGCATAGACACAGACTTTACATTATAGACAATTTGAATTTGTAACTGCATATATATACAGCAATGACAGAAAAAGCCCCAATGGCAAAGTCACCATTCATGGAAAGCGTCAGAAAGGAAATTCCTACGAAACAATACAGTCTTCAAACGGAGAAGAGTTACCTCTACTGGGTCAGGCAATTTATTTTGTTCAATGACAAGAAACCGGGCCACGCTGGCATCCTGACACGATGGGTAATTTGGAAGTAGAAAGATTTCTCAATCATTTGGCCGTTAACAGGAAGGTTAGCCCGTCCACGCAAAATCAGGCGCCTTGCGCCATCATCTTCCTGTATCGGTACGTCATTAATCGCCATTTAGAAGACCTGAAATACACCTTTACCAAAACACCGACTCGTCTACCTACAGTGCTTGACCAGCCAGAAGTTTCCAGTCTTTTATCCCATTTGCAGGGTATGTACCGGCTTATTGCCCGAATTCTCTATGGAAGCGGGTTAAGAATCAATGAAGCTCTGGCTTGGTAATCGAAGGGCTGGAACAAAGAGCCTGGTTGATGTTCTGTGATATGTCTCAGTTTTAGTATGCTGGCATGAGGTCCTTGCAGGCCAAATAGCGGATATATTACTACCGATTTTCTACTCGTTCTGAAGCTGGCAACCACCTATATAAAGTAGGCACAGAAACACCTAAATCCTGAGCAACATCTTTCGGTGGAACTCCGTCGGCTAAAAGGCGTTTAGCAGATTCCAGCTTTGATTCCGTCATTGCTCGCTTGCGCCCGCCAAATCTGCCTCGCTTCCGGGCTGCTTCAAGCCCGGCATTAGTTCTGCTTCTTTAAACAGTAAAGCGCTAACCAGTCTTTTTAACTAGCAGGGCATGCATCTACCGATGCAAAATGGCGAATACCAGTTGGAACAGCAATAGTCGGCCTTTAGAACGTATAGAACAGCGGCGTATTGGCCCATACACGCCGTATTTTGCAAGAAGTTCGCACTGTTAGAAACATGCCTCCCTGGCAACAAGGCCACATTTGGAAACAAGAACCAAATGTGGCACTGAATCACAAAGATCAGGCGGACTCTTTCTGACGCTCCGCTCGACGTCGCTCGTGTTCCTTGAGCAGTTTTTTCCGCAATCGAATATGGCTGGGCGTTACCTCCACCAATTCATCATCTTCAATAAACTCCAATGCTTGCTCCAAGGAAAACCTTATCGGCGGCGTAAGCAGGATATTTTCATCGGAACCGGCAGCGCGGATATTGGTGAGCTGCTTGGCCTTGGTGGGATTTACCACCAGGTCGTTATCGCGATTATGCAGACCGATTATCATCCCTTCATAGACTTCGATATTCGGATCGACAAACAGTCTGCCCCGATCCTGCAAATTAAACAGGGCATACGCCAGCACCTTGCCGCCTACCATCGAAACCAGCACGCCATTGGTACGTGCGACCTCCACGCCTTCTTTGACGGGACCATAGTGATCAAAAACGTGGGTTAAAATCCCCGTTCCCGACGTCATGGTCAAAAACTGCGAGCGAAAACCGATCAATCCCCGCGAGGGAACAATGAATTCCAGCCGGGTCCGTCCTTTGCCGTCCGGCACCATGTTGACCAGCTCGCCGCGCCGCTGGCCCATTTCCTCCATGGCAGGTCCCTGGTGCTCGTCCTCGACATCGATGATAACCTGCTCGAAGGGCTCAACTTTTTCACCGTCCTGCTCTTTGACGATCACCTCCGGACGCGACACTCCTAACTCGTAACCTTCCCGGCGCATGGTTTCGATCAATACCGAGAGGTGCAGCTCCCCGCGTCCGGAAACGACGAATTTATCCGGTGTATCACCCTGCTCGACACGTAGCGCAACGTTGTAGAGCAATTCTTTATCCAGACGCTCTTTGATATTTCGGCTGGTAACATATTTGCCGTCTTTTCCGGCAAATGGGCTGTCGTTGACCTGAAAAGTCATACTGACCGTCGGCTCATCAACGGTTAGGGGAGGAAGGGCTTCCGGTTGCTCAGGCGCACAAAGCGTATCGGAGATGTTGAGTTGATCGAGCCCGGTCACGCAGACGATATCGCCGGCTTCCGCTTCTTCCACTTCCACCCGCTCAAGACCATGGTAACCCATCACGCTCAACACCCGGCCACTGCGCTTCTTGCCTTCACGGTCCACCACGGCGACCGGCGTGTTGGTCCGCAGCCGCCCGCGACTGATGCGTCCGACACCGATAACGCCGACATAGCTGTTGTAATCCAGGGCGCTGACTTGCATCTGCAAAGGCTCCTCATTATCGACATCCGGGTGGGGAACGGCATCGACAATCATCTCGAACAAGGGCGTCATGTCTTCCTGCATATTGTCCGGGTCATCGCCGGCGATGCCCTGTAAGGCAGACGCATAAATGATCGGGAAGTCCAGTTGTTCTTCGGTGGCGCCAAGACGGTCGAACAAATCAAACACTTCATTAATTACAAAATCCGGACGCGCTCCGGGACGGTCGATCTTATTGACCACCACGATCGGACGCAAACCTCGGGCAAAGGCTTTCTGAGTGACAAAGCGGGTTTGCGGCATCGGTCCGTCTACCGCGTCTACTAACAACAGCACGGAATCCACCATGGACAAGACCCGCTCCACTTCACCGCCAAAGTCGGCATGTCCCGGCGTGTCCACTATATTAATGCGGTAGTCCTGCCATTTTATCGCCGTGTTCTTCGCCAGGATGGTAATGCCTCGCTCCCGTTCCTGGTCATTGGAATCCATGACCCTTTCCGCGCCCATATCCTTGCGGCCCAACGTTCCGGACTGCTGCAATAACTTATCGACCAAGGTGGTCTTACCATGGTCGACATGGGCGATGATGGCGATATTTCTTAACTTCTCAATCACAATAGAATCTCGGTTGCTGTTACGGGCGGCTACTGGGTGTTTTACATCCGTTAAACCGCTATTTTCACCGCCCGGTCAAAAAAGGAGCGGTATTATAGCCAAGGTTAGGTTACAAAGGATACAACGAAGAAAAATCTCGCTTGTGTCACAAAAAGCTCGATGATTTGAAAAGTCCCGCCTCCACCCAATAACGCACCACAATGAGGCGTACCGCCATGCAAACATCCTATTTTGGTGCAATTTCTAGAATATCATTCCTCCTGCCTTAGCCACTAAACCTAACGCGCTTGGATCACAGCCGGTTTCCCTCAGGGCTTTCCTAACACTGTAAATCCGGTAGCCGGCCTCTATCAGCTCCCGGCTTTCGGAAGAATATTTCAGTTGATTGCAACCCGTCATTCAATCCAGGCCAAGGCCGGGATCAACCTCGCCTTATACCAAATGGCTGATTCCAGGCTGTTTTGCCTCATGGCGTGAACAAAACGCACTAGCAGAGTGCAAAAAACCAAAAGCGGCATAGTGATTTTGGTGCAAACACTCAACCTCTACACCGCCTGCCTACCTCTATTTTGGTATATCAGACCGCCAATGAATCTTGGCTGGCACGAAATGTGTTAAGAAATTGGACCAAGAAAGAAACGAACCAAGAAATTTGTCGGATCAATCTGGCTTCAACAAATAGGCCCGGCGCCTTAATAAAAGATCTAACGAACGATCTGTCTTACTTTGGAGAAATAAAATTATGAAGAGCAAGTTGGAATATATCTGGCTCGACGGCTATAAGCCGACTCAAAGCCTGCGTAGTAAAACCATGGTGCGCAAGGACTTTAGCGGCAAGCTCGAAGACTGCCCTATGTGGTCATTCGACGGTAGCTCCACCGAGCAGGCTGAAGGTAACGCATCAGATTGCCTGTTGAAGCCGGTAATGATTATTCCTGATCCCGGCCGTAAGGATTCTTACCTGGTAATGACCGAGGTATTGAATGCCGATGGTACACCTCATCCATCCAATGGCCGCGCGACTATCGACGATGACGACGACGATTTCTGGTTCGGATTCGAGCAGGAGTATTTCCTCTGGGATCCTACCACCAACCTACCGCCAGGCTTCCCGCCAGGTGGCTACCCGCCTCCGCAAGGCCCTTACTACTGCTCCGTCGGCGCGCGTAATGCCTATTGCCGCGACTTGATAGAAGAGCATCTGGATCTGTGCCTCGAAGCCGGGTTGAATGTGGAAGGCATCAACGCCGAAGTGGCTGCCGGTCAATGGGAATTCCAGATTTTCGCCAAGAGCGCGGCCCGTGCCGGCGACGAAATCTGGCTGGCCCGCTACCTGTTGGAGCGCACCGCTGAAAAATATGACCTGGCGGTAGACTGGCATCCGAAACCCCTCGGCGACACTGACTGGAACGGTTCCGGCATGCACGCCAACTTCTCCAACGGTTCGATGCGTGACGCAGGTGACGAAGGCATCTTTACTAAAGTCTGCGAAGAATTCGGCAAGAACATTCCAGAATGTATCTCGGTTTACGGTGCGCACAACGAACAGCGCTTGACCGGTAAGCACGAAACGCAGTCGATCGATCAGTACAGCTACGGCGTTTCGGATCGTGGCGCTTCCATTCGTATCCCAATCGGTACAGTGGAAGATGGCTGGAAAGGCCGTCTTGAGGACCGCCGTCCAGCTTCCAATGCCGATCCTTACAAGGTAGCCGCCATTATCGTTAAGATCACCAAGAAAGCATTGGCTTAAACCATGCGCCCATCCTTCTTCGTCTCCCGAATGGGAGAGAAGAAGGATTCAGCGGCGTTTTTCCACCAGATCGTCCATCCAGTCTTCCTGTAAGTCCCGAATCACTTCCTTCATATCTTCCGGTCGTTTGGCTGGGTCTTTATTCAGGCATTTGATAACCAATTGCTCAAGCAGCCTGGGCACCGGGTATTTACTTATCTTTGAAGGCTTTGGCGCCTGCTGGTTTTGTACTGCATCGAGAATTTCGTAGCTGTGCTGTCCGGTAAACGGAGTTTTGGCCGTGAGCAATTCGTAAAGAACAGAGCCGAGACTATATATATCCGTCGAGAAACTGATATCCGGATCGCGCCTGATTTGCTCCGGTGACATGTAACAGAGGGTTCCCTGAAGGTTCCCCTGACCGGTCATCGATCGGTTGTTTTGGTTAATCTTGGAGTTGAACCTCTCCAGCGCCGGTTCATCGGTGTTTTCGTCGGATGTACCATCCTTGCGCCATACCTTAGCCATTCCCCAATCGAGCAATAGCACTTCTCCATAGGGGCCGACCAGGATGTTTTCAGGCTTGATATCCCGGTGCGCCACACCATGTGCATGGGCGTAGTCTAGCGCATGAGCGATTTGCTCAATAACCTCAATCAGCTGGGTCAGGTCATAGCGTTCACGGTAGTCGATGATTTCGCGCAGGGTATAGCCATGCACCAGCTTCATCGTAAAATAGTAATTACCGTCACGATCCCGGCCGATCTCGTAGGTCGGCACCGTATTCGGGTGTTGCAGTAATGCGGACACCCTGGCTTCGCGCAGCAACCGGCGCTGCTCGATCGGATCATTCACTAATTCGGAACGCAACGATTTATAGACCACTACCCGCGACAGATGCAGATCCTTGCAACTGCGAATCAAGGACTTTCCGCCGGTGGCAATGGTGCCGAGAAAAATATAGCGAGTATTCGGATTTAGGACCTCCGGCAAAGGCTTGTCAGTGTCTTCGAGGTATACGTTGCCGTAATCCTTTGGGGGTTGTTGAAACTGGAGCATGATTTGCGCGCTATGTTATGAGCTTGGGTCGAATTGTAGCATTGATCCCCCGGAACAAAAGGAATGCTCTTCTAAACAATAGTGCCGAAGGAAACATGTATGGCTGCCTGAGGTGCAAAGCCACAGATTTTCTAAGAATCTCTTATAAACCAGGCGAATTAACTAGCTGATTTGTATGAAAAACAGATTTCCCGTCGAGTAATGTCCTTTATATATCCAACTAACAATTTACCTTAGATGGGCAAACGCAAGGCCTAATACCCAGCACCAGCCGACAAAACCGGAAGCAACGGACAGATTTGCATGCTATATTTGGCGCGCTTGACTCCACAAAGCGTTTTGCAAAACTGGCAGGAGTTACGCCAGGACACGAACGTTCAGCTTTCCATTCAACATCAATAACACAATACGGAGTAACTGGAATGTCAGAGAAAACTCTGAGTCTGATCAAAGAGCACGAAGTTAGGTGGGTTGACCTGCGCTTCACGGATTCCAAGGGAAAAGAACAGCACGTAACTATCCCCACAAGCGAAGTTGACGAAGATTTTTTCCAAGACGGAAAAATGTTCGACGGCTCTTCTATCGCGGGTTGGAAAGGCATTAATGAATCGGACATGATTTTAATGCCCAATGATGTAACGGCAGTGATCGATCCCTTCACCGAAGAGACGACCGTCAATCTAACCTGTAATATCATCGAACCTTCCACTATGCAGGGCTACGAGCGCGACCCCCGCTCTATCGGGCAGCGTGCGGAAGAATACCTGAAGTCCACCGGTATCGCGGATACCGTGCTATTCGGACCGGAACCCGAGTTTTTCGTCCTGGATAGCGTTAAGTGGGATGTGGGTATGCGCGGCGCTATGTATGACGTACATTCTGAAGAAGCAGCCTGGGTATCCGGCGAAGATTTTGATCGCGCCAACATGGGTCACCGTCCCGGAGTTAAAGGCGGTTACTTCCCCGTTCCGCCTGTTGATTCCCTGCATGATTTACGGGCTGCGATGTGCGCCGCCATGGAAGCGATGGGCTTGGTGGTTGAAGTGCATCACCACGAAGTCGGCACCGCGGGGCAATGCGAAATCGGTGTTGGCGCAAATACCTTGACCCGCAAGGCGGATGAAGTTCAAATCCTGAAATATTGTGTACATAATGTTGCGCACGCCTACGGTAAAACCGCGACCTTCATGCCGAAGCCGGTTGTCGGCGATAACGGCTCCGGGATGCACTGCCACCAGTCGCTGTCCAAGGACGGCAAAAACATCTTTGCCGGCGACAGCTATGCCGGCTTGAGCGAGGAAGCGCTCTATTACATCGGCGGTATTATCAAGCATGCCAGAACGTTAAACGCCTTTACCAATGCGTCCACCAACTCGTACAAACGCCTGGTTCCGGGTTTTGAAGCACCGGTGATGCTGGCCTATTCGGCTCGTAACCGTTCCGCTTCCATCCGCATTCCTTTCGTCAACAGCCCCAAGGCACGGCGCATCGAAGTGCGTTTCCCGGACCCATCGGCCAACCCGTATCTGGCGTTCGCCGCCATGCTGATGGCCGGTCTTGACGGCATCCAGAACAAGATTCATCCAGGCGATGCCATGGACAAAGACTTGTACGATCTGCCGAAAGAAGAGGCCATGGGCATCCCAACGGTCTGTAACTCTTTGGAACAGGCGCTCAACTACCTGGAAAGCGACAACGAATTCCTGACCAAGGGCGGCGTTTTCACCGAAGACATGATCGCCGGTTATATCGACCTGAAGCGCGGCGAAGTAGAGCGCTTGGCGATGACTACACACCCGGTAGAATTCGACATGTACTATTCTGTGTGACCTGCCTCGCTTCTCATATAGCGAAGCTCGCACGACCAAGGCCCCGCACTAAGCGGGGTTCTTTTTGTTTCGATCCATGCTAGAGTTCTTGTAAGGACATAATCTGGAATACTATTTCATGAAAACTTGTTCTTTCATCCGCTCAGGATTCAAGTTCATTCGAGGCGGCCTCCTTCTGAGTTGCGCTTTGACTTTGCCCGTCGCTGCTGAAATCTACCGTTGGGTCGATGATCAAGGCAATGTCGAGTTCAGTGACGTGCCCCGGGAAGGCGCGGAAAAAGTGGAAGTCGGCCCGACAGCAACCATTACCCTGCCAAAACTCAGCGATATTGACACCGCCCCCGCCCAGGAAGATACCGTTGCGGCACCGCCCTATGAAAAACTTCTGATTACCTTTCCCGAACATGACTCTGCCTTTAATACGGCCAGCGGTGATGTCACTGTGATGATGGAAGTCGTACCAGGGCTCTATCCCAATCATTCATTAAGGCTCACCCTGGACGGTAGCCAGTCGGTGACGACCAAGCAGAACTTCCACAAGTTTAGCAACGTTGATCGCGGCACCCACCAACTGACTCTTGAAATCGTGGACAATAGCGGCGTTGTCCTGGCCGGACCAACCGTCACTTTTACTGTGCATCGTCCCTCGGTGCTTCGGCGTAACTAGTTTTTTCACTTGCCCCACTCGACCCATTGCACCATATAAGTGCGTTTCAGTATTTTTGCGCCTAAACTAAGTGCAGAAAATCGATTTAGGACCAAGAGTGCTTAAACTTTTTGCCCATACGCTAACTCACCAGGCATCCGGGACTTTCCAGCGCGACCAAACAACCAACCGCGACATGGCAACGCCCCAGAGCTGTGCAGCTATCGCATGCAATCGCACCTCAATATCGCAGTCTTGGTAGGGTTATTGCTTTACAAAAAGAAAGTGCAGGCACCAAACATGTTTCCTAATTTCTTCGAACGAAAATTTCTAGACCATTTGACCACGGGCATTATCGTCCTGGACCAGGATCTCAAAGTGAGTTATAGCAACTCCGCTGCCGACATGATGCTTGAAATCAGTGGCCAACGATCCAAAGGCGTCGCGATTCATGACTTGCTCATGGCCGGCAATGAGCCCTTGTTCGGGGTTAAGGAGTGCATTAAAACCAAACATTCGTTCACCGAAAGAGAACGGGTATTAATCACCCTGGCCGGCAACCGGATCACTGTCGACTATACCGTGACTCCCGTCACAGACCGCAGTAAACCCCTGGTCTTGATGGAAGTTTCCGCGCGGGATCGCCTGCAACGGATCAGTCGTGAAGAAGACCTGCTGGCAAAACAGGAATCCAGCCGCATGCTGATCAGAGGGCTGGCCCACGAAATTAAAAACCCCTTGGGCGGTATTCGCGGTGCCGCGCAATTACTCCACAAGCAACTGGATGACAGTAATCGCCAGGACTACACCAAGATCATCATGGAAGAAGCGGACCGCCTCCGAAAACTCGTTGACCGGATGCTGGGACCGAACCAGTCTTTTAAACAGGATAAGGTGAATGTGCATGAAGTGCTGGAACGCGTGGTTAATCTGGTAGAAGTCGAAAGCGCCGGAAAAATAATTCTGCACCGTGACTATGATCCGAGTATTCCTGAACTGATCGGCGACAAAGAACAGCTCATTCAAGCGTTGTTGAATATTTCCCGCAATGCGATGGAGGCATTGGGACATAAAATCGACGGCGGCGAACCGGATCCGGAAAATAGACCAACCATCATTTTCCGAACCCGGCCATTGCGGCAGTTTACCATCGGCCAAACGCTTCATCGCTTGGTGATACGGATCGACATCATCGACAACGGCCCCGGAATTCCGGCAGCGCTACTTAACAGCATTTTTTATCCGATGGTGAGCGGCAGGCCTGAAGGCAGCGGTCTGGGTTTATCCATCACGCAAAGCATCATCAGCCAACATCAGGGTCTTGTGGAATGTGAAAGCAAGCCCGGCAATACCAACTTTATTATCTATATTCCTTTGGAGCCAAAACTATGACCGCAGCGCCCAACGTTTGGATCATCGATGATGACCGCTCTATCCGGTGGGTATTGGAAAAGGCACTTGAACAGGCGGAACTGAATACCCAATCGTTTGAAAATGGCGATGCCATTCTCAGCCGTCTGGAACGCGAGCAACCGGATGCCATCATGAGTGACATCCGGATGCCAGGCATTGATGGTCTCGATTTGTTGAATCAGGTGCATGCCAAGTTTCCTCACGTCCCGGTGATTATCATGACGGCCCATTCGGACTTGGATAGCGCCGTGTCTTCCTATCAACGAGGGGCTTTCGAATACTTGCCAAAACCTTTTGACGTAGACGAGGCGGTTTCGCTGGTTCAACGCGCCGTGGCCCACGCCAAGGAACACCAGGCCAACCTGCAACCGCCGGCCCAAGAGGCTCCGGAAACACAAATCATCGGCGAAGCCCCGGCAATGCAGGAAGTATTTCGTGCCATCGGACGCCTATCTCACAGCAATATTACAGTACTCATCAATGGCGAATCCGGAACCGGCAAGGAGCTGGTCGCCCGTGCCCTGCATTTACATAGCCCTCGCTCGGACAAAACCTTCATTGCGTTGAATATGGCCGCCATCCCCCGCGACCTTATCGAGTCGGAGTTATTTGGCCATGAAAAAGGGGCTTTTACCGGTGCCGGCGGGCAGCGCCAGGGCCGTTTCGAACAGGCTAACGGCGGCACGCTGTTCCTCGATGAAATTGGCGATATGCCGGCAGAAACCCAAACCCGCTTGTTACGGGTATTGGCAGACGGCGAGTTTTACCGGGTCGGCGGAACGACGCCGATCAAAGTGGATGTACGGATTATTGCCGCCACCCATCAAAACCTTGAAACCCTCGTTCACGAAGGGGGTTTCCGGGAAGACTTGTTTCATCGTCTGAATGTGATTCGCATCCACTTGCCAAAGCTAAGTGAACGGCGGGAGGACATCCCCCGGTTGGCAAACCACTTTTTGCAGTTGGCAGCCGAAGAACTGGGAGTTGAGCCCAAGATACTCAAAACGGAAACCGAAGAATATATGACGACGCTGCCCTGGCAGGGTAACGTCAGGCAGTTGGAGAATTGCTGCAGGTGGCTAACAGTGATGGCCAGCGGCCGGGAAATCCACTTATCGGACCTGCCGCCTGAACTGCAGACCCAGACCGCCAGTAAAGGTGCGCATCAGGATTGGCAGGACGCATTGCGTGATTGGGCAGAAAAGGAATTGAAACGGGGACAATCCGGGCTACTGGACTCCGCCGTCCCAACCTTTGAAAAGATAATGATCGAATGCGCATTGAAACAGACTGCCGGGCGCAAACGGGATGCCGCTCAGTTACTGGGCTGGGGAAGAAACACGCTGACGCGGAAAATCAAGGAGTTGCAAATGGAAAGCCACGACGACGATGAGGAATAGCCGTCAGGCTTCTACTCCAGCGTCGCCCAGAGATTGGCCAGCGATTTGGGCCGTTCGATAAAGTAGCCTTGGGCATAATCGACGCCGATTTGCTTTAGCTCCTCAAAGGCTTCACGGGTCTCTATCTGTGGAGCCACCACTTCCCGTTTCAGGTAGTGGGCCATTTCCACCATGGAGCGCAACATCATGCGGTCATTTTCATCGTTTGCCAACTCCCGCACAAAAGACCCGTCGACCTTTATCAAATCCACCGGCAGGTCACGCAAAAACTGATAGGAAATCACTCCTGTGCCATAGTTGCCCAGGCAGAATCGGCAACCGTATTCCTGGAGTTCTTTCATAAAGTCTGATACATCATGCAGCTTGGCAATCGCTGCCGCTTCCGTAATTTCAAAGGTAATTTTTTCCAGCGGGCAATCGTATTTAGTCAGTCGCTCGAAGATAAATTCCAGCAAAGACTCATCATTTAACGAATGACCGCTTAAGTTGATGGCAATGCCACCGATCTGGCTGATTTTTTCCCGATTATCCACCATCCAGTCCAGCATCCGGCCGACAACCCAGCGGTCTACTTCCTGCATCCGCTTATAGCCTTCGGCCGCCCGAATGAACTCCCCGACC
>JANQMN010000098.1 GCA_028280065.1 Hahella sp.
CTATGGCGATAGTGACGCTTACCAGGATAACGGCGCCATAGGGATCCATGACCATCCCGATGATAACCAGAATAAATACCAACAGCAGCATTACCGCCCAAACCGAGGCAAAACTCTGCGGGAACATCTCCATCAGCCCGGAACGTTCAATCACTCCGCCGATACTCACTGATAACCCCATCAGGAAAAGCAAGGCGCCGATATGGGTGGTGGTTTCCGTGGTTGCCGATCTCAACGCCTGCTCAACAGTTTTCGGCTGCGGCAGATCCGCATGATCGTATTCCGGCTCGGGGGATTTTTTACGGGCAAAACGTTCGTATATCAGGATGGCTAGCATCATAACCGGCAGAATTCTTGCCGCGCTGAATTCATTCAGCTTAACGTCCAGTGCCCAACGGTAAAACAGGGTGACCCCGATGATGATCGCGATATAAGGCAACAACAGCTTGAAAGCCTTTATCATTCCCGGCATCGCTTCAGTGGCCGGCGCGATGCGAAGCTCGGACTGGCGGTTCAACGACAGGCTCACCAGGGCAAACAGGGTGAGAGTCAGCAGCAGCACATATACTCCCCAGCCAAACAGTTGATCGGTCGTCACTTCCCGGTTCAAATAAGCAATAATCACCACCAGCAAACAGGGCCTCAGCACCACACCAAGGCTGCCCGACATCGCTGTGGCTGCCAGGGCTAGCTGACGACGGGCTCCCGCATGACGCAACTCCATATAGATCACCGAACCGGCGGCAATAACAAATATCCCCGAGCCCCCGGTGTAAGCCGTCGGTATCGCAGCTACGGCAATCGTCACCAAGGCCAGCAGTTCGGGGGGAAATCGCCAGGGTTTGAACACGCCGAAAAGAATGGGGGCAATTCGGGTTTGTTTCATCATCATGCCGATCCAGACATAGAGTCCTACATTCAGGAACATGTCGGATAGGTCCATGATTTTGTCGAGATAGATCCCGACACCGGCAATGTGGCCGCCGAGGGTAAAATAGGTTCCGGAAATCAGGCACATCATTGTATATAGCGGTACCGTCAGCATCGCTTGACCAAGGCTGCCGCCGGGCTCGGCGTTTTCGGGAATTTTTATAACCTGCCATAAACTTGCCAGCGTCAGAAATCCAAAACCGACCACCCAAAGGAGGTGCAGCAGATCTTTTGCCAACGGCACTTCCCCGGATTCCCCTTGGATCAGTTCCCGAAAGGCAAAAGATGAGGTGAATAGGAAGCCGTTTGCCAGCATTTGTAGGAAAGACGACAATCTGTGGTCCAAACGGGTTTGCATCGGTCGCATGGAAATATGGTGCCGGCTCAGCGTCGCCGTCGCCGCGCAGATAACCACCAGCATCGCCAGGACAAAGCGCTGAGAGGTTAATCCAAAGGCGATCATATCGCCGATAAACAGTTCCACTGACCGGTACGCCCGCACAGCCGGGGTAATCCGGTCTTTGGTTTGCTCATAGCGGACAAACTTATCCTGACATGCCTGGCGGGCGTTTTCCAAAGAAATCCGCAAGACATCGGGATCTACCGGCTCGGACTCAAATAGTTCCAAATCATCGTCGTCTTCCGCTTGCTCAGCCAATAATCTGGCCAGTTGCGCTTCGACATCGAAGTTCGGATCACAGGCCGGCAAGGGCGGATCGACACGCAGTTCGTAATAACCATCCCAAATATGCTGCCCTAACTTGAGAATCTTATTGTGGATATCGCTACTGGTGCTGAATACCACCACGGACAGCAATAATAAGCAGGCGGGGAGCGAAGATAGCCACTCCCGTGCTGATCTTGTACTAGACGGCTTACTGGTCATTTGGATTTAACAGATTTTTTGGTTATGTATTGGTCGGATAATGCGGCTCAAGCCTTCAAGCATCAAAGGATGTCATCCAGATCGACTTCTTCGGCATCGGACTCCACCTTGTCATCCCAAAATGTACCGAGACCGCCGACAGGCGTACGGTAGCCGACGGCTTCCGTCCACATCCGGTCTGACATTGAGGAGAGCAACATGGTAGAAAGCTCATCCAGAAGTTTTCGGTCGGCGGGGGCGTCTTTCTTTTTCTTCGATTTGACATGGGCACGAATCACGTTCTTCACTGCTTCGGCATCGCCTTTACTGGTGGCGGCCAGCGCTTGAAACACATGCGCCAGACGAATCCCCGCACGCTCTCCTTTTCGGGCAGATTGATTCAACCGCTTTTCAGCGCTCTCGCCCTTTGGTTCGGCGCCGGGTAACAACGACCATATCGCGGCTCTCAATCCCATGGGTACGCCCCACCAGTCGTCATCGTCGACGCAGGTGGCCGCCCTTTCGACCTTTGCGGCGATGTTTTTCGGAATACCGATTCCGGCGGTCGAGGTGATTTCATTGTTGAGCGCTTGCAGTCCGGCAACCATGCCCATAATCCAGATAAACTGATCGAACTCGTCATCCAGATCAGGACATTCTCCGCCGGGTTCGCCATAGGCCGTCACCAGATGTTTATAGGCTTTATAGTTGCGCTGCGCGGCAAGCAGATGCCAACGCTTTTGGGCGATTAGTGCGTCCTCCGCCTCCTGGGCGTTTTGCATGCGCACGGCCCGCATGTACCGCAGTTCTTCTTCCCAGGCGGCCGATTCGGCACAGAGCCCCGCCGAGGAATGCACCATGACGCCCAAATTATGCGGCACGTCCCGGACCCGGCCGAAAGACATCAGCATAGGCGTTAACGCTTCCGACATCGCGCAGTTCATTGCCAAATCGTCGGTGCTCAACACATAGGGAATTTGATGGTCGACGGCAAAGTTCACCATCGTGTCGCCCGTGGTTTTGTAAATCATATGTTGAACCCCACCGCAGCCACTGAGCGCCGACAGGGTAAGCCCAAGCAAAATACCCTTGCCTACCCGATTCCAAACAGCATTAGCAGCCCTATACAACACCTTCACCACCATCTCCAAACCTTGATGAGCGTGTATCCACGCCTTCAAATTAATTTTCAGTAAGGGATTATGGCGAAGTTCCAGAACGGATAGTGAGATCGACTACACAAAGCGCAACATAAGCCAACGAAAATACGAATAAATGTTACAAGCCGTAACCGCATAACTCTGTGGTTTGTCGATGATTTAACCAGAAGCCGGTAAATAAAAGGCTTCCCACCCCTCAAGATTGACAGTTGAGAAGAAGCGTCTATAAGTAAATGGGCTGGTTGCCAGGCGTCGGCGCTTTACGATCTGTGTCCGGCCGGCAGGTAACCCGCTTCAATCTTCTGGTCACTCGAACATCTCTGATGGTCAAGAAAATTTCACTACAAACGGAGCCAATCTATGCGTAAACCTGAACTTGCCGAAGCAATCGCCGCGAAGGTCGATATCAGCAAAGCCAAAGCCAATGAAGTGTTAACTGCGTTAACGGACGAAATTACCGATGCCATGGCGCGCAACGATTCAGTATCGTTAATTGGTTTCGGCACCTTCTCTCAACGGGAACGCAAGGCGAGGACAGGTAAGAACCCGCAAACCGGCGCGGCGATAGAAATTCCAGCCAGTAAAAATGTTGCGTTTAAACCGGGCAAGGCATTAAAGGATGCTGTTAACGGGTAATCGGTAAACCGGCTTGTGGGGTTATCTTAACTCCACAAGCTCCTTAGGCGGATAATCGGCGCTAAACCTGAACGCGGTCAGCCAGTTCGGCAAATAGCTCTTCAGAAATTCCCTGTACACTTTTGATATCGTCGGCACTTTTGTAAGGGCGGCCATCGATGATCCGCTGCGCAGTCGCCTTCCCGACCTTGGGCAACTGCATCAAGCCGCTCAATGACGCCTCATTGATGTTGACATGGGCCGGAGCGGAATCTTTTTTGGCCGGTGCGGCGTCAACCGCCTTGTCTGTCGCAGGTGCCGCCGCCTGCCCCTCGGTTTGATTGGCTTTCAGCGTTTCGGCCAATTCGTCCAGGCGTTTTTCCAACGCAACGACTTCATATTGCAAAGCAGTCTGTTTATCCAACGCATCCGCAGTATTTCTGGATATATTCCATAACAACCAGATTACGACCAGTAAAGCAATAAAGCCAAAAAAACCCATCCTGTAACTCCTCTGTTATTACGCTTGTTGACAGCCTTATCTACCCATTCCAGCAGAATTATTTTGAAAGTCCACTAGTGACGCCAATTCCTCCGGTTAATTTTCACCTGTCCGGAAAACTGCAAGAGGCCCCGTTAAACCATTCGTCCTTGGAAAAACCTCAATGCCGGCTATCCTCACCCCCTTTTCCTGAGGTCTGCTGTGACTCTGCGAAATACTGTTCGACGATCATTTGCGCAGCGATCGAATCCACTGCAAACTCACCAAAATCTTGTACGCCATGCTGATCGATCACTTCCTGCTTAGCGGCAAAACTGGTTAATCGCTCATCCACCAGTTGAATCCGTACACCAAATCTGCCATGCACCCGATTGGCGAACTTTCGTGCCCGGCGCGCCATGTCACTGTCGCTACCGTCCATATTGCCAGGTTCGCCCACGACAACCAGATCAGGCTGCCATTCAGTCAGCAGTTGCTCGACGGCTTGCCAACTCGGTACGCCGTCACGGGCGGCAATCGGCTTTAGCGGGTTGGCGGTGCCGGTGACCGACTGGCCCACGGCAACGCCAATCCGCCTCAGACCATAATCGAATCCTAAAACTGTGGCCATCCTATGCTTCAATCCCGTTAGGCATGACCCGCACTGGAGATGATTTTGTGATAATCGATACCAACCCGGCCCAGCGCACTCACCACTTTCTGGGCATCGGCTGTATGGAACAGGATACCGGTATCCGCCGGGCAGGTAATCCAGACGTTGTTGGATAGCTCTTCTTCAAGCTGGCCAGCCCCCCAGCCGGCATAACCCAGCGCCACCAGACTATCTTCCGGGCCCTGATTTTTCGCCATGGCTTCGAGAATATCCTTGGAGGTGGTGATGCAGATTTCAGCGCTCACGGCCATGGAGGATTGCCAGTCGCGCCCGGGACTATGGAGAACGAACCCACGATCCACCTGCACCGGCCCACCTGAATACACGGGAGATGCATTGTCGGTGTTGCCGATTTCCAGTTGGCTCAGCATCTCCCCCAGGGAAATATTTAGGGGGCGATTGATGACGATCCCCATTGCGCCCTCGTCGCCATGATCGCAAATATAGCTGATGGTGCCTTCAAAATTAGGGTCTTTCAAATGAGGCATGGCAATCAGAAACTGATTGCGTAATGTGGACATGGTCATGGCTGGGGTATCCTCGAACGCCATTGCTTTACATAAGCATAACCAGATAGTCGTTGGGCGGCAAAAATTTCCCTTTTAAAAACTCGACATGCGTTTGCCGAAATCAAAGGTGCGGATAATTTCAAACTGGTCCGCTTCTTCGCGCATGGCATCGGTAAACGCCCCGAACGGCTCCGCCAGCCGGACAATTCTTACCACGGCGTCATCCAGCACTTTGATATTGGATGATTCCAGAATTTCGATGCGTTCGACTTGGCCGTCATCGCGAATCAGCACGGCGACGCGTACCTTCCCGGATAATCCCCTGCGCCTGGCTTCTTCCGGATAATTGAGATTCCCGACCCGTTCCACTTTACGCACCCAGTTGTGCATATAAAAAGCACTGGACGAAGCCTTCGCCGACACCGAGTCCAGCCTGGTCACCCGCGGCCGTTTGGCATACTTGCGCCGCTGGGTGTCCAGCTTGGCTTCAAGGCTCGCTATTTCCCGAGCGTTTTGCAGCAAAGTATGTTTGCGGAACTTACCTTCCTCCTGGGGCTCCTCCATCTCCTTGCTATCGGCTGCAGTATCTGCAACGGTTTCCGCGACCACAACCTCCTGTTTTGGCGGCAGCGGCTGTTTCGGTGCTTCATGGGGTTGATTTGGCGCGACCTTACGAGTTTCAACATCGCGAAACTCGGCCCGTTCGGTGGTCGTCAACTGGGATTTTTCCAGCGTGCTGCCGCTTCCCTGTTGATTTGCCTGGGCAACAAAATCGGCATCTTCCGGCACCTCCGCATCTTCATACTGGGCAAGCGTGACCTCGACGGTCAGACCTGCAGGTCTGCGGGGTTCCAGGCTGAAACTTACCCCGAAAACGATGCTTGCATGCACCACAATCGCCATGAACAGCGTAAATCCGAGCCGGTCGTTCGCTGTCACCGTGGAGCCAAGCCGGGCTGCGGAGGGCGGTTTGCGGGTGGCAAGCGCTGTTGCCGCTGACATTACTTCTCTTATTCCCCTTGCTGGTTACCGCTATGGGATAGCGCCAGTTTTTCGAGATACTGCATCAGATCGCCTGCGATGTCCAAGCCGAATTGGGCATCCAGTTCGCGGATACAGGTGGGACTTGTGACATTGATTTCAGTCAGATAGTCGCCGATGACATCCAAGCCGACAAAATGCAGCTGCTTTGCCTTCAATACCGGCGCGACCTGCAGACAAATTTCCTTATCCCGCGCGGTCAAAGGTCGACCTTCACCGCGCCCGCCGGCAGCGAGATTTCCACGATTTTCACCCTGGGAAGGAATCCGCGCTAACGCATAGGGCACCGGCTCTCCGCCGATCAATAAGATGCGCTTGTCCCCCTGGGAAATCTCCGGTAGAAATTTCTGTGCCATAATCTGGCGTTGACCATTGTCCGTCAAGGTTTCCAAAATGACACCAAGATTGGCGTCGCCGGGTTTGACCCGGAATATAGACTTGCCGCCCATGCCATCCAGGGGTTTGTATATCACATCCTGATGCACGGCAAAAAATTCGCGCAGCCGGGTAGTATCGCGGCTGACCAGCACGGGGGGACAAAGCTCCGGGAACCGGGTCGCGAACAGTTTTTCATTGCAATCCCGCAAACTCTGAGGTTTGTTTACCACCAAGACTCCGAGCCGTTCCGCAGCCTCAAGAATGTGGGTGGCGAATATGAACTCGCTATCGACCGGAGGATCCTTGCGCATCAGGATAACTTCCAGGGCATCGAGCCGTTCGGTAAATTCACCGGTGAACTCAAACCAGGTTTCCCGGTTATCCTCAACCCGTAATGTCTGCATCCGGGCGTAGGGTTGGCCCTGCTCCAAGTACAAGTCGCCTTGTTCCATGTAAACCAGCGTCCAGCCCTTTGCCTGGGCCGCCAACAACATTGCCAGCGTACTGTCCTTGTAGGGTTTAATGCCGGCGATCGGGTCCATAACCACACCCAGCCTGATACTCATGTTTTTCTCCCGCACTCGTTTGCCGTTATGGCCGGAATAGCGCTCATCCGGCACGAAAACTTTCGGACTAACAGCCGCTTTCCAACTTCCGGATAGCTGGGGCCAATCATGCCATTTTCAAAGCGTAATGCACATATCTATACTATCTTTACTGCGTCGATTCTTTACGGCGTTGATTTTATTAAGTGATGATGGCGGAACTGGAAACGCCGCAGGGCGAGCTAAGGTTTTTTATCCGGCCATCGTTGTTTGAGCAACCTTCAGCCGCTTACACCTTGCTGGTCAAGACCGGGGGAGCGGATATGCGCGGTTTTTCCGTCAGTTAAGCCAATTGGCTAATGACATTAATAAACAAAGATTTTCTTTCCCTTACACGGGACATGAACTATAAATAGTATTTACCTATAGATTGCGTTGTAATTGTATGTTAAAAAAGGCGACTGTCCTGCCTAGCTCGTTGATCTAACGCAATATTCGCCAGCCTGACGACTGAACAACAGAATATAAAAAACGTGACCTACTCACTAGGGCCGACTTGAGATGGAAGATAACTTTGAAAACCTCAAAATCATGGTGATCGACGACAGTAAAACGATTCGTCGCACTGCAGAAACTTTGTTGAAAAAAGTGGGTTGTACGGTGGTTACCGCTACTGATGGTTTTGATGCCCTGGCAAAAATCGCGGATTCGCATCCGGACATTATATTTGTAGATATCATGATGCCCCGTTTGGACGGCTACCAAACCTGCGCGCTCATAAAGAACAACAGCGCCTTCAAGAGCACCCCGGTCATCATGCTTTCCAGTAAAGACGGCCTGTTTGATAAAGCCAAGGGGCGCATAGTCGGATCGGACCAATATCTGACCAAACCATTTAGCAAAGACGAACTGCTCGGTACTATCAGAAATCACGTTTCGAACAAGTAAATTCTATATTTTCAGCTAAACTTATTAGCTGCTCGCATCAATCTCTAACCTGGGGGAACTATGGCTCGCATACTGATCGTAGACGATTCGCCTACTGAAGTAAGGAAAATCAGCAGCATTCTCGAAAAACACAAGCATGAAATCATTACTGCTGATAATGGAGCGGACGGGGTTGCCATGGCGCGTGCGGAAAAACCGGACCTGGTTTTAATGGATGTTGTCATGCCCGGTCTGAATGGTTTTCAAGCGACCCGTCAACTCACACGTGGTGACGACACTGCCAATATACCCGTCATCATTGTGACGACCAAAGACCAAGAAACAGACCGCGTCTGGGGTACTCGGCAAGGCGCAAAGGGGTATCTGGTAAAACCCGTCAATGAAAACGATTTGATCAAAGCGATCAATGACCTTATCGGCTAATGATCTGCAACCGGAGTTCCATTAAGTCATGCCAGATAACGTAGACCCGTACCGCGTTCTCGCCGACATTGACGCCAGAGCGCGCTCGTTATCAGAGGGTCTTCCTGCGCAAGAAGATGTCATCGAACTCTGGAACGGCATCGGCTTCACCTTAGCCGGCCACAAATTCGTCGCGGCCATGGGTGAAGTTATTGAAATTCTTACCGTACCTCGATACACCCAGGTGCCGGGCGTAAAGACCTGGATGAATGGGATCGCCAATGTCAGGGGCCGTCTGCTACCGATTCTGGACCTGGCCCATTTCTTCGGACTTAGCCACAAAGGCCGGACCAACCGCGACCGCCGGGTTTTGATTATTGAACACGGCGAGGTATTTAGCGGACTCATTGTCGACTCGGTATTGGGCATGCAGTATTTCCCTGTCGACTCGTTTCAATCCGGAGTCGCCGACGTTCCCGAAAAGATGAAGAGTTTTGTCACTGGCTGCTACGACCGCAGCCAAGACCGCTGGAGTGTTTTTAGTACGGAAAGTCTCGTCCTAAACGAGAATTTCCTGACCGTGGCAGAAACCTAACCGCAGAGAAGCGATGGTTCTGCTACGCTGATTTAAGATGAGTGGAAAAGGCTGGGGAGCCAAACATGATATCAACAACTGGTAAATCATCCGGGCAACGTACTAGCCCGCTGCAAATGATTAGTGGGGTGGTGATCGTCGCATCGCTGCTTGCCCTCTTATTTGTCATTTACAAGGTAAACCTCGACGCCAGTCGGGACAAATCCTATATCTCCTACGCATCGGAGCTACGGGTACTGTCTCAGGAAGTCGCGAAGAACGCCTCGGAAGCGGCGGACGGCAAGCAGGAAGCATTCGAACAGCTGGAGCGCTCCCGCGGCGAGTTCGGGCAAATCTGGAGCTTTCTGGAACAGGGTAATCCGGAGATCGGTTTGCCACCGGCCGAAAGTGCCGCGATGTCTGACCTGGGCGCGACCTGGGCGGAAGTCGGAACCAGCGCCGACCAGATTCTGGGCTCCAGTGAAACAGTCCTGGGCCTGCACCAAGTCGCCATCACACTCAATGATACTATTCCCCAGCTACAGGTTGAGTATGACGATGTTGTCCAGATTCTGTTGGAAAATGACGCGCCTGCAGACCAGATAGCCGTTGCCCAGCGCCAGTCACTACTTGCCGAACGGATCGTTCGAAGCGTTAACAAGGTACTGGCCGGTGGTGAAGATGCGGTGACCGCCGCAGACCGCTTCGGCCGGGACGTAAACCTGTTTGGCCGGGTGCTAGACGGCATGATCGAGGGCAACTCCGTAATGGGTATATCCAGAGTGGACGATGAGGATGCCATCTTCGGTCTTGAAGCGATAGCCGAACTGTTTGAATTTGTCAGCAACAACGTCGACACCATACTCGAAACCTCCCCCGAACTGTTTCGGGTAAGGGAAGCGGCAAACAACATCTTCGAAGAATCCCAAAACCTACTGACTCAAACCTCTCAACTCAACAACGCCTTCCAATCCGAAGCGGAAACCCGGCTAGGTAATATCGCCGGTTATGCGCTGTTGATCATCATTCTCGGCGCACTGATTCTTTTCGGTTGGTCCATTACCCAGGAACAGAAGAAACGGATCGAACAGGAAGCCACCCAAAACGAACAAAACCAAAACGCGATCCTGCGGCTGCTCGACGAACTGGCCGACCTTGCGGACGGTGACCTGACCACGGAGGCGACCGTAACCGAGGACTTCACCGGTGCCATCGCCGACTCCATCAACTTCGCGATCGACCAGATGCGCAGCCTGGTAACCTCGATCAACGAAACAGCCGTACGGGTGGCAGGCGCTGCCCAGGAAACCCAGGCCACGGCCATGCATCTCGCTGATGCTTCCGAGCACCAGGCCCAGGAAATTGCCGGGGCTTCTGCCGCGATCAACGAAATGGCGGTCTCTATCGACCAGGTATCTTCCAACGCCGCCGAATCGGCGGCGGTTGCGGAAAGATCGGTTGCCATCGCGAAGAAAGGCGCTGAAATCGTACAATCGACCATTCGCGGCATGGACAACATCCGGGAACAGATTCAGGAGACAGCAAAACGGATCAAGCGATTGGGTGAATCGTCCCAGGAAATCGGTGACATCGTATCCTTGATCAACGACATTGCCGACCAAACCAACATTCTTTCTCTTAACGCTGCGATCCAGGCATCGATGGCCGGAGACGCGGGCCGGGGCTTCGCGGTTGTTGCGGACGAAGTACAGCGCCTTGCGGAACGTTCGTCAGCGGCCACCAAGCAGATTGAGGCACTGGTTAAAACTATCCAGACCGATACCAACGAGGCGGTCATCTCGATGGAACAAACCACCGCCGAGGTGGTACGCGGAGCGCGCTTTGCACAGGACGCCGGTGTCGCCCTGGAAGAAATCGAGAACGTATCGAAAAACCTGGCGGATTTGATCCAGAACATATCCAACGCCGCCCGTCAGCAGTCCTCATCGGCCGGCCATATTTCCAATACGATGAACGTTATTCAGGAAATCACCTCGCAGACATCCGCCGGTACGAACGCTACCGCGAAATCGATCGGTAAACTGGCGGAACTGGCCAACCAGTTGAAGAACTCCGTTGCGGGCTTCAAACTGCCGGATGCCTTGGGTCAAAGCGATGTGCCTATCGAGCTGGATGACGCCGATATGGATGCAGCATAGCAGCCGGACAACCAGACACCGGGACCTAGTCCCGGTACAAAACTAGCAGACTTATGTTTAGGGCGCCTTTGATGGCGGATAATTCAACATCCGATGAAGTAAAGAGACATTGGACGTATAAAAAGCTTCCCGAAATGACCGACCGTGAATTCGCCAAATGGCAAGCGCTGTTGGATAAACGAACGGGAATGACGATTACCCCTGAGCGTAAGTCTTTTCTGCAAACGAATTTAAGCTCTCGCATGCGTGAAGTCGGTTGTCACGACTATGAGGAGTACTTTAACAAGGTTATCGATCGCCCAAGCGGCATGATGGAATGGATGACTCTGGTCGACCGGTTAACCGTACAGGAAACCCGGTTTTACCGGGATGAAGACGCCTTCAGTTTAGTCGCCGATTACCTCCGGAACCTTCCCAAAAAACAGCTGGAAAAGCGGCCGATAGAGGTCTGGAGCGTAGGTTGCAGCACCGGAGAAGAACCTTACACCCTGGCAATGGTGGTCGACGATTGCCTTGAAACTCTGGGCATCAAAGGCTATTTCGCCATAACGGGAACGGACATAAGCACCCCGGCGCTCGGCAAGGCGCGGGCAGCCCGTTATCCAATGCGGAAATTGATCACTCTCGGTGAAGAACACAAGCAAAAGTACTTTACCCAGATCAATCAAAACGAATTTGAAGTGATCCCTGAAATCAGGGCCAGAGTATGTTTTTCCAGAGTCAACGTTCTGGAAATCAAAAAAGCGCCGATGGACAGCATGAATATCATTTTTTGCCAGAACCTGTTGATTTATTTCAAACGCTGGCGACGCAAGGAAATTCTCAACCGCCTGGCGGAAAGACTGCAGCCAGGCGGTTTGCTGGTACTTGGACTGGGGGAAATCGTGGATTGGAAAAACCCCTTGTTGGAACGCATCAATAACGAAAAAAACTTAGCCTTTATCCGGCGCCAATAGCCGGATAATTTTCCTGATCGTCGCCGGGATGCAGTATCAGGGCACCATTAAAGTAGCGAACTGGAGAAGTTATGGCGGGCAACCATGACTATGTTGCCCTTGACTGGGTCAAGGGTGAAATTGACAGCACGTTAACGCAGGCGCAGGTTGCGCTGGAAGACTTCGTTAAGAATCCCGAAGACAGTACCAAGCTGCGTTTCTGCCTGAATTACATCCATCAGGTGCACGGCACCCTGCAGATGGTGGAGTTTTATGGCGCGGCATTGCTGGCAGAAGAGATGGAGCATCTGACCCAAGCCCTCCTGAAGGGTGGCTTGGCGCATGAGGATGAGGCGATTGAAGTGCTGATGCGGGCGATTCTACAGCTGCCCAACTATCTGAGCCGCCTGCAAACCAGCCAACGCGATTTACCGGTAATCCTGCTGCCGATTCTTAATGATCTGCGGGCTTCACGCGGGGCAGGGCTGCTCTCGGATACCTCCCTGTTTACCCCGGATTTGGGTCTGATGCGGTTGCCGGTGCCCGAGGCCGCCAAATCCCGGCTGCACAATCCGAAGATCGTCGCGCAGCTCCGCAAATTACGGCAGATGTTCCAGTTTTCCCTGGCCGGAGTTATTCGGGAGAAAGACCTGGATGTAAATCTCGGTTACCTGATGAAAGTCGCCAAAAAACTCCAGTCGTTATGCAGGGAAACCTCCTACGGCCAGCTTTGGCGATTGGCCAGCGGCTTTGTTGAAGGCATCCAGCAAAAGTCGATTGAGTTAACATCCGGCACCAAAAATGTGCTGCGGTCGCTGGATCACAGCATCAAGATTCTGATCGACGAGAGTATCGATATTCTCGGTAAACGCGCCCCGGAAGATCTCACCAAACACATTCTCTACTATATTGCCCGGGCTGAATCCGAAAGCCCTAACCTGGTCAGCATAAGCAAGGATTTCCGCCTGGATCTCGCCCTCCCCGACGAGCAAATGATCGACGAAGAACGTCAAAAAATGGCGGGACCGGACAAAGGCGCGATCACTTCGGTGGTAGGCGCGCTAAACGAAGAACTGGCTCGGGTAAAGGATCAGCTTGATCTGTTCGTACGCGGCGAATACAAAGATGTTAACGATCTGTTGGAACTGATTCCCGGGTTGCAACAGGTGTCCAATACCATGGCGGTATTAGGCCTGGGGATGCCCCGCAAGGTCATCGAAGACCAGATAAAAGTCATAGAGCAACTGGCTGAAGACGGCGCTGTTCCGGACGATAACGACCTGATGGATATAGCCGGCGCACTGCTATATGTCGAAGCCTCGCTCAGTGGCTATGGCGAAGAGGAATCCCGCGGTCAGGCAGCCAGCGACGGCATGCCGGTGCCCAGCGAACAGGTAACCTCCGCCCACGAAGCCGTGATCCGGGAGGCGCGCAATGGTCTAGAGCAGGCGAAAACCGACATTGTTGAGTATATCGCCTCCCACTGGGACAAAGCCGAAATTCAGGCGGTGCCGGCCTTGCTGCAAAGCATTCGTGGCGGCTTGAAGATCATTCCGCTGGATCAGGCTGCGGAACTGCTGGAGGCTTGTTCGCGCTTTATCAATGAACGGCTGCTGGCCAATGAAGAAGCGCCCGACTGGAGTCAATTGGATACGCTGGCCGATGCCATTACCAGCATCGAGTACTACCTGGAACGGTTGAGCGAAGGCAGCCGTGACAACGACATGATTCTTGAGGTTGCGGAACAGAGCCTTGCGCAACTAGGTTACCCGGTCGGCGAAGCCGCCGAACAGCCCGTAGCGCCAGCCGTCGAGACAGTTGCCACGGCACCACCGGCCGTTGCCTCGCCGGCCCCGGCTGCAGCCCATGAAAAAGAAACCGATAAAGAACTTATCGATGACGAAATCATCGAAATATTTGTTGAAGAAGCCGCGGAAGTTCTTGAAACCATTCATGAATTCTATCCTGCCTTCCAGGCAAATCCCGATGATCAGAAAGCGCTCGCCGAAATCCGCCGCGCCTACCATACCCTGAAAGGCAGTGGCCGCCTGGTTGGCGCCACCACGATCGGAGAACTTGCCTGGGCGGTGGAAAACATGCTGAACCGGGTAATAGAAGGTTCAATAACCACCAGCATGACCATGTTCGAACTGCTTGAGCAGGTCAATGCCAAACTGCCCGAGCTGATCGAATCCTACAAAAACGGCGACGCCGTTTCAGACGTGTCAAGCTTTATTGAAACTGCGGAATCGCTTGCCGCGGCGCGAAAACAGGCCCGCGAAGCGAGCCGTGCGGAGGCTGCGAAAGCGGCCGAAGAATTTGATCACAGCGAGGTGGTACTGCCGGATGCCGCCACCATCGAATCGATAGCAGAGTCGGAAGATTCCGAAGAGCAGATCATTTCGGCAACACCGTCGGCGCCCGAACAAACCGAAGAAGTACCGGAAACCGCTTCCGCCGCGGAAATAACGACGGAAACCATCATCACGGCCGAGCCGCCGGCAGAGGCTGAAACCGCGGATGAGGATGACATGATCGATGATGAGATCATTGAAATCTTTGTCGAGGAAGCGGCGGAAGTCCTTGAAAACATCCATGAACACCTGCCGAAATACCTGGCATCCTATGATAATCAGGATGCCCTGATCGAAGTAAGAAGAGCTTTTCACACACTGAAGGGCAGCGGCCGCCTGGTCGGTGCGTCGGTGGTCGGCGAACTGGCCTGGTCGATAGAAAATATGCTGAATCGGGTAATCGACGGCACGATTTTCATGAACGACGCCACCGGCGAACTGATTTCCGAAGTTGTCAACATCATGCCGGAGTTGGTAACGGATTTTGAGCAAAGGCGAAAGCCCACGATTAATCCAGAACCGCTGATGGAACAAGCCAATGCGATTTCCAAGGGTGAAATACCTACTGCGCCTGCCAAGGCCGCAACGCTTCCAGAAGCCGAGGCTGCCCAGGGAATGCCTGCAGCAGAAATACCCGCAGAACCCTCAGGGGCTGCGGCTGCCGATGAAATGGCTATCGATGAGGAATCGGCGCTTTCAGAGCTTGGCACTGATCCCGCCTTGTTAGACATTTTTATCACGGAAACCGAAGGTCATCTGGACAGCCTCGGGAACTTTATTTCCGATGCTAGGCAAGCCGACGGCGGCTTGGAGATCACCGACGAACTGTCCCGGGCGATGCATACCCTGAAAGGCAGCGCCAACACCGCAGGCATTACCCCCATAGCGGTTGTTGCCGTCCCGGTGGAAAAATTTGTCAAGGAAGCCCGGGCCAACGGTATTCGGGTGGATACCCGGTTCGCGGATTTATTGGCGGATGCCGGCAGCTTTATCCGCAAGGGCTTAGACCAGGTCAAGACCACGCCGTTGCGGCCGATTGAAAGCACGGACCAGTTCCTGGAAATGCTGCAATCCTGCAACGAGGATTATTTGTCGGCCGAGGCGAAAATGCAGGCCCAGGCATTGGAAGGCCAACCGGATCCGCAATTGATTAATCTATTCCTGACTGAAGGAGTGGATATACTGCTGGATGCCGACCGAATCCTCAACGAATGGAGCGAAGACCACACCCACACTGACGAAGTGGAAAAACTCGTCGACGAACTCACCAGTCTTGCCGAAGGCGCGCTCACAGCCGGCCTGCCGGACGTTGCCTCTTTAGCGCAAACGCTGGAAAACCTGTATGAGGCTGCTGCCGGCAATACCCCTGCAGAGGAAGAGTTTTACGCTACCGCGAAGCTTGGCCATGAGGCGCTTATCAGCATGATGGATCAGGTCGCGGCCGGTCTTGCGACCCAGCCCCAGCCTGAACTTATCAACCAAATCAATGAGCTGGCTGACTCCTTGCTGGCGCCTGAGGAACTTGAAGAAATTCTGCCGGAAATGGTTGAGCAGCTCGAAGATGTCCAGGAAACTCTGGAAACAAAAGAGCAAGTGGAAGATCAGGAGCCGGCGGAAGCTGCGGAGGAAGATATTCCGGTCCTCGAAGAGGCTTACGAAGAAGGCGAAGATGGAGAGTTACAGAGCTTTGAGTTGGATCCTGACCTTGCCGAAGTGTTCCTGGAAGAAGCAAATGATCTGATTATTTCCTCCGGGGAAACCATTCAGCAGTGGACTGAAAACCTTGCCAATCTGGACTTGGTCCGAGCCCTGCAACGCGACCTGCACACGCTGAAAGGCGGTGCGCGGCTAGCGGGGATTATGCCGATCGGCGACCTCGCCCACGAATTGGAAAGCTTGTTTGAGGGCATTGTCGAGGGCCGCATCGCCGCCAGCGAAGAAGCCTGCAACCTATCATTGCTGGCCCATGATACCCTGAGCGGCATGGTGGAGTCTGTTTCCACCACGGCCGCATGCACCGACGCGCCGGATCTCATTGCCGCGCTGCAAGGCTACATCGTTGAACATAAGGACAGAGACGAGAAAACCGGCGAGCCCGAAGTCGCTGCCGAGGCGATGGAGGAAGTACCGGAAGCTGAAGATATCCCGGTTCTCGAAGAAGCCGCGGGGCTCGACCCGGAAATGGTCGAGATCTTCCTGGAAGAAGCCCACGACATTATTCAGCGCACCGGCGAAGTGCTCCACGACTGGTCGGAAGATTTGCACAATAGCGATCACCTCGCACAATTACAGCGCGACCTGCACACCTTGAAGGGTGGCGCCAGAATGGCGGAAATCAAATCTATCGGCGACCTGGCGCACGAACTTGAAACCCTGTTCGAGCGCTTGAACGAAGGTCGGCTCGGGCCGGCCCCCGATATGGTGAACTTGGTTAACGCCGCGCACGATAGCCTGGCCACCATGATTGATAATGTCGAGGCTCAGCAGCCGGTGGCGCAAGCGTCGGGGTTGATCCGGCAGATCCAAGACATGGCCGCAGCCGCACCGGAAGTTTCCGCGCCCTTGAGCGAACCGACTCCGGCCGCCGAGGAAGCACCGGAACCGGCATCCGCAGATGCCTTTGAGGATATCGATACCAGTCATATTGAAAACGAAATCCATGAACTGGAAGACCTTGATCAGGAGTTGGTTTCAATCTTCCTCGAAGAAGCCAACGATCTGATCGACTCCACCGCGCAAAACCTGCAAACCTGGCTCAACGACATCGATAATATCAGTGAAGTGAAGGAGCTACAGCGTGCGCTGCATACCCTTAAAGGCGGTGCCAGGCTGGCGGAGATCAAACCCATCGGTGACCTTTCCCATGAACTGGAAAACCTCTTCGAAGGCATAGTGGAAACCAAATTCGAGGCTGAAACGTCGCTATCCAACCTGATGCTGCAGTGCCATGACCGGCTCGCCGAAATGGTTGAACAGGTGAGCAATGCCGAACCCATTGCGGCGGCCAACGATTTGATCCTGCGTATTCACCACTATTGTAACCATCACGCCAAAGGCGGCCTGCCTGTGTCCGATGCGCTGTCGGATATCGAGCAGGAGCAACATACGCTGCAAAGCTTGGCCGGAGAAACCACGGAAGAAGAATTGCGAGCGATCTTCCTTGACGAGTCCCGGGATATTATGGAAGCAGTGGTTGATTGCTTTGACCGCTGGAAGACCGATCCGGATAACGTTACACCGGCGAAAGAACTGGCTCGGGATCTCAATACGCTTAACGGCGGCGCCAAGCTGGCAAATGCAGAAAGCGTCAGCAGCCTGGCGGAGTCTCTATCGAACCGGATGGAAACCATCGCCGATGGAGCACATCAGGTTTCCGACGAAACCATCAGCACCATCGACCGGTCCATCAAGTATATTTTGCGCCTGCTGGATCAAATCGAGGAATTGGAAGAGCCGGTCATTCCGAAAGAGTTGATTAATGAAATCAATCAACTGGACGCCGGCGAACTGGTCGAGACCGAGAAATTTGTTCTTGATGTAGATCCTGAAATCCTCCAGGTCTTCATTGAAGAAGCAGACGAACTGCAAACGGCTCTTGAACGCGAGTTTGCCGACTGGGGCCGCGAACCGCGCAACGAAAACCACGCCGATCATATGGCCCGCTCTTTACATACCTTGAAAGGCGGCGCGCGATTGGCCAGTCTCGAAGATATCGGCGATCTGGCTCAGGAGTTGGAGTCCGTCGTCAAGGATGCACTCGAACATAAGGCGCAACTGGACGATCCCCTGCGTGGCGAGATCGATCCGCTGTTCAATCGTCTGAAAAAGGCGATCAAAAGGGTTAAAGACTATTACGAACAGAGCCAGCTGGAAGCGGATGCCCAATCCGAAGCGGCGGCGAAGCAGGAAGACCTGACGGAACGAATGGTACAACTGCAACGCGAACACACTGCCGGTAAGGAGGTCTCGGCCGGTAAAGACAAACCCACGGCGCCGGCGCCCCAGCAACAGCGTCAGGCACCAGCGGAAACCGTGCGGGTTTCGGCGCCGTTGCTGGACAGCTTGGTTAACCTTGCCGGTGAAACCAGTATTGCGAGGGGTTTGCTGGAACAGCAGATTAGCGACTTTGCATACACCCTCGAAGAAATGCAGGCCACTATCGACCGTTTGCGCGAGCAATTGCGGCGAATGGATATTGAGACCGAAGCACAGATACTGTTCAGTCTCGAAAAAGAAGGGGGGCCGGAGTATGAAGATTTCGATCCCCTGGAAATGGACCGGTATTCTTCCATACAACAGCTGTCCAGGGCTCTAAGCGAGTCGACTTTCGACCTCACGGACCTGCGGGAAACCATGCTGAATAAAGCCCGTGACGCGGAAACCCTGTTGCTGCAACAGTCGCGGATCAATACCGAACTGCAGGAAGGACTAATGAAAACCCGCATGGTGCCCTTCACCAGTACGGTTCCCAGACTGCGCAGAATTGTCCGGCAGGTGTGCGGTGAACTGGGCAAGAAAGTGGATTTCGAAGTCTACAATCCCGAAGGCGAGCTGGACCGGACCGTGCTGGAACGCATGGTCGCACCGCTGGAACATATGGTGCGGAATGCCGTCGACCACGGCGTCGAAACACCGGCCGAGCGGAAAGCCGCGGGTAAATCAGAAACCGGCCGGATAGAACTGTCCGTCGGCCGGGAAGGCGGTGACGTGGTATTAGTGCTGTCAGACGACGGCGCGGGAATCAATGTCGGCGCGGTTCGCCAAAAGGCGATAAAGCAAGGCCTAATTGACGATAAAACCACAATATCGGACCACGACGTTCTGCAATTCATCTTCCACGCCGGGTTCAGTACGGCGAAGAAAGTTACCCAGATTTCCGGCCGTGGTGTCGGCATGGATGTGGTTTCCAGCGAAATCAAGCAGCTTGGCGGCCGGGTAAGTATCGATTCGAAGCCTGGCAAAGGCACCCGGTTTGTCGTGCATCTGCCATTTACCGTCTCGGTGAATCGCGCCCTGATGGTGAATACCGGTGACGATTACTACGCCATCCCACTTAATACCATCGAAGGGATTGTGCGGGTCAGCACCTATGAGTTGGAAGAGTACTATAAGCCGGAAGCGCCTTTGTACGAGTACGCCGGCCAACAATACCGGCTGGAATATTTAGGCAGCCTCTTGAAAAGCGGCCATTTCCCGAAACTCCACGGCCAACCGCTGCCGTTACCTGTCATATTGGTCCGTGGCGGCGATCAGCCGTTAGCCTTGCAAGTGGATAGCTTAATGGGGTCCAGGGAAATTGTGGTAAAAGGTCTCGGCCCGCAGTTTGCGAAAGTCAGGGGTGTCTCCGGCGCCACGATCCTTGGGGACGGCAGCGTGGTCGTCATCCTAGACTTACCGGCACTGCTGCGAAGCGACTTTACCGCCAACATCGTCATGGAGGAACTGGAACCGGAAGCCGCGGCAGAAGCGGACAACGACCGCCCGACCAAGGTCATGGTGGTCGACGACTCGGTTACGGTGCGGAAGGTAACCTCCAGATTACTGGAACGCAATGGCATGGAAGTTGTGCTGGCAAAAGACGGAGTCGATGCGATCGCGTTGCTGCAGGACCACAAACCGGACGTGATGCTGCTGGATATCGAAATGCCGCGAATGGATGGATTCGAGGTGGCGAGTCTGGTGCGCCACGACAGCCGCCTAAAAGACGTTCCGATTATCATGATTACCTCGCGAACCGGGCAGAAGCACCGCGACCGGGCAATGTCCATCGGGGTTAACGAATACCTGGGCAAACCTTTCCAGGAAGGCAATCTGCTCGACACCATTGGTAAGTTAGTGGAATAACCCGAATGTCCGCCGCTAATATCGGCTTGATCTCGGATTGCCCGTTGCAGCGGCATATCATGCAGGCGGCAATAGAAAGCTTTGGCTTTCAGGTGATAGCCAACAGTGATCCAGGCAGAATTGACGAAGAATACCTTGCGCGTCACCAGCAAGCGGACGTCTGGCTTGTTATTCTGATTGACGAAGACCTTTGGGACGACCCCATTGGCGAGTTAATCGATCATGCCGAAGCGCCGATTCTGTTCGGCATGGGTGAAGCGCCGCCGAAGCAATCCCGCGACTATGCCAAATGGGAACGCAGATTACTCAGCAAACTGGTCGAAACCGTTGGCGAGCCGACCAGTTTGGCCGAGCACACCGAGTCCTTGAATCAACTCGAGGTCGACTCGGCCGCCAGCAAGACTTCGCGGCCGCTACCCCACCATATTCAACCCGCTCGGCGCGAAGACCCCGTACAGCGCGCAGTTGTTTTGGCGGCTTCCCTTGGCGGGCCCTCCGCCGTAAAAGAATTTCTCGATTGTCTGCCGGCGGGCCTTCCAGCGGCTTTCGTTTATGCGCAGCATATCGACCAGAATTCCGCCAATGTATTGCTAAGGGTATTAGGCCGTCACGCTGCGGTCTCCATTGTGGAAGCGCAGCCGGGAAACAAACTCTACAACGGTGAAATCGTTATTGTACCGGTTGATCACGAAATCAGTTTTGACGATGACGGCTTGCTGGTCTTTCACGACCATCCATGGCCAGGACCCTATGGCCCGTCCATCGACCAGGTGATGCTGAATGTCGCCAATTTTTATACATCCAAAACCTATGTCATTCTGTTCAGCGGCATGGGCAACGACGGCGCTATCGCCGGGCCTCTGTTGAAAGCTTATGGCAGCAATATTTGGAGCCAAAGCAGTGAAAGTTGTGCCAGCAGTTCGATGCCGGATGCGGTCGCGGATACCGGCTGCGTGAGTTACCGGGGAACGCCTACCGAGCTGGCGGAAAAGTTGATCCGAACCATTGAAACAGAAGAACTAACCAGGGAGCGTGCCGGAACGCCGAAGGCAATGTAATCCGCTACCGCATGCTTTCTTCAATGCTATGCTATTACAGATACCCTATTGATTTTTGAGGAACCATTCATGGAGCAACCCTTACCAAACCGCATCTCCTGCTTATTGATTCCCATGCAGGAATGCAATCTGTTGCTACCGAACACAAGTGTGGCGGAAATAGTTGATTATCAAGTTCCCGAGAAATCACCCCATACTCCCGACTGGTTTCTTGGCTTTGTTCGCTGGCGGGGACTAAAACTCCCACTGATTTCCTATGAAAATGCCAACGGCCAGGAAAGCCTGGACGTTGCCGCCAATGCCAGGATTGCGGTGACCAATACCATCGGGGAGCATCAGCCGCCTTTATCCTTTATGGCATTCGTGACGCGAGGCATTCCCCGTTTAATGAAAATCACCAAAGAGGAAATTGCACAGGCAGAAAATCAATCCAATGGCGACGCCGATAAGATGATCGTGAAGGTCAGCGGCGAAGAAGCCACCATTCCGGAGTTGATTCATCTCGAGAAACTGGCTACTCAGGCGTTGGCAGAGTTTTAGCGGCTGCCGCCAAGGCGCAGTCGCCAACGAGAGAGACTGCGCCGGTGTTTCGCTATTCTTCGACGCCGGAAGGATAGTGACGGCGCCGGAATCCTTTAACCTTATCCATTTTCTTCAGCCGGTCGGCGATTTGGGTCAGGGTTTTACCGGTATTCAACTTGCCCTGCAGCATCTGCGGCAAGCGGGTGGAAAACTGGCCCCAAAAGCGCTTCATTTCAGGAATATCGGGCATCAGCTCTCCACCTTCCGCCGCATCGAAGGTGTGTGCAATTTTCTGGTCGGAAGACAGTTCGGCAAGCAACTTTTTGTTGGCGACCGCTCCCAGCGGTTTATCTGCATTGACCAATTTGAGGCCATCATAGGTTAACAAATAATCCTCAAGGAACTGCTCCGCCAACTCGACTTCCCGGCTGTTGGTACTGATTGCCGCCGCCAAAACGCCGACGAATGGCCGGCCGCGATCGTTCTTTCCGGCGGCGGGAACGTGACCCAAGCCAAAATCGATTCCGGCCTGACGAATTTCTTCCCAAGCCCAAGGACCGTTGATGATGGAGGCTACCTGCCCGGCCTTGAACTTGGTCATCATCGAGCCGTAGTTGGCATCTCCCGCCAAGACGCCGGATTTAATCATATTGGCAATCTCGGATACTGCGCTCGCCGCATTTTTATTGTCGAAACCAATATCGATCAAACTGTAGAGGCCCTCGGATTTTCCAAAGCTGTAGGCTCCGGTGGAGGCAATTATCGGCCAGGTGAAATAAGTATTGTTGTAGTCCCATTCCAGGGCTTTCACACCATCCTTTTGCAACTTGCGATCTAACGCGACGACGTCTTTAAGGGTTTGCGGAGGGGTATCGACCAGGCTTCGATTATAGATAAGGCTTACCGCCTCTATGGCGATCGGGTAACCGAATATCTGATTCCCGACCGTAACCGCCTGCCAGGTGAAGGGTGCTACACTGTCACGCATCTTGTCCGACGGTTCCACTTCCCGCAACAAGCCTTCATTGATCCAGACACCAAACCGGTCATGCGCCCAGATGACGATATCCGGCCCTTTACCGGTCGGCGCCAAGCGGTCAAACTGGGTTGTCAGGCTGTCAGGGGTTTCAACGATGACCGGCGTACCGGTAGCGGCTTCAAACTTCTCACCGACCTCTCTGACACCGTTGTATCCCTTGTCGTTGTTTATCCATACCAGCAGTTCCCCTTTTTTCACGGCACCGGAAAAGTTGCTGATGGAAACCAGGAGTAGCAGACACAAAAGTCGCACAAAATTCATTATTTTTTTAGCCTCATTTTCAACAAAAAGCCGTTAAGCATGCCGATTTGAAATTGCTTCCGAAATTCAGCATGCAATCGAGCACTCGTTTGTTTAGGCTCAGCGCTATCTACCAGGACGGACCTGCTGTAATTATGATTTATTCCTTCAAGTCTAGCCTAATATTCCAAGAAGTCTGTTGTATTTTCGATAAAGTTTCCGGCAGTCTAGTGTCTTTAAAATGGTCGCGACGAACTTGGATAAAAACATCGAAAATCTTTGATGGGACGTTATAATGTTACAAAAAAGTCTGCCTATGCCAACCCCTATTAGTTTCTCTGTTCACGACCATCGCGCCTGCATGATCCAAGCCATTGACCAGGCTAAACAGCTATGCGCGAAGCGTAAGCTGCGCCTCACTGCCATTCGTCAGCAGGTTCTGCAGTTGATCTGGCAATCGCATAAGCCCATCGGCGCTTACGATTTATTGGCGTTAATCAATCAGCAGGGAGGTAAGGCTGCGCCACCGACTATTTATCGGGCCTTGGATTTCTTGTTGGAGCATGGCCTGATTCACCGCCTGGCATCGGTGAATGCTTTCATAGGCTGCATCTGCCCGGAACATGGCCACCAAGGCAGCTTTTTGATTTGCCGCCAATGTCACCGGGCACAGGAAGTTACCCATCCGACCCTGACATCCAAGCTCCAGAAACTGGCACAGGCCCAGGGATTTGCCGTCGAAAGCACTATTCTGGAAGTTTCCGGATTGTGCCAGGCATGCCAGCGGGAACAGGCATGAACGGTCCATTGGTCAATCTTCAAGATGTAACGCTGAAGATCAACGGCAAACTAATCCTGGACGGCATCAGTTTTGCCCTTCCACCGGGAAAAATCGTCACGCTGATCGGCCCCAACGGGGCCGGCAAGTCCAGCCTTGCCCGGATTGTTCTTGGCTTGCAGAAACCGACTGACGGCCAGGTTTTACAAAGACCGGGGCTGAGATTGGGCTATGTGCCACAGAACTTTCAAATCGATCGGACCTTTCCGCTCACAGTAAAACGGTTTTTGCAGCTCGCCGGTAATGGGCGCCGCTGGGCAAGCGCTCTGGAAAGAGTCGATATGCAGAGCTTTTCCGCGGCGGCTCTGGGCGAACTGTCCGGCGGCGAGATGCAAAGAGTGTTGCTGGCAAGAACCATACAAATTGAACCGGATCTGCTGGTGCTTGACGAACCGGCGCAAGGAGTGGATGTCAGCGGCCAGGCCGAGTTCTACCGGTTAATTTGTGAAGTGCGGGATGAAATGGGTTGCGGCGCCTTGTTGATTTCCCATGATCTGCATCTGGTTATGGCGGCTACGGACGAGGTGCTCTGCCTGAACAAGCATGTCTGCTGCGCCGGGCATCCTGAACAGGTTTCCAATGATCCGTCCTTCACCAACCTGTTTGGCCGTCAGGCAGCGCAAACACTGGCGGTTTATCATCATCACCATGCCGATGGCAGTGTCGCCGACGGCAGCGTCTGTACGAAACACGACCATGCTTGAGATTCTGTTGCCAGCCATCTTCGGCGGTATTCTACTGGCGCTGGTAACCGGGCCCTTGGGTTGTTTCGTGGTATGGCGGCGGATGTCCTACTTCGGAGACACGCTGGCGCATTCTGCCTTGTTGGGTGTCGCCTTCGGCCTGTTCCTGGAAATCAACGTAACCTTGGCGATCGTCGCCGGCTGCAGTCTGATGGCGGTACTTTTGGTTGTGCTGGAACATCAACGGCAGCTCGCCGTCGATACATTACTGGGAATTCTTGCCCACAGTTCGCTATCTCTCGGACTGGTGGTCTTAAGTTTCATGCCCCAGGTACAGGTTGATTTAATGGGCTACCTTTTCGGTGACTTGCTTGCCCTCGATTGGCCGGACGTCGGGTGGATCGGCTTGGGGGCTGTTGCGGTACTGCTATTATTGGTTACCCAGTGGCGCAATTTTCTGTTGATCACGTTGAACGAGGAACTCGCCGCTATCGAAGGGTTACCGGTTGCCAGGCTGCGACTCATATTGATGGTGTTAATTTCGTTGGTCATCGCACTGGCGATGAAAGTCGTGGGTGTACTGCTGGTCACCAGTCTTCTTATCATTCCGGCTGCAACCGCCAGAATGCTGGCGCATACGCCGGAAAACATGGCGCTAAAGGCCGCCTTGGGCGGTATATTGGCGGTACTTGCCGGGCTCACATTGTCCTGGTGGTTTAATACGCCGGCCGGCCCTTCGGTTGTAGTCGCCGCCTTTGCCGGCTTCCTGGTAATTCTGGCAAGAAGGCTTGTGCATTCAACAACTCTGCAACATCATTAATCAATACGAAAAACAACTGCCTGAAAATGTCGACCAACTCCCTTCCCTCCGCCGGCTTCATCACTCACTGGCAAGCGATTATTGTCTTGATTCTAGGTTTGGTGCTATCCAGTTTTGTGACATATCAAATGTCAATGCAAAGACAGCAGGAAATCACGCTGCAATTTCATCAGGATGCTCAGCATCTGGCCTCCCTGGTAGCGAACAAGCTTAACGAAATGCGACAACAGGCCCTGTTCGTCGGAAAACTATGGCCGGCAATTCTCGATCAGTCCGCCATAGGTGAAGCGACGGAACAATATGCAGGCCAAATAATGTCAGTCGAAATCATCTCCCTCGATGCCGGCCACTATCAACAGGTCCCGCTACCCGAATACTTGACCTGGCAGAGTAACGACAAACTCTTGGCCATGCCCGATGTCCATACCATGTTATCCAAGGCAACCGCCTTGCAGGAACTGGTTACCGGCCCGGTAACCCGAATAAATTCTGTGGCGCCGGAGTACGCTGGCGAATTACGCTGGTATCTTCCGATGCAGGCCGAGCAAAGCAACTTCATCCTGGTGATTGGCTTTGCATTGCAGTCAGTTCTTGAGCCGATCAGCGAGGAGTTACAACATACAAAGCTTCAACTGGCGATCCACGATCTCGAGCAATTCTCCAGCACGGCGTTGTTGGCATTAGGGGTAAAGGATGATGCGCCGGAATTTACCGGCAACGAATGGCTCTTCAAGGATACGTTGGCGCTGGCGGAACGCCAATGGCTACTGCAAATCCAACCTACCTACGCCTATTTGGCAGCGCGCAAAGATCTCACGGCAATTATCGTATTCGTCGCAGGCATGCTGATAAGCATCTTATCCGCGTTTATTTTGAGTCAACGAGCGCAGCAACTAGGTGCGATAGACAGTTAACGGCTTCTAGGCATCGCGTACTTCGTTCCGGTATTGGGCAGGGCTTTTGCCCGTCCAGCGCTTGAATGCGCGACTGAATGCGCTCAGTTCGGAAAAACCCAGGAGAAAGGCGATCTCACTCAACGAATATTTGTTCTTTTCCAAATACTCCATGGCCTTGCCGCGTCTGACTTCTTCGACCAAATCCTGGAATGAGTGGCCTTCCTGCTTTAGTTTTCGATACAGCGTATGCCGGGACATATTCAGCTTTTCCGCAACTTTTTCCGCGTCGAAATCGCCTCTGGAAAGCCGTTTCAGCAGTATGGTTTTTACTCTGTGGCTAACCCCTCTGCGCAGGTCGAGTTTTTGCAACAGGGCTTCGACCTGGCGAGTCAACGCCTGATGCAAATAAGGATTACGATGCGGCAGCTCGAAACCTAAAAAATCCGTATGAAAGGATACAAAGCAATAAGATTTGGAAAACTCGACCGGACATTGAAAAATACGCTCATATTCATCGCCGTAACGGGGCTTGCGATGGGAAAATCCAACTCTGACGAGAAAAATCTTTTCACTCACATAGCGCCGGGCGCGGGTGATCGATAACGCCAGCATCCGCTCCATGTTGGACTTATTGTAGTGTTCCGCTTCGCAATGATACTCCACGATGGCTTCTTCGCCTTCAATCCGAAACGCTGTCACCACGCCTTCATTCACTAGATGCGATAAGCGAACATACTGGCGTAGCGCCTGTTCCAACGTATGGTTGTTGTAAACAATATGGCCGAACACGCCCATCCGGGAAGAATCCAGGAACTCGCCGACATGTAGCCCGACGGCGGGGTCCTCCAGCCGTTGAGAAGCCAACTCCCAAAGGCGGTTAAAGCTCGCCAGAGATACCCGTACATTCTGATCCCCTAGCGCATCGAGGTTAAGCTGCTCCTGCTTTAGAAATTCGTCAACCTTTGCGCCTCTGTCCAGCATCCAATAGCACAATGCCCTGACAGAGGAACCGGCAACCGTTGGTTGGTCCATAAAAAATACTCGATGAAAGCCCGCTTGTTATATCGGCAGAAGGTTCGGCAGCAAAGCCTTTCGCCCCCAAATTATTGCGTAAGTTATTATTTTCAAACCCGCTAGTTATTGTTTTTAAAAGTTACTATTAACGGCTAACTACCATGATAGCGCTCCTGTTTGCGAAAGCAAACGCGCCGGTCGAGAGATTGCTCCAGGTCGTCAGACGGTTAATTTTGCAACAAACGGTCAAACACTTAACACAAGAGGTCAAGCTGAATTTCTGTCGCTTGTTTACACTACTTGACGTGGATCAATATTGATCGCAAAGATTTCTTTAGGCCTTTGAGAAAACTCACAGGTTAATGATTTTGGGAGGAAGCAACATGGCATACGATGATAGCTGGAAAATTATTCCTCAGGATGAACAGGAACAGGCCAATTTGAAGGCCCTCGAAGAATACTTGAACAGCATGTACTACCGCTAATTCCCATCAAGCTCCAGCCTGATGAAAGTGCATTTGCCGCGTTAATTCGCGGCTTTTTTGTATCTGGCTACCGAAACTCCCAGAGTTTACAGTTTATTTACTTTTCGCCATATCCACCCAATGGTATCGTTTTTCGAATCAGCCGCGATTCAAGAAAGGATCCCAAATGCGTTACTTACTTTTGTCCGCCCTGCTCCTGGTAGGCGTCAGTACCCATGCCCACGATGCCCAACCTGTTATCTACAATAAAGTTCACCTGTCCGCCAAGGCCAGCAGCGAAGTCGAAAACGACACCCTGATTGTGCATTTGTTCGCCAGAGCTAGGGATCTCTCAGCCGGCAACGCCGGGGATAAGGTGAACAGGGACATGCAATGGGCACTGGGGCAACTCCCCAAAGACAATGAGCTCAAGCGCCGAACGTTAAATTATCGAACCCACCCTCAATACAAAGATCAACGCATTATCAGTTGGCAGGTCGAACAGGGCTTGCGGCTGGAATCCGCCGATATCAAAATGCTGGCCCAACTCACCGGGCAACTGCAAGAGCGTTTGCACGTGCAGGGAATGCAGTTCGATATTTCTCCGGATAAACGCAACAGCCAGGAAAACGACCTTATCGCCGCCGCATTGGCCCGCTTTGAAGACCGCGCCCGGGTGGTCAGCTCAGCCATGGGCTTCGGGCAATACAAGGTGATCAACCTTCATCTCAATAGTAACGATCATTTTCGCCCACAACCTCGGATGGAAATGATGGCGCGGTCCAGTCTCGCCAGCCCTGCACCACCCGCCGTGGAAGCGGGATCACAAACCCTGGTGGTCCAGGTGGCGGGGGAAATTGAATTATTGCGCTAGACGATAACTGCTAAAAACTGAATCCCTTGGCATGCACCAGGTTTAAAAATTCGTTTCTGGTTGCGGTGTTGGCGCGCATGGATCCCAACATGACGGATGACATCATTTGGGAGTTTTGCTTTTCCACACCGCGCATCATCATGCACATATGCCGGGCTTCAATAATCACCCCGACGCCCTGCGCTTGAGTCACCTTGAGCACGGCCTCGGCGATTTGCTTGGTCAGATTTTCTTGAATCTGCAGACGTCGGGCATACATATCGACAATGCGGGCAAACTTGGACAAGCCAAGCACTTTGCCACTGGGAATATAACCGATATGGCAGCGGCCGATAAAAGGTAACAGATGATGCTCGCACAGCGAATAGAGTTCTATGTCACGGATGAGGACCATTTCATCGGTATCCGAACGAAAAATTGCCCCGTTTACAATATCTTCAAGGTCCTCTTGATAACCCTTGCATAAAAACTGCATCGCCTTCGCAGCGCGCTCCGGGGTCTTGGCCAGGCCCTCCCTTTCCGGGTTTTCTCCTAGCTGCTCGATAATGGCTTTGAAATGTTCAGCCAAACTTTCTGTCATCAATGTCCCCAACTAACGAATATGTCGACCGCCGTCGAGCTTTAGCTCTCGGCCGGTCATGTAGGCATTATCCAAGATAAACTCCAGCGCCTGATATACCACCTCCGGTCCCGGTTCGATCCCGATGGGTGACTTGTGCAAGGTTCTTGCCCGGTATTCTTCGGTATCGCCTTCGTTAAACATCAACAGCGAAGGCGCAATAGCGTTCACTTTTATATGCGGTGCATAACGCTTGGCAAAACTGCGGGTCATGTTATCCAGGCCTGCCTTTGAAGCGGCATAGGCGATATGGTTATCGCTACCTTTCTCAACCACGTAATCGGTGACATGAATAATATCGGCCCACGCCTGTCGGCCATCCAGCAGCAGCTCCCGGCAATTCAGGTTAATTAGATAAGGAGCCATCATATGTACCTGCATCATCGCCTGCATGACGGATACATGATCCACCTGGGTGTTCACATCCCGCAGCCAAGCCGATGCATTATGCACAATCGCACGCAAAGGGCCAACACTGCCGTGGAGCTGCCGGATCAAATGATCGATATCTTGCTGCCGGTTGAAGTCCGCCTGAATACAGGTCACACCAAGCGCCCGGAGTTCATCAATGACAGGCCGGTGGGTCCGGTAGGTGATGACCACCCGTTCGCCTTGTTCAACCAACCGATGCAGGCAGTGAAGTCCCACTCGCTGTGCCGCCCCGGTAAAAAAAATTGCGCCATTCGTTGTCCACTTCACCAAATCACCATATTCCTGCCTAGACCACCTTCTTTAACTTACTATGAGTCTCACGCTAAGACCAAGCTAATTCGACCTTCTACGCAAAGAAGGGTCAAAAAGTTTACTACCGGCGCTAACTGTTGCCTGCTATCCCAGGGTAGGAATGACGATTCGTTCAAACCGCTTTGAGCAATTGAAAAACCCTGCATAGCCAACATATATGCTCATCAAAAACCATTTTTTGAGCGCTTTTTGAGGCGTTGTGAGACCGGTTTGTTTTAGCGAAGGTACCATTTCACAACCCTCTAGGTAATTCGCAGTCTCGTAGCTAAACTGAAGGTAGATTAGAAAGGTGGAATACAAAGACTACTACAAAATTCTGGAAGTACCTGAAGACGCAGTGCCAGACGATATTAAAAAAGCTTACCGAGTTCGCGCCGCATCCGGTTTTTACCGTGGAAAATCGAAATTTACCGCTAACGCTGCCCATAACGCCCTGGGAGGCAGTGTTAGGTGCTCAGATTACCATTCCTATCATTGGCGGAAAGGTTAATCTCACGATTCCCAAAGGCGCAACCAGCGGCCAAAAACTGCGGTTGAAAGGGAAAGGGTTGCCGGGCAAGGTAGCGGGAGATCAAATCGTTACGCTGAAAATCGATATTCCTGCACAACACAGCGCAACGGCTGAGTAGCTATATCGACAACTGGCAAAAGTTGAAGCGGAATTTAATCCACGCGAAAAAATCGGCATTTAGGAAGGATGAACTACGCGCAGTTGGACTTCCACAGACTATTCGGCTGCTCTTCCAGTAGATCGGACCGGCGCCGTCCCGGACACTGACGGCGGTCATCCGCATCTATCTCAAAGCGAAATTCCTGTCGCCGTTCGGGATTCTGCCGGCGATCAACCTTACGACGTTCCGGGCCAAGGTAATTGGCTTCGACACCAGTGAACCTGTCAGACATGGTCATCCCCCCTTTCAACTGCTTTAATTTTAAGCATAGGCAAAAAAAAGAAATTTTGCTTACAGAGTCTAAAATTAATAGTGTGCAGTTTCGGTACCGGTTTTCTGGATATTCTCTGCCGGATCCCGGGCTCGGTCGGTTCGAATCAAGCCTCCAGGCCGCCCAAGCTGACGAGTCTTCCCCGTATAATAAAAAGTAATAACTGAAAGAAATGACACAAGCCGTTTTTACTCAGGGGTCAACCCTAAAACACATTATCGTCATGACCATGTCCAGCACGGTCGGCCTCCTGAGTTTATTTTTTGTCGATTTGGTGGACATGTATTTCCTCAGTCTGCTTGGCCAAAAGGAGCTTGCGGCAGCGGTTGGATTTTCCGGCACCCTGCTTTTCTTCATGATCGCCATCTGCATCGCCGCGTCGATCGCGATGGGCGCAAAAGTATCCCAGTCCTTGGGTCAACAGGATAAGCAAAGAGCAAGAGAGTATTGTGTTCACATATTAATTTTTGCCTGCATTCTGACAACCATGATCAGCATTCCGGTGTGGATTGGCGCTGAATCGCTGCTGGCCTTTCTAGGCGCCGAAGACGAAACACTCTCGCTTGCACTGGAATACACCCACATCCTGCTACCCTCAACGCCAATTCTCGCCATGGCGATGGGATTGGCCGGAGCTCTCAGAGCGGCCGGAGATGCGAAACGTTCGATGCTGGCCATTACCGGCGGCGGCATTCTCAATGCGGTACTGGACCCCATACTTATTTTTACTCTGGAGATGGGAATTGCCGGCGCTGCCTGGGCCTCTTTCCTAGCCCGTTGCGGGATTCTGGTTATCGCGGGATATTACATCCTGCAACGCCATCAGCTTCTCACCCGGCCGACTTTAGCTGGCTGGAGCCGGGATATCGGCCCCATTTTCAGTGTTGCCGGCCCGGCAATGTTGACCAATCTCGCTACGCCAATCGGTGGCAGCTATGTCACAAAAAGCATGGCGGAGTCCGGCGATGGCGCCGTTGCCGGGGCCGCGATTATCGGCCGCCTGGTCCCTGTGGCGTTTTGCGGGCTATTCGCCTTGTCCGGCGCGGTAGGCCCCATCATTGGCCAGAACATGGGAGCCGAGGACTACCGCCGGGTCAGGCAAGTGCTGATCGATGCGATGCGATTTACCGCATGCTATGTTGCCGTGGTCTGGTTACTACTCTATCTTCTGCAAAATTTAGTCATTCAAGCGTTCGACGCGGGGCCGGAAGCCGCTGAATTAATCCAAAACTACTGCTTATGGATTGCGCCGGGATTCTTTTTCAACGGCCTGTTGTTTGTCGCCAATGCTTCTTTTAACAATATGAATGCCGCCTACTTGGCAACCTGTTTCAACTTTGCCCGATCCCTACTGGGCACAATCCCTGGCGTCTTTCTGTTTTCTTACTGGTTTGGCGCGGTGGGTGTACTGGTCGGTGAAATAGCCGGCGCGTTGATATTCGGCACCCTGGCATTTTGGATGGCGCTGCGGAAAGTACCGGAGTCGGCGCCCGTAGAAAAAGAACCCCCTGGCGGAGGAGAGTTAATGCAGGAATCAACCGCCTGCCAATGGACCTATTGCTCTGACAAAAGTGCGATCGGCCAGCAGGTCATCGAAACGGTCGAAGCCGCAAAAAGCCCATCGACTTCTCTGGAGAAATCGCTATGAGCACCTTGTTTCTTACCCTGGCGATCTTCAGTGCGTGGGCGACCTATAACCTGTACTTCCCCGTCTTTACCCACAAACAAGGGGCTTTGCTGAGCTTTTTTTCAGGTCTGATCATAGGCGAGCTGGCTCTGCACCACATTTTTCTGCAGGTATTGATTACCCTGGGATTCGTCTCCATTGGCGCGGTAGACGGCAACCTGGGAGTTATTTCTCTGCTGATTCTCTTCGCATCCTGGATCGCCCTGGCGCTTTATTATCTCCAGGCGCATGAAGCACAGCAGAGTTTTGAAACCGCATTGCAAGCCAATCTGGGCGCGAATTACAAAATGCACATTCGGCCGAGATTTGCGGAGTCGCTTTCAGACAGTATCCGCCACAAACGCCTGTTACTGCCCTCCACGGCAATGCGTTCATCCCATGTCGAATGCCTAAAGAATATTATCTATCACCAGGTAAATGGGATGCGGCTCAAACTTGACATTCGCATGGCCAGGGAACACCGCGCCACGCCTTATCAAACGCCTGCGCCTGTGCTCCTGCAAATCCACGGCGGTGCATGGACCTATCGCATGGGCAGCAAGAATGAACAGGCATTGCCCTTGATGAATCATCTTGCCGAGCTCGGCTGGATTTGCGTCAGCATCGACTACCGCCTGTCTCCAAAAGCGACGTTTCCGGAGCATATCATTGACTGTAAACGCGCTTTGGTCTGGGTTAAGCAGCATATTGCCGAGTACGGTGGCGATCCGAACTTCATTGTCGTTACCGGAGGTTCGGCAGGCGGCCATCTCAGTGCCCTGCTGGCGCTTACCCCGAATTTAGCAGCATTTCAACCGGGATTTGAAGACGCGGACACCCATGTTCAGGGGTGTGTTTCTTTCTACGGCATTTACGACTTTTTGGATACGCATCAACTCCAGCTTAACAACGGATTGCACAATATTTTGGAGAATTCCATTCTTAAAGAATCCAAAACAGCCAACCCTGCGCTATATCAGCTTGCTTCTCCAATTCATCATATTTACGAGCAAGCGCCACCCTTCATGATTATCCAAGGTGATAAAGACACCTTGGTTGCGGTATCCGAATCCCGAGTGTTTGCTGAACATCTGCAGCAAATCTCCGAGCAGCCGGTGGTTTACGTCGAACTTGCCGGAGCGCAGCATGCCTTTGATATGCTGCCGTCGCTTCGTACGGAGCATACGATAAACGGTATCGAGCGATTTTGCGCCTGGTTGTACAGTCAGCACCTCGAAGCAACCGAAGGTTAGAGGGAACGGCGTTACGAACCTCTGTTTCGCTTGATTGTAATAGATTGGCGTTGGCCTGAAGCCGGTCTTGCCTCTCTCCGCGACATAATGAACCGACTCGTCATGCAAAACGGGTAGATCGATGCGGGGGGGCTATTTTTCATTTCCTGCCGCCGATAGTGGCCACGCCGGGATTAGCCGACTAAAGTTTCCTATACTTGGGTGTTTAATAGGCAAATTAAGCCATTTTTGAATCGAGATTGGATGGATATCGGGTCGCGCCACCAACTCGCATAAATCATACGGCCCAGTCAGATTAATTGGAGGAAACAATGAATATAAAAAATTTACTCCGAACAATGGTCAGCGCCCTGGCAATTTCTGCAGCACTTGTATTTTCTTCGCAGCTAATGGCGGTGGAAAGAATTGTCTTCGGTGGCGGTCCGGCTGGCGGAACATTCCAGGTAGTGGCGAATGCAATTCAAGTCTATGGGCCGGTAAAGGCCTCTAAGGACTATAAGCTAAAGGCGCAATCTTCCGCCGGTTCAATCGAGAACCTGCGCAAAGTCAATCAAGGCAAGTCGGATTTTGGCGTGGTGTATTCAGGACACGTTTATCTGGGTCGGGAAGGACTGCTTAAAAACGATACTCGAAAATATCTGGACGTCATGGCGGTTTCCTATCTGTATGGAGCACCAGCCCAGTTGGTGGTGCGCAAAGGTTCGGGAATCAAGAGTGTCAAAGATCTGGTGGGTAAAAGAGTAGGTGTCGGCAACGCCGGCTCCGGCGCGTTTGCCAATTGTGAGTTATTTTTCACTCACCTGGGGGTCTGGGACAAAGTAAAACGCAATGCCATGGGTTACAACGATGCTGCGAACGCGTTCGGCAATAAGCAACTCGATGCGTTTTGGTTATTCACCGCCTTTCCAAGCGGCGCGGTGATCATGGCGGCCCAGACCAATGACATTGATCTGATTGATCTCGGCAAAGATGCGGAAGCAAGCGGTTTCTACGAAAAATACCCCTACTTCTCGAAATTGTCAGTCCCGGCGGGGACTTATAAAGGTGTCGATAAGGAAACACCTTCCTTCCAGGATTCTTCGTTGTGGGTAGCCAATTCCAAGGTCCCGGATGCTATTGTGTACGATCTTCTCTCCAAGATTTATTCGGAGGAAGGTTTGGCCTACATGAAACAGCAAAAGAAAACCTTCAAGGAAATGGCCATTGCAACCGGGGTCAACGGAATAGTGACGCCGCTTCACCCAGGCGCGCAAAAGTTCTGGAAAGAGAAAGGCCTGCTGTAGAGATCTTTCTATATTCTGGCGGGCGATTACCGCCCGGCCAAGACTCAAAATGGTAATCGTTGTTTCTCGAATGGAGGCAGGCGAGGATCGTGTTTGAAAAGCTTACCAAGGCGGAACAGGTTATCTTCGACCTGCTGGCCGTTTTCCTCGTCCTGTTTTACTCCTATTCTGCCGTGGTGGAACCGGCAGCCACCCAGTATCACCGTGGCATTTATGTCATTGTCACTTATGTGCTGGTGTTCCTCCTGTATAGATCAAAAACCACAATTGGCAGAATAATCGACTATATCCTCATACTTGTGTCGATAGGCGCGATTGGTTATTGGATCTATAACTTCGAAGTCATTAACTATCGCGCCGGCGCAGAAACCACCCTGGATAAATCCGTGGCCGTTGTCGGTGTGCTCATCGGCGTTGAGCTTGCCAGAAGAGTGGTTGGTAATATTTTTGTGGTTCTCGGCGGGATCATGCTTCTATATGGTGTATATGGCGAGTATGCGCCGGAACTGATTTCACATGCCGGGGATACTTTTCCGGATTTGTGTACCAGTATATTTTTTAAAAGCGATGGCGTATTCGGAATCATGGCCAATGTGCTGGCCACCTACGTGATTCTGTTTGTCATTTTCGGCGCTTTTCTGGAAAAGTGCGGCGCTCACCGCTTTTTCATGGAATGGCCGATGGCGGCTGTCGGCCACAAGATTGGCGGTCCAGGGAAGGTTTCCGTTATTGCCAGCGGTCTCTTTGGCTCCATTTCAGGAAGCGCGATTGCGAATACCGTGTCAACCGGCGCGTTTACCATTCCACTGATGAAAAAAGCCGGTTTCAAACCCCATATCGCTGGAGGCATCGAGCCCGCCGCCTCTATTGGCGGAATGTTCATGCCGCCGATCATGGGAGCCGGCGGTTTTATCATGGCGGAGTTTACCGGGCTGCCCTATTCGCAAATCATGCTGGTCGCTATTTTTCCCGCGTTGATGTATTTCTTCAGCGTGTTTGTCATGGTTCACTACGAGGCCAAAAAGAACAATATCGTCGGTGAAAGAAGCGCCAGGAGCGCATTATCCATCTTTAAGAGCGAATGGTTTTATCTGATTCCGTTAACAGCGATTACCGTTCTGATGTTGGCCGGATACTCACCCGGATATGCGGCTATCCTGGGTTTGGTGTCCTGTATTGTGGTGAGCTGGTTTCGGAAAGATACCAGGATTGGCTTCAGTGGTTTTGTTCAGGCCTCAAGAGCCGGGGCGGAGAACAGCCTGAAAATTGGCGCAACCGTCGGGGTTATCGGGATCATTATCGGCGTTCTGACTTACAGTGGTTTGGTGCTGACCTTTGCCGATATCGTCATCGAACTTGCCGACGGCAAACTGTTTCTCACCATCCTGCTGATTGCACTTGCCTCGCTGGTGCTCGGCATGGGGGTTCCGGTTACAGCCGCCTATCTGATTACGGCAGTAGTCGCCGTTCCCGCACTCACTCATCTTGGCGTCAATCCGCTGGCGGCACATATGATCGTCTATTGGCTATCCCAGGACTCCAACATCACCCCACCTGTTTGTATTGCCGCCTTTGCAGGCGCGACGATCGCTAAAGCAGACATGTGGAAGACCGCTTTTTCCTCCTTTAGATTCGCCAAATTCCTCTATCTGGCGCCTTTCCTGTTTGGCTACGTACCTGGCTTTTCACTCAATGGCAGCGCATCGGATATCGCCATCGCGTTTGTGCTGATTGCCATCGGCACCTTCGCCTATGCCTGGTTTTTAAGCGGCATTTGGTTGCAACCCTTAAGACGGCAACTCAGTCGGACATAAAGCCCTTCAATTGCTCATCAACATTTCTACGAAAGTTTGCCAATTCTGGTAACTTTCCGAAGTGGCAGATAGCTGCACTCCCCCTCCATGTCCCACTCCACGGGGTTTAGAAAGCAATGTTTCCGAGTTGCCTGTGTCCACATAGTCATCGAGCAGATTGAAGTTGGTTATCTGATAACCGGCCACCGAATCGCGCTGATAACGCAGTGCGGAACCGCTGGCCAACCCTCCTTGTATATGACAATTGATGCATCGGCCTTGAATAATCTGATCGGAAATGCTGGCCTGATAGAAGCTAAAAGCATCAATAGGAGTAATGCCAGTGACATTGATCAGCACATTATCGGTTCCCGCCGCGCCTGAGCCGTCAATTGCTGTTAACTGAAGTTCCACGGATTCCGTGGAGCCGCTCTCAACAGAGGGTGCGATGAAATTTGCATTTGCAACGGAATTATCCGACAGCTCGACAGCTGGGCCGGACAGTTGCGACCACATAAGAGTAACGCCACTTTCCAGATCCGCGCCGGATCCATCCAATTCGACTAAATCTTCAGAATTCACTGACTGATCGGCACCGGCATCCGCTACGGGCGGACACTGGGTATAAGCTTCTGATTTATCCAGCTCAGTGATTATTCTGGCGACAAGATCGGCGCTATAAAATTCCGGGTTACTGGTATAACAAGCCGCAGCGGTTAACTTATTATCCAAAATTGCTCGATCATCGGGAAACGCGCCATTGATAAACGCAATGATAAGCTGATCGGGTAACACCAAGCCCAGATTTAACTGATCTTCCCAATATAGCCGCCCGGCTTCATCCGGCTCCCGGTTGAACAGCCCCAAATAGATGGCGACGACTAGATCGGAGTTGGATAAAACACCATAATTTTCCTGATACTCCGGCTGCTCATTTACCAAATTAACCCTAATCTGATCAATGGTGATCAGGCCACCTTCAACCTGGCCGGTCCAATACTCAAGACCCGCAGGATCGGCGGCCCTTCCCAAATAGCCGATGTAAAGCTGCTGAATCTGTTCGGATGTCGTTTGTTCTGCGTAACTTATTGAGATAGGAAAAAATATTGCCAGGGCCAGAATTGCTCTCATTGAATGAACGTTCATAGCAGGTGGGTCTCTGAAAATGGCTTGATTTCGGTTAGACAAAGTCGGCGACAGTTAGTTCAATCAGTCTTTAGGGATTTCCTTGTTATCAAACATATTCGGGACAGCAAACTTGAAATTTCAATCAATATCTTCGGAGCCCCGGTCAATCATGCAACGAGCGTAACGCCGGAAAAGTTTCTGCTTGTACTACAAGCAGAATTTGGACAACTCTTGGCTAAGTTTGGCGCTTACTCCTGCAAGCCGGACTGTGCCTCTTGGTGCTTTTTTCGCATCTGTTTCTTAATCATCTGACGCTTGGCAATGGCTTCTTTCGCTCCTGAACCGATATGTTCCTCGCCGCGGTTTTTTGCCAGTTCTACTTGTTTCTGCCTGTTGGCAAAGCGTTTCATCTGCTGCTCTGAATGCGTATTCCAACAGTGCGGACATTGAATCCCAGGTTGATAGTAATCGCTTTGCTTGTCTTCATCGTTAATCGGCATACGGCAGGCATGGCACTGATCGTAGTGTCCCTTTTGCAACTGATGGTCCACCGTGACCCGGTTGTCGAAGACGAAACACTCTCCCTCCCACCTTGTCTCTTCTTCCGGCACTTCTTCCAGGTATTTCAGAATACCGCCCTTTAGGTGGTAAACGTCTTCAAAACCCAGCTCTTTTAGATACGCCGTAGACTTTTCACAGCGGATCCCGCCCGTACAGTACATCGCCACTTTTTTGTGCTTGGCAGGATCTAGCTGTGACTTAACGTAGTCCGGAAACTCCCGGAAAGTTTCGGTGTTGGGATTAAGCGCATCCTGAAATTTACCGATCTGCACTTCATAGTCATTGCGGGTGTCGATGAGCACGACTTCCGGGTCGCTGATTAGCGCATTCCAGTCCTTTGCCTCGATATAAGTACCGACAGTCTTCCGGGGATCTACCCAGTCCACGCCCATCGTCACAATCTCCCGCTTGAGCTTTACCTTGGTGCGATAAAACGGCATGGAGTCATCGAGGGATTCCTTATAGTCCAAATCCGCCAGCCGCGGATCATCCCGCAAATGGGCCAGCAGCCTGTCGATGCCATTTCGGCTTCCCGCCACCGTACCGTTAATTCCTTCTTTTGCCAATAACAGAGTTCCTTTCACACTATTTTCCTGCATGACATCAAGCAGCGGTTGACGCAGTTTTTCAAAATCGGAGAGTTCAACAAATTTATACAGTGCGCAAACGACAATCTTGTCTGCAGAAGTGGCATTTTCCATTTAGAAATCCTCTAGCGAACCGGAGCGTAAATCCGGAGCAATTAAACGAGCGCAGTATTATAGCGAAATCTGTTTCACGCGCATCCAGCTTGAGTACTTTTCATCCATTGCTGAAAACCTTGTTTGAAACCTAAGCAAGAACGGCAGTTACGCTATTGTTCATTCTTCTGTTGTGCCTGCCACAATTGGCTGTAAACACCCTGTTTATCGAGTAATTCAGCATGGGTGCCCGATTCAATAATAGCGCCGCTCTGCATCACAATAATCGTATCGGCGTCTAACACCGTGGAAAGACGGTGGGCAATCACCAAACTGGTGTGACCGGAAGAGACTTCGTCCAAGGCCGACAAAATCGCCTGTTCGGACTTGCTGTCCAGCGACGAGGTTGCTTCGTCAAACACCATTATTGGCGGTCGCTTGAGAATGGTTCTGGCGATGGCCACCCGTTGTTTCTCGCCACCGCTGAGTTTCAAGCCGCGCTCACCGACTATCGTATCCAGCCCCTTGGGCAGCTTCGTTACAAAGTCCGCCAGGTGGGCCAACTCCACTGCTTCCCAAACTTCCTCATCCGTTGCATCGATCCTGCCATAGCGAATGTTTTCACCGATGCTCGAATTAAACAGCACGGTATCCTGGGGCACGATGCCGATGGATTGACGCAGTGACTGTTGCGAGACCTCGCGTATGTCCTGCCCATCGATAAGAATCCGGCCGCTTGTCACTTCATAGAATCGAAACAACAGCTTAATCAGTGTCGATTTACCTGCGCCACTGGCCCCGACCACCGCCACTTTCTTCCGTGGGGCGACCCGAAAATTGAACTTATCCAGAATGGTCCGGTTTGACTGGTATCCAAAGCCGACATCCTGGAACTGTATTTCGCCATTTGTTACCCGTAACACCGGGGCATCAGGCAGATCCTTGACGATCGGAGTCCGCTGCAATAGCAGAAACATGCGCTCGATATTCGCCAAAGATCCCTTCATTTCGCGATACACAAATCCGAGGAAATTGAGCGGCATAAAAAGCTGCATCATGAAGGCGTTGACAAGGACAAAATCGCCAATGGTCATGTCCCCCTGTTGGACCTTCGTCGCAGCCAGTACCATCATGGCGGTCATTGCAGCAGAAACGATTAAGGCCTGGCCGCCATTTAATGCAAACAGCGACAGCCTGTTTTTACGCCGGGCCATCTCCCAGTCGGCAAGAGCGTGATCATATTGCCCGGCTTCATAGCCTTCGTTGCCGAAGTATTTCACGGTTTCAAAATTCATCAGGCTGTCTATTGCCCTGGTATTGCTGGCGGAATCCGCACGGTTGGCCTCTCTGACAAATCCTGTACGCCATTCCGTGGCAAACACTGAAAATCCGATGTAAACAGTCACGGCCACCAAGGTGATCAAGGCAAACCATACATCGTAGTTAATCAATAAAAGCAGAGTTACCATGCCGATTTCCAGCAAGGTCGGAACAATATTGAACACCATGAAACGCATCAGGAAGCTGATCCCGGAGACTCCGCGTTCAATATCGCGGCTCAACCCGCCGGTCTGGCGATTGAGGTGAAACTCAAGATCCAAGGCATGCAGATGTTCAAACACGCGAAGGCCGATTCGCCGCATCGCCCTTTCCGTGACGCGGCCGAATACGGTATCTCGAAGCTCACTGAAAAGGACATTGGAAAACCGCACAATGCCGTATGCGAGAAGCAAGCCGAGAGGAATAGCAATTAGCTGGCCGGCCTCTTGATCCAAATCGTCAACGATATATTTGAGGACGAAGGGTAAGCCGACGCTGGCCATCTTGGCCAACACCAGGCAAACCATAGCCAGAAAAACGCGCCGTTTGTATTCAAGCAAGTATGGTAGCAACTCGTTTAAAGTGCGCCAGCTGATGGCAACGGGCTCGACTTCAAAATCGTCTCGGCGACTGCGCAAGGGCTTCTCCTTGGGTGGGATTTATTGCTTTGGTCCCGGTATTACCGAAATCGCTTTTTCCAGCGACAGACATAAGCTGTGCAAAAAGTGAATATCCTTGGTGGTCGCCAAGGCTGTGCGCTCAAAAGCCCATTGCTCGAGCGCGGAGCCGGGCACTTTGTCGAGATGCAAAAAAAGGTGGTGCAATCTTTTCTGCAACGCGCGTAACTGCTCACTATCTTGGTCAGGCACAAACGCTATCTTCCGATCGTTCGTCAATGCCGATAACTCATATGCATAGAGCATGACCGCTTGCCCCAAGTTCAAGGATGGCTGTGCCTGGGCCAGCGGAATCGAGGAAACGATGTCGCAGAGATCAATTTCTTCTCCGGACAGCCCCCGGGATTCAGGTCCAAAAACCAATCCAGCATTGCTTGAAAGTTCTGCCGAACGCCCTTGGAGTATGTGTAACACTCTGTCAGGCGTATAAACTTCACGCTTGGCCAAGCGCTTTTTTGCAGATGTTCCAACTACCAAGTCGATATCCAGCAGGGCTGATGACAGGTCGGGGAAGGTGACAACCTGATTCAGCACCTCAGTTGCGCCGTGCGCTAACCATTGGGCAGCGGGTTCCCGGTGCGCCCTGGAGTTGACCAGGCGCAACCGGTTGAACCCCATGGTCTTGAGGGCTCTGGCAGCCGCACCGACATTCTCCGGTACGGCAGGCTCCACTAAGATGAAATGCAATTTCATAATTTCGATGAAGTGACTCGGGCTGAAAGGCAATCCTTCGAAGCACAACTTTGGATTTGCTAAACAACTGGGATGGTTTATTTTGTATCCCATAACAACAAAAAAGCATAACAACGGGGAGCACCAATGTCACATGCCATTGCCCAAGATCCGGCACTCACCAGAATTCTCAACTTTCATGAGGCTCGCCGGGAAGCTGTTCCGAACAAACGCCTGCAGAGTCTCCGGCGTATCGCCAGGGAATTTGGCGAGCAATTCCGCAAAGGTCCCGAAGTTAGTTACTTCAAAAGTATTCCGTTAATCCGTGCACCCTATCCAGCACATTTTGGTTTTCTAAACGCCCGGTCCTGGCAGTTCCCGTTCATCCATATATTGAACCGTATGTTTGTTGTTCAGGTGCAATCCACCGCTGGTTTACGCACTTTGTTACTCTCGCCAACCTGGGTTGAGGGTAGCCGGGAGACGCCATTCTTTAAACGTCTTCGCCTGCGTTTCGGGCCTTTTCAGGAGCTTGGCATGCGGCTGATGGCCCCGGAGTTCAATACCGTAGAGTCCGCTTTGGATGATATTGGTCTCCGCCCCGAACAAGTGGACTACATCAGCTATGACCATTTGCATACTCAAGATTTACGTCGCTGGCTGGGTGGCGACGGATATCCGGCATATTTCCCCAACGCCAGGCTCTTGGTGATGCAAGAGGAAATAGAGGCTTGCTCCGGATTGATTTCCCCCCAAAAAGACTGGTATGTGGAAAACGGTCTAGCCGGTATTCCCAAAGAAAAAGTTATCCAGCTTGACTCTGACATACGGGTCGGAGAGGGACTGGCATTAGTTAAAACACCCGGACATACCTTTGGAAACCACAGTTTTGTGGTGAATACGCCGGCGGGATCTTTTGTCATCAGCGAAAATGGCGTCGGCCCGGATTGTTATGCCCCCATGTATTCGCGAATTCCCGGATTTCGTCAGTATTGGGAGAATACCGGCATGGAGGTCGTACTTAACGGAAATACGCTGGAAAGTGCTCTCGAGCAATATATTTCCATGATTGTCGAAAAGGAAATTGCCGGAAAAAGCGGTCAAAATCCGTTATTTCCCAATATCTTTAATTCTTCCGAGTTTACCCGCTACTATTTGTTCCCAGGACATAAGCCCACGCTAAATGTCGGTGACCATTGTTTTGGCCGGCTTGCCGCAGTAAGGGAAATCAAGAAAGCAGCATAAATTTTTGCATATCACCTGACAATCCAAGCAGGTCCGCAAAAGCCGTCTACACTTTATAGCTAGTGCCAGTCATGAAACCAGCGTTTCTGAATGGAAACTAGCGAAAAGCCCAACGCTGACTGCTGCGTTGTTTTACCACTTTGCATATTCAACGCATTTGACAATATTTAGACAAGAGAACGGGTATGTTCGGATTCGGAAAAAATAGCCTGAAAGAAAACGAAGTCGCTATAGATAAAGCGGAATGGGAATCCCTACAACGCAAGGCGCAGTTGCTTGATCAGCTATTGGAAAATGATCCCAAGCAGGTTGCTTCAACCATCCACAAGAACGCTAAAACGGTATGGGCGGCATCGGAAAAGCGCCTAGGTAGTATTGAACACAGTACTGACATGCTCAACGGCTTCATCGAACAGTCAGTGAGCATCAAGACGATTACCGAGCAGTCCTGTGAATCTTCGAATACCACCGTATCCACGACAGCCCAGAGTGTTGCCGATATTCAGCAGCTCTCGTCCAATATTGAAACCTCTTCCAATTACATCAGCGAATTCACCACGCTACTGGGATCGCTCGAAGACAGCAATAAGACTATCAATCAACTGGTCGAATCCATAAAAGCGATTGCCGATCAAACCAATCTACTCGCGCTCAATGCCGCCATCGAAGCCGCCCGCGCCGGAGAACATGGCCGTGGATTCGCCGTCGTAGCCGACGAAGTACGGCAACTGGCAACAACAGCAAATGAATCGGCAGAGCAAATTCAAAGCGAGATCAAAAAAATCACTGATATTTCTGGCCAGGTTATCAACAAACAACAGGAAGTTGCCGAAGTTATTGGCAGCAGTGTGACAATCGCCGGCGAAACTGTGCGTAATTTGCATAGTTTACAATCCATTGCCAAAGAAAGTGCTGAAGCAGCGCAAGGCGTGGCCCACGACTTTGAAGATCTTACAAAAGAGTTGGAAGCGCTCTACGGCAATATGCAGCAACTGGTAGAAGACACCCGGCTATCGCTGGAAGGCGCAAACACCAATACCGATCTAAGTGCCCAACTAATGGAGCAACTCTCTAAAATTCGCGTTTAACCCGCGTAGAATCAACGACTCTATCTTGACAGGCAGAGTCGTTTTTTCGAAAAATCAGCCCTATGGCCGGAACCAAATAGATCATGCGCGACAATTCTTCGCCGCATAGGAAAATTCCAAAACCCCAAGTCGTTTATCTTGTTTATTGGCATTAGATCTTTTTGCCATAACTCAAATGCCCATCATAGTTAATAGAATTTAAAACAAACCAAATTGGGCTAAAACCGATGGATATTGCCCGTATTCGAAAAAAACTCAACGAAACAATTCTCTCTTAAGATGAAAAATTAAGTTTATCGTCTAAGCTATTTATATTATTTATAAAAAAGAGCATAGGAAAGAACCTAACGCAATCACCTTAACGCACATACCAGGGGAGCTCATCACATCTGATTAGCGCAACCGATTGGCTTCAATTCACCTAGGCAAAAGCACATTTTTTTGCGCTGAAGATAGAATCAGGCAAAGTTTTTGCAGAATAAAAACACAAGATGTTACGAATAGCGTTAACGGTAATTAATTTCACATATCGCTAATCTAATTGAGGATAAGCACGATATATTAGGTAAGAGCAGTTGATAAATTCAACTACTCGAATGTGGTAGGAGGTAGTACCATGAGCACTCAAACATTATGTAATAACAAGCGCTTAGAGCGGTTATACAGTTCAAAAATCAAACAACTCAATCGCGCCATTTTATCCGGCAACAAGTTACTGTGCCTGGTTTTGCAAGCAGAAGCAGAAGCCATTTGTCAGGAACTTAAACACTTAAGCCCACTAAAATAGTTAGGTAAGTCACGACTTTCCTTTATCGGGTGGTTCACCTTATTCCGTGCAGAATAAGTAAAACCCACTAATTGGGTGAACCAATCTCCACTGCATTTTTGACCCACTTCCCAAATCCAACATTAACTTGTACGCAGTTTCCCCTATATTCCACGCAGAAAGCCTGTGTGGTCCGCTCTTCGGATAATCCCTAAAATTAGTAAGAACTGCCTAAAGTTTTCACAGTTTACCCAGAATTGTCACTTCGCTTTACAGATACTACGTGAATGACAGCTTACTATTCGGCCAATCAGGGGAAAAGAATACCAACTCGAAAACAAATACTGTATATTTATCCAGTTATTTTAGAAAAATGCTTTTCTCTCATGCGACAATTGAAGAAAGTTAAAAGCAGGGGCATTAAAAACGACTATCCCAACCGATTTTCGGGGCAATTAAGTGAAGACGGTACTCAGCATTCGATTCGCTCCCGCAGCAAAGATGCGGAGGCCCTCATTGACCTGTTGGAACTGCCTTCGGAAGATATCGTCGGCGATGCAACAGAGTATATCCCCCATGAGTGCAACCGCATTATCAGCAAAAATGGCTCGCCAGATTTATCGTTTAATTTATCGCTAAATCCATATCAAGGGTGCGAACATGGCTGTATTTATTGCTATGCCAGACCCAGTCACGAATATTTGGATTATTCCTTAGGTCTCGATTTCGAGTCCAAGATCATTTTCAAAACCAATGCCCTAGACAAGTTGATTGCCTTCCTGGACAGTCCGGGCTACCTCTGCGAGCCGATCAATATAGGCTCTAACACAGACCCATACCAACCGATAGAAAAAATCCAGTGCATAACACGCTCGGCGTTGGAACTTTTTCAGCAAACGAAACACCCGGTAACGCTCATTACCAAAAGCAATCTGATTTTGAGGGATATGGATTTACTAGCAGGCTTGGCAGAGAACCAACTTTGCCAAGTCATGGTAAGCGTTACGACGCTGTCGAACAAACTGAAAAACCAACTGGAGCCCCGCACAGCAGCGCCTAATAAGCGTTTACTGGTTATTGAAAAGCTAGCGCTGGCTGAAATTCCTGTAGGCGTTCTCGTAGCGCCGATTATCCCAGCCATCAATGATCACGAAATCGAAGATATCGTTAAGCGTTGTGCAAATGCCGGCGCCAAGCAAATGCATTATATATTGCTGCGCCTGCCGCATGGGTTGAAACAGCTATTTTATGACTGGTTAACAGAACACTATCCCCAACGTAGGGACAAAGTACTGAATATATTAGCCCAGTGTCACAAGGGTGAGCTGTATCAATCAGAGTTCGGAATGAGGCAGCAAGGAACAGGCGTTATAGCCAAGTTGATACGACAACGATTCGAAATAGCCTGTAAGCAAAATGACATAATAAATCAACGCATGACGGGTCTGCGTACCGATCTGTTTGTTCCACCAAGGAACTTACAGCAATTGTCTTTGTTTTGAGTTAACCGCTCTAGGCTCAGCTGACATTTGCTCATCGTCACAGTTACCCAAGTGTCAACAGAGCCTAATCAACTGGAGAGTTATTCAGTTTAATCAAATACTGTCACTGTTTGTTGACTCAGAGTAACGAGGTCCCCGTTGGCGTTCCATAATTTTGAGTGTGTGAATCCGTAGCCCTCCGCTGAGGTTTCGACATAAGCTTGGTACAAACATCTTTCAATTGGGCTGATGGCCGCCAAGGGATGTAGAAATTGGATTGTCCAGGTAAGAGTACTCGCAGGCACAGGCTTCTTGATCCAAGGCAATGTAGCGGGCGGCCAGGCATCGACCAACCCCAGGATTTCTGCCTCTGTAATTGCCGGCATCTTCTCCCGGTAGGATATCCAGCCTCCTAGCTCTCTGGACACAGTACCGGAAAACGGTAGCCCGCCAAACGCATATTCATAACGGTAGTGTTCGGTGAAGTCAGGTGTCACGCCCTTGATAAAGGGTAAAGGCTGACAATCTTCCGGATCTTTAGCATTCGGCGCTTTTGCACCTTCGGCACCGATACTGGATTCTCGAGCAGAGCCAAAAGCGCCGGTGATCAGCACCTTAACCTGACCGTCTTGAATACCGCGGCCTTCCACGATAGATACTGCGCGCCCCTCCCGCAGCAAGTCGGTGCTAATGGAGAGTTGACCCGGCTCTACCGGCCCTAAGAAAATAATACTTAGATTGCGAACAGGTTTGTCACCATGAACCTGCATGCGCATTGCCTGAAAGACCATTGCGGCAATCAAACCACCGAAGGTAGCCCGTCCTTGTCCCCATGAAGGAGGGACATCGATTAACGTATTCGCTTCTTGAACTTGTGCAACGGCTTCAGAAAACAGCATAAAATCACCTGGTAGTTGGCAGAGCAAGCAATGTTTACATCTATCACATACGATTTCAAGTATGTCCCCGGATCGGTCTCGAAATCAAACAAATTTGTAAATCTGACAATGTGAGGGCGGGTATCGGATAAATTCGCAGATAGATAGGCTTTGGCAGCAGGGAGTTCGCGATTCTGAATGTCCAAATAAAAAAGGCCCACCTGTCGGTGAGCCTTATTTATTGGGTGCCTGACAACGACCTACTCTTGCATGGGATTCCACACTACCATCGGCGCTGAACTGTTTCACTGCTGAGTTCGGAATGGAATCAGGTGGGGCCAGCTCGCTATTATCATCAGGCAAAAACCTGCGCTCTTAAGACTGCGTTAC
>JANQMN010000102.1 GCA_028280065.1 Hahella sp.
CCTGTGTCGCCTGTGTCGCCTGTGTCGCCTGTGTCGCCTGTGTCGCCTGTGTCGCCTGTGTCGCCTGTGTCGCCTGTGTCGCCTGTGTCGCCTGAATCATTGGAGCAAACCGAATCCGGTACAACACTAGTGTCATGGCTGGCCGTGTAAGCTACACCGGTTGTCAAACCATGGCTAATGCAGTCGCTTGTTAAAAACTGAAGTTTATGTGACGCAGTCCGATCCAGATTTACCATTGTGGTCACCACAAAGGACAACAAACCTTCTCCCGTATCGGAACTTCCACTGAGACCGATGAACTGGCCTCGGGAAACAGACTCTCCCGGAGTAACAAAGGCACCTCCATTTTGAACATATTTATAGTACCCAAAGCTGTTATCTTGGTGCCGGATGATAATTAAATTATCACTGCCGGAGTTGGAGTCATTTGCAAAAACAACCACTCCGTCTCTTGCCGCATGAATGCTGGATCCTTCCGGTAAAGAAAAAATACTTTGATATCGGCTTAAGGCATTGGAAGACGCATTGGTCCCCTGAACGGCAACGAAACTCATGCTATTAGAAAAAGGCAAGAAGTACAGGTAGCTATCGTCGTGAGTGGCACCCAACTCATTAAAACTGAGATTTAACCCAATGCGGTAATCGACTTGCAGATTTATGTCGATGGGCTCTAGGACAGCTATATTAAGGCTTGAGTAGGGAGCTAAGGAAATAGGATTTTCATAATATGGTTGTTCAATGAGGTTTTCCAGTGTGTATGTGACAGATATCTGTTTGGTATACTCGGAAGTGCTTTCCAAATACACATAGAGAGCCTGTTCAACTTGTTCGACATATATACACAAGGCACCGATAAAGCAATCGGTTGAAACCAAATCTCCTTCGCCAAAATCCTGGGTGTTACCGACTATAGATAGATTTAAGAATACAACAAGTAAAACGCACCTATACCACTGTTTGAGTTTCACGACACTTCCACTTCTACCAATTTAACTACAGGCCTTTCTAAGACAATTGCTTAAAAAAGCCTTTAGACAAACCTCCATCCCTTAATATTATAAAATATAACGTCTTGACACTTCCGCCTAACTTTGTTAAACGATGTCAAATATTGTTATCAAATCAATTTTTGCAACGATTAATGGGAAATTTTCACTCCAGATTCACCGCATCAATTCGCTGAACCTCCCCTCCCTCAATCTTGGCAGTAACTAGTACATCGTGCTTGGCCCCATCGTCATACTTATGAAACTGGCGGTAATTTCGGGAAACGACCAGTGCGGGACGTAGCTTCTGGTCGGCGTAAGATTTTTTTTGCATGGTTTCAACCGGCTCGCAAAGATAGCCATTACACACATCAGAGCGAAGTTTACGTGGCAGGTTACAGCCAGTCTGGGTGTGAAATATGCAGCTTCCCTTTACACTTTTATTAGGAAGATGCTGCATATAAAGCTGGTACAAATCTCGTGGCCTTAGTCCCGGTTGTTCCGTCATCACTCTGCGAAGTAATTGTATTTCCACAAATCCCTTATCTGCTCCAGCGATGCAACACGCGCCTTGACATTGAATACAAACATTTTGCGTTTGCTCCTTTAATCCGCTGACTTCCCGGTACTGAAGTGCACTTCTCTTTAGCCGGTTGGAATTGATATTGACGCCCACATCTTCAAATTCAATATTTGATGTCGCCTCGGAAATCGCAGCATTGAGATTATCCCGGAACTTCTTCTTGCGTTTTGCAGGAAGATTCGAAATTTGCCGTCCTCCGCTGGCAATACTGAGCAGGAGAAGATCTTTGGGTAAAGAGAGGTTTTCGTCGGCCTCTAATTGGTCGTGAAGTTGCTGGTCGAGGGCTTGAATTTGCCTGTCAATCGCCGTTTTCCGCGCCTCTTCAGCTTTTCCTCTCGCGTGCTTTTCGCGAATAAGCTTGGACTGAACTTTAAAAATGCTCGTGTAGAGAGTTTCCGGCATTGTGCCTTGTTGCTGCACCAAACGCATACAGTCAAAGCTGCGGCAGACAGCTTGCCCTTTTACTCCCGAGCCATTTACAAGAGGCTGGTCGCAGACTTTACATTGTGTCGCCCTAGAAGTTGGGGCAGATCCGAATGAGGGCAACATGATAGGTTAACCAACTGATAAATTATGACTTTAAATGAATGGGGTTTACGTATGGAAAGCGTCAGAAACGAACGAAATCCCTCTCGGTATGTAGAGTTTTATTTTGGAAGAAGCGCTAGCGTGTCATCTTTTTGACAAATACGACAACGAATAGCGCCAGGGTAAAAGATCCTATAAAGGCTTCCATTGCCGCAAAAAATCGAGAGAAACCAACCGGCGTCAAGTCTCCATAACCAAGCGTGGTAAAGGTAACGACACTAAAATAAAGGCAACTGAAAAACTGCTGCAGGTCTTTTTCGAAAGTATCCCCGCCTATTCTCAGCAACTCGTCTCCTCCGCTGATACCAAGACCAAAATAGGCGAAAGAAAACATCAAAATCATAATCATCGAAAAGAGGATTACCCGATACGGCTCTTCCCCATAACCGCAAAACAGATCCACCAACTTGGAAACGAATCGCCCCATAGAGTATTTGGGTAGCTGATATCGCCTTACCAGCATTTCTTTTTGAAAGAAGATACCGGCCGTATCGAACAATCCTTGCGCTTCAGCTACTTTGCGTAAGTGACGATAAATTTCCTCTGCTTGCTGATAAAAGTCGTGCTTTTCTTCAAGATCCGTAGATTTTTCCGCTTCGCTTTCCTGGAATAGCTTTTCTCCCCAATCGATATGTTCAATTTTCGCCTTTGCGAATACAGCGCCAAGAAGATTGCAACCGCTAAGGTTTGCGCAGTGAAGGTTAGCCCCGGTGAAATTTGCCTTCATCAAGGAGGAGCCCGAAAAATCGAGGCGGTAACAATGCGCCTTGGTCAGGTCTGCCCGATAAAAATCGGAATTTTTGAGTTGAAAGCCCTTGTGGTCTTTCCTGTCCACAAGGTCGATACCCGCCAAATTGGTCCTAGCCAAATTAAACCCTTCCATGGGGATACCGGTTTTTGCCCTTGTTTCCAATGCTTTTTTTACTTCAGGAAGATCCTTCGCCTCGCCATTTTGCCAAACAGTATCGTTGGGAGAATGGGCATAGAGGTCTGCCACCACATCTGAGGCATTTGAATTTTCCGGCGAATCTTCGCCGGTTTGAGAGCTGGGCTCAGCCATAGAAGGTTCCACATGTTCGCGGTGCTCTCTAATTGATAGTAGAGGGACTATTAGTTGTCAAAATCCCTTTGTCTCCCAGCAGGAGCGCGATCAATCGTCTAATCGAATGGTCAAGGTATCTTCAAAATCGTCAAACTCGGCAAAAATTCGTATGAACGAATCCTCGTAATTACTAATGTCGCTGGCGAGTGTCACTTCGCCATCTTCTGAGATTGAAGCGATTTCTTCTCCCGTTTCAATATCCCAAATGACGTCGGAATCATCTGCAATATCGTCGGTTCCAAGCGAGCCATCGGAAAATTCCTTGTAAAGCTCCAACTGCCGGGTCTCTCCGGCAGCCATATCATTGTCTTCAGGATCGACTATCCGAATATCCGTTACATCGATGACCGTAACTAAGAGCATTTCCTCAAGGCCGCCACAAGTGGCTGTGACCGTGGCATCGCCTGCCGCAATACCCAGTAATTCACCATCATCGCTGATACTCAGTACCGAGGTATTGCTGTTGCTCCAATTGGTCGCAGCGCCGATGTCTGGAGTTTCCGAGGAGTCGCTGAAAATGCCGGTTGCGCTAATCTGCAGGAGTTCGTCGACTTTGGCGGTAACAGGACTCGTCTCGCTTAGATTGATTGCCGCTAGACTATCGGTTGCTACTATAGGCAGGCTTTCCGAGGTAACATCGCCGCGGCTGGCGGACAAATTGAAGGTACCGCTGGTCAAGGCGATCAAGTCGCTATCATCAACTCGAGCCAGATCAGGGCTGTCGACTAACCAGGTTAGGTCGGTCAATACCCGCTCCGATCCATCCGTATACTGTCCGACAGCGGATAGCGGGGTCGTAAGACACTCTGCCAGCGGGTTACTGGCAGCGGATATTGCAATCACAATGAGTTCTGCATCGGAAATGGTTATGTCGCTAGATGCATGCAGTTGTGCCCACTCGACCGTCACTGACGCTACCTGTTCACCGCTAACGTCAGCAGCTGTAAGTACGCCCACATCAGATATACTGCCGGCATCCGCAGGTGTCAGTTTCCACTTTACCATGTTACTGGCATCAAACTGAGTACCGTCTTCCCGCGTGGCATTTGCGGTAAACTGCCACACCTCACCGGGCTCGAATAAAACTTTTTCCTGATCGCTGCTAATCTCAAGAACAACGACATTTTCTCGACCGAGATCAATTGCCTCGGCCAGCCGTTCACTGTCCTGCTCCCCTTCGCAGCCAACCAGAATCCAGAAGCAGATGACGGCAACCGCAGACAGCTTCCCCAAAACAGAGTTAGAAGGCATAGAGAACTCCAAATTGCGCCGAACTAATAGAGGTGTCACCCTCTGGATAGGAGTGCTGATAGGTTAGTTTCAATAAAATATTCGGGTTGCTTTTCAAGCGCTCTTCCAAGCCGGCTTTAAAAGCTGCGCCACGGTAGGATTGAGAAGCCGGAAAACCGCTATTATTGACCTGACTATCCAGTTCGGTCACCGTATAGCCAACTCCGAGAGTTAAGTAGGCACGATTATTAAACAGTTGCCGGTAATGCAGATAGCCTCCGACATGCAGATCCAACTCCGTTTCAACACCGGATTGCTCATCTGAAGTAATTCCAGTGGCTAAAGCCAGCTCGACACCAACCCCGGTATCGTTGAAATAACCGGTGGAAATTCCGCCGATAACCGGCTTAAACGTTTCTCCGTTATTATCGATGAACATCATCCCTGATGTAATGCCTAAAAAAGATTCCGCTCCGACGGTGGGCGCTGTCAGCACCCAACAGATTCCCAACCAGCGCCATAGTTGCATCAAAATTTCCTTGTAACTCAAGAACAAAGCAATTGCCGAAGGATATCACCAATTACCAGCCCGATTCATTACATCAATGCCAGATAAGTTCTTTCTTTTAGTGCCACTGCCTGGGCTCAATCGAACCGTATAATCAGACTCGCGTCATGTCCCAGCGGATATCTCCAAAGTTTGCCATGATGGAAGTCGCACCAAACCCCGTGCAAATGCTGATGCCTACCGTATGGGTAATGCCACCTAATACCGTGCCAACCATGCCGATGACCGTAAGGACGGTAGTAGTGCCTATTACCCTGCCAATGCCGATGTCTATTTTGAGGCCCATAGTATCTTTCTTGGCGATAGTGACGATTAGCCTTATGCCGCTGCTGCCTTTTATCTCTGTAGCGATGCTGTTCCCGGTACTCACCATGATGGGCCAACAATTGGGTGCCATCAATATCCTGACTGAATCCTTGAAGACGGGAACCTTCCCGGATCTGAGAGGTGGCGGGCAATACCGCCGTTTTATCGGCAGCCCGATAATCTGACAACGAAGAGTGAACCATTGCGGAACTGTTTATGGACCATATCAGCATTATTAAACCGATCTGTAGCTTCATCTCATGCTCCTTTACGTGGTTTAATGCCTACTAGCAAGCTCGTTACATCTAGCTTGATTTCAGCCTAAAACTTCACAACTGAACAGATACTGAATACCGCAACCCATTAAGGAAAAATTTATGAAAGTCATAAAGTACATAGGGCTTGGACTAATAACTATCCTGGTTTTGGTGATTATCGGAGGATTCTTCTTGCCATCCACCGCAAAAGTCGAGCGTTCAATCGATATTGCCAAACCGCAAGCTGAACTGTTCAACTACCTAATCGATTTCGACAAATTCAAGGAGTGGTCACCCTGGCAGGATATCGACCCCGCGACTCAATATACCTTCACCGGTCCCGAAGCCGGCGTCGGTACTAAGATGTCCTGGTCTAGTGAACATCCGAGGGTAGGAAAAGGTTCTCAGGAAATCGTTGCAGTCGAAGGCCAGGAAGTGATTAAAATCGATCTGTATTTCGATGGCCAATATGGAGGTCTGGTGCACTACCGTTTAACTCAGGAATCAGCTGATTCGACAAAAATGGTTTGGCAATACGAGACGGATTTCGGCAACAATCCCTTCGGCCGGTATATCGGTCTGCTTATCGAAGGAATGTTGGGACCTTACTATGAGGTTGGCTTGCAAAAGTTAAAAGCCAATATGGAAAACAGCCATTAAACTTGCACAAACTACCGGCCATACCACCAAAACACGGCATATGGCCCCATACGGATCGGCTCGGTTTTATCCAGTGCCGAACCCGAAAGAAGATCCGCAACCTGATCCGCTTCAAGAATATCCGTTATGGTCGCAGGTATCACAATCGAATGTTCGCTGAAATTGGCCAACACCAGCAGCCTGCCGCCATTTTCGTTAATTCTGGCAAAAGCGAAGGCGTGGGGGTTATAGGTTTCCAAAAAATTCGTTTCGCCAGGACCAAACACAACGTGCGATTTGCGGATGGAGATCATTCTCTTAAGCGTTGAGGCGATTTCGTAAAATGGCGTGCCCGGAGTGTTCGCCAACTGCCAATCTTGGTCGATCAGCTGTTTGCGGTTTACCCAACGGCTGTCCTGGACTTTTGCCGGGTCCTGTTGATAAGAATAGTCATTCAAAACACCTAACTCGTCACCCTGATATAAGAGTGGAATGCCAGGCATTGCCAGATTTACGGCATTCAGCAGAATACAGCGCCGCACGGCATGTTCGACCAAAAGGGGCTGCTGGAGTTCCAAGCCCTGTTCCAAGCCTGCCAAGGAAGTCAGCGTTCCACAAACGCGGCAATCCCCTGTGGTAGGGTTTTCCTGGAATGGCACCCCCTTGGAAAATCCACCCTGAAAGTGGCCGGTATAGAATCGGTTTAAAAATACCCGATGATCGCCGCCATGGATTCCCAGGACTTCCGAAACAGCATCATCCCAAGTCCAGCCAATATCATCGTGGCAGCGAATGTAGTTCACCCAGACACAGTGCTCGGGAATCGCAAATGACGCCTGCATGGAAGCCTGCAGCAGTTTCGTTTCACGGGTCGCCAGGCTTTCCCAGAGCGTCGCCATTAAAAGCGGGTTATACGACAGAGGACATTCCTCGGTGGATATGTATTGCACGACTTCTTTAGGATGCACAATGGCTTCAGATTTAAACAGCACACAAGGTGCGACAATGCGCAAACATAAACTGAAGGCCTTTATCAGCAGATGCACCTGCGGCAAATTTTCACACATAGTGCCCTTTTGCTTCCAAATGAACGCTAGCGCATCCAGGCGAAAAACGTCACACCCAAGGTTGGCGAGATACAGCATTTCGTCGACGACGGCGACAAACACTTTGGGATTGCCGTAGTTCAAATCCCACTGGAAGGAGTTGAATGTGGTCCACACCCATTTCTCAAGGTCAGGCTGCCGGGTGAAACTGCCGCGCCGAACCTCCGGGAATACTTCACGTAATGTGCGGTTGTACTCGGCTACTTCCACCTCACTGTCCAGCAGGTAGTAAAAACCTTGATATTCAGGATCGCCGGCAAGGGCCTTTTGTGCCCATGGGTGTTCGTCAGAGGTATGGTTAAAAACGAAATCCAACACCAGTTTAATACCGGCAGCGCGAAGCGCTTCCGCCAGCACCTGCAAGTCGTCGACACTACCGAGTTCCGGATTGACCCGGCGATAATCAGAAACCGCATACCCTCCGTCGTTATGATCTTTAGGCGTGGCATACAATGGCATCAAATGCAGATAGGTAATCCCGAGGTTTTGAAGATAGGGGATTTTTTCGATCAGTGTCAGTAGATTACCGGCAAACAAATCCACATAAACGGCCATGCCGACAATCCGTTGATGCTCGTACCAAAAAGGATTAAGTTGCTGACGAATGTCCTGTTGACGCAAGATCTGCGGTCGTTTGGCGACACCAAACGCAAGACTTTGCAGCAGATTTTCCAGGCAGGTTAAAAAGTCTTCGTGGTTGCCATACAAGCTGTCCAAATAGCCGAATAAGGCCGGGAAATTCATTCTTAGGCGACGGAGAAACAATTCCTGCGTGTCGGCATCAAGCTGCTCCAGGCTCAATTCTGCGAGCAACTCTTCCAATAACTGTTGATGGCGGGGGGATTGGCTCAACTGAATGGTCTCCGTTTACTAATTAACCTGCTTCTACTCTCCATTCATCTCAGCCACTATGGTTTAGTCGAGGAGTCGGCATCCGTCAAACTCTGCGTCTAAATGACAATGTTCAGAAACGGCCTAAAATGATACTTTTATCCTGCCTTTTTGATACGGCAACCATCATCGATATTTCTGAGAATCTGCAATGAAACCGATTTATGCATTTGGCGAGCTACTCATCGACTTTCTGAATATTTCCTCCGCGACGGAAGACGGACTACCTATCCCCCAATGGAAACAATATCCGGGAGGAGCGCCGGCAAACGCGGCGGTAGCGGCGGCAAAATTAGGTAGAAAGGTGTATTTTGTCGGACAAGTCGGCAATGACAGCTTCGGCAGCTATTTGATCAGAGCCGTAAAGCATTATGGAATAAATACCGATTACCTGCGGACCACAGACTCTGCCACGACGCCGCTTGCCTTTGTCAGCCTGGATAGTCAGGGGGAACGTTCATTTACGTTCAGGCGCACAGCAACGGCCGATCTGATGATACAGACTGCCGACTTACCGGTTCCGGCGGATCTCGAAACGGGCATTTGGCATTTATGCTCCAACACCCTGACCGAGCCGAACATTAGAAATACCCACATCGCCCTGGCACAAGCCATTAAATCGGCAGGACATTTGCTAAGCTTCGACATCAACCTGCGGAAAAACCTCTGGCCTGTTGGAGCGGATTTTAAAACCCCTATACGCGAAGCATTGAAGTACGCAGACATTGTCAAGGTGAGCAGAGAGGAGCTCGTTGAACTCTTCCCCGAATCTCCTGAAAAAGCGCTTGCTAAGCATTGTTTTAATGGTGCAACGCAAGCGATTTTCGTTACTGACGGAGGGCAACCCGTGGTTATTCTTACCCCCGGAGAGCGTCAAGAGTTGGCAGCGCCTCCGGTAAAGGTCGTAGACACGACTGCGGGAGGTGACGGCTTTAGCGGAGGTTTGATCAGTTATCTCGCAGCGAATTCCGCCGAAACTGTGGATTGGCTGGCCGCCTGTCAATTCGCCTTGAAATGCGGAGCTATTGCAGTATCCCGACCCGGCGCTTTTCCGTCACTTCCGACGGCAGCGGAAATAGACGACATCATCTAACTATTTCCAGCCTGGAAAAGAGGCTGCGTGCAGTTCGGCAGCAGCTTCTTATAGCTGTGCATGCATCACTTCGGTTTTCCGCAATAAGCTCCAAGCCAAATCCTTGCTGAACTGCAGAATCGAGTTCTTACAATCCATGAAACTCCTTTTACAGGATAAGTTTACAGTAATCACTTGCAAGTCGTTGATTTATAGATTAATCGTTTAACCGCCCACATTAGACTAAGCATCCTCTTCGAAAATACCCCGTCTCAGGGGGGAGCAAATCCCCCCCCTATATCCTCTCCTAGCGGGTTTGATGAAAAAACACCCACTCCTCTATCATCTTACCACTCACTCATCAAAGATGAGTTTAGATATAAAAACGAGCGAAACAATAATAAGGAGCTATATACAACATGAAACATCAATTTCGTAAGGCAATGCTCTCTATTGCCGTATCCACCGCCCTTTTTGCAACTTCAAGCTTTGTTGCCGCCGACACCGGCGGAGCATCTCCAGATGGCGTCCGTTACCACGGTGGTGACGAGATCATATTGCAGGGATTTCACTGGAATATTGTTCGTGAAGCGAATGGCAACTGGTACAACATACTTAACAACATGGCCGGCGACATAAAGAATGACGGCTTTACCGCTATCTGGATGCCGGTACCCTGGCGGGATTTTTCATCCTGGTCCAGCGGTGGAAATTCCGGTGGTGGCGAGGGCTATTTTTGGACTGATTTCAACAAGAACGGCCAATATGGCAGCGATTCGCAACTGCAAGCCGCCGCCGCTACGTTGAACAACAACGGAATTAAAGTCATTTATGACATCGTTCCCAACCACCACAACCGCGGCGCTGGCAACGACGGTTGGGATCTGCCGGCCGGTCAAGGATACTACCGGGACGATTGCGCTAACTCCGGCAACAATGGCGGTAATGATTGTGACGACGGCGACCGTTTTATCGGTGGCGAATCGGATCTTAATACAGCCCATCCGACAATTTATAACCGGTTCCGGGACGAACTAAGCAATCTGAAAAACAATTACTCCGCCGGAGGCTTCCGGTTCGATTTTGTTCGCGGTTATGCACCGGAAAGAGTTGACGCCTGGATGGGCGACGCCTTTAGTTCCGGCTATTGTGTCGGCGAGTTGTGGAAAGCGCCGAATGAATACCCCTCCTGGCATCCATTACACTCTGCAAGTTGGCAGGAAGTGATTAAAAACGGCTTTTCAGACCCGGCAAAATGTTCGGTTTTTGATTTCGCCTTGAAAGAACGCTTCCAAAACGGTTCCGTCGCTTCCTGGAAAGATGGTCTGAACGGTAACCCATCGCGCTCCTGGCGTGAAGTTGCAGTTACCTTTGTTGACAACCATGACACTGGCTACTCCCCCGGCCAAAATGGCGGTCAGCACCATTGGCCGCTTGCCGACAACAAACTAAGAAAAGCTTACGCATATATCCTATCCAGCCCCGGCACACCGGTAGTTTAGTGGTCGCACATGTATGATTGGGGATACGGCGATTTCCTGAGAGCATTGATCAGTGCACGTAAGGATGCAGGCATCAAGGCCTATTCTTCAGTTAGTTTTGAATCGGGCTTTAGCGGCTTGGTCGGCGTAACTACAGGGGATACCGGAGCGCTGATGTTCGCCATGGACTCAAACCTCTCCAATCCAAATCAAATTGCCTCGGGCAATTGGACCCAGGTGGTGAATTCCGACGGTGCAAGGGTTTGGAAAAAGGATTCAGGCACCACTGGCACAGTTGATGTGGCCTTTACCTGTGAAAACGGCACGACAGACTGGGGCGTAAGTGTCTATGCGATTGGCAATCAGTCCGAGTTAGGCAACTGGTCTCCCGCGGGTGCGGTGAAACTGGATCCAAGCAACTATCCTACTTGGACCGGCACCATTACGCTTGATGAAGGTGCGAACGTGCAATGGAAATGCATCAAGCGCTCTGAAAGCAACCCGAACCAGGTTATTCAATGGGAGAGCGGCGCCAACAATACCGTGACAGCGAACAACGGCGCGAGCACTACCGGAGGATTCTAAAGTCAGCTAAATCAGGGGGATGCTTCCCCCTGATCCCCTTTTCCAGAGCACACCCCATTAGTCGGCCCTGCCAACACACCCTAACTTAGTCGAGTACAGCCTCCAGCCAAGATACTTCGAAAGAATATCTATAAACTTCCTGGCTAATGAGTCCGGTCCAAACCAACGGAATTCTGTTTATAGGCCGATAGCATTTCCATTGCTTCCTCGGCAGGGCGAGCCTCGGAAAAATAGAAGCCTTGCACTTCCTGACAGCCCAGCTTGCGCAAGTAATCCAACTGATGCTCAGTTTCCACGCCTTCTGCGACGATGTTCAATTTCAATCCATGGGCCATCGAAACGATGGCGTTCACGATACAGGCTTCATCATTGTCCCGAATATCCTGGATAAATGACTTGTCCACCTTCAGAGTATGTATGGGCAACTTCTTCAGCCAACTAAGCGAGGAATAGCCGGTACCAAAGTCGTCAATGGCTATCGTCACTCCTTCTTTGGCCAATGCCTGCAATTTAGCGACGAGCGGTTCCAGGTCCTGCATGATCATATTCTCAGTCAGCTCGACTTCGAGGTTTTCCGGCGGAAACTGGTAGTGCGCCAACGTCGACCTTATCAGGTCGACAAATTGCGGGTGCTCGATTTGCGCCTGAACAAAGTTTACCGCCAACTGCACATGCCGGTAGCCGGCTTCGATCCACTTTTTGACTTCTTCGCAGGCTTTTCCCAATACCCACTCGCTGATGTTGACAATTAAACGGGTTTCTTCCGCCAAGGGAATAAACTGAGACGGGTAAATCATCCCATGCTCGGGGTGCTGCCATCTTACCAAAGCCTCCACCCCGATAATTTCTCCGTTAAGGGCATCCACCTTGGGCTGGTAATACACATGGAGCTCGTTATTCGCCAGCGCCTTGCGCAAATCCCGTTCGATCTCGAGCCGGTTGGATGCATTGACGACCATGGTATCGGAAAAGAACTGATAGCCTTCCTTAGCGCGTTTTTTCACGTGATACATCGCAACGTCAGCGGCTTGAATCAATTGGTCGATGCTACTGCCTGCATCCGGAAAGACAGCGATACCAATGCTGACACCGACAAATACTTCATGCTGGTCCAAATGAAAAGGGGCTTTAATAAGCCGAAGTATCTTTCTCGCAACCCCGCGCACATCATCCGGCGTGGTCACTTCCGGCAGCAACAAAACAAATTCATCGCCACCAAAGCGAGACAGGGTATCCCCCTCGCGAAGACATTTCTGCAAGCGCTCGGCCACGGATTGCAGGAGCCGGTCTCCCATTGCATGCCCCAGGGTATCGTTGACGACTTTGAAGCGATCGAGGTCGAGGAACAGCACGGCTAATCGATTATGATGTCGTCGGCACCTGGCGATCGCCATATTTAATCGATCTTTGAAAAGCGCACGGTTGGGCAACCCGGTCAGCAAATCGTGATAGGCTTGGAAGTTAATGAAATCCTGCGCTTCCTTGCGCTCCGTGATATCTCTGGCGGTTCCATAAATACCGATTATGTCGTCCGGCTTGGCATTTTGCGATGCAGCCGAAAGCCCTCTCGTCGGATAGGCATGTGATACGGAAGACGACTTGGTTGGGGATAACGCACTGGCAAAAATCGGAAAAATCGTGAGTTCAAAAAACCGCTTGGTATGGCTTTCCACACGTTGCTTGATTTTCACTTCCACATTGCGCACGGTGGTGCCTCTTTCCAGGTCTTCTATGGCTTCCGTGAGGCTGAGCAAATCCTTACTGCTTAACACAGAACTGAAATGCTTGCCTTTAAGCTCTTCCTTGGAGTAGCCCAGCAGGTTGACGACCTTGTCGTTAAGAAAAGTGAAGCAACCCTGCTTATCGAGCATAAAGACAATATCCGGCGAGCTATCCACGATATATTGATGAAGAATGCTGGACTCCTTCAGCCGCCGATGCATATGGGCGTGATCGCGCTCCAGCTGCTTCTTTTCGAGCACCCGCTTGGCTGTGGAAATCAATTCTTCGTTAGAGAATGGCTTTTTTAGGTAGTCGTATGCTCCGCGCCGCAACGCCTGGCTGACGGCCGTAAAAGATGTTTCGCCACTAATGACGATCACCGCCGAATCGATGCCATTTTCCGCCAGAAAGTTCATGACCTGGTGACCGTCGCACTCGGGCATTCTCAGATCCAACAGAATCAGTTCGTAGTTCTTTTCCGTCACTTTGCGACAGGCAGCTTTGCCGCCTTCGGCTATATCGACTACATAGCCGTGGAGCTGCAACAACGACTGCAGGCTGGTTAACAGGCGTGGTTCATCATCGACGACCAATACACGTGATTTCGTTTTTGTCGATGGAACTAACTGAGGTTCATGGAACATCGTTCAATCCTGATACGGTTCTATGATCAGATTCGTCAGCCTGTTACGGCGCGCTCCGGCAAAAGAATCTGAAACAATGCTCCCTGCCTGGTGTTACGGCAACTTATGCTTCCTTTAAGTTCTTGTATTAAGTTCTTGGTAATGCTTAAGCCAAGGCCTTCATGCGGACCGGCCTTGGTCGACTGGCCCGCCTCGAAGAGCTGGGTCAATATCTCTTCCGGGATTCCCGGCCCACTGTCCTGCACGGTTATCTCTACATAAGGCCGACCGTTCAAGTTGACCTTATGGCGGGTGCTAACATGCAATTCCCCCCCTTCGGGCATCGCTTCCACTGCATTCTTCAGCAGGTTTATCAATACTTGTCTTAGATAGCTACGCTGGCCCCGCTGCGGAGGGAGTCGGTCGTCCAAATCCAACTGACAGGCAGTATTATGCGTGGCGAACAGGGAAGCTTCAAATAGATTTGTCAGATCGGTAATTTCCTGGTTGATATTCATCTGATCCGCAGCGGTCTCCTGCTGCTTTACTTCCCGCAACCGCAATAGAATCGAACCGACTCGGTCGATTTCTTCTTTGATGATTTCAATATCCGGCAGTAATCCGGGCTGGTCGTCTAGTTTGGCAGTGAGCAGTTCAAGATAGTTGCGAATAATGGCCAACGGATTATTCGCTTCATGCACGATCTCGCGGAGCTGGGCTTGGAGTTGTTCCGCATCCCAGTCCAACGTATTGCGGGAGACAGTGCGCTCGATTCTGGCCATGTTTTTTGCCAGATCATTTGCAAACAAGCGTAATAGATTCTTTGCGGAACGTCCCAAATCGGTTTGGTTAGCAGCACCCAGCACCATCAGCCCGACATTTTTCTTGCGTAAGCGCATCGGCACCAGTACCACAAACGGACAGTTAATCCGCTTGAGCGCCAGACGATCAACGATGGGTAGCGCATCCTCCGAGCCACCCCAATCCACTGAACTAATGATGCGATTGTCTAACAACGCGGCGGCAAATTGGCTTTGCCCTGCCTGAAGAGAAATCTGCAGAGGTTCGTCGGAGGTGGTATCGGCCTCCAAAACCGTCATCCCAATCTGTTGCAGGGACTGCTCTTCGTCCAATTGATAAACTTGCAGCCTGGCATAGCCGAACAACATGAAAATCGTCTCTTCCGCTGCCCGCAGCAGCTCCAGAATATTTTCCTCCCCCGCAGAATTTCGTGCCTGTCTTAAATGCTCACTGGCAGTATGGCCAAGGCTAATATTGCGAATCTGTTCCGCCAGCGCGACTTGCTTTCGGGCATCTTCCTGCTGGATTTCGGCCTCTTGGCTCTTCCCGTCCGGCAACACTATACCCAATCCCAGCGCAATTTCCTCGGTCTCAGTTTCCAATCTTTGGAGTAATTCAGTCACAAGTTCCGGAGTCAGGTTGAACAACTCTTCGGCGGCGGAAAGGCTCAAGGTATCCGGCTGCTGACCGGGACCACTCAACTGACTGGCAAGGTATACCAGCTTGACCAGATGCTGCGCATCCACCAACAACGACAGGGGTTCATGATGATATCGCACGGCTGCCGCGGCAAAATCCCCTAGCTCCCAGCGTTCGAGCAACCAGGCGCCAACTTCACAGTGATTAGTGAACAGGAGCGACTCTTCCTGACTTAAGCGGCCTGCGGGCGTAATATTGGTAGCACTATCAACCTTTGCATATTCATCAGGAAAATTGCAGCGCAGCACCAAGTCCCCAATATTGTGCAACAGACCTACCAAATAGGCCTGATCCGGCTGGGAATAGCTGGTAAGGGTCGCCAGCGTTTTGGCCAATAGCGCACAGGTCAATGAACGCAGCCAGAACTCTTTCAGATAACTCGGATTGGCGGCATTAAACTTGGAAAAGAACTGCTGGACGGCCGCCGTGATCGCGATAGTCTTGGTACGCTCGGTGCCGATTAGCAATAATGCCTGATCGATACCGGTAATTCTTTGACGTCGAAAATAGCCCGCTGAATTAGCCATTGCGACCACCTTGGAGGTGATCACCGCATCATGACTCACTAACTGGGACAGTTGCCGAAAACTTGCGGTGTCGCTCTGGCAGGCATCCAATATCTCCAGCAGGACATGGGGTAATGTCGGTAACTTGTTGATCTGGAGTTGGGCAAAAACAGGCGCCTTGCTAACGGACATATGGGCAATCGGCAGGAGTTAATAAACTATCACTTTTCTTTTAAAGACATAGACTAACAGCAACCTATTAAAGAGTTTAGTAAAATTTTACCGCAACACTACCGTATTGGTTGATTTTCGTGCTAATTTGCATCTCTTAACGCCGCTAATAACAACCGGGATCAGATTTCGACAACGCGTTACATGCCTCAAAATCCGACTGAAAATCGCCATAGCTTTAAATATCGCACCACACTGCCAAGCAGAACACTCGCCGTCACCAGCGGCAAGGGAGGCGTCGGTAAAACCTGTTGCGCGCTGAATTTAGCAATTACTCTGGCCAGCCAAGACAAACGGGTATGTCTGATCGACGCCGATATAGGCCTGGCCAATGTCAATATCATGCTGGGTCTGACACCGCGTTTCACACTCGAACATTTTCTGAATGGTGAAGTCGCGCTGGAAGGTACACTCATGGATGGCCCCAAGGATCTAAAAATTATCCCCGCCGCTTCCGGTTTCGTGCATTGTGTGGATTGGGATGTACGGCAACAACAGCAGCTAATCTCCGGTTTGGCAAGTCTGGAAGACCGATTCGATTACCTTATTGTGGATACCGCCGCCGGAATCTCGCCAAGCGTGCTGCATTTCGTAATGGCGACACAATTGGCGGTTTTAGTCATTACACCTGAACCCACCTCGCTCACCGATGCCTTCTCCGCACTCAAAAGCCTGAAAAGACGTGGTTACAAACGCACCCCTCAGGTGCTCGTCAACATGGCGCCCGATGCCCGCACTGCCGGAAAAGTTTACCGCAGGTTTAGTGCGGCTGTTGCCAAATACCTGGAAATGGAAACCGAAATGTTCGGCTCGGTTTGGCGGGATGCAACCATCAGCAACGCAGTTGCCCGGCAAGTACCCGTCACGATCGACTATCCTTTGGCCGCCAGCAGCCACTCATTTGTAAAGCTATCCCGCAGGTTAACGCAGATCTATGAACAAACTCCCGGGAAAAAGCCCGCTTTTACAAGTTATTGGCGTTTCTTGGTAAACCAGCAAAAAGATAATGCGAAACCCACCTTTACCATTCCAAATACCCAAACCAGAGAGCAGCGGCAATCCCCGCCGAATAGCCCGGACCAATCCGACCATCCTTGGCTAACGACACGCAAAGCGCTAAAAAGATTTTTGCTAAACGACAATGTCAGTATTGAACAGATACAGGAGTTAAGCGCTCTATGTTTGGACCGGCTTGCGGCCCGCGCCCCTGAAGTGGCGAATGATTTGACCATCCGTTTACTTCAACAAACCCAATCTGATAACTTGACTACTCGACAGCAAATTCAAATGAAAGAGTATTTGCGCTATCTACTGGACAATAACCCCCATCCACTGCCTAAAACCATTGAACAGAACACCTACGATGCCAGCACCTTCGGCAAACAACACAAACTACTGGAAAAACTGCGGGAACAGGGCGAGGAAGAATCTTTAAGCCATCTGCTGGAAACGATAAAACTAGCTTCTCTGGTAGATTCTTAAAGCATTTGCAGATGTTGCTCCTTCTATATGCCAAACCTGTATTGATCAACAGCAACTACAGCGTCTAACCTTAAAACTATCCCTCATCTCTGCAGTAATCAAGTTTTCGCTTGGGAGGCCAGGAGAACGATGGAAAGCACAGATGACGCCAGACTTAACGCTGCCTTTGCCAGAATCAATCGTGGAATATTCTTGCCGGCTGATGAACGGCGCATGGTGGATTATGACGGCCCGTTACCGATCGGCTTCGGCCAGACCAACAGCCAGCCGACGACTGTGCGGCGGATGTTGCGCTGGTTGGATTTACACCTCGGACAGCGAGTATTGGATTTAGGCTCGGGCTCCGGCTGGACCTCAGCCCTGATTGCCGATCTGATTGGCGAGAAAGGAAAGGTATTTGCCGTCGAACGCATACCCGCGCTTTGCCAATTCGGGCAGGATAATTGCCGGCGCGCCGGCGCAACCAATGTGCAGTTCTTCCAAGCGGGCGAAACGCTGGGTCTGCCCGGACACGCCCCCTTCGATAGAATCTTGGTTAGCGCCGCCGCACACGGCGAGATTCCGCAATCCTTGGTAGAACAATTGACCGGGGAAGGCAAAATGGTCATTCCGGTAGACAGTTCGGTTTTCGAACTATTGAAGTCGGAAGACCCGGCCCTCCCCTTGCAAATCCGCGAACATATAGGTTACGCGTTCGTACCTCTCATATACTAGCGGCTATTGACGCTTCGCTGGTCTTCGCCGTTAGGCGATGAATATCGCGAATCCCGCAGAATACATTGCATTGTTTTTCACATTTTTCTTGCGCATACCAAGCGAAATTGCCTGATTTGCGTTAAACTGCGCGCGTTTTAACCTTCGGAGCAAAAATTTCACCGTGGTGGATCGTCGTTTTTCAATTGCCCCCATGATGGACTGGACAGACAGGCATTACCGCTACCTGGCCCGGTTGATCAGCAAACACAGCCTGCTCTATACGGAAATGGTGACTTGTGGCGCTGTCTTGCACGGCGGCGCAGCGCGTTTTCTCGACTACAACCAGGCAGAACACCCGCTGGCATTACAACTGGGAGGAAGCAATCCGAAAGAGCTCGGGCAATGCGCAAAATTGGCGGCGGAATGGAACTATGACGAGGTTAACTTAAATGTAGGCTGCCCAAGTGATCGGGTGCAGAACCATATGATTGGTGCCTGCCTGATGGCGAAACCGGCATTGGTCAGCGAATGTCTAAGCGCCATGCGAACAAGCTGTGACATACCGGTGACCGTCAAACATCGAATAGGCATCGATGAACTAGATTCGGAAGCTTTCCTGTTCGGCTTCGTTGAAAAGCTTCTCCAAGCAGGCACCGCTACCTTTATCGTCCACGCCCGCAAGGCTATCCTGCAGGGCTTGAGCCCAAAGGAAAACCGCGAGATTCCGCCCTTGCACTATGAACGTGTATATCGCCTGAAGGAAAGCTTTCCGGAGGCGGAGATTATTATCAACGGCGGCATCACCACAATCGCCGACGTGCTGGAACATTTGCGCCACGTCGACGGCGTCATGGTCGGTCGCCAAGCCTATCAGCGGCCCATGCTGCTGAACGTCATCGACCATCTGGTGTTCGGTGCTACGCAAAACCCGCAAACCGCTCTGGAAATCGGTTTTGCGTTTCTTAACTACATTGAACAACAGTATGCACAGGGCGTTGCCGTTTGGCATATGGCAAGACACAGTCTCGGCCTGTTCCACGGGCAACCTGGCGGTAAGGTTTTCCGCCGCCTGCTAAGTCAGAATGCCGTGAAGCGGACGGCAACACCGCAAGCCTATGCGGATGCCCTGGCAGTTATGCAGACGTATTTAGACCGTGTAGCCTAGCTGCACGGCCGCCGATAGTACTACCAGAAAAACAAATAGAACTGCCAGAAGAACAAACAACCAAAGTGTCACAAAGAAGGAAACTGGAGAATTACTATGCCCTCCAAGCTGAAACAGTTGCGAGAAATGACATCCGTCGTCGCCGATACCGGTGATATCAATGCAATCAAAAACCACCATCCCGATGACGCCACGACCAATCCGTCTCTATTGCTAAAGGCTGCGTCCCTGGAGGAATACCAGAGATTTTTCGCACAAGCCGCGGATTATGCGAAACAACATGCGGAAGATGCTCCCACGCAAGTAATACATGCTTGCGATTATCTAGCAGTTAAGATCGGCAGTGAAATTGCTAGTGTGATTTCAGGAAGAATATCTACCGAAGTCGATGCCCGCCTTTCCTTTGATACAGAGAAAACCATCGCCAAGGCGCATGAGATTATCGGTCTTTACAACACCATGGGAATCAATCGCGAGCGAATTCTGATAAAAATAGCGTCCACTTGGGAAGGTATACGCGCGGCGGAACAACTGGAGAAGGAAGGCATACACTGTAACCTGACCTTGTTATTTTCGTTTTACCAGGCAGTCGCTTGCGCCGAGGCCGGGGTCACCCTCATATCGCCTTTTGTCGGCCGGATATACGATTGGTATAAAAAAGCCTTAAACAAAGACCACCTAAGTCCCGAAGAGGATCCGGGAGTTTTAGGTGTCCGCAAAATCTACGACTATTACAAAGAACATGGGTATCGCACTATAGTGATGGGCGCCAGCTTCCGAAATGCCGGGCAAATCGAAGCCTTGGCAGGTTGCGACAAACTGACCATCAGTCCCGGGTTACTTTCCGAACTGGACGGCAACCAGGGAGATTTAACCCGGCAACTCGAAGACCGGGGTGCGACGAAAACGCCGGGCAAAAAGTTGACTGAGGCGGAATTTCGCTGGAATCTTAATCAGGATCCGATGGCAACGGAAAAGCTTGCGGAGGGAATTCGTTTATTTGCCCAAGATCAGGAAAAATTGGAAAACCTGATCCTTAACTATCTCCGGCAATAGCGGATAAACAGCGGACAAATATAAGAGAGCGATCCGCCTGTGCAGCCTTGCCACGGAAACCGAACCGGGCGGACTCAAGGGATTAACGCTGTTTCATGATAAGGAGTTTGTTTTTAAGCCAGGAGATTCCAGCTGTTTCAGCCCGGTTTGATCGATAACGCTATGTCAAATTAACGAGGGATCATGCAAAAACTCAAAATTCTGCTCGCTTCATCCGAAGTGGTGCCATTCGCCAAGACCGGTGGACTGGCCGACGTCGCCGGCGCACTTCCCAAAGCGCTGAGAGCGCTAGGCCACGATGTGCGTATTGTCATGCCCCGCTACTATATTATCGATAAAGAGCAATTTGCTCTCAAGCACCTGGAAGGTGAATTGGGAGTACCGATGGGAAGCATGGGAGAAATTTGGGCCGGTGTATTTGAAGGCGTTATGCCGGGAACCGATATCCCGGTATATTTTATCGACCATGAAGGCATGTTCGGAAGAAAAGGCCTTTATGAAGAGAATGGATACTCCTTTCCCGATAACGACAACCGTTTCGCCTTCTTAAGCAAAGCCGTGTTCCAACTCGCCAAGAAGTTACATTTTAAACCGGATATTATCCATGCGAACGATTGGCACACGGCTGCGATCCCGGTGCTGCTCAACACCCGATTTGCCAAAGACGATATTTTCAACGGTACGGCTTCGATTCTTACGATTCACAACCTCCAGCACCAAGGCCATTTTTACGAAGGGCTTATGAACGTATTGGAAGTGCCTTGGGAGGAGTTTAACCCCCTATCCCTGGAATCCTGGGGCGGCGTCAATTTAATGAAGGGCGGCATAGCCCATGCGGATATGGTAACCACAGTCAGCCCCACCTACGCCAAGGAAATTCAAACGTCCGAGTTCGGCTGGGGCCTGGAAAACCACGTTCACGGGCATAACAAGAAGCTGGTGGGTATCATCAATGGCATTGATTATGACGAATGGAGCCCGGAAATCGATCCGTTCATTCCACAGCCGTACAACGCAGCCGACCTTAGCGGCAAGGCACTCGCCAAACAAGCGCTGCAAAAACACTTTAATCTCCCGCAGCGCAACGACATACCCTTGATCGGCTTTGTCGGGCGTCTGGCAACCCAAAAAGGCATCGAACTAATCGCCCATATCATGGGAGGCATGCTGCATTTGGATATACAGTTCGTATTGCTGGGCACCGGAGAAAGCTGGGCAGAACACTTTTTTACCGATGTGGCCGCCAAGTATCCTAACAAGTTTGCGACCCATATCGGTTACTCCAATAAACTGGCGCATCAAATCGAAGCGGCGAGCGATTACTTCCTGATGCCTTCCATTTTTGAACCCTGCGGTCTTAATCAGATTTACAGCCTCTGCTACGGCACGCTCCCGATCGTTCGCGCCACCGGCGGTCTTGACGACACCATAGAAAATTACGATCCGGAAACCGGCCAAGGCACCGGCTTTAAATTTGAATGGGCAACAGGCGATGCACTCTACGGTACCGTAAAGTGGGCCGTCGAAGCATGGTTTAACAAACCTGAACATATTGAAGCAATGAAAAAACGCGCCATGCTGGAGCGATTCGGTTGGGAAGATTCAGCCAGGGATTATGAAAAAGTCTATTACTATGCGTTGGGCAAACGCCGAGGATAGGAATCGGAAACAACAAAGGCTTTCCCGTCGGAAAGCCTTTGCCGAGAGCGGCATCCGTGTCCATCGCTAGGTTGTCACAACAACTTCTCCAAACACGGATCCGGAACTCAAGCAGGAAAACTTTCGTTACAAAACCGGTACAGGCTAGAACCAGATTTCAAATTCCCAGCCAATTCTCAGTTCGGAATTATCGTTGTCCTCATTTACAACGATCACCTCTTCATCACCGCCTATGTAGGTCACCATCAATCGGGTTACCGGACGCGCCCAATAGCCCATATCCAGTTGCAGCGAAGGACCTAAGGCAAACTTGTATTTGATCCCGTCTGCATCGGCGTTACCGCCCTGGTTATCAACATCGGTCACCACACCCTCAAAAACCCAGGAGACATTTGCGGTAACCGCTTGATGAACTCTTGCCCCCGCCACCAGGAAGGTTTCTTCGTCTGCATAGGATTCAACATCGGAAACTTCATACAGCAGTACAGGATTAACATCCATACCGCTTACCGGACTGAACATTCCGTCGAAAATTAATCGGTATGCCTTGTCATCTTCGTCCTCGTTGAGTTGTTCCGAGCCAAGCTGATCAGCCTTAACTCCAGTACCTACCTGACCGATGATTTTACCTGAACCGTTGGTCAATCCGAAAAAGGAGTCCATTCCATAGATGAATGTGCCGGTTAACGCTGATTCTGCCGTACCTTCATTAAAAGTGACGTCGTCAAAGTCGGAAGCCGCGGTATAAACCAGTTCGGTTTCAAAGGAACCGAAGCGGGCCCGAGCAGCGACAGTGTTTGCCGCGACATCACCATGCCAAGGCACTACTGAAGATGTATCTTCACCGGAATCACTTTGCAGAAACTGAATGTCGAAACTTTTTGACTCGTAGCCTAGTCCGGTACCTTTCAACCTACGCCACTTGTAGTCCAGAATGTGCACGTCGGCTTCCTGTTTGCGGGTACCCGCCCAGATGTTGGAGCCCTCAGGCAGAAAACTGAATCCGCCCATCTTCACATAGTTCCGGTCATTCTCCCATTGCGCGTTATGCTTGGCCGGATCGCCATCCCAATAGTTGAATTCAAGATGGTAGTAAGCCCAGGAGCCATTATCCATTTCCCATTTCTTGGTTAACGCCGAGGCTATATAGGTATCGTACTCATTGCCAAATCGACCCAGGTGATGCTCGTCCTCTTTAATTGTGTTCTGGAAACTGCTGTTATAGCCACCGCCGGTCCTCATATAACCGGTCCAGTTAAACGAGTCGTCTGCAAAGCTGGTCAATGAAGTGCATGCCAAAGTAGTCACTAGCGCTAGATTGCCAATTTTTATATTTTTCATCCAATTACCTCTTATTGTCTGTACACCTTTCACATCAACACCGGGATTAGATTCTCCCTGCTGACAAAGACACCAATCCAAATCCGCACTCAGAAGTAAAAAACTTCGGCCTAGAAGAAACGGAAAGACTTTGAAATGTTGGTAGGCTGGATTGTTACAGAAATGCAATGCTGTGTAAACGTTTACACTTCGTTTTTTATTCTTAAATGTGTTTTTAATTTCTAAAAATTGATCTGAGACGGATATATCGACTATAAATTGATCGAATATGATCTTTATTGTATTAAATTATTCGTTATAGGAATAAAAATGGTATCGTTACCATCATCAACTAGGAGAATACATAGGCAATCCCTCATCCACAAATCCCGGTTTCCGGACGAGACCCAACAGGTCAACACGGAGGCGCTGAATCACTTGTCGGGATCGAAACGAATGGCATAACCCATTGATTTTAATAAAAACACACCTGTTTTGGTTGTTGCCTTGGAGAAGAACAGAGAACGATTTCACCGAAGAAAGGACATAAGAGGAGCAGATCCGGCGTTTTCTCAGATAGTACGAACTAACGCATGGAGCAAGCTAAAAAGCGGGAAGTTGCCCTTAGTTTAAAAAGGTGCTTCCCAGGAAACCTTCGATTAAACGGGCTTCCTGTTCGGCGGATAACAGCTCCTCTTGTATACATGGCAGCATGATTTGATCCCGGTCGCTGTTCTGCATCCATGCCTTCACTTTCGCTAAAGTGGATTCAAACGGCATTAAGGTTAAACCGGAACGCACGGCTTTTTCGTTGGAAACATTCATATACCGACTTTCCGAGCCATACCTGGAACGAAAAAGTGGCAGCTCACGGAAGCTGATGCCGGCATTCTCCAGATATTCAGACGCCACCCAAACATAATCCTCAATCCCCAATAGCTCCAAAAAATCCGACCAAATCAGCTTTTCCCCAGACAGATTGAACGTATCAAACAGTTGTATTTCAGCCAATGTGACGCTAAAACCAGCGACATCCTGGACATCGACAACCTGCAAAAAGTCGACCCCATCGCCAGGGGCTAATACTCTAATTCGCTCCTGGGATTTTAAAATCCAATAGACCAGCCTACCCGATAGATCCTGCGGTCCGACGACAACCTGAGGCCGTAAAATACTCAGCGCGGCCGGGAAGTATTCTTTAACAATCCTTTCGCAGGAAGCTTTTAACAAGCCGTAGGTTCGGTTATCAATTTCAGTCATCGTCTCATCGACCGACGGATGCAACGGGTCATTCTCCGTTAACGGATGATCGGCAGAAGCATCCAGGGCTTTTATCGAACTGAAGTAGATGTAGTGATTGACTTTACCCCGCAAAACTTCGGAACTTGCTCTGATTTGTAACGGCGTGTAACCACTCAGGTCAAAACACACATCCCAACACCCGTTTCTCAATGCGTCCAAACCTGCTTGCCCTGCCGAACGGTCTCCAAACAAGCGCTCTACCTGGGGAGGGAGCTTGTCCGCCGTTTCGCCTCGCGACAAAACGCTTACCTTATACCCACGTGTAACACATAGCTCGACAATGTGGCTTCCTATAAAACCCGTTCCGCCTAAAATCAAGATCTTCATTGACTATATTCCCGTGCTCAACTTGCCTACTTGCTTAAGCAATAAATTTATTCTCGCTTAACATCCAACATATAATGCCAACAATGGATGAAAACAAACATCCGGCACAATATGATCAGCAAAAATATCTGCAGCCCGTTGTAACTGTCGATGCGGCGCTTTTTACTTTCCGTGAAAGCGCTTTAAAGTGCCTTCCGGTCAAGCGGACCAATCACCCCGAGCAGACGAGCAGAACAAATGGGCTCTACCGGGCGGCTTTGTGCATCCTGCAGAAGACGGCTGCTCTGAGATTACTGCGTGAAAAAAGCTGCTGCCGCCTATAATTTTGTCCGCTACATTGGTGTATAAGGGGACGGACAAAGCATTAATAACCGCCAGAGTCCGGTGAACCCTTTCATAAGGTGTTTCAGCACAGCGAAGGATCAATTAAGACTATTTCCATAGGTGCTTGGATTGGGGGATGAGAAATAATGCATTTAGGGCTAAGCTAATTACTCCCGGCAGAGAGAATCAGTCCAATTACAAAGCTTTCGAGTATAGTGCCGAGTGGGCTTGACAGAACAAACCAACACTGACTTCAAAGGATATGCTTTATGTACTATGTAAAATTTGATGGGGAACGAATTGGCAGCTCCTATCTTGAGAATGGCGATCCGGAAATATTTTCTGTGTCAGGCTCCTTCACCAATGTCGGCGGTGCTGAGGCGTTAGCCAAATGGTTAAAGCACCTGGGAGGGACTGAAGAAGAAGGCACGACTCATTTAGTGCTAAATGAGAAGTTTTCCATGGAAACGGCGGAAGAAGAAAACATTAGCTACACCGAGGCAACCCTCATTGCCATTCCGGACAGCGACGAGGCCTACATCGATGTTACCGGAGTTCCGGAAGAATCTTACAGAGCGATCTTTGCCAAGTTGGTTGACGCATATGAAAATCCTAAGCCTGAGCTTTCACTGCAGGATAAGATTAAAGCGTTAAAAAATAAGAATATCGTCTAACCCGCCTTCTCATAAGGCTCAGACTGGAAAAAGAACCGGAAATTCGACTCTTTGACAGCATAGAGGTGCTTACATCAGACCTCTTACTGCTATGCGAGCTGTGTTAAAACCGTCACCTAATGATTGCCAGCCATATGTGGGGAGTGGGCCGTAATTTCCGCCAGCTCTTCATCGGATTCCTCCATTTCCCTCAATTCTTCTTCGCTGGCATTGACGACCACCTCCAATTTCGCCTCCACCGCTTCCATTTTGTTGAGCAGTTGACGCACCCTTTCTTCTTTCGCCCGCTCAAGGCATTCCTCTTGCGCTTCCGTTTTCATAGTGGATTTATGCGACTTGGCAATACACTTCGCCTCGTCAATCCGCTTCTGAATATCGTCAATTTCTTGGTGCAACTTCTTAGCAATGGTTTCTTTTAAAGTCATGAGGATGCTCCGGCGGTTTTATCGTGCATATTCATCATTGATAGCATTCAGGGGCTACATTTCAGTGTCCGACAAGCTCCCTAAGATCAGATTTCGTCTCCCCATCCGGCCAATCTAGCGGGAAAATGTGTAGCATTAATTGATTTTCCGCAGTTAGCGGTTCGAAATTTCCTCGTGCGATTCGTAAATTTCCAACAGGGCCTAAGAGTGTACTGAGAGCAAGCCTTCTTTCAAAACATAGGTTCTATCCATATGGCCAGCAAGTTCGGGATCATGGGTGACCAAAACGAAGCTGATGGCATCGGCTCTAACGAGCTCCCAAAGCATGTTTTCCACGGCGGCGGCAGAATGTGGATCAAGATTGCCCGTCGGCTCATCCATTAGTACGCAGGAAGGTCTTGGCGCCAAGGCCCTAGCTATTGCGACGCGTTGCCGTTCGCCCCCGGAAAGTTGGCTTGGCTTGTGTTTAACCCGCTCGGCCAGTCCCACTTTTTGCAACCAGTGTGCCGCTTCTTTAGCGGCTTGTTTCGGGGCAGCACCGCGAATGAGCAGGGGCATTGCGACGTTTTCCAAAGCGCTAAACTCTGGCAAAAGATGATGAAACTGATAAACGAAGCCGACATGCCGATTGCGAAGCGCAGACTTACGGCCTTCATCCAAATTACCGACTTCCTGGCCATGCACGGTTACGCTTCCCGAAGTAGGCGTATCCAGCGCTCCCAGTATATTCAGCAACGTCGATTTACCCGATCCGGAAGCGCCGACAATTGCCATGGTTTCACCTTCACCTACCTCAAGATCAATGCCACAGAGAATCTCTATTTCAGTCTTACCCTGCACGTAGGACTTGCGGATATCCCGCGCTATCAACACGTTACTACTCATAACGTAGCGCTTCCGCAGGTTGGATTTTGGAAGCGCGCCAAGCGGGGTAAATAGTAGCTAGAAAACTAAGAATTAATGAGGAGCTAGTAATCCACAATACGTCTAGCCACTCTAGTTCAGATGGTAAATAACTTATGAAATAAACATCTGGACTCAAAAACTGGATTCCAAATAGCCGCTCTATCGAGTTAATAATATCACTGAAGTTTAGAGCTAATGTAATTCCCAAGAGACAGCCAATAGAAGTACCCGCAACCCCAATAACAGACCCTTGAACAATAAAAGTTCTGAGAATTAGCGCTGGAGTAGCGCCTAAAGTCCTTAGAATAGCAACATCCGGTTCCTTGTCCGTCACTGTCATAACTAAAGACGAAATGATATTAAAAGCTGCAACTAATATAATGAACATCAATAGTAATCCGACTAGAAATTTCTCCATACCTATGGCTCGAAATAGATTACCGTGAGTTCTTGTCCAGTCGCTGGCGTAGTAGTTACTGCCTAACCTACTCGCGATATCCCATGCAACTGCTTGAGCCGAAAACAAATCCTTAAGCTTTAATCGCAAACCTTCGACAGCGGCCCCATATCGCTTAAGTTTTGCGGCATCTTCAAGGTGAATTATTGCGAGATTGGCATCCAATTCGGCTCCAACGCTAAAAATCCCCTTGACTGTAAATCGCTTCATTCTAGGAAATACTCCGGCAGGGGTAATTGATGCCTCGGGTAACATTAAAGTTACTTTATCGCCAATCTGCACCCGTAAGGAGCTAGCCAGAATATCACCTAACAGAATTCCAAACTCCCCCGCTTGCAATTCATTAAGTGAACCTCTCTGAAAATGATTTTGAACGATTGAAACAGATGGTTCGAGCAACGGATCAATACCATTTATCATGACACCGTGAACGTTACCTTCCGCCGTTGCCAGACCCTGGGCATGAATAAATGGTGCGACACCGATCACTTCGGGGTGTTGCACAATATCTTCCCGCAATGCTTGCCATGCTTTGATGGGTGCGTAGCCCTTCACCACGGCATGGGGCACCATGCCGAGAATACGCTGACGCAACTCCCTGTCGAAACCGTTCATCACGGACATCACGGTAATTAGAATCATGACACCAAGAATAAGCCCAATCATGGAGGCAAATGAAATAAAGGAGATAAAGTGATTGTCTCTTTTGGCGGCCGTATACCGGAGGCCGACAAACAGACTGAGAGGTTTATACATGAATTGTTCGCGCTGCTCGCCTTTCCATACTCAAGCCTGCCACTATAATCGATTCCGTGCATATCGACTACACTAAGAAGAAACTGTTTCGAAACCGTAACCGCCCGAGAGAAAAAGCTAAAATTCGATGAACAGCTCCAACAGGCGAGACTATTACCGGGTCCATGACCGCGCATATATAGAATTCGAGCGGCTTGACGGCAATTCCACAGAGTCGTCCGTTACCTTTCATCGACACCCGGCCTGCTTAGAACTGATGAACGAACTCCATACCCTCGATGCCGAAGGCAATCGTTTGCTTGCCCATATTCCTGACAAAGACAGAACGGTCGCGGCATTATTTCGGGTGATGAACAAAAAAGTCGATATGATTGCAAGAACACTGGTAATGGTCGATTCCCAACTTCCTAATCAAGACTATCAGGAAATCGACATCAGTGAAGGCGGCATGGCTTTTCACTCCGCCCAAACGTTGGAACCGGGCGAACGCATCGCATTGAAAGTGGTGCTAATCCCGGCTTTTCTTTCCTTTATCACCACCGCTGAAGTCGTGGCCACCGATGAGGAAAGCAACCTAACACCGCCGGATGCAAAACCGCACTGGGTGCGGGTAAATTTTATTGAACTGGAAGATCATCAACGTCAACTATTAGCTCGCCATATACTAAAACTGCAGCAACACCTGCGTCGCCGGGAGTACAATAATGGGAAAGGCTGAATCCATGGCAAAAGAAAACCAGTCGCATAAACGTACAGATCTGAGTAAGGGATCGACTATGAAAATCCAACAAACTTTTCGTTATTTCGCCATCGGCATGCTCTACACCATGTGTGTCTCGGTGTTTCCTATTTCCGCCGAAACGATTGTCATTCCGGTGATGCAACAGGGTTCTGAAGAATTGCGGAAAATCCTGCCACAGGCTGGCGAGTCCATGCGTTCAGTGGAGCAACGCCTTGGCAGCCCTATAACAAAGCGTGGCCCGGTCGGTGATCCGCCGATAACTACCTGGACTTACCCGGAGTTCACCGTATATTTCGAGCATAGCCATGTGTTGCACAGCGTTGTGAATCCAAAAAGACGTTAACCCACGAATGTTGCCCGGCAATACGAATCGTCATTTAAAACATTCCCGCAATTATAAGCTTGGCGCACACCCTTACAACGAACCAACAGAAGAGGTAATCCTTGACCCAAATAAGACTGCCTGCGGAATGGGAGCCACAAGACGCCATTATGCTGACCTGGCCACATGCGCAAACCGATTGGGCGGAAGACCTTCCCGCCGTAGAGAGTACTTTTCTCGCCATCGCCGAACTGGTCTGCCGGTATCAAAAGCTGCTGATAAGCTGCCAATCATTTGAACAGTTAGAAGCGATTGCCGACACGCTGCACCAACGCCACATCGATCCGGCTCAAGTAGGCTTATTCTGCGTTCCTTCCAATGACAGCTGGGCACGGGATCATGGTCCTATTACGATTTACGGTGGCGACGAACCGCTGTTACTGGACTTTCAGTTCAATGCTTGGGGCGGTAAATTTCTGTTTGAAAAAGACAATCAAATCACACCGACGTTGTTTGAGCTCGGCGCATTTGAAGGAGCCGGTATTCGCCATGTGGACTATATCCTGGAAGGCGGGTCCATTGAAACCGACGGCGTCGGCACTTTACTAACCACTTCCACCTGCCTCTTGAGTCACACCCGAAATCCGGACGCCGACAAAAACAAAGTGGCAAAAAAACTCGCCGACTGGCTGGGCATCAAACGAATCCTCTGGCTTGACCACGGGCACCTGATCGGAGACGACACCGATGCCCATATCGATACCTTGGCGCGTTTCTGTTCGCCCGATACGCTATGTTATGTCAAGTGCGAGAACCCCGACGATCCGCATTTTGCCGACCTGGCCGCCATGGAGCGGCAACTCCAAGCTTTTACCGATCTGGAGGGTGAACCGTATAACCTGATTGCCTTGCCGATGGCGGAAAAGTACAGTGACCGGGATCAACGCCGCCTTCCTGCCACTTATGCAAATTTCCTTATCATCGACAACGCGGTACTGGTCCCGGCATACAACTTACCCAGCGACGAAATCGCGCTGCAACGCCTGGCTGCCTGTTTTCCCGATAGGAAACTTCATCCGGTAGACTGCACTGCGCTCATTGAACAACATGGGAGTTTGCACTGTGTCACCATGCAGCTACCAGAAGGCGTTCTGTGAACAGCGGGCACGATGTTCATATACCGGACTTATAACTGAAATTCGCAATGGAGTTAAAAATGCTTAGAGTCGCCGCCGTGCAGCAGCACTGCTATGAGGATAAACAACAGAGTCTAGAGCTAACTGGCGACTTAATCGACCAGGCGGCTTCCCAAGGGGCTCAGCTGATTGTGCTACAGGAACTTCATGCGAGTTGGTATTTTTGCCAAAGCGAGGATGTCGGAAAGTTCGATCTGGCCGAATCCATTCCCGGCGAGACCACTGACTTTTTAAGCGCAAAGGCGAAGGAGCATAAGGCGGTTATTGTCGGTTCGATTTTCGAAAAGCGGGCTGCCGGCATCTACCACAATACCGCGGTGGTGTTCGACAGTGACGGCAGCATGGCAGGCCAATATCGGAAAATGCACATTCCGGACGATCCGGGATTCTATGAAAAATTCTACTTCACGCCGGGGGATGCCGAGGAAGGTTCCGGTTTCCAACCCATCGATACGACAGTCGGGCGGCTCGGCATATTAGTCTGTTGGGACCAATGGTTTCCCGAAGCCGCACGCCTGATGGCTCTGGCCGGAGCCGATTTGCTAATTTATCCCACCGCCATCGGCTGGGATGCCAATGATTCCCAACAAGAGCAAACCCGCCAATTGGACGCCTGGATGACCATCCAACGCTCCCATGCGGTAGCGAACAATCTACCGGTCGTCGTTGCAAACCGCGTGGGGCAGGAACCGGACCCTACCGGACAAACCCTTGGCACGGTATTCTGGGGTAATAGTTTCATCTGCGGTCACCAGGGCGAGATTATCGTTGAGGCAGACAGCCAGCTCACTCAAATCATTCATACCGAGCTAGACTTTCAACGGACGGATGAAGTTAGAAGGATTTGGCCATATTTTCGTGACCGTAGAATCGATGCCTATGCCAAATTGACCAAACGCTATATAGATCCCGTATAAAGCTGAATACCACACAAGCCAACCCATTCCGCCCGAAATAGGACCTACTATGGCCAGCCAGATACATCAAGCTCTTAAGCAGATGGGGACAATCGTTTTGGGTAAAGACCAGCAAATCAAGCTGGCGCTGACCTGTCTGTTCTGCGAAGGGCATTTGCTGATTGAGGATCTACCCGGCATGGGTAAAACCACTCTTGCGCATACTATCGCCCAAACCTTGGGACTGAGTTACAACCGGATTCAATTTACCAGCGATCTGTTACCTTCAGACCTGATCGGCATAAATCTATTCGACCGCAATAAGAGCGAGTTTACTTTTCACAAGGGTCCCTTGTTTTCTCAAATCGTCCTGGGCGACGAAATTAACCGCGCCACTCCCAAGGCGCAAAGTGCGTTACTGGAAGCCATGGAGGAAAGGCAAATTACCGTGGAAGGCACTACCTATCCTTTGCCCCGGCCTTTTTTTGTGATTGCTACCCAAAACCCGACCGAGCAATCAGGCACCTTTCTCCTCCCGGAATCACAGATGGACCGCTTTTTTATGCGCCTGCATCTCGGTTACCCCCCGGAAGAGGCGGAACGGGAACTGTTGATGGGCGTTGACCGGAAACACCTGCTGAAACAGCTGAAACCCATTATGGGGACTGAAGTTTTGCAAGAACACCAGACGCAGTTGGAAAAGGTGAAAGCCAGCGAAACCTTAATCGACTATATTCAACGGATCGTCGCTTACACCAGATCGCACAGCGGTTTTAAAGACGGTCTTTCACCTCGGGGCGCCATGGCACTGTTAAAAGCCGCAAAAGGTTGGGCTTATGTCGAGGGCCGGGGACATGTACTGCCCGATGACGTGCAGATGGTTCTGCCGTCGGTAGCGGAGCACAGACTTGGCGGTTCCAGCCGCTCGGAACATCATCCGCTGTGCAATCAAATATTGAAGGAAGTTAGCGTACTTTAAGCGCTTATAAATAAACACAGACCTTTAATTTTTAGCCTATCGCTGAAAAAATATTGGATAATAGTTTCAAAAATAATCGCAATCCCGTTTTATCCTGTGCAAATAGTTGACTCGAGTTTGTGCTCGCAGTGGAGGCGAACATGACACCCACGATACCAGGCTATGAAGTATTCGAGCTGATCGGACAAGGCGGCATGGCCCGTATTTATCGCGCCCGCCAGACCCGGCTGGAGCGTGAAGTCGCCCTCAAAGTCATGTCGCGCAGCGTTTCGGAAGACGCCACCTTCGCAGAACGCTTCATTCGGGAAGCCCGAATTGCAGCGAATCTCAACCATCCCCATATCATTCATATCTATGATGTCAATCACTTCGAAGATACGCTGTTTCTATCGATGGAGTACATACGCCACGGTGACTTAACCAACAAAATGGAACTTGGCGATCTGACACGGGATGCTATCGTCAATATCATCAATTCACTTTGCAGTGCCTTGGACTATGCCCACCAGAACGGCTATATACACCGGGATATCAAACCTGCAAACGTGCTATTCAAGGATGAAAACTACATCACCCTTTCCGATTTCGGCATTGCCCGGGCAATCTCCACCGATGCCAATTTAACCCGCACCGGCACGGTTATCGGCACGCCATCCTACATGAGCCCGGAACAGGCCCAAGGTCTTGAGCTAACCGGCATGTCGGACCTGTACAGTCTGGCCGTCATTGCCTATCAACTGGTAACCGGTCAGTTGCCTTTTATCGCCGACTCTTCCATCAGTGTCGCCATCAAGCACATTTACGAACCCATACCCCGATTGCCGGCGGAACTGACCGATTTACAGCCCTTTTTCGACAAAGCCTTGGCCAAAAACCCGCCCAACAGGTTTGCTAATGGCGCTGACTTATCGGCAGCTTTTGCCGACGCTGTTGCACGCCATAAAGGACCGTTAGGTATGATGGCGGCAGTTCCAAGTGCGGACAAGGTGTCCCCGGTTAACCGGGATTCGACCGTCGCCAGAACAGATGAACCGGCGAAACCGCTTACTGCGGAACAACTGCTCAATAGTGCCGGGAAATCAGGTACGGTTGCGGAAAAGTCTCCTATATTGGATGCGCTCGACAGTCCCGGGCAAGCAGTGTCTTCGGGTAAGCCACAAAGCGCTGACCGCTCTCCCACAAACCCGCTTCCGAGGGTGGTCACCGACTGGCTGACAAAACTGCGACCTTCCGAGAAGAAACCTGTCATTCTGGCAGCAGTTGCCGTTGCCGGCTTGTTTATCGGCTTAATTTTCGGTTTTGCCAATGACTGGTTCAGTAGCGGCGAGCAGTTAACTCCGGTTCAGCAACAGCGGGTTACCCAGCTCCTGCAACAGGCGGCCCAACTGCGTCAGGCAGGACAATTGGTGGAACCTGCCGGCGCTAACGCGTACGAAAAATACCTGGCTATTCTCGCCATATCTCACGAAGATCCAGCGGCGGAAGCCGGTATTGAGGAACTCACCAAACATTTTATCGAACGAACCAAGATCGAAACGGCACAGGGAAATTTGCTCGGTGCAGAAAACAGCCTGATGAAACTTCGCGAACTTTCTCCGAATTCGAAGCAAATCAGTTCACTTGAGCAAGCAATTGCCGAAGCTACCGAAGCACAACAGGCGCAATTTGAAACTCAGCAGGCAGAGCAGCAAAAACGCCGGGAACGCATCGCCTTGCAACTCAGCGTGGCCAACCAGCAACTTGCCGAAGGCCAAATTGCAGCGGCAATCAGCACTTATCAGGCCGTATTACCTTTGGAACCCGACTCTGAAGAGGCGCGCGCCGCACTACAGGGAATTGTCGATACCCAACTTCAAGCAGCGCAGCAAAAAGTCAAAGCCAGAGTGTTCGACCAAGCCGGATCCGAGTTGGATCTCGCCATGAGCGCTGCCGAAGCGCTCAATGAACCGCGGGTTATACAGCAGGTGACAAAGAAGATTAGTATGCTGGACAGGCAAAAACAACGGAGTCAATCCGTCAGTAAAATCAGCAGCCTCATCAGCGCCGGCAATCAAGCCTTTAAAAATGACCGTCTGGACTCGCCCCCGAACAAGAATGCTTATCACTACTACAAGGCGGCATTGAAAGTTGATCCGAAAAATACCGAAGCACAACGCGGATTGAAAAAAGTCTTCAACCGGCTATCGACGCAGGCCTATAAAAGCATGAACGACGGAAATATTGACGCCGCAAGAAGTTATATCTCCCGTTTAGAAAAGCTCGCGCCTAACCATGATCAGCTTAATACGTTGCGGGTTTATCTAAAGCGCGCGGCTAAGCGCGCTAATCGTTAAGCTGCATTCCGGGGTAACCTCCGGATTTCGAACGTCGGACTACCGTCTGGCCATTTGCATGTTTACATCCTGAACAAAGCTATCGTAAATAGCACGGGTTAACTCCGGATATTCAAAATCACTCTTCATATTGTAGATCCAGGCGTAACGCTCATATTCAGGAGAATCGTAGATTTTGGATACGACAACATCGCCATTTTTTTGATCGATAAGTTCCAGCTGCAGACTCACCTGATTGCTAACGTAGTTGACCGGTAGACCGAGAACCCACGCGACGGGAGCATAAACGCTCAATCCATAAGAGTACAAGGTTCCCGCATAATCGGTGGCCAGAATGGTGCCCTTGACAACATAATCTGCGCCTTCGGAGTTGCGATCGAATCTCGCGTTTTCAAATAAGTCGCGGTGCTCTATTTCGTGCGCGAGTGCAATGGCAAAATCTTCGGTGGGTTCAAAATTTTCCCATTCACCGGAAGCGACGTGAAAATCCTTTCCTTCCGGTACGTTCAACTCGGCCTTTGTAAAAGGTACCAGAGGTACGATAGACCACCCCAGGGAATCCCAGTTTTGGTTTTTACGTTTGTCTTCGAAAGGCAAAACGACGACAGATTGGCTTCTTGCTTGCTGGCCAGGTTGCGCTTCTGAATAATAAACCCAGGAACGTTGCGTAGTGCAGCCTGTAGTTGCGATCACCAGGAAAAGTGAGATTACGAGGATACCGTTTTTCATTTCATGTTCTCTATATCAGCTTGTTATCTTCTAAAAGATATGAGAGCAGAGTGAATCCGGTCTTAATTCAACCTTAACCTAACTTGAATATCTTTAAAGAGACATTGCTGACTCACGTACAAAGGAGTCAGCAAAACCGCAAGAAAAACTTCCGAACCCTTGGCCAACCGGCCTTAGGCGATAGACGAGGACATTCGAAGTTGCCGATTCTGTGCCCGGATATATTCACGGCTGCAAAAGAGATCCGGATCAAGGATGGGAACCGATTGTCCTTCATGCACATAACCGGAGATCATACAGTGCTTCAACAACCCGCACTCCTCCGAACTAAAGGCGGCAAAGCTGCCATCTGTAATCTGTTGTTTCTTTGGACTGCCCGAGACGCGTATTCCAATATTATTCAGTCCTCCCAAGGCACGGACTCTTACCAGCAATACATCTTCTCTTGACACCTCCGTGCTAAGGCTATTCTTTGTCTGCTTGGAACAAAAGACTGGAATTGGAATGCCGGACCAAAGTACGATTTGACCGCAGCAAGGTTCACACATGGGAACAAAATGAAGTTCGGCTCCGTTTAAAAAAGCCTGAATACTGGCATCAATAAATGCCATCGGCTGACCACTGTCATTGTCAACCTGCCAGACGAAGAGATTCCGTGTTTGATAGGTCATTTCCTAGCGCTCCTTCGAAATACTGAATAAGTCGGTCCGCTGTGGTAAAAGGTAGCCAACAAGCGCCTTCCCTGGCTGTGGCCAACTCCTGTTCTTTTGCTTGGCCGGACACATCCGCCAACTCCCTGTTGTAAGGAGTGTCCGCATTGCTCAACATCGGTTCATGCAAAATCTCGACAACCCCAACAATGGGGCCAAAGCCCACCATAAATTCAGGCAGGGCATGGGGATTTGAAATACACATTATCGGTTGCAAGGATTCACAGGCGATTGCGATAGAGGGTCGGCTTTTCTCACTGTCATCCAGGGCTTTGGAAAAGCGCAACAATGCTACCAGCTTATCCGTCTCCGTCACGCCGAGATTGGGAATGAAACCATCGCGTAGGCTATATACCGGGTAACGAACGCCGCCAAAACTTATGAAGGGCAACTCACCAATCGCGCCGAGCAGTTGCGTTTGCACATCCGCACCTTGGGCCAGAAACAGGATATCTTCTACCGCTATCACCAGTGTCTGTCCGGCAATCGATAGTTGATAGACAGCTTTCATTGCCGCCGAACCGGTAACCCGTAACGACGGTTTTACATTTTCATCCCTGTTCTGAAGGTAAGTCATGAAATCCACTCCATCACAGTATCCATCAGCTTGTTTTCCTCATAGGGCTTGGTGGTATAAGCATTAACACCGGCTTTCCTGGCAAGATCCCGGTGTTTATCCTGACTTCTGGAGGTCAACATGACGATCGGCAACTCGGCAAGAGCAGCATCTTTGCGCACCATTCTGGTTAGCTCCAAGCCGTCCATCCTTGGCATTTCCAGGTCGACCAATAACAAATCCATGCGCCTATCCCGGTGTAGCATCTCTGCTGCCTCCAATCCGTCACAGGCGGTTTCCACTTCAAATCCACAGTCTTGTAACAACTGCTTAAGGCCACTACGAACACTCAGCGAATCGTCAACAACCAGCACCCGCCGAACATTTTTCTCCACGCCATCCGGCTCCTTGGAAGGTAGTTTTGCAGCACCTTTCTGTTGTAGCAGATCCTGCATATTCAGGACCGGCACCAGATTACCGTCGCCCAGAATTGTCAATCCCAATAGCCCCCGCATTGCCGGAATAAATGGGCCAGGATTGCGAACCACGAGCTGCTCTCCAGTCAAAAGCTGATCGATTGCGATTGCCATCGTTTTGCCGCCGATTTCCGCAAGCAAAATTGGCCGTCGTGCGAATCCCGGGCTGTCACTCGACACTAGCCTTCGAAGGTCGGTAAAAGGCAGCAACTCGTCATCCAGGGCCAGGTAGTCCCTGCCGCCCATGCTTTCCAAACAGTGTTCATCCGCGGGTAGTATGCGTACCAGGTGGGTCGTGGGGACTGCAAAGGATTGCTTACCTACTTTAACGAGCAGCATGTACTGGGTAATCTCGCGAATGGGCAGGCGAATAACAAATTCCGTGCCTTCGTCCTCGGAGTTGAGCCTGATCGTACCGCCGAGCAGTTCTATTTGACTGCGCACGGCATCCATGCCGATGCCACGCCCGGATATTTGGGTGGCATCTTCCCGGGTGGTGAAACCGGGAAGCCAGATTAATTCCGCGAGCTGGGACGGTTCCGGCATTGGCGCATCGCTATCGAACAGCTCCCGCTGCAATGCCTTGGCGTAGATGGACGCCAAGTCCAAACCGGCGCCGTCATCCGTTACCTTGACTTGCAGAAATCGTCCGGCCTGTTGAAACTCAAGGCTGATTTCTCCTTGCAGAGGTTTGCCAAAATCACGCCTTTGGCCGGCGGTCTCAATGCCGTGGTCCACTGCATTGCGCAATAGATGCATCAGCGGATCGGCAAGGCCGTCAAGGACCTCGCGATCAACGTCCAGATCGTCCCCAAGAATGGTTAGGTTGACCTGTTTCTCCAATGCCCGGCAAGCCTGCCGGACACAACGCTGCAGCCGCCCGCTTAACATCGATGCCTGTAATTTCTGCCGGGACAAAAGTTGATGCTGCAGGGTATCGATATAACGGTGCTGCTGCCGCATCAAACCATCCATCATCAGCATTTGTTGTTGCAGTTTTTGGTTCACTTCACGAACGTCGGCGACGGCTTCAAACAATTGATGGGAACAGCGGTGGAGATCGTCGTAACGGTCCATTTCCAGCGGATCAAATTCACTGTCTCTGGTATCTTGGGTCAGAAACCAATCACCCTTATTCGCAACGGGTCGCAAGCGCTTGAAGCCGGCCATACTGCGGTTGTCGACCAAGCCCTCCAATTCCAAACGCCGCTCATTGAGCCGTTGATCATGCTGTTGCAGGTCGGCGGTGGAAACCTGGACACGCTTATAGAGTTCCCTGGCTTGCACGGTGTTAATGCTCATTTCCTCAGCGAGCGTTAACAGGTCCTCAAGACTTTGTGCGGATTCCACCGGCGCCTGTTGAATTACAGGAATTGATTCAGGGGGAGCCGAGGAACATGAATTAACACTGTTATCTACCGGCAGGAGATCAGGTAAATCTGTATTTAAGTATTCGGTAATATCCTCATCGGCAAACTGGATTGCTCTTCCGGGTTGGCTCAACTGACAAATGTGCAGTAAAACTTCCATTAACCCTTCCGGACGACTATCCCTGCCCTGCAGATAGTCCAACATCGCGCTTAACATATCCGATGCGGCAATCAGGTGCGCGAGATTGTCCTGCTCCTGCAGTAGTTGCAAGCAGTCTGCGCGTTCAAACAACGCTTCCAGCTCATGACTAAGATTGGCCATCGCCGACAATCCAAGCAGGTTGGCAGAGCCTTTTAAACTATGGCAGGCACGTTGGACCTGAACAACGGTTTCCGAATCTGCTGGCGCTTCACTAAAGCTGGCCAGACTTTCAAAGAGAACTTGAATGTGCTTGGGTGCATCAGTTAAAAAGGCAGCCAGAACTTCCATGCTGGCATCGGCAGCGGGATCTAGTCTTAAGTCGTTTCCACTGAATAGTTTTGGCTCGGTTTTGCTTTCCTCGGATGAACTTTCTCCGGTTTCGACAAAGGCAACCAACTGCTCTATGAGTTCTTGCTGCAGATCCTCTTCCAACGACACGGGCCATACGGCTGCATCCAGAATCTCCAGCAAACCTAAGCAGGAATCTTCAGAGGCTTGTTGTACTAAATAGGATTCCAATGCCGCCGGCCACCTTTGGATAGCCTCGCAATGCTGTTCGCTAATACTTTCGGTGTCCTGTATTCGCATTGCCAATAAGCTGATGAACAATTGAACACCGCATAAACCGGCGTAACCACTGGCATCGGCAAGCGCCTCCAGCATCTCGCAATAGCGCATCTTCGCTTTCATGGAACTTGGCATATCTTCCAGATAGCGCTCCAACTCCGGCAGAAGTTCAGCTATTTCTTGCCAAACCGTCGAAAGCACTTCGGGTTGACCGGACCTGGGAAAATCGCTGCTATCTTCGTCATCAAGCTTTACTTCAACAACTTCCGCCAGGGGAATAGGAGCCGTATTATCCTGAGCTTTTTCGGGATTCCCCGCATGTTCCGCAGATTCCAGTATTGCTCCGGGGGATTCATTTTGTAAAATAGCAACCAGCCGTTGCATCCATTCCAGCAAAGACGTTAACCGCGATAAGCTGACTGTTTCTCCGGTGCTGTTTTCCTGGGAATTGCTACGATCTTCAAGGCGTGATCGAAGCCGCTGCAGGCGCGCCAGTTGTTCGTTGCAGCCGCCCATTTCCAGCGCCATTGCCAAATTATCAAAAATCCCAAGAAGCGACTCCAAATCCAAAGGTTGCCGCGCATTCACACATTCGGCAAATTCCTCGACAGTCAGTGCGAGCAACGCCATTGCAGGATCTTGCTCAGCAACCAGTGGCGGCTCTTCAGCGACTTTGGACATAGCAATTCTCCTTAACACCTATTAGTGCGGCTTTAACTGGCCTTCTTCAGATCGGAATTCGCCGTCGACGCTGTCGGTATGTATGGTGTTTTAGCAATCCGCTCGGGCTCTTCAAGTTCCGCAAGTAACTCGGGAAGCTGCACGTTATCCATCACGCTGGCGGGTAATTCAAATAGTTGGACAGTGTCGAGGAGGACTCCGGATGCCGTGCGCAGCCGCTCGGTATAAAGGGCTTGTCGCTGCAGTTCTTTACCGGTTTGCTCTGCGCTTTGCTCGATCTTGAGGGCTTCCGTTTGCACTTTCTGCGCTTCTTTCGCTTGGACGATTGAGCTGTGTGCAATACGCTCAACGGCATTTAGCAGATCCCGAGCGGATTTCTGGGTTTGCTGCATTTCCTGTCCGGCTTGACTGGCACGCTTGGTGCCCGAAACGACCTGGGCGATACTTTCGTTCATTTTATCTACCGCATCTGCAGTTTCGGTCTGAATATTCCGCACCAAGGTGCTAATCTGGGACGTTGCATTGCGGGAACTTTCCGCCAGCCGTTGTACTTCATCGGCGACCACTGCAAAACCACGCCCGGCCTCGCCGGCTGCCGCTGCTTGCATACTCGCATTGAGAGCCAGTACATGGGTCCGTTCGGCAATGCTGTTTATCAGATCGATGATACTGCTGATTTCCTGCGATCGCTCTGAAAGACGCTTGATTTTCTTCTCTGTTTCGCTGATCGAATCGCGGATTTCACCCATGCTCTCCACGGTATTGCCGACCGCTTCATGGGCTTTGTCCGTCGTCCCGGCGGTACTCTTGGCAATCTGATTACAGGTTTGACACCATTTGGCAATCTGCCCCATGTGCTGGGCCAGACTTTCCAATTGGGCGCTTGTTGCCGCGACCGTTTCCCGATCCTGCTCGGACAGTGCTACCACCGAGCGGTTCTGCTCATCAACCATGACGCTGGTCACTTCCACCAAACGGCTGACATGGCTGATCTTACCCAAGGCTTCGGAAATTTCCTTGGTCACCAGGTTAAGCGCATCCGCCACCGGCCCGGTAATGTCTTCACGCACCATCAGCCGGGTATTCAAGTTACGCTCGCTCAGTTGGCTGGTCCCTTCGAGCAACTCTATCACCGAGTCATTTAGCACTTCGTTTTCTTTCTCGGCTGCAACCAGCGTAGCCACCTTCTCGGAAAGAAGATGATCCAATGTGCGGCCGAGTTCTGCCAACTCATCGCGACCGGCCAAATTGGTACGCGCATTGGTATCTCCCTGCTCCACTTGCTGCACGGTCGTTGCAATAACGGCAACCGGCTTCAAGATTGAACGGCGGATAACATAGCCGAGCCCGGCAGCGACCGCCAGGCTAACGGTAATAATCAGTGTTCCAAAGATTAAAGCCTGGCGCAGAATGGCTTCAGAGTTACTAAAGGTTTGTTGAGATGTCATCGAAAGGTTCGCGGTATAGCGACTTGCCGAGTCGATGAACGGCCCCACAAGGTCCTGCAGGTCATTCAACAGGAACAGTTCCAAATCCCCGCGGGAACGATTCGCACTCAATCCTCCCACTTCTGCGAAGGCCGCCTCGACGCCGAGAACGCTTTTTTGCATAGTGGTAAATTCAGTATGCGTTTCGGCGCCCAAACTAAGCGTACGTTGCTGTAGGGTCCTCCAAAGGCTGGTGAAATCCTTTTTACTGGCGGCCAACTGCGGTTCTGCGCCGTCCCAGGTAACCATGCCTGAATTCAACGCATTCAGCTTGCCGACCAACCCTTCCTGCACGGCTTTTATCAATTTGGTTAACTGGGTGACTTCCCAAACCTGTTGCTGCAACTCCGAGGAAGATTGTCTTGCGAACGACAGGGAAAAGAATGCCAACGAAGCAATCAACGCAAGGGTTATCAACATGGTCGCGGTAATCGTATTGAGACGCTGCCCGATACTCAGTCGGTCGGCACTCAGTTTTGCGAATAAAGATTGAACTTGCATAGCGGTTCTCCTGATTATCTGTTACAGCAACACGCTGAACTGATTACCTTCAATAGATTGATACTGTTTGTTGCGCAGGTATGTCATCTTGACCAAGTCGGACCCTTGGTTGTCTCCACGAAAATCAAGCGCCAAACCACCGATGGAAAACTCTCGATCCTTCACGGCGCGAAGGAAGGCAGTTCGGGTTATTTCACCTGGAATCTCACGAAGAATGGAAACGAACATTTTGCCGACGATGTAACCTTCCAGAGAAACCAGGGTAAGGCGTTCGCCCAGCGCTTTTCTGGCTTGCTTAACAATAGGGAGTTGAGCATCAAGCCCAGGTACTACCTGAGTGACAATCACGCCATCTTCGATGCCATATTGGCTCAGTACATTTCGGAGATTTTCCGCACCGGTAAAAGAAACCGCGCTGACCAGCCAGTTATCGCCTTTTTTTCTGGAATACGCCGTGAACCGGCCAATGGCATTATAGGTGCCGACAGTAACCACCAGCCGGCACTGGGTGTTCTGTGAGGTCTCCCACTGTTTCAGCGACAAATAACCAGCTCTTGAAGTCAGCGTATTGCGCTGATAGACACCCACGGGACCAATCATATTGCGAACGGGATCAGCGCCGGACTGAGCCAATACCTGATCAAGTTTTTCGATGATCAAACCGCTTTTCGGTCGCTTTAGCAATGCTTGGCGTATGCCTTCAACGCCCGCCATTCCGTAAGCGTCGTTCTGGACGAAGGCGCAAATCTGACTGGGTAAAAGCCCCGCGTCAATGCCATCGCTAATCACCCGCTCGGTTTCCTGAACATAACTGGCGCGAAAATTAATAACGTCTCCGATTCCCGGCCTTAATAATCCGGCACCGGTAAAAAAACCGACGGCGGGAACACTTCTTTCGGCCAGAATCGGCAAGGATACTTTGGCAGTCGGCGTTCCGACATTGCCGACCATGGCAAAGATTCCTTCATCCACCAACTTCCGCGTCTGTTTTTCGGTCAAGCTCGGCGAATAGCTATCATTCAGCGATTGCAGCTCAATCCGCCGGCCTTGCACTAATTCACCGCGAAACGCTGCATCGATACCATCCCGCATGCCCAGTCCGAGACCGCTGGATCTGCCTTCCAGATCCATGACGCCACCAACAATTATTTTGTCTTTTAAAACGCCTGGGCTGGCGGCCCATGCTTGTTGAAAAAATAAGCAGGTCAATAAAACTAACAAAACGCGCATTGTCCTATCCTCCGGAAACAAATTTCTAACTATTGAATGAATCGGCATTTTTCTCAAACACCCCGAATCACCTTGGTTTTTGGCATAACTATCCCTCAGATGCCGCAATCATCGATTGCCGCCTCCAACCTATTGCAGTAGTTGAAATGAATCAGGTTTCGCGCTAGCCAGTGTTATACATTTCAGAGACCCTCCGTTGAAAGGCGTCGATATTCCATTCACACCATAGTCCGTTAAGCACGTAAGTTTGGCCGATGCAATCTTGCAGTAAGGGCGGCAACTCCGCCTGGTTTTCATTTACCCGAACAGCCCGTTGCATGATTTTTTCCGGAAACCCGGATAATTCGATTGCAAAAGGGTTACTTTGCAGATCGATATAGAGTAGTTGCCGCACTCGCGGTTTTTTCGATCCGTTAGGCGCCGTATTTAAGTCTTCATTATTCGCCTGAATCTGAAAAAATTTCTGCAGATTCAGAACCGGAGCAACCCTTCCCCGCACGTTGATAAAGCCTTCAATCCAAGTTGGACAGAAAGGAACCTGACAAATGACCGGATTGTGAATCAGTTCTTTGTGCAAGTCGGCAGCGATCAACAAGCCAAGCTGATAAGGAGTATCGGTTGCTTGCTGGAGCGTTGCCAAGGAAACGCCAAACCATTCTTTGCTGTTTAGTTGAAGGTCGTTCTGTCGAGCCTCGAAGGTCTTCCCTTCCGGCGGTGCAGAACCGTCATCGTTGACCGAAAGCTCCTGCAACAAGGCAAAGGCTTCCGACGGTTTTAACAACGAATTTTCCGGAAACTTAATGGCAGCGTTACCCATATCAGACTCCATCCAAAGGACTACTTCCGTTAATAGGAATGGTTAGGCGTAACTTTGCAGTTGCTCAAGGATGTCGTCCCGCTCATAAGGCTTGGACACCAGGGCTTTCGCCCCTTGTTTAGCGGCCCAGATATGGTCGACTTTTTGGTTCTTACTGGAGACGAATACCACAGGTATATCAGCGATTGCCGGATCGTTATGCATCTCCCGGCAGGTACTGAAGCCATCCATTTCGCCCATGATGATATCCAGTAGAATCATGTTGGGTTTTTCGGCTTTGGCCTTGGAGAGCGCCTCTTCGCCGGATCTGGCTTTAACAACCTGGTATTGCGCATCATTAACAATATTTTCCAGGTGGACAAGATCCGCTTCACTATCATCAACAATCAAGATTTTCTTTTTCATAACCTATCTCCCGTACGCAGCGGTTGTAACTGGATATAACTGGGTTGTGCTCGATGACTTCGCTTTAAGAAAGCGGCTGATCACCTGGGCCAACTCGCGGTCTTCCGGGGGTTTGGTGATATAGCCATCGCACCCGGAAATTTTTGCTTTTACCCGATTGATCGTGGATGATTTGCTGGTCAGCATCACCACCTTTGTTTTGCTTATCGCTTTTAACTGACGGCAAGCCTGATAGCCATCCATCCCCGGCATCATGACATCCATGAATACCAGGTCGTAGTGTTCTTTCGCGATCTTTAGCAGCGCTTCTTCACCGCTTTCGGCAACATCGACACCCGCATCCACCGCGAGAATTTCGTGCAGTTTCTGCTTCATGTAGGTTCTTACGGGCAGATTATCGTCAACCACAAGAATGTTGTAATCGTGAAGATCCTGCGCTTCGACATGCTTGAACTCGGTTGCCCTTTTCAGCGCATCAGTCAGCTTTCTAAAGACGACGGGGCGCGCCAGATGTATAACGCCACTATGAGCCGGCGCTTTTTGTTTACTAATGAGGATAATACTTTCGAAGTGTGCCTTGGATTGCAGCCGCTGGAATGTTTGTTGGTGCTGTTCGGCATCGATATCCGCCACCAGTATCTGACCTTCAACCGTATCCGCTTCCGCAGCCAGCTGGAAGTTGCCGAACCAGGTTTCGTCCAGCCGGACAAGCGTTCGAAACAACATCTTGTCCTTCTCTGACAAACCAACGTGCGAAATGACTATTTTGCCCATCTTATCCATGACACCCTCGCATAGGCTGTAAAAAAACAGCTTGCAGTAAACGATCCTGATACTTCTTTAACCGGATTTTTAAGCATCCGGTTAAAGGCGTATTAGTTGCGCCTTGCAACCCAAACTTACTTTTTGCTCAGATCGTGATCAAAGTATCGAAAGGAATGCAAAATAAGTCAAAAATTAAACAGTAAGGAATTGTTCTCAGTTGTAAGTCAATCTTTTGACATTTTTTACAAAATATTTCGTCAAATATTTTGTTGAATTACTGAGATGACAATCACAGATCTGAAGCGCAATCTGATGCTATTAGCTAAAATAGTATGTTTCATTTTTCGGTGTTTCCCTAAAACCGACAACGCAACTTGCAAGAGAAGTAGACTCAATAGCTGACTTTACCCCTCCCTGCTTTCTCTAAAAAACCAAATTATTAGTAAGGAATAAGTGGTCGCTTTGAGGCTGATATTAACTCTCATAACTAACAAAATTGACCGGCCCTATAAGTTCAACAACGAAAAACACCGGAATGTAACATCTCAAAATTATCAATTTGAGTGACCCTGACACTCCATTCTTCCATAATTTTAGTGGCTGGTGACGCTCAACCGAATAGCTGACTTTCCTGCCATCTTCCGTTAATATCCACTTGCATTTGGACCGCTTTATTATCACCAACGGAGGTTTTACTTGGCATTAATTCATTTGGCCAAAGGAATTTGGCATACCATTCCAAAAGGGATTCGAAACACTCCCCAGGTTATGAAATTCGGCAACACTATCAAGAATAAGCTTTCAAGATCCGCCGATGACACACTCCAAATAAATTCGGCTGCTGAAACATTAAAAAAAGAAGCGACTGCATCCGTTGGCTCTGACCAGCCGGTAGATTTTTTAGGAGACAAACCTACTCGCCAAAAAAACCTCCCTAAAAAAATCACTTCGCTCGAAGAATTGGACGTCATGCTGAAGAGGCTGGACGCGTTAGCCGCCATTTCTGACGATGAACTCAGAAAGGGATTTGCCGAGTTTTATATGGACTTCCCTATCAAACTTCCAAAAGATCCGGAATCCAACGAGTACCGCCAGTCTCAAATGGAATTATACAAGTGGCTTCATGGAAAAGAATACTCGATCCAGAATGAAGTTAACGAATATGACATTGACTCCATCGTCTCACGCCCCTTTCCTTTCTACACAGAAAGCCCGCAAATCGTCGGCAACCAACTGATTGCCATCGGCCACCTGATAAAGTCGTTGGACCTTAAACCAAAAGGGAAAGTTTTAGAGTTTGGTCCAGGCTGGGGCAATACCACGGTTTTTCTGGCACGAATGGGTTATGAGGTTACTGCTGTTGATATAAACAGGAACTTTCTTGAAGTCATCGACAGACGGGCGAAAGCCAAGACTCTATCGGTAAAAACCATCAATGGTGATTTCGCTGAAATAGAAAAACAGAAAGAGCAGTTCGACGCGATTGTATTCTTTGAATGCTTTCATCATTGCGCTGACCATCAAAGACTAATTGCCAATTTTGATAAAGTACTGGCACCAGGTGGGAAAGTACTCTTTGCCGCAGAACCCATTACCAATGCCTTTCCGATTCCCTGGGGATTGCGACTAGACGGGGAGTCATTATGGGCAATCAGAAAAAATGGCTGGCTGGAACTGGGATTCCAGGAAAGCTATTTTCGTAATTTAATGTCTAAACATGGCTGGAAAATAAACAAACAAGTTTGCTCGGATACACCCTGGGGCGAAGTATTTATTGCGTCCAGAAACACATCTTAATCGCGGCAACAGGTCTGCTTAATCATCCAGTGAAACCGTGGAAATATTGGCTTTTGAAAGCTGCCAACTGATCTTCAGAGTATGCAGCCACTATATTCTGAAACTTCATACCTATTATATGCTGATACATAACACCGTAGGCTTCGCTATCATCGTATAAATTCAAGTAATCATTACCATGGACTGCATAAAGTAAGGGAAAAATACTCCTTAATTTATCGAAGAAATCCGGAACAGAGGTTCTTTGGAGGGCATTCAAACACCAATGGTTAAGTTCAAGCACTACTACAGGTTTGTTTTTCCTAAGTGTTTCTAAGCCTCCTTCAAGAACCTGACCTTCAAAACCTTCAACATCAATTTTTATAAAATCAATTGAATCAAGCGATTCATCTTCGACAACCCCATCCAAAGTCCTTATTAGAATTTTTTCAACCACATGGCCAACACTCGCTTGCGTAAGATTTGAAACAAAGCCTCCCGACCTGTCCGATGCAGCATGAGTAAGAGTAAACTCACCAGTATTTACTCCTAAGCCAAAATTCTTTACATAAATGTTATCTTTTTGCGAAGCGCGGATATTCCTCTTGAGAAAACCGCATGTCGTTGGAGATGGTTCAAAAGCAAACACTTTTTCCGCAAGCTCTGAAAAAAGCAGGGAAGTGCATCCAATATTTGCTCCAATATCAAGTATTACCCGACTATTTTGAGCCAAGCAGGAAAATAGACTAACCATTTCCGGCTCAAATCCGTTTTGTATATGATCTAAATATTGGTCATCCGAAACAATGAAGTAAGCTTTGTCTCCGACTTGAACTTCGATAGTCCGCTCATTTTGCCTATCGGTTTCATCATTAGTATAACCTTTACTTTCTCGGTTTGACGTTTCTGTTTGTATTTCAGAGTTAGGTTCGGAAATAGTGGACAGCATGACATCGTCAGCCATCAATGGTGTTTCTGCACCAACCAGCTTTTTAACTTTATTCTTGAAACGTTGCATTAACCCTGTCTGCCGAAAAGATGCAGGTATTGCGATCCACAATTTCTTGCATAGTTCTGCAGAATTAACCATTCAAAACTCCAAAACAATTGATAACTTGAGAAAGGGCAAGCCAATAAAAAGGACTGTCAGCGAACTTACAAATGTGCAAAAAAATTGATCATCCAAAATCCAAACGTACAAACTTCTAATAGACCGCGAGGTATTGAAACAGTATCTATTTATTTTTAAATAGCATTAGCTTTTATTCTTACCCAACTACCGGCTCTTCATCGTCTTGATGAGTGGTCAACAAATGCCCGAGCTTACCGGCCTTAGTCGCGAGGTAATGGGTATTGTGAGGATTGCGGCCTACTTCGATCTTGACACGGTCGACTATGTCAATTCCCATTTTCTTTAATGCATTTACCTTGCGGGGATTATTGGTCATCAGCCTGATCCGGCTTATCCCCAGATACTCCAACATCGGTTTGCAGATACTGTAGTCCCGCAGGTCGGCGGCAAAGCCTAACTGTTCATTGGCTTCGACGGTGTCTGCGCCCTGGTCTTGCAGATGATAGGCGCGAATTTTGTTCAGCAGTCCGATCCCACGGCCTTCCTGACGCAAATACAACAAAATGCCTCGCCCTTCCCTGGCAATGCTGCGCAGGGCCTCATCCAACTGGTAACCGCAATCGCAACGCATACTGAATAACGCATCGCCTGTTAAGCATTCGCTGTGGGTCCTCGCCAATACCGGTTCGCCATCTGTAATGTCACCCATGGTCAATGCGATATGTTCCTTCTTGTTGGCTTCTTCCTCGAAGCCATGCATATCGAATACTCCATAAGGAGTGGGTAACTTGCAGCTCGCGACATATTTAACGGGCACCTAGAGGTTCCTTTAACCGTTTCGGGGGGCGTATTCTATCACAGGAGATAGGGCTGTTGTGTTCTTGAGATCAAACCGCAATTGCTAGCCTCCTGTCATATTCATGAACCGCACAATCTGCGGTTCCTGATCAAGCTCGAAATGATGACGTTCAGGCTTGATATGCATAGCGTCGATGATTTGTTGTTTGAGTATCGCGTCGTCCCCAGGGTGGGCTCTTATCACTTTGCGTAGGTCCTTGGAATGTTCATTGCCTAAACACAATAACAGACGGCCTTCTGCGGTTAACCGGACTCTATTGCAGAGGTGGCAGAAGTTGTGGCTATGGGGCGAAATAAAACCGATTCGGGTTTTGCTATCCGGCATACTGTAATAGCGGGAGGGTCCGCCGGAGGACTCTAACGTTGGCGCAAGCGAATACTCTTTGCCGATCTGTTGCCGTATGTCAGCACTCGACATAAAGGCTTCCGCACGTGAATGCTCGCTAATCACGCCAAGCGGCATTTCCTCGATAAAACTGATATCCAGGCGTTTCTCGCGAGCAAATTCCACCAGGCTGAGCACTTCGTCCTCATTGCGATTGCGCATGACCACAGCGTTGATTTTAATTGCTTGGAAACCCGCCTCTCTCGCCGCCTCGATTCCTTCCAGCACTTGTTGCAAGTCACCGGTACGGGTAAGCTCCTTGAATCGCTTCGGCTGCAAGCTATCGAGACTGATATTGAGCCGTTTGACGCCAAATCGTTTCAGATCATAGGCATATTTGGTTAATTGCGATCCGTTAGTCGTGAGTACCAGTTGGTTTAGACCGGGAATTTCTCCTAGCCGTGCTACCAGATCCAGAATCCCTCTCCTAACCAGCGGCTCGCCACCGGTAAGCCGAATCTTCTCCACCCCCAAATCTACGAATGCCCTGGCAACAGCATACATTTCTTCCAGCGTCAGAATCTGTGGCTTCGGCAGAAACTTCATCTCTTCCGCCATACAGTAGACACAACGAAAGTCGCAACGATCAGTGACGGAAAGGCGCAAATAGCTGACCCGCCTGCCAAAACGGTCGACTAGTTCCCTATCTTTATCTTCTCGGTCTTGCACTGGATTGCTCATAGCTTGCTAATTAGTGGGTCCGCACCTCAATCTTACCTATCTTTTTGCTTAGACTGAACTAACGGAGGCTTGCCAATGTCCTGAACGACCGCCTTTCTTTTCGAGCAGCCGAATCTCCGAAATAACCATACCCTTATCTACCGCTTTACACATATCGTATATCGTCAAGGCAGCGATGGACACCGCCGTTAACGCTTCCATCTCTACGCCGGTCTTCGCATCGAGTTTACAGATCGACTGAATTCGCAGCGCATCGCTGGATTCAACTGGCGTCAGGGAAATTTTTACCGATGTGAGGTTGAGACTATGACAAAGCGGAATCAGTTCCGATGTTTTCTTCGCTGCCTGAATTCCGGCGATTCGGGCAACCGCCAATACATCGCCTTTCTTATGCTTACCTTCGAGAATTAACTTCAAGGTTTCCGGCTGCATTCGGACAAAAGCTTCAGCGCGGGCTTCACGACTGGTAACGGTTTTCTCCCCGACATCCACCATGTGCGCTTCACCTTGTGCATTCAGGTGCGTCAGTTCGCTCATGGTTACCTCCAGTCGTGGAAAATTGCCAAATTCAGAAAAAACTAAAAGTATGTTGCAGGCGATGAATAATATCACCGTTAGCAGCGGGAAATTCGGCCGGATTCAGTTCATCCAAGTTTAAGTGAAAAACCTCCTGGCCTTCCCTACCCCATGGTTCGCCCTGATAGCCATCCACAACCCAAACGTCTAAAAAAACCGTTTTATCGGAATATTCATGCTCTATCTGCAGAAAAGGCTTCTTGACGGAACCGCTGATATCGATGCTGAGCTCTTCCGCCAGCTCTCGGCACAGCGCTTCTTCCACAGACTCGTCAGGTTCCACTTTGCCACCGGGGAACTCCAGCAATCCTCCTTGATGCAACTCGTCGGGACGCCTTGCCACCAACACCCTACGTTCCATGGTTTGAGGGTCCTGGCGCAGGACGACGCCCACGGCCACATGTACGCTACTCGTGTTATTCATCTCAAGGAGTCAGGTCCGGTATTCGGCATTGATACGCACATAATCATGGGACAAATCACTCGTCCAAACGCTTTCGGAAACATCGCCCTGGCCCAAATCTATTCGAATCACCAGCTCGTCTTTGTCCATTTCAGCCTGACCTGCCGCTTCCTGATAATTCTCGTCGCGGCCACCCTGGCTGACAATAGCAACATCGTTCAACCAGATAGCAATATTATCCACGTTAAGCCGTTCCACCCGTGCCCTTCCGACAGCAGCCAGAATTCGCCCCCAATTCGGATCGCTGGCGAATAACGCGGTCTTGACCAAAGGTGAGTGGGCTACCGTATAGGCCACTTCAAGCGCATCGTTAACAGTTGCAGCGTTTTCAACCTTCACTTCAACAAACTTACTGGCGCCTTCCGCATCTCTTACAATCGCCTGTGCCAGGAACAAAAACAGGTCCTGAACCGCCGTTATAAAGTCTTGCCAGGCCGGATCAGATAAATCTTCCAGCGGTGCAAGATCTGCCCGATGGGAAGCAATAAGTAACGCAGCATCGTTGGTGGACGTGTCACTGTCAACAGTGATGCGGTTAAACGATCTCTCAACCACACGTTCAAGCAACTGTTGCAGCACTGCCGGCGATAGCGGCGCATCGGTACCGACGTAAGCCAACATGGTCGCCATATTGGGTCTTATCATCCCGGCGCCTTTACTGATGCCGGTGATAGTGATCGGCACTCCCTGCACCGTTACCAGTTTGGAGATTCCCTTTGGAATCGTATCCGTGGTCATGATGCCGGAAGCGGCGGTATTCCAATGAGCTTCGTCCAGGTCTTGGATAGCCGCAGGCAGTCCCTGGACGATTTTCGAAACAGGCAGGGGCTCACCGATAACACCGGTAGAGAATGGCAAGATTTGGGATATCTCGGCGTTTGTCAATGCGGCGATTGCTTCACAACAGCGCAATGTATCGCGAATTCCCTGCTCTCCAGTGCCGGCATTGGCATTCCCGGTATTGATCAACAAATAGCGAGGCGCTTGGTGAGCCAAATGTCGCTTGGCGATGGTGACCGGCGCTGCACAAAATTTGTTCTGGGTAAAGACGGCGGCGGTCTGACAGCCTTCAGCAAGCTCCATCACCACCAAATCCTGCCGGTTGGCCACCCGGATACCGGCTTTACAGACGCCTAATTTGATACCGGGAACGGGGAGCAACTGTTTTGCAGGTTCAATACCTACCGCCATCGTGAGGATTCTCCGTTTTTAGACTGTAGGGCTATTTATTTATTGGACCCGGCCGTGGCACTGCTTATATTTTTTTCCGGATCCGCATGGGCAGGGCTCATTCCTTCCGACTTTTCGGCCTTCGCGTTTGAAAGGCGTGTGTTGTTCATCCGTTTGGCTTTCGTCTTTTTGTTCTTCCACAGCATCGGGACTTGTCGCCGGATGCTCGGCTTGCGCGCGCTGCAGCTGGCGGGCGAGAGCTTCGCGGCGCTGGCGTTCCATTTCTTCAATTTCTTCTTGAGTTTGCACCCTGACGTTACAGAGTATCCGGATAAAATCCTGTTTTATGGTGCTAAGCATGGTTTGAAACAATTGAAATGCTTCTCGTTTGTATTCCTGCTTAGGGTTCTTTTGGGCATATCCCCGCAGATGAATCCCCATACGTAGCAAATCCATATTGGAAAGATGCTCTTTCCAAAGCGCATCAAGAACCTGTAAAAACACCTGCTTTTCGAACTTACGCATGGTTTCGGAGCCGACAACCTCTTCTTTTTTGGCATAGGCGTCAACTACTTCCCCAAGAATTTTTTCCCGCAAGGTTTCCTCATGCAGACGGCTGTCTTCGTCAAGCCATTTCTGTACCGGCAACATCACCGCCATTTCCGATTCCAGGTGTTTTTCCAAACCTGGGACATCCCATTGCTCTTCAAGGCTCTGTGGCGGGATAAACTGACCGATGGTGTCATGCACGACATCGTGGCGTATCGCCTGAACCATATCGACGATTTCATCCCGGGCCATTACATCATTGCGCTGTTCATAAATCACCCGGCGCTGATCATTGGCTACATCATCGTATTCGAGCAAAGACTTACGTATATCAAAGTTGCGTCCTTCAACTTTTCGCTGAGCCTTCTCGATAGCGTTACTGACCATCCGGTGCTCAATGGCCTCGCCCTTTTCCATGCCCAAGGCTTGCATGATGTTCTTCACCCTATCAGAGGCAAAGATTCGCATCAGGTTATCTTCAAGGGAAAGATAAAACCGGGTGGAGCCCGGGTCGCCTTGCCGTCCCGACCGGCCTCGTAGCTGATTATCGATTCGACGGGACTCGTGGCGTTCTGAGCCAATGACATGCAGCCCGCCGGAAGTCACAACCAACTCATGGCGTTTCTGCCACTCTGCTTTTAGTTGTTCGATTTGCTCCTGGCTAGGACTTTCGATGGATTGCAGCTCTTCTTCCCAACTGCCGCCGAGCACAATATCGGTACCACGACCGGCCATGTTCGTCGCAATCGTGACGGCGCCCGGGCGACCGGCCTGGGCGATAATGTGCGCTTCCCGCTCGTGTTGTTTGGCATTCAATACATTATGTGGAACGCCGGCCTTCTTAAGCATGCCTGAAAGATATTCAGAAGCTTCAATGGAAGCAGTACCTACCAACACAGGCCGATTCTGTGCAGTAGTATCCTTGATATCATCGATTACTGCCTGGAATTTTTCTTCCACGGACAGATACACCAGGTCGTTATAATCGATCCGTTTGACTTCCTGGTTGGTGGGAACCACGACCACGTCCAAACCATATATCTGCCGGAATTCGAAGGCCTCGGTATCCGCAGTACCGGTCATTCCTGCCAATTTGTCATAGAGCCGGAAATAATTCTGGAAAGTAGTTGACGCGAGAGTTTGGCTTTCCGCCTGAATTTTCACGCCTTCCTTCGCTTCTATCGCCTGGTGCAGACCCTCGCCCCAGCGTCGGCCTGGCATTGTTCGCCCGGTGTGCTCGTCAACAATAACAATCTGGCCATTTTGCACGATGTAGTCGACATTTCGGGTATACAGATGATGCGCCCGTAAGCCGCTGTTGACATGATGCAAAAGCCCTAGGTTGGTAGCGGCATAAAGAGATTCGCCTTCTTCCAACAAACCGTTTCGAACCAGCAAATCCTCAATAAAGGTATGGCCGGCTTCGGTGAGGTCCGCACTGCGATTTTTCTCATCGACAACAAAGTGCCCTTCCGTGGGTGGCTGGCCTTCTTCCTCCGGTTCTCCGCGAACCAAGGATGGAATCAAGGTGTTTATTTTTCTGTAAAGTTCGGAACTGTCCTCAGCCGGGCCGCTGATGATTAAGGGCGTTCGGGCTTCGTCGATGAGGATCGAGTCAACCTCATCGACAATCGCGAAGTATTGTCCGCGTTGGACCTTATCGTCGAGGCTGAACGCCATATTGTCACGAAGATAATCGAAGCCGAATTCGTTATTGGTGCCGTATGTAATATCGGCCGAATAAGCGGACTTCTTGGTTTCATTATCCTGCCCGCTGACAATGACGCCGACGGTCAAACCTACGTACTCATAGAGCGGCCGCATCCAATCCGCGTCCCGCCTGGCAAGATAATCATTAACCGTTACCACATGAACGCCCTTGTCGGTCAAAGCATTCAAATACACCGCCAACGTGGCCACAAGCGTTTTACCTTCACCGGTGCGCATTTCCGATATTTTGCCGTTATGCAGCGTCATGCCGCCAATCAGCTGGACATCGAAGTGACGCATTCCCAGGGTGCGCTTCCCCGCTTCACGCACTAACGCAAACGATTCCGGCAATAACTGATCGAGAGTTTCCCCCTTTTTATAGCGCTCTTTCAGCTCAGCGGTTTTCGCGATAAATCCCGCTTCGTCCAGCTTCCCGAGAGCTTCCTCATACTGGTTTATGACTTTTACCGACTTGCTGAGCTTTTTGATTTCCCGTGCATTCTTGCTACCGAAAATTTTTCTGGCGACTGACGCGAACATTATCGAAATTTATACCCTTGTGTGAGGCAATGACTGAGGCTCTCACCATCTAAAGCAACAATTGAGAGATGGAACCAGGCCCTTTAGCCGAAATCCGTTGAGCACCCTCCTGAAAAAGTTAGGTGGCCTGCAGCCGCAGGCCGACAGTAGTAAATTTGGTTCAGGAGTCTGTAAATCAAGGGCTGCATTCTAACCGCAATAGGTAGCCCCAATAAAGAGACGAATACACTTTTGTTACGGACAGTAACAGCATTAGCAAGCTAAAGTGATCAGATTTATTGGAAAGAAGCGAAATTTGATTCAGAACGACGATATCGGACTGGTGGCAATGCAAGTTAACGACTTGCCCGCCGAATAAACTTGGTCGGGTTTAACGATTTTCCATTTTTGATGACTTCGAAATGCACATGCGGTCCGGTTGACCGTCCGGTACTTCCCATCCGGGCTATTGTCTGGCCTTTTTGCACAACATCGCCCACTGAGACTTCCGCGGTTTTACAATGCGCATACCGGGTAACCAAGCCACTTCCATGGTTTATTTCGATAAGCAGTCCGTAACCACCATTAGAGCCGACTTCAGTCACAACGCCACCGGCGACCGCTATTACCGGGCTGTTTTCCTTTCCGGCGAAGTCTACCCCGGAGTGCCAGGTCCTTTTGCCGGTAAAGGGATCGGAACGATATCCGTAATAGGAAGAAATCCAGCCTTTTTTGATCGGACGGCCGGCTATGAACTTCTCTCTCTCGAATTTCTGATTAACAATCAGCTCGTCCAAAAGCCGTAACTGTTGCTCTCGCGAAGAAGCCTGCTCTTCAAGCGCCTCAAGCAGCTGGGTCAATTCGGGAAGTGCATAGGAATCTTGAAAACCGGATTCGATCGGACCGCCCAGCGCCGGCTGGGAGGAAAAGTCAAATTCGCCTTTGTCGAGATCGGCGACATCCGTCAACCGTTGCCCGAGTGCATCTAGCCGCAATAACTTCGCCTGGAGTTGGCCAATGCGGAGAGTAAGCGCATCGACCTGCTGCTGGGTTTGCAGCCTAACCTGGGCAAGCAGCTCATCATGACGCTGATGTTCTTGCTGCCAGCGATTTACCAGACTACTCTCAACGATGGTTTGCGACTGACCGGCCTGATGAGAACCCCAGAAATAGCTGCCCGCAACTAACAAACCAAAGCAAATGACGGCTAAAGCCACCCCCAATGCCAGAGCACTCCTGGAAAGCCGTAGCGTAACCGACCGGCATTGTTGTTCACTGAGAACGACGATTTTCATCTGGTTTGCGAGTTCCTGTTGCTCCGGAAAGGCTAATCTACCGCGTTGCGAGCCTGTCAGTTAGATCAACCGCGAAGGTTAGCTAATTTAAGTATAGTTGTAAATCTTTCCAACACTCTGCCAAAGCGGGATTGCTTTAAGTTACTATTTGTAATAATGCCAACTTGAACAGACTTCTTTTAAAAACAACAGTGCCAGATGACAAGCAACTTTCCTGCAAGACGCAATCAGAGTAAAGCGATCACCGATATATTGAGTCCGCGGGGAGAACCGGCAGGGCTGGGGAAACTGATACGCCGCGCAAGCAAAGTTGGGCTTGCTCAAAGGCTGTTTACCGAGGTATTGCCGGTAAATCTACGCAACGAAGTCATTCTTGCGGATTATCAAAACGGAACGATCACAGTAGTGTCTCAGAGCCCGGCTTATGCGACCCAGATTAAACTTTTGCAACATGAACTGCTTGAGAGCCTGCGGCGGCATGCTGAGTTTGCCTTTGCCTATCGAATAGTGGCCAAGGTTAGGCCGGTCAATTCTCCGCGCCGCAAGCCGCGACTATTGCCAACCATTAGTGCCAGAACAGCCGGGCTCCTGGAAGCGGAAGCCCGGCTCTGTGATGACGAAGAAATTGCAGACGCGCTGGCTTCCCTTGCGAAGCACGCTACCTGAGCCCTTGTCAGGACAATACCTGGCTAGGCCAGCGCAGGTTTCATGTAGCGAATCGGCGCATCCTGGGTGTCTTCAAGAGTGATCAACTCCCAGCAGTCGGGGTTGGCCAGTAATTCGCGCACGAGCTTGTTATTCAGTCCGTGACCCGATTTATGCGCCCGGAATTCGCCGAGCAGACTATGCCCAAGCATATATAGATCACCGATCGCATCCAGCACCTTATGTTTCACGAACTCGTCTTCATAACGAAGTCCTTCTTCGTTAAGCACCTTGAAGTCATCAACCACAATGGCATTATCGACGCTACCGCCAAGCGCCAGATTCATCGAGCGAAGCTTTTCAATGTCACGCATAAAACCGAAGGTTCTTGCCCGACTGACTTCTTTGACAAAAGAAGTGCTGGAAAAGTCCACAACCGTTTCCTGTACCTGTCCTTTGAATACAGGATGATCGAAATCAATAGTAAAAGTGATCTTAAAGCCATCGAACGGCAGGAAAGCCGCTTTTTTATCGTCCTCTTCTACGCTAATGGGCTTAGTGATCCTGATAAACTTCTTGGCTTTGTTTTGTTCTTCTATTCCCGCCGATTGAATGAGAAAAACAAAAGGCCCCGCGCTACCGTCCATGATGGGGACCTCCGCAGCGCTAACATCGACATAGCAGTTATCGATACCGAGGCCCGCCAAGGCAGACATCAGATGCTCCACCGTAGAAACCTTAGCGTTGTCTTGCACCAAGGCGGTCGACAACATGGTTTCCCCAACAAGATTAGCCTTTGCCTGAATTTCTACAACAGGATCCAGATCAGTTCGGACAAAGACGATACCCGTGTCAACAGGAGCAGGTTTCAAGGTCAAATAAACCTTGTCGCCGGAATGCAGCCCGACTCCCGTAGCACGAATAACATTCTTTAAAGTACGTTGTTTGATCATAGAATCAGTTCACCAATACCGGACAAATTCGATCAATAATACCAGAAACCCGCAGAACGCTCCAAATAAGCGCCTATACGTACGTTTCTAGTCCGCCTGCCGACGCAAAAATGCCGGTATATCCAAATATTCGACACTGCGCTCGTCACCAGCGGCGTTCCGGTCCACGGCAGCGTTACCCACAGTGGCCGTTGTTGCGCTGCGCTTACGCATCACAGTCGGACGCTCAAGCTGATGGTAGTCGGTGGTGCCATTTACCAAACGGGTATTGTCCACGACAGCTTTCGGTGCAACATCGCGATGGCCGCCCAAACCGGTTGCCACTACCGTCACCCGCAACTCATTTTCCATATCCGAATCGATAACGGTACCGACTACGACGGTCGCAGAATCAGAAGCAAATTCCTCGATGGTATTACCCACTTCGGAAAATTCGCCGAGAGACAAATCGACGCCGGCGGTGATATTCACCAAAATACCGCGCGCACCCTGAAGATTGACATCTTCCAGCAGCGGACTTCTGACAGCGCGCTCTGCGGCTTCGCGGGCGCGATTTTCACCCGAAGCGACACCTGTACCCATCATCGCCATACCCATTTCCGACATTACGGTGCGTACATCGGCGAAGTCGACGTTGATCATGCCGGGCCGGATAATAAGGTCGGCAATACCCTGTACCGCGCCTAACAATACGTCATTGGCTGCGGCAAAGGCATCCAGCAGGCTGGTGTTCTTGCCCATTACGCTGAGCAGTTTTTCATTTGGGATGGTGATTAGCGAGTCCACATGCTGTTCCAGCTCTTTCAGTCCGGCATCGGCGATTTTCATTCGCTTGCCGCCCTCAAACGGGAACGGGCGGGTCACCACCGCCACGGTAAGAATGCCCATTTCCTTGGCAACTTCAGCCACCACCGGCGCTCCTCCGGTGCCGGTGCCGCCGCCCATACCGGCGGTAATAAAGACCATATCGGCACCGCCCAGCGCCTCGGCGATACGATCACGGTCTTCCTGGGCAGCCTGACGGCCGATTTCCGGATTGGCGCCGGCACCCAATCCCTTGGTGATTTCACCGCCGAGTTGAATCACATGTTTGGCCTGTACGTCGCGCAAGGCTTGCGCGTCGGTATTGGCGCAGATGAATTCAACGCCATCTACTGCCGCCGACAACATGTGACGGACTGCATTGCCGCCTCCGCCGCCGACACCTATTACTTTAATTACTGCGTTTTCTGGTACGTTGTCTACGAGTTCAAACATCCCCAAGCTCCTTTTCTTTCTTCGTCACTTTGCTATTTGTGTTACTTCTGTTGCTAAAAATTGCCCTTAAACCAGGTTTTAATCCGTTCCCAAAGGTTTTCGGGCTGGTCGGTTCTCCGGCTGCTTCCTAGCCCAAGTTCCTGTTGCTTGAAGCCATAGAGCAAAAGCCCCACGGCAGTTGCGTAAATTGGATTGTTCACCACGTCGCTAAGGCCGGTAACGCCTTGCGGTACCGCCAAGCGAACCGGCATGTGGAATATCTCCTCCGCGAGCTCCGCGACACCTTCCATACTCGCCGTTCCGCCGGTGAGCACCACACCTGCGGCGATCAGATCCTCGTATCCACTGCGCCTTAATTCGGATTGAATCAAGGTAAACAACTCGTCGTAGCGCGGCTCCACAACTTCCGCCAGGGCTTGACGGCTTAAATCTCTGGATGGCCGATCACCGACTCCCGGCACCTTGATAGTTTCATCCGCGCCTGCCAGCTGGGTCAGGGCGCAGGCGTATTTGATCTTGATTTCTTCGGCATTCTGCGTAGGCGTTCTCAAAGCCATGGCGATATCGTTGGTCACTTGATCGCCCGCGATGGGAATCACCGCCGTGTGGCGTATCGCCCCGCCGGTAAAGATGGCGATATCCGTGGTGCCACCGCCGATATCCACGACACAGACGCCCAATTCTTTTTCGTCTTCGGTCAATACCGCATAGCTTGATGCCAGTTGCTCCAGGATGATTTCGTCGACTTCCAGGGAGCAGCGTTTTACGCATTTCTCGATATTCTGGTAGGCATTGACCGCACAGGTCACCAAGTGCACCTTGGCTTCCAGGCGAACCCCGGACATCCCCAAGGGCTCTTTCACGCCTTCCTGGTTATCAATTACATATTCCTGGGGAATCACATGCAGGATTCGCTGGTCTGCGGGAATCGCCATCGCCTGCGCGGCATCCAGCACCCGCTCCAAATCCGCCTGCACAACTTCCCGTTCCCGCACGGCGACAATACCGTGGCTATTCATGCCGCGAATATGGCTGCCGGCAATCCCTGCGTAGACCGAATGAATTCGGCAACCGGCCATCAGTTCCGCTTCCTCCACGGCCCGTTGAATGGCCTGGACCGTGGTTTCGATGTTCACTACGACACCGCGTTTCAGTCCACGGGATTGATGCGAGCCGATCCCGACAATTTCGATGTCGCCTTCGTCGTTTTTCTGGCCCACAATAGCCACAACCTTGGAAGTTCCGATATCCAATCCAACGATCATGTTTCCACTCGAACTTGCCATATATAACTCTGACTCAACTTGTAATTATCTAAATTCCGTTAACTTTGCACCGGGGTCACAGGTTCCTTCCAGGTAACTGCGACACCCTGGGTATAGCGGGCATCCACCTGCAGGATGTTATCCGCTTCCAGGTACAGGCGTTTGCCATAGAGTGAGATGAAGCGTTGCAATCGCGCCTCAATATCTTCTTTCCCCAACTTCAATATCCAATCCCCGGAAAAGGCAATTTGCCAGGAACCGCGTGCTTCCAGGCGCATGGAGTGAATCTGCAGATCGATGGCGCCGAGTTGCCGCTGCCAGGCGACAAACCGACTCAGCGCTTCCGCCGCTAACCCTTCAGGGCTATGCAGATGCGGTAAACCCTGGATCGCAGGCAAGAGATCAGGTTGAAAAACTTCGCCGTAGGCATTTACCAATGCCGTTTCGTTCCAGAAAGCGGCTGGCACCTGTTCGGAGATATTGACCTTCAACGTGCCAGGCCACTGCCGGGTCAGGCGCACCTCGTCGACCCAGGGCCGGGCTTCCAGTTCCTGTTGCACTGTCAGCAAGTCGACGGTAAAAAAGCTTTGTTGCAACACTTGTTCGAGTTGACGCTTGATATCCTCATGCTGGATATATTGCAGCGTTCCGGACACTTCTATCCGGGTAATGGGCTGATCCAACCAGCGACCCGCATGGATAAATCCGGACAGCAGCACCAGCCAAAAGCAAAAAATCGACAAGTGCAGGAATCCCATCCGCCACGGAATCGCCCCCATTAGCCTAACTGCTACCGCCGTTAGTCTTTGCAGTGCGGTAGCGCCTCCGCCAGATTTCTTCTGGAGCGCCACCGCACCGCGCTTTGGCGGTTTCGATCGCGGTGGCTGCAAAAGCGACTTTGACCTATGCACTGGAAGCCGTCTCCTGCGCAAAAGTACCCGCCAATATTGCCAAGACCAGCTCTTGAAAGCTCAAGCCGGCATGCTTTGCAGCCATCGGCACCAAACTATGATCTGTCATACCGGGTACGGTGTTGACTTCCAACAACCAAAATCCGCCGTCTTCGGACTGCATCAGGTCAGTGCGTCCCCAGCCTTTACAGCCAAGCGCTTTATATGCAGCCAAGGCGATGGATCGAAGTTGCGTTTCGGCATCCCCCGGCAGGCCGCAAGGCAATAGATACCGGGTATCGTCCGCAATATATTTGGCATCATAATCGTAAAATTGATGCCGGGTTTCCAATCCGATGGCGGGCAATGTCTCCTCATTGAGAACCGCGACAGTAAACTCCTTGCCGGTAACCCATTGCTCGGCGAACACCAACGAATCGTACTTGACCGCCTCGGTGAAGGCCTGTTCCAGTTCGCTGCCATTGGTGGCTTTACGCATGCCGATACTGGAACCTTCGTGGGCAGGCTTTACCATCACTGCACCACCCAATTGCCTCATTACCTGCTGCCAATCGGTATTTTCGGTAAGCAGAGCATACTCCGGCGTCGCCAAGCCGAGCGATTGCCACAACCGCTTGCTGCGTAGTTTGTCCATCGCTAACGCAGAGGCCAATACACCGCTCCCGGTGTAGGGTTTCTCCAGCAATTCCAGCGCGCCTTGAATCGTGCCGTCTTCGCCCCCGCGACCGTGCAGCACAATAAAAGCGCGGTCGTAAGCCTCATCGATCAATGCCTTTATACCATTCTGCGTATCGAGCCAAAATGCGTCCAGATTGGCTTGTTGCAGGGCATCTAAAACCGCCTTGCCGCTTTTCAGGGACACTTCCCGTTCCGCTGAAGTACCGCCATAGATAACCGCTACCCGACCAAAACACTCGGGAGATAGGTTGGCGAGTTGGCTTTTAATGGCCACTGAATGCTGAACGTCGATGTTCATTCCTGCTTCGCTCCCTGAGCGCTGAGTTTTGCCGCCAATCCACCGATGTCACCGGCTCCCTGAGTAAGTAAAAGATCCTGATCCTGCAGTACACCGGACAAAACCTGGCCGACATCCTGGCCACGCTCAACAAAAATCGGATCAATTTGCCCCAGTTGACGTATGCTGCGGCACAGACTGCGGCTATCGGCGCCCGGAATCTCTTTTTCCCCGGCAGGATAAACATCCATCAGCACCAACACGTCGACCTGCGCCAGCACCCGCACAAAATCGTCGTAAAGGTCGCGCGTCCGGCTATAACGATGAGGTTGAAACACCACAACCAGCCTTTTCTCCGGCCAGCCATCGCGAATGGCTTTCAATGTTGCCTCCACTTCGCGCGGATGATGACCATAGTCATCCACCAGCATTACCCGATCGGCATTCCCGAGGGCATAATCTCCGTATACCTGAAAGCGCCGGCCGACACCCTGAAAACTTTCGAGACCGCGAATTATCGCTTGCTCGTCAATATTCTCGTCGGTTGCCACCGCGATAGTCGCAAGAGCATTCAGGACATTGTGGCGGCCAGGCATATTCAGGCAGATATGCAGATCATTCGGCTTACCGCGCCGGCTGACTTTGAAGCAGGTGCGCATGCCCGACTGCTTGATTTCACTGGCGCGAATATCTGCGTCTGCGGCGTTGCCATAGGTAATGACTGTGCGCCCGACCTGGGGAATGATTTCGCTGACCACCGGATCATCCACGCACATCACCGCGGTTCCGTAAAACGGCAAGTTATGCAGAAAATCAAGAAATGTCTGCTTCAAGCGACCAAAGTCGTTGCCATAGTTATGCATATGGTCGGCGTCAATATTGGTCACTATGGCCACCATAGGCGTCAGATGTAAAAAGGACGCATCACTTTCATCAGCCTCCGCCACCAAATACCGGGAGGCTCCCAGTTTTGCATTGGTGCCTGCGCTATTCAGCCGTCCGCCGATGACAAAAGTTGGATCTAGGGCCGCCTCGGCCAACACCGATGCCAACAAACTTGTGGTGGTGGTTTTTCCATGGGTACCCGCCACTGCGATACCGTGACGAAAACGCATGATCTCCGCCAACATTTCGGCCCTGGCGATCACTGGAATGCGATTATCCTGGGCAGCCTGAATTTCGGGATTTCCGGTATCGATAGCACTGGAAACAACAACGACATTAGCGCCCGCGATGTTTTCCTCGGCATGGCCAAGAATGACCTTGGCCCCCATCTTCCGCATCCGTTCGGTGACAGCCGATTCCTTTAGGTCAGAACCGGAAATGGCATAACCCTGATTCAATAATACTTCGGCAATGCCGCACATGCCTGCACCGCCAATTCCGACAAAGTGGATTTGCCGAATCTTGCCCATTTCCGGAGGCGACCAAACGCCCTTGTTCGTCACTTCAGTCATATGCAAGCCTCGATACAGTGCCTTACAACAACTTGGGTGGCGTCCGGCTGAGCCTGGCTTCTGGCCTGGTCCGCCATGCGTAGCAAATCGGACGGGGAGGTGATAAGCTTCCGAATAAGGCGGGCCAGGTCCCCGGCGGTCACATCCCGCTCCTGGATCAGTACCGCAGCGCCCGAGTTAACCAGAACTTTGGCGTTTGCCGTTTGATGATCATCGACGGCATAAGGATAGGGTACAAGCACCGCCGCCACGCCGACGCAAGCCAGCTCTGACAGCGTCAACGCTCCTGCACGGCAAATCACCAGATCGGCTTGTGCATAGGCATCCCGCATATTTTCGATAAACGCGGTCACCTCGGCCTCATAGCCCAAAGAGGCATATAACTCCCTACATTCCCGGTCTTTTCCGGCCCCCGCCTGATGCTGCACAGTGGGCTGTATATCTTCCGGCAGTTTGGCTAAAGCCTCAGGGACCAACTCGTTCAGGGTTTTAGCCCCACGACTGCCGCCCAGAATTAATATGTTTGGCTTCCGGTTACCGATGTTACGGTCCTCCGGAGAAGGTAAATCCATTAAATCCTTTCGGACAGGATTTCCCACGGTAAACACCCGCTCAGACCTGCGCGAGGTAAACCGAAATGTGTCGGGAAATGCCTGCAGAATCCGTTTGGCCCATTTGCTGAGCCAGGAGTTTGTCATCCCCGGGATGGCATTTTGTTCGTGAATCACCAACGGCGTACCCGTCAACAGCGCCATTAATCCACCGGGGCCGGAGGCGAATCCACCCATGCCGAGAACACAATCCGGTAACTCTCTTCGATATACGCGAAATGCCTGCCAAAGTGATCGCAGCAGCCTTAATGGCCCAAGCATGGTATCTAGAAATCCTTTGCCGCGCAGACCCGCAACACTTAGAAGCTGCAATGGGATCCCGGTCTTGCCGACGATACCTTCCTCCATGCCACCCCTGGAGCCAAGCCAAACCACTCTGGCGCCCTTGGCTTGCAGCTCTTGGGCCGCCGCCAAAGCAGGATAAATATGTCCACCGGTGCCGCCCGCCATCACTAAAAAAGTTTTAGACATAAGCGCTAACCTCCTTGTGCGTTTGCGCCTCTCTACCGGGCAACTCCGCATATATACGCAATAACACCCCAATACAGACACAACTGACAATCAAACTGCTGCCACCGTAACTGATGAACGGCAGCGTCAATCCCTTAGTCGGAAGCAGACCGGTGTTAACGCCAAGATTGATCAGCGTTTGAATGCCCAGCAACAGGCTTAATCCGTAAGCCACCAGCGCATTGAACTGTTGTCCGGCCAAAGACGCCAGACGGGCAATGTTGACACAACGCCACAGCAAGAACGCATACAGCGCAAGGACGGTCAGTACCCCCATAAGCCCTGTTTCCTCGGCGATGATGGCAAACACAAAATCAGTATGGGCTTCCGGCAGATAAAACAGTTTCTGCACGCTGTTGCCGAGACCCACCCCGAACCATTCACCACGGCCGAAGGCGATGAGCGCCTGGGTTAACTGGTAGCCGGTATCGTACTGGTCGGCCCAAGGGTCGATATAAGCCGTCAACCGCTGTAAACGATAGGTTTGGGAAACCGCCAACAACGCCACCGCTGCACTACAGACGGTCAGCAATGCGGAAAAATGCATAATTCTCACACCACCCAGAAAAATCACCCCAACTACCGCACTCATGGTCACAACCAAAGCGCCGAAATCAGGCTCCAGAAGTAGTAAAACGGCAACGACCAACAGCACCAGAAGTGGCTTACAAAACCCCCACCAACTACTCCTGACCTGCTCATAGCGGCGAACTAAGTAACTTGCGGTGTACATAACCAGGCAGACTTTCGCCACTTCCGAGGCCTGGATATTGATTACACCCAAGCTCAGCCAGCGGGTACTTCCATTCACGGTTTTACCGATTCCCGGTATCAGCACTAAGACAAGAAGCGCCAACGCCAGCGCCAACAACGCCCAGCTTTGCTCATCCCACCAACGCATGGGCAGCCGGAGAAATACAAAGCCAGCACCGAAACCCATCAATAAATAAACGAGATGCCGCCACAAGTAGTACATGGCTTGTTCATTTCGTGCACTGGCGACATCAATGGAAGCCGAAGTCACCATCACCAAACCTATCAGTACCAACACAACAACGGCCACCAGCAGCGGCACATCCAACGGCAACTGCCGTTCAAGGTTGGCGGAATTGGCAGGCAGCGAGGTCATAAAGCTTCCACCCACTGCTTATAGGCATCGCCACGGGCCTGATAACCGGCGAACATATCAAAGCTTGCACAAGCCGGTGACAACAGTACGGTATCTCCCGGCTGCGCCAAGTCAGCCGCGACAGCTACCGCTTCCTGCAGGGTATTCACCTGATGCACCGGCATTAATCCACCCGCACCATCCCTTAGCGTTCCCGCAGCTTCGCCCAGCACCACGAGGGTATCCACCCAGCGTTCCATCCCGGCGAAAAGCGGAGTAAAGTCCTGGCCCTTGCCTTGCCCTCCGGCGATCAACAGCAGCTTTCCCTGCGCCACGGGCCCCATGCCTTCAAGTGCCGCCAAGGTTGCGCCAACATTCGTGGCTTTCGAATCATTGATGTAACTGACCGCATTGACTTCCCGCACCATTTCACAGCGATGCGGCAGTCCTCTGAATTGGCGCAAGGTATCCAAACAAACTTTTTGCTCAAGGCCTGCCGCTTCGGCAAGCGCCAGGGAAGCCAGACAGTTAGCCCAGTTGTGCTGGCCTTTTACCAGCAACTCATCCACGGCGAACAGTCGATCAACGCCTTTCCCAAGCCAGATCCGACCGTCGTCATCTTCCAGCAGGCCGAACTGTCCGGGTTCGGGATTACCCAGGCTAAACCAGCTCACTTCCACTCCCTGCATTATAGGAGGCTGGGCTAAACTGTCCTGTTTATTCAAAATCAGGTGCTGACAGCCGAAAAATATCCGCAACTTCGCCAGGTGGTAGGCCACCATCGACAAATAGCGGTCCATATGATCCTGGGAGACATTGAGAATGGTGGCCGCCGTTGCCCCTAGCTTTTCTGTGGTTTCTAGCTGGAAACTGGATAGCTCGACGACATAGAGATCGACGTCTTCAGCCAGCAAATCCAGCACCGGGATGCCGAGGTTACCGCCAACCGCTACTTTAACTCCGCACGCGCGCGCCATTTCACCGACCAAGGTGGTCACCGTGCTTTTGCCGTTACTTCCGGTAATGGCAATCATCGGTGCTTGAACTTCCTTACTGAAGACGTCCACGTCCCCACGCACCGGAACCCTGTCACTGACGGCAGCAATATCCGGATGCGCTAAGGGTACGCCGGGGCTTAACCAAATCTCCGTCGCATTCTCCAGTATTTCGCGGTCAAATCGCCCTAACACCACGTCCACCATGGGGTTGATGTCATTCAATTCCGCCAGACCAGGTGGATTGGTGCGCGAATCCATGACACTAAAAGGGATACCTTTGCGGGTCAGGTAGCGGGCGCAGGAAATTCCCGTGGTTCCCAAGCCCACAACGACGATGTTTTTATCTGTTGCGAGAAGCGTCATCGAATTCCCTACCTGATTTTTAACGTTGCCATGCCAATCAACACCAGAATCACCGTAATCACCCAGAATCTGACAATGACCCGGGGTTCCGGCCAGCCTTTTAACTCGAAGTGGTGATGCAGCGGCGCCATGCGAAAAATCCGGCGTCCGGTGAGCTTATAAGATGCTACTTGCAGAATGACCGAAACGGTTTCCATGACAAAAACGCCGCCCATGATAAACAGCACGATTTCCTGCCGAACAATTACCGCCACCACACCCAGGGCGGCGCCGAGCGCTAGGGCGCCGACATCCCCCATAAAGACTTGGGCCGGATAGGTGTTAAACCAGAGAAAACCTAATCCGGCGCCGACTAATGAGCCGAGGAAGATAATGAGTTCGCCGGCACCAGGAACATAAGGGATATGCAGGTATTCACTAAAATTGACGTTACCGGTGAGATAGGCGATCAAACCGAAAGCACCACCAACCATCACCGTCGGCATGATAGCTAAGCCATCCAGGCCATCGGTCAGGTTTACTGCATTGCTGCTACCGACAATGACCAGGTAGGTAAGCAGAATAAATCCCAATCCCAACTCGATAGCGACATCTTTAAACACCGGAATTATCAAAGATGTTTCCTGGGGCAAAGTGGCCGTGCTAAACAAGGCGCAGGCAATGCCAAAACCAAACAAGGACTGCCAGAAATATTTCCAGCGGGCCGGCAAGCCTTTGGGGTTCTTCTCCACCACTTTGCGCCAGTCATCGACCCAGCCTATCGCACCGAACAGCAGGGTGGTCGCGAGAGTGATCAAGACATATCGATTAGTCAGGTCGGACCAAAGAATCGTACTGATAGCGATTGCCACCAAGATCAGCGCGCCGCCCATGGTCGGAGTACCGGCTTTACTAAAATGACTTTCCGGACCGTCATCGCGAACTGCCTGACCGATTTGATAATGACTCAGTTTACGAATCATAATCGGCCCGACGATCAGTGAGATGGCCAGCGCGGTGAGAACGCCCATAATGGCGCGCATCGTCAAATATTGAAAGACATTGAAAATGCTCAAATACTCTGAAACGACGTCTGTCAGCCAAACTAACATGTTGCCTCCAGAGCCTTGGCCAGAATCCCAAAACAAGGTTTTACGTCAAGCCTGGAATTAGGCCTCATGCTGTATCTCCTTTGTCGCAGAGGGCATCGACCACTTCCTCCATCCCGGCGCTACGCGAGCCTTTGATCAGCATTGTATCGCCTGCCTCCAAGAAAGCCGGCAATTGATCAATAATGCTCTGTTTCGATTCCCAGCAACGGATTTCCTGCCCGTAGCCTTGCGCATAGTTTTCCGCATGGGGCCCGGTAACCCATAAATGCTCAATCCCAAGCTCCCTTGCCAAAGCGCCAATCTGCCGATGTTCGGCTTCAGCATGATCACCGAGTTCGGCCATATGTCCCAGAACCGCAAAACGCCGTCCCGGATAAGCCGCGAGCACCTTCAAGGCCTCACGCATGGATCCAGGGCTGGCATTGTAAGTGTCATCCAGCACACAACTACCTTCGGGGCCGGTTTTTCTGTTTAATCTACCAGGTGCCGATTGTGCGGTTTCCAGGCCTGCAACGATTTCGCCCATTGGAATATCCAAGGCAAATGCCGCGGCAGCCGCAGCCAATGCATTGCGGATATTGTGAATACCCGCCAGCGGCAGTGATATTGCCGCTTCACCCGCGGGGGTGGATAACACAAACTGGCTGCCATTCAGTGCGGTTTGAATATTGTCGGCGCTAACGTCAGCATGGTTGTCCACGCCGAAGGTGACCGTCCTTCTAGCGCCCGCCATCTCCCGCCAAACGCTGAAATTAGGGTCGTCCAGATTAAGTACTGCAGTGCCTTGCTCAGGCAGACCGCTTATAATTTCGCCCTTGGCTTTGACAATATTCTGCAAACTGCCGAATCCCTCTACGTGAGCTTCCTGGGCATTGTTAAGAATCGACACGTGGGGTTTAACCATGGCAACCGTATAGGCAATTTCACCCAAACCGCTTGCACCTAATTCGAAAACGGCGCTTTGATGGCCTGCATCGAGCCTGAGCAAGCTTAGGGGTACGCCGATATGGTTGTTGAAATTTCCTTGGGTTTTGCAGACAACACTGGACTGCTGCAGAATGCCGGCGACCATTTCCTTTACCGTCGTTTTACCTGCACTCCCGGTCACAGCGACCACCCTGCCAGTGAACCTTTGGCGATTAATCGCGCCCATTTGTCCCAGCGCGGCAAGCGTTTCTTCCACGACAACCTGGGGAAAGTCGGCGGCTGCGGAATGCTCCACCAAACCAGCCACCGCACCTTGGTTGCGGGCGCCGGCAATATAGGCGTGGCCATCAAAGTTCTCACCGCGCAAAGCGACGAAAATACTGTTATGGCAGTCTTTACGACTGTCTGTCTGCACGGCATCAAAAGCGGCATCGTCGCTAATAACACTCGCGCCAAGTTCGGCAGCCAGCATATGGGTCGACCAGTGGCCAATCACAATCTGCCCTCGGTTCCAGGAAAACCGGCGTCGCTGCCGATTGCCCGCAGTTTTAGCTTCGCGTTTGCCACCTCAACATCGGAAAAGGCATGCCGGATTCCGTTGATTTCTTGATAGTCTTCATGGCCTTTACCGGCAATCAGGACGATATCGCCGCATTCCGCCTGTTCGATTGTCTGGGTTATCGCCTTGTCTCGCGGTTGCACCATTTGCACGCCGTCCTGGTCTTTGATCCCTTGGAGGATGTCCTGCAGAATCCTCTCGGGAGACTCTGAGCGCGGATTGTCGTCGGTCAAGACGATGCGGTCGGCCCAGGTCTCCGCAACCTCCCCCATCAAAGGCCGTTTGCCGGAATCGCGGTCACCGCCACAGCCAAACAAACACCAAAGCCTGCCGGTGCACAGTTTTCGCAACTCTTGTAAAACCGCCGCCAACGCATCAGGTGTGTGCGCATAATCCACAATCACCGTGGGAGCCTTGGCATCGCCTTCAACCGGTTCCATGCGCCCTTCAACCGGACGCAATGTACAAATGCCTTTGGCTATTTCCGCCAAGTCAAATCCAAGCGCCAGCAATCCGGCAACCGAGGCAAGAAGATTTTCCAAATTAAACCGGCCAATGAGCCTTGCCGCTGCATCAACGCCAAGGGCATCGGAACAAAGCCGGAATTGCATGCCGGATGCTCCCAACGAGACGTTCTCAGCCCACAAAGTGGCAGCTTCCTTGCCACCTGCAGAAAACGTAAGGCGATTTTGCATCGACCATTCGGTAGCCCAAGCCTGGCCCTGCTCGTCATCAAGATTAAACACCGATTTAATGCCGGACTTTTCAAACAGCTTTTTCTTCGCCAAGGCGTAACTTTGCATATCGCCGTGATAATCCAGATGGTCCCTACTCAAATTGGTAAACAAACCGGCCTGGAACTGCACTCCCGACACCCGGAACTGATCCAGCGCATGAGAAGAAACTTCCATGGCGACCAGCTTGAAGCCCTTGGCATACAAGTCGAAAAGGTGACGGTGAACGGCTACCGCATCCGGTGTCGTATGAGTAGTCGCTTTAAGCCGGCCGGGTTCGCCATAGCCAAGGGTCCCGATAACGGCAGCCTTCACTCCCATGCGACAGGCTAACTGGGCGATATAGTGACTAACCGATGTTTTGCCGTTGGTGCCGGTTACGCCGATAACCTGCATGCCACGGGTGACCTGGCCAAAGAAGCGGTGGGCGATTTCGCCGACCAAGTGCTTTACGGTTTCAAGCTCAATGAACACGACATTATCCTGTTCATAAACCTGGTTGTTTACACCGGGTTTGAGCACCGCCACCGCACCCCGCTGTATCGCATCCTGGATAAATTCCGCCCCATTGGCGCGTATGCCTTCCGCGGCAATAAACAATGCCCCTTGGGTAATTTTCCTGCTGTCCTGTTCGATGTCCGCCACCCAGCAATCCAGGACGGCAGGAATATCCGCCAACCCTTGGAATAAATGAGTCAGGCGTTTTTGTGCTGAAGTCGCCATCGTCATCCTCCTCGCCTCGGCTGGCTGCCCTGCGCGGCAATTGTCAATGTAGGCTTATCAGGCGCAATATTGAGTAAACGTAAAGAGTTGGCCATTACCCGGGAAAACACCGGGGCAGCCACCTCACCGCCATAATATTCACCTTTTTGCGGTCCATGCACAGCTACCACCAACGCCAAACGAGGCGCTCCCAACGGGGCGAATCCGGCAAACACAGCGGTATAATCGTCTTCGGAGTAACCGTTACTGCCAATGCTATGCACGGTACCGGTCTTTCCGGCAACCCGGTACTGGGCCACCTGCGCACGGGTTCCGGTACCGCCCTTGAGCACGGCCTTTTCCAGAATATCGCGGATACTATTTGCCACTTTCTTCGACATTATCCGCCGTGCCGGAACATCCTGACGACCACCTTTAAGCAGCGTAACCGGGCGCAGCATGCCATCTGCGGCAAACGCCATATAGGCGTGAGCAAGTTGGACCGGAGTCGCGCTCAAACCGTATCCGTATGACAGGGTTGCCAATCTTATCGGCCTCCAGCGGGTAAAATTGGGTAAGTCACCTATAGCTTCGCCTGGATATTCAATGCCGCTGGATTGTCCAAATCCGGCGCGATAAAGCATCTCCCAGACTGATTCTCCGCCAAGTTTCAAGGCAATACGGCTGGTTCCCACATTACTGCTTTTGACCACGACTTTTTCTAAATCCATTTCTCCGTGATTTCGCAGGTCTCGAATGGTGCGACCGTTTAAGCGGATAAATCCCGGATGGGTTTCAACCCGGGAGCGGCGGTTGAACTTACCCGATTCCAAAGCGGCGGCGATCGAAAACGCCTTGATCGTGGAGCCGGGCTCGAACACATCGGTTACAGCGCGGTTCCGCAACCGTTCGGGCTTGATAGTACCCCGGTTGTTAGGGTTGTAGGATGGCTGATTGACCATCGCCAACACTTCTCCGGTATGCACATCCAAAAGCACCAGCGAAGCGGACTTTGCCTGGTGACTTTCCACCGAAGCAAGCAGTTCCCGATAAGCCATATACTGCAGACGGAGATCGATACTCAGCTGCAGATCCTTACCGGATTGAGCGTCCCTTATCAGGCTTAAATCTTCGACGATGTAGCCACGACGGTCCTTTAAAACTTTCTTTTTCCCCGCCGTGCCTTGCAGGTATTGATCAAAAATCAGCTCTAAGCCTTCCTGACCCTGCTCGTCGATATTGGTCATGCCGACGACGTGCGCTGCCACTTCGGCAGCCGGGTAGTAGCGTTTGTGACTGCGCTGACTGTACAAACCCTGGAGTTTTAGCGCCATGGCTTGACGACCAATTTCCGGGGCTATTTGCCGCTGAATATAGATAAACTCCTTGTCGGCGTTTTGCGCCAGCCGCACGACCAAGCTGCCCTGCTCCAACCCTAATAAATCTTCCAATTCGAGCCAGCCCGGCAGCGCGCGATCCGCTTCTTGCGGATTTGCCCACAAGGTGACCACCGGTGCACTCACCGCAAGCGGCTCGCCGTTTCGATCAACAATCTTGCCGCGGGTTGCCGGGATGGACTCAATCCGCACGGTTCGCATATCACCTTGAGTATTCAGGAACTCCCGGTCAATGACATGCAACTGTACCGCCCGCCAACCTACCAGCAGAAAACACAAACCAAAAACCAGCACCACCAGCCAGTAGCGCCAGGCCGGGCTCGGCTGCATCGACGGGGTGCTGGACGCACCCTTGTTTTGTTTGGCAAATCGGTTCATTTACTTAACCAGTTCCACCTGTTCCGACGTTGGAATCTCCATCCCCAGTTTTTGCGTAGCTACCTGCTCGATATGACCATGTGCGCTCCATGCGCTTTCTTCGATCAGCAACTGGGTCCAGCGACGTTGTTGAAAGTCCTGTTCCGCCTGTAATGTCTGCAACTCGATAAACAGTTGCCGATTCTTATGCACCGCATAGCTGGTTGCCAGTGCAGAAGCAGCAAGCAGTGCCAGCAACGCCAGCGACACCAGCACCTTGCGGGTAAAAAGCGCCTGCAGATGCCGAATTGTCTCATGCCACCATATCAATAAAGCGGGCAGACCTGAGGCAAATCCTGTGAAATTCGCTTTTGGCAACACCGGCGTGGCATGCCGCTCTGCACGCAGCTGAAATAGAAACCAAGTAGCCGCCAATCTGATCACCGCAATTTCTCCAATACCCGCAATACTGCGCTCCGCGAACGCACATTGCGCTCGACTTCCGCCTTACCCGCCCTGACTTTTTTCGCCAGGATTTTGGCTCTCGGTGCATCCTCCTGCAGCGGTACCCATTTCGGCACTTGCGGACCCGATACCTTTTCCTGCATAAACCTTTTCACCAGCCGGTCTTCCAGCGAATGAAAACTAATCGCCACCAATCGGCCACCGACGCCTAAAAGCTCGAAACCGGCTTCCAAGCCGGTTGTCAGATCATTCAATTCGCCGTTGACGAAGATCCGAATCGCCTGAAAACTTCGCGTTGCCGGGTGCTTACCTTTCTCCCAGCGCGGGTGCGCCTTGGCAATGATCTCCGCAAGCTGCAGCGTTCGTTCGATTGGCCGCGCAACACGAGCGGCGGCAATGGCCTTGGCAATTCTGCGGGAATAACGCTCTTCACCGAACTCCCACAGCACATTCGCGATCGCCTTCTCTTCGGCGGATGCAAGCCACGACGCTGCGGATTGACCTACCTCATTGTTCATGCGCATGTCCAATGGACCGTCTTTGGTAAAACTGAATCCGCGCGCCGCATCGTCCAATTGCGGAGAGGAGACACCGAGATCGAACAAAACGCCATTAAGTTGTTCTCGATCAACCTCAGCGAAAAAGGTTTTCAATCCCGCAAAACTTCCCCGAAAGAAGCAAAATCGCGAATCCTCCTGCATCAACTGCCTTGCCAGGCGCTCGGCTTCCGGATCCTTATCCGTTGCCATCAACCCGCCCTCGGCACTAAGCTGGGATAAAATTGCCCGACTATGACCGCCGCGACCAAAGGTTCCGTCAAAGTAAAAGCCATTCGCCTGTATGGCTAACCCTGCAATCGCTTCATCCAATAACACCGCATCATGAGTGAACTCATGGCTATCACTCACAGCGACAGAGCCTCCATCTCTGCGGGAATATCAGCGTCATCTTCAGCTTCGTCTAAATAGGCGAACCAGAGTTCTTCATTCCACAACTCCAGTTTTTTCCCCTGACCGATCAGCATCAGTTTTTTCTCGAACCGCGCGTAGTCGCGAAGCGTCGGGGGCAATAACACCCTCCCCGCACTATCAAGTTCCAACTCTGTGGCGTAACCGAGCAGAAGCCGTTGTAAGCGGCGCGCCGCTTTGTTCATGTTTGGCAAGGCTTCAATTTGCGGCTTTAATTCCTGCCATTGCGGCTCGGGATAAAGGAGCAGGCAACGCTCTTCGGTGTGCGCAGTCAATACCAAGCGGCCGCTGCAGAGCTGTACAAGCTCTTCGCGCACCCGCGTAGGTATGGCGATACGCCCCTTGGCATCCATATTGATGGCATGACTACCGAGAAAATTGCTCATAGAGATCGCTAGCGTGTGGGGTGTCGAGTCATTGAGGAGACAAATCCACTTTGCTCCACCGAACAACTCTTATAGACCACTAAATTCCACTTAAAACCACTTTTTACCACTTTTACACACTATAGAAAGCAACCAGCCACTTTTCAAGCGCAAAAAATTTCAAACCAACAGGAGTTTTTCTTTAAAAGACAATAGGTTAGAAAATACAACTCAATAACATGAGCAATATTTCACGTAAAAACCCATATATTTCAAAAGACTAGAAAAAACTTTTAAGAGACAAGGTGAGATATAAGATTATTTTGCTATAAGAAAGCTGCCTAAAAAGCAGGGATGAAGATTAGGGGAGTTGAGTTTGCCTGTAAGCCGGGTTCTGTCAAGGACAGTCATTCATCTGGAACATATGTCACCATATGCTTCTAGCGATCTACCCGGGTCCAGCGTGGGCCACGCCATTGGACCCCTATTTGATCTTGCTCCGAGTGGGGTTTACCATCGCCATGGACTGTTGCCAGCCATGCGGTGCGCTCTTACCGCACCATTTCACCCTTACCCGACCACTCATCTCTGTGAACGACTACGATATTCTTACAACACACTAGGATGTGAGACAATCAATCGCTGCATTCATTCCCACAAATGAATGGTCGGGCGGTTTACTTTCTGTTGCACTTTCCATCGGCTCACGCCGCCCAGGGGTTACCTGGCACTTTGCCCTGCGGAGCCCGGACTTTCCTCCATCCGACCACTCAATTGGACATTTACTCGGCTAAGTTCAAGGCAAACGTTCAATTGAGTGGTAGGACAGCGACTGTCCGGCAAACTCAGTCCCAAGATTAATCTTTGTTGGCTTCGTAAGCAACTACCGGCGACTCAAGACTTGTATTCCAGTGCTTTGGCATAGAGCGCGTTTTTCGGCAAACCGGTTACTTTGGCTGTGATCGCTGCGGCTTTTTTTGTAGGCAGCTCTGCCAGTAACTCCTGCAGCAGCAGGTCAGCGTCTACCTCCATGGCTGACACATCTTGTTGCGGAGCACCTTCAACCAGCACCACAAACTCCCCACGCTGCTGGTTGGAGTCATCCTGCAACATGCCTAAAAGCTCATCCGCCGTCCCTCGCAGAATCGTCTCAAAAGTCTTGGTCAATTCGCGGGCCAACACCATCGGCCTTCCCCCAAAACAGTCTCGACAGTCAGCCAGCAGTTCTAATATGCGATGCGGAGACTCATAGAAGATCAGCGTCCGTTCTTCATCGCGCAGGCCTTGCAATTGAGACATTCGCGCCTGCCGCTTGGCGGGCAAAAATCCTTCAAAGGTAAATCTATTGCTTGGCAAACCCGCCACCGACAGTGCGGCGACAAAGGCGCTCGGACCCGGCACCGGCACGATATCCAAGTTCGATTCGGCAGCGCTCCTTACCAATAAAAAACCCGGATCAGAGATGAGCGGAGTTCCGGCATCGGAAACAACAGCCAATGACACGCCTTCCTGCACCTGCCTGACGAGCGCATCAACTCGACTTTTCTCATTGTAGGCATGCATGGATATCAACCGCGTCTCAATCCCCAGATGCCGACACAACTGTCCGGTATGGCGGGTATCCTCGGCGGCAATTAGGTCCACCTCCTTCAATGTGGCTAGGGCGCGCATTGAAATATCCTCTAAATTGCCTATTGGCGTTGCGACAACATAGATTTTTCCGGGTTGCTGCTGAGTCATGTTACCAACCGATAAGTAGAAAAACTTGACCTTGCCAATCCATTGCATTGACATGGTAAATCTTAAAAAGGGTCTGTTAGAATAACGAAATTTTCCCTAGCCATGAATTCAAGATCCTGAGCATTTTATGCGCACACCGGCCAAAATTCTGACTTCTTCACCAAATCTCAACTCCTTTGACAGCAAAATGCCCGGCAAAAACATTTGGTATATCCTTTGTTGCAGCCTGGTTTTTTTCGTCTTGGCCGGGCTTTCCGGATGTGAAACATCCGGCTCCGGCCAGCGCCCCCAAATCTCAACAGAATCCACCCCTATTGACGAGGCCGAACGCCAACTGTGGCTGGCAAAACGGGCGCTCCCTGAAGATAGGGCCGGCTACTTGCTGCGGGCATTGGACATCTACCTGGGAAGAGAAGATTTAGACTCTGCACAACAGACCATTGGTCTTCTGCAGAACGCCAGCATGACCACGCTACAGTATGAACAGTTTGCATTGCTGGCCGCCAAGCAAGCTATGCTGTCTAACGATCCGGCCAGGGCTGCCGCCTATTTTGCCAACGCTCCATTAGATGCTTATAGTTCCGCTCCATTGGAAATTCAACTCGCCGCCAATGACCTTCGCGCCGAAGCGCTGCTTGCTTCGGGCAGTCCTTTGCAAGCCGCGCGGCTGCGCATTTTCAATGCCGGTTTGTATAGCGGCGAAACTTATTGGGAAAACCACGACCTGATTTGGCGCGCCCTCCGAAACTCGCCTTCCTTGGCGCTGAGTAAAGCACTGGAAACTGCCGAAGATTATGCCTATCAAGGCTGGCTGGAGCTGATCATGCAAATCAGACAGAATCAATTCAGCCTAGAACAACAGTTAGCAGGCTTGCTGCAATGGCAGGAGGCTTGGCCGGATCATCCGGCAGCAAAACAACTACCGGCCGAATTGGCTATGCTGAGCCGTCTACCGGAAATGCGGCCCCGCAAGATGGCTCTCCTGCTTCCTCTATCAGGTCCTCTGGCCAGAGCCGGAGCGGCAGTGCGAGATGGGTTTTTGGCCGCTTATTTTCGGGATAGTACCGCCATCCAGTCCAATACGGAAATTCAAATTTTTGATGTCGAGTCCTATAGTTCGGTTACCGACTTATATTTAGAGCTACAGCTAGAGCTGTATGATTTGGTGATTGGCCCCCTACAAAAGCGCTGGGTAGAGGAGTTAGCACAGTTTCCTGAATTCTCGCCCCCGGTACTGGCACTCAATTACCAGGATCAAAAACTTACTGCCGTTAACGGGCTATATGAGTTCGGCCTATCGGCTGAAGATGAACTAAATCAGATTCTTGATTTGCTGTCCGGCCAGGTCAACCAAAGAATAGCAGCCATCTATCCGGATACTGCCTGGGCGCAAAAGCTGATTCCTGTCCTGCAGGCTCGCACAGCACAAGCGCAGTTACCCGCTCCGAAACTGTTTAGCTACATCAAAGACGACAATCTTTCTGAAGGAGTTGCCCAGCTTTTAGGTACCCAAGAAAGCAAGGAACGGGCGCGGGAGCTGCAAGGCATCGTAGGCAAACTTGAGTACGAACCGCGCCGCCGGGCAGACATAGACGCGGTAGTACTGCTCACACCGCCAGAGGATGCACGTCAGATTAAGCCTTTGCTGGCATTTCATTATGGCAGCGGGATTCCAGTATACGGTTCTTCCCGTATCTATTCCGGGATCGCAAGACCAGATAAAAATCACGACCTTGACGACGTGCTTTACACTGAAATTCCATGGCTGGTCAACCAAACATCCCCACTCAGGGAAGACGTCAATTATTTGGCCGGTGCGAATAATTTCGAGCGTCTATACGCCTTGGGCGTCGATGCCTACCAGCTTGCCCCACGCCTGGAACTTATGGCAAAGTTCCCGGAAAGCCAGCTGCAAGGGGTTACCGGCATGCTAAGAATAAATGAACATGCGCAAATTCGCCGAACTTTGGAGTGGGCGACTTTCGTAAATGGCAAGGTTAATCCTAAGCTATCACTCAATCGCCATCGAACAAGTCTGAATTTGTAATGCTTAGAAATATGAAGTCAAGGAATACCAAGGAAGTCGGGGCAAACGTTGAGCAGGCGGCGGCAGAGTTTCTAAAACGAAAAGGTCTGAAAATACGCGAACTTAATTACCACTGCAAAGCCGGCGAGATCGACATCATCGCATCGGATCGCAGTTGCTTGGTTTTTGTGGAAGTCCGACACCGTAAAAACAGCCGCTATGGCACCCCTGCGGAAACGATCACGCGCATCAAAGTTGGAAAAATATTGAACACTGCCAACCACTACCTACAGCGCCACCGGCTGGATCAAGCCTGCCGTTTCGATGTCATTGAAAGCATTGAACAAAATGGAACATTGCAGTTCAACTGGATACAAAATGCTTTTGAAAGCCTGCATTAGTGATACCTAAGACAATAGCAAAACATCAACCAATCGCCTGGATAACTATCAACCATGACATCTTCTTCAAGTCTTGAACGAATCAACTATTTGTTCGACGAAAGCCTCAATGCAAAACAAAGGTCCCAGGAATCACTGCCACCACTTATAGAAGCGGCCGGGCAAATGATGGTTCAAGCTCTCTTGGCCGAAGGTAAAATTCTTAGTTGCGGGAATGGCGGTTCCGCCGGTGACGCTCAACACTTTTCCGCCGAATTAATCAATCGCTTTGAACGCGAGCGCCCAAGCCTTCCGGCCATTGCGCTAACCACTGACACGTCCACATTAACCTCTATCGCCAACGACTATAGTTACAACGAGGTATTTTCCAAACAGATCCGCGCCCTTGGAAAAGAAGGAGATATCTTGCTGGCGATATCCACCAGCGGCAACTCAACAAATGTCATACAAGGTATTCAAGCGGCGCATGATCGCAGGGTAAAGATTGTCGCGCTAACCGGTAAGAATGGTGGGAATATGGCGTCGCTATTGGAAAACGAGGACATAGAAATCCGGATTCCTTCCGAAGTGACCGCGCGTATACAAGAGATACACTTACTGGTCATCCACTGCCTTTGCGACTACATCGATTGCGCCCTTTTTGGCCCTCCGGAATAACAAAAAGGCCGCAATGCGGCCTTCGCGCATTCGATCCTGTCGACCCATCCATAGATCGCGGCGACCGCTATTTTACAATTTTCAGACTCGGTTTCGGACTCTTTGACTTTTCCTTGGCATCACCCGCTCCGTCACTATTGGCGTCTCGCGTGGGATCCGGCTCGCCACCAGGCTCAGATCCGAATACCATGCCCTGACCATTTTCCTTAGCATAAATAGCCAGCACAGCAACAATGGGGACGATCACCTGACGCGGCACCCCGCCGAATCGGGCACTGAACTCAAGATATTCGTTACTGATAGCCAGACCACGAACGGCACTGGGACTTATGTTTAAAACAATCTGACCGTTACTTACAAAATCCCTCGGGACATCGACTGCAGGCAATGAAGCATCGATGACCACGTAAGGAGTCAGTTGATTATCAAGAATCCATTCATTTAACGAGCGAAGCAAATAAGGTCGGCTCGGCGTCATAGCTACAGATTCATTTCCTGCTCTAGATCTGAAAGACTAGCCTTAAACGATTCGCGGCTGAAAAGTCGATCCATATACTTGTTCATTGCTTTGGCCTGCTTTTCCGGAAGCTCTATTCCCATGACCTTCAACCGCCAAAGCACCGGCGCTACGCAACAGTCGACAATGGTAAACTCGTCACTCATGAAATAGGGCTTTTCTTCAAAGATGGGCGCTATGGCAATAAGGCTTTCACGCAGCGATTTGCGCGCAGCATCAACTTTAGTAGCGCTGGCCGCCCCCTCCAAAACAACATCCGCATGGGCACACCAGTCTCTTTGGATACGATGCATCAACAAGCGGCTCTGTGCACGCGCTACCGGGTAGACGGGCAACAACGGCGGATGCGGAAATCGTTCATCAAGATATTCCATCATGATATTTGGCTCGTATAGCGCCAACTCACGATCGACCAGGGTGGGAAGCGAGTTGTAAGGGTTGTGGTCGGCTATCTCTTCCGGTTTGTTATCCGGGTCCACGTCAATAACCTCAACAGCCACGCCTTTTTCGGCAAGCACAATCCTTACCCGATGGCTGTAGTGGCTCTGCGGATCAGAAAAAAATGTCATAGATGACCGCTTGGTCACGACTCCCATAGAAATACCTCGGTTTAAATCCATTAGCTATACAAACAAGAAAACCAGCATCAGATCACTGATGCTGGGTTCAAATTTTTAGGGGCAGAGATTATACACGAAAGACTAGTGAACGTCTTTCCAATATTCCCTATTCAGTAAATATGCAGGAACAAACAATATTACCAAGAACGTCAACACGAATGGTGCGATGGCGTTAGCCTCAAGTTTGGAAGGCTCACCCACATACACAAGAAAGTTTGTCAGATCGCGCATGGCAGTGTCGTATTCTGCAGGTGTCATTGAACCTTGCGTTGCAAAACTCTGACACCCGGAAGCACCAACTTCCTGCCCGCTGAATGGATCAATACCCGGTGTGCCGCCGATGGAAGGCTTATGCGCGCAAAGTCCTTGCAAGTCCAATAACACATGGGGCATTCCAACATCTTTAAAGACCGCATTGTTAACACCCCAAGGGCGTGAATCGTCCTTGTAAAACGCGCGCAAGAAGGAATAGAGCCAATCGGCGCCACGGAGCCTGGCAACCAAGGTTAGGTCAGGTGGTGGTGCACCAAACCAAGCCGCCGCCATTTTTGGCTGCATGGATATTTCCATTAACTGGCCAATTTTCGCATCGTCGAAAATCAAATGCTCCAGATACAGTTCGTGCGGAATCCCTATATCATCAGCCACACGCTCATAGCGCGAGTATTTAAGCGAGTGACAACCCATGCAATAATTGGTAAACAAAGCCGCACCATTTTGCAGGGAAGGCTGATCGTAAATATCAACGTCAACCTCATCGAGAGGCACTTTTGCACCGGCACCATATACCAAAGAACTAAAAGACAGGCTTGCTAACAGAGCAACAATAAGTTTTTTCATTAGGATGTCACCCTCTCCGGAACTGGTTTAGTCTTTTCCGCCCTGGTATAGAAAGGCATCAATACAAAATACGCAAAATATAAAATGGTAAACACGGGGGCCAGCCAATATGGCTGCGCATCGGCAGGCAATGCGCCGCAAACACCCAAGACGATAAAGCTGACGACAAACACAGCCAAAGCCACCTTACTGAACCAGCCTTTGTAACGCATGGACCTAACCGGGCTCTTATCCAACCAGGGCAGCACAAACAGAATGGCTATCGCTGCCCCCATTACGACCACACCCCAAAACTTGGCATCCAGCCCTAAAAACGGCACGGTGACAGCACGCAGCATGGCATAGAAAGGCGTAAAGTACCAAACAGGCGCAATATGATCAGGTGTTTTTAGAGGGTTTGCCGGCTCAAAATTAGGCTTTTCAATGAAGTATCCATTCATTTCCGGGAAGTAGAAAACTATCACGCAGAACACAAACAGGAACACCACTATCGCCTGTATATCATGCACGGTATAGTAGGGGTGAAACGGAATTCCGTCTTTGGGTACGCCGTTAGCATCCTTATTTTTCTTGATATCTATGCCGTCCGGGTTGTTGGAACCGACTTCATGAAGGGCAAGAATATGCAGAACCACCAGCCCCAAAAGCACGATCGGCAGCGCGACAACGTGTAACGCAAAGAAACGGTTAAGGGTGATACCTGAAATTAAGTAGTCGCCTCGTATCCACTGGGTTAGGTCGTCACCGATAACGGGGATCGCACCGAACAGGTTGACGATTACTTGAGCGCCCCAGTAGGACATCTGCCCCCAAGGCAGCAGGTAGCCCATAAATGCCTCCGCCATCAGTACCAAATAAATGGCCATGCCAAAAATCCAGATCAGCTCTCTCGGCTTTTGATAGGAGCCATACAGCAAGCCTCTGAACATATGCAGATAAACCACGGCAAAAAAGGCTGATGCGCCGGTGGAATGCAGATATCGTAGCAACCAGCCATATTCCACATCGCGCATGATATATTCGATGGACGCAAACGCACCCTCACCGGTCGGGGTGTAGCTCATGGTTAACCAAATACCGGTAAGCAACTGGTTAACCAACACAACCATCGAGAGCACGCCAAAGAAATACCAAAAGTTGAAGTTCTTCGGCGTGTAGTACTTGCTCATGTGTTTTTCGAACGCATCGACGATTGGCAAACGTTCGTCAATCCACTGTATCAGCTTCTGCATTATGCGCTCTCCTCGTCTACACCGACGATCAGGTTGCTGTCATCCACATACATATGGGGCGGCACTTCCATGTTGGTCGGCGCTGGAACGCCTTTCAATACTCGACCCGCCATATCGAACTTACTACCGTGACATGGACAGAAGAAACCGCCGAAATCTTCGCTTGGCAAAACTTCAGGAAGGTACTGAGGAGAACAGCCGAGATGGGTGCAAATACCGATTAAAACCAGATATTCAGACTTGATGGAGCGTGTAGGATTGGCTGCATAACTGGGTTGCTGGGGCTTTTCAGAAGCAGGATCAAGTAATAGCTCGGTCAACGCCTCCATTCTTGTTAGCGTCGAGGCTGAGCGCCGAACAATCCAAACAGGCTTGCCGCGCCACTCCACGGTCATCTGCTGACCTTCTTCGAGCTTACTAATATTGACCTTTACAGGGGCACCGGCGGCTTTCGCCTTTGCGCTTGGATTCCAGGACGCCACAAAGGGAACCGCGGCACCGATGGCTCCCACTCCGCCAACAACGGACGTTGCGGCAACCAGGAACCTTCGGCGGCCAGTATTGACATCGCCTTGAGCCATATTCTAATTCTCCCATCAGACAGCAATTACCAGTCTACTGGGCACACCAAGCCACCACTGAATAAGTCAGCACTTCCCTTCCAACCCAAATCTGTGATGCCTGCCTCTGCCCTGGTATCTGTAGATCTATGTATTGCTTTATATTATTCAGGCACAAAATTCGGCTGTCATACTAATGAAATTGCCCTGTAGATACAAGGCAATTCATTTGTATTGAAAGGACTTTCACCAGTTTTTCAGCCTTGGTCAAAAAATCCGAAAAATAACGGTCGCCAACTTTTTTCGGGCACAAAAAAGCCCGGTAAACCGGGCTTCTTGAACAGCGGCTAACGCTTGGAAAACTGGGGACGCTTCCGCGCTTTGCGAAGACCCACTTTCTTCCGTTCAACTTCCCTGGCGTCGCGAGTGACGTACCCCGCTTTGCGCAACTCAGCGCGATTAGCTTCGTCATAATTCATCAAGGCGCGTGTGATACCGTGACGAATTGCACCAGCTTGACCTGATGGACCACCGCCTTTGACAGTCACAATAATATCGAACTTTTCGGTCGCTTCTAAAAGTTCAAGCGGCTGACGGACAACCATGCGGGCCGTTTCACGGCCAAAATATTCGTCCAAATCGGTTGCATTAACTGTGATTTTACCGCTGCCAGAGCGCAAGAAAACACGAGCTGTAGAAGTCTTGCGGCGGCCTGTGCCGTAGTATTGAGTTACAGACATTTCCACCTTCCTTAAAGATTCAATTCGATCGGTTGCTGGGCTGTGTGCGGATGCTCCGATGAAGCATACACTTTCAGCTTGCTCAGCATGGCACGACCCAATGGATTTCGGGGCATCATACCTTTTACTGCAAGCTCAATTACCTGCTCTGGCTTATGGTCAATAAGCTTTTCGAAGGACATTTCCTTCAAGCCACCGGGATAGCCGGTATGGCGATAATACATTTTGTCTTTTGCTTTGTTTCCGGTTACCCGTACTTTGTCGGCATTAACAACTACGATATAGTCTCCGGTGTCGACATGAGGAGTATACTCGGCTTTATGCTTGCCCCTCAGGCGACGGGCAATTTCCGTAGACAACCGACCCAAAGTCTTATTGGTCGCGTCTACAACGTACCAGTCACGTTTTACAGTTTCTGGCTTAGCGCTGATCGTTTTCATTCAAATCCCGCCTTTATTTGATCGTCTAGGCTGATTAACAAATGACGCTTTCGCGTCGACTATTGGATACCTGCCGCGTCGGGGCGTTGCGACAGCCATCTCTTGGCAAATCCGGGCGCAGGATTATACTTTGGGTAAAATGCAATTGCCACTATTAATTTACTTCCCGTCTACAGAGGGATTATCTCGCTTGGCCGCGATCGAGGTTAAATGTTTCACAGGTATTCAGCCGGAGTTGTCGTTCGATCACTGATGTTGATTCTGAACGAAGCGCACATAGAGCTTCTAGCACTAAAGGCAAGTTCTGAGGATCATTCCTCTGCCCCTGATGACCGGCCAGCGGCATATCGGGAGAATCTGTTTCCAACAGTAAAGCTTCAAGCGGCATGGCAGCTATTGCCGCCTTGGTTTTTTGCGCCCGGCTGTAAGTAATTGCTCCTCCTACGCCAAGCCGAATCCCCATTTCCCAAAACCGCGCCGCCTGCTGACCGCTGCCGGTAAATCCATGCACGACGCCTCGATCTATATCTACATTCTTTAGTAACGCGGCAACTTCATCGTTAGTCCTGACAGAATGCAAGATCACTGGCAGTTGTTTTTCTTTTGCCAGTTTCAACTGGTGCATTAGAAAAAATTGCTGCTTCTCTAAGGGCACATCAATCCGGCGATCCAATCCCATTTCTCCGAGGGCAATAATATTATCTTGGTGAGCATTAACAGTTTGCTCCAAATCGGACAATGACACTTCATCGAGATTACTCAAAAAGCAGGGATGTATCCCTAATGCCACTACAATATCCCTTCTATCCTCACCTAACTTCAACACCCGCTGCCAATTTTCCGGGCCTACGCTTGGCACAATAAATTGCTCGATACCATTTAAACGGCATGAAGCCAAGACTTCCTCACGATCGGCATCGAAGGCTGGAAAGTCTAGGTGGCAGTGGCTATCAATCAGCATCATCCGTCGTACCCAGCTGGTCGAAGGCTTAGTGCTCTCGAGTCTTCTTAAAATCCACATCGGGATAACGTTCGACTGCAAGCTGCAAGTTCACTTGAGTCGGCGCCAGATAGGTCAGATTATCGCCCCCATCCAGAGCAAGATTATCGGCAGCCTTACGCTTAAACTCTTCAAATTTTTTCGCATCGGAGCCGGACACCCAGCGCGCGGTCACCACATTTACCGACTCATACAATGCATCGACTTTATATTCACTCTTCAACCGGTGAACGACAACATCAAACTGCAACATGCCTACTGCGCCGACAATCAGATCATTGTTGTTTAAAGGCCTGAAAACCTGGACGGCGCCCTCTTCAGAAAGCTGGATCAGCCCCTTTTGCAGCTGCTTGGACTTCAATGGGTCCTTTAATCGAATGCGCCTGAAAAGTTCCGGGGCGAAGTTAGGAATTCCGGTGAAGCGAATATCTTCCCCTTCGGTAAAGGTATCGCCAATCTGGATGGTGCCATGATTGTGCAATCCAATTATATCGCCGGCAAAAGCTTCTTCGGCGCGCGTCCGGTCGCCTGCCATGAAGGTTAATGCATCGGATATTCGTATATCCTTATTAATCCGCACATGACGCATTTTCATATTCTGTTCGTAGCGGCCGGAGCATACCCTCAGGAAGGCAATACGATCACGATGCAAAGGGTCCATATTGGCCTGAATTTTAAAAACGAAGCCCGAGAACTTAGCTTCGTCCGCCTCTACTTCCCTCTGGTCACTACTTCGCGATTGAGGCGCCGGAGACCAGTCAGCTAATCCGTCTAGAATATGATCCACGCCAAAGTTACCCAGGGCGGTGCCAAAAAATACCGGGGTTAACTGCCCCGCCAAAAACTCGCCGAGGTCAAACTCATGAGAAGCTGCTTGCAACAGTTCTATCTGCTCACGCAACTCCTCAGCATCCACGCCTAGGACGGTATCGAGTTCAGGGTTGCCGATGCCCTTAATCACCCGTTTGTCTTGGATTCTATGGCCTTGGCCCGTCTGATAAAAGATCATTTCATCCCTGAGCAGATGAAACACGCCTTTAAAACTTTTACCCATGCCGACCGGCCAGGTTATCGGAGCGCACTTTATTTTCAGAACATCCTCAACCTCATCCAGCAGCTCGACCGGATCCCGAATGTCGCGGTCCAACTTATTCATAAAGGTGATGATCGGCGTATCACGAAGGCGGGTGACATCCATGAGTTTAATGGTCCTTTCCTCAACCCCTTTGGCGCTGTCAATGACCATCAGGCAGGAATCCACCGCTGTCAGCGTACGGTAGGTATCTTCCGAGAAGTCTTCATGTCCCGGCGTATCCAGTAAGTTAATCAGGCTTTCGCGGTAAGGAAACTGCATGACGGAAGTGGTAACCGATATGCCCCGCTCTTTTTCCATTTCCATCCAGTCGGACTTAGCAAACTGACCGGATTTTTTACCTTTTACCGTGCCGGCTTTCTGCAACGCTCCTCCATGTAGCAGGACTTTTTCCGTGATCGTCGTCTTCCCGGCATCCGGGTGAGAAATAATGGCAAATGTGCGCCTTTTAGCGATTTGGCCGTGATGTGTACTTTCTGGCATGGAATTACATCTAAGTTTAGTTGAACTGCAAATACAGACAGACTTTAGCCCACACGAGGAGGACAAAATTAAGCGCGGTATTTTCTCTCAATAGCAAAGCAGAAACAATCGCAAATACCCAATCCGCTCATTTCTTCAGGTAACGGGAAGGCTCAAAAGTTCGCAGCCAGTGAGGATAATAAACCATAAGGCCCGTGGTCAGCATTCCGTTGATGATTCCCTCCGGCAGCATGATGAGCGGCAAATAGGTAAGTAGTAAGGCATGATCCTCGCTCCAGGGCTGGCTTTGAGAAGCCCAGCAAAAAGCGGTTCCGGTCAGCACAGAAGCGCCAATGGCGAGTGCGCCTCCGGCAAAAGCATTAACCAGCACATAGGTAAAAAATACTCGCCCCATACGCTTTTCGTACCGAATGACAAAGGCTGTCAACGTCACAGGGATGACAACGGTAAAAAACGCATTTATCGGCATGACAGCCCAACTGATATCGGTAACCATGCTGACAAAAATAAGCGCCAAGAGACCCGCTAGCAGCGCGACACTCGGCCCAAGCAGTAAAGTTGCAGCGGCAAGACCGGAAAAATGCAGAACTCCCCCCCAATCCAGCTCGATTCTCATCATCCACAACAGGCTAAGAAACAAGCATGAGGCAAAAAAAGCATGCTGCAGATGAGTTTTCGTCAATACAGGCCAAAACTGTCTGCTAAACCCTATGCGCACACCGAGTACCACGCACAGGAGCCACATGACAACTGTCAACCAAATCGGCAGTTCAGACGCGCCGCTACATTCCATCAGCCCACGACTACGTAGCGATATCGACGGTTAACAACTTACGCATGACTATGGCATCTTCTCTCACTGCTCCGTCGGGATAGTAGTTTTTCCGCAACCCAATCTCGCTGAAACCATGCTTCCCATATAGACTGCGCGCCGCTTGATTAGATACGCGAACTTCCAAGAAGACGGTCGCCACTTCTAATATATGAAGTCGCTTCATCGTAAACTCCAGGAGCACGTCTCCCCAACCTTGCCCCTGCCAGGCCGGACCAATGCACAAGTTTAGTATATGTCCTTCGTCAAGGACGTGAGAAAGCACAATGTGGCCAACGATCTCTTCATCGAACTCCGCTACCCAGCAATCGGATAAACCGCCAAGGCTATCGAGAAAAACCGCCTCCGTCCAAGGATGAGAATAGGCTTGCCGCTCATTACGAAGCACATCATGGAGGTCGTCTTCGGTCATGTATCGAAAGTTCATCGCTGCGCCGACCGATCCAACTCCATCAGAACTTCCCAGATCCGGTGTTTCAAATTAGGGGAGTTCAAGATCTCTTTCAGGGGCGGCAAAAGGCAGTTAGAACGCTTGGGATTCTGAGGTGCCAGGCTCTCCAATGAGCGACCAGTGAAAAAGATACTAGACGGCGCTATCTCTCCAAGCCACTCATTGAATAGTGTTTTTTGTACTTCATGGTTTTGGTGCGGAATACCGCTTCGCGAAAAAGGTGGCCAAAAAAAAGTTCGGAAACTATTTGCCGCCTCACTCCCCCATTTCGAGCGTACAATATTCTTCAACAAACGAGCCTCTTGCGGTGCGGCTTGATTGCCCTCAACGAGGGTTAGCTCCGCCACAACACTCATGCCCTGAAAAGAAAAGGCGTACCAAAGCTCTTCTTCAACACTCGCAGAATCAGATCCTTGCTCTTTACGTTCAAATTCTTCCTCAACTTCTGTTGGAAGCTCGCGGGGTTGAACGGCGGCATCCCGGAGCTTTTCAGCCGCTTCTGCAGAGGGCTGCTGGTTGCCATCTGACTTCTCTTGAGGTGATCCCAGCTCCACCATTGCCAATCGAGATAGTCGTGGATTACCGGACTGCGACGAAGCCAACTCTCCGGCCATCTGTTCGTGGCCAGAAGATTCAACTCTAAAGCTTGGCAGCCAAGTCGCCGCAGCTCCTGGCAACTGATTTCGGGCATACCACTGCGTAACTCCCAATGCTTTTAGGTATCGTTGACGGTCTTCTTCAAACTGCATTGGCATAACTGTTTTTTCTAGAGCTCTTAAACATCGCTTTGAGGCAGTTGTTTAACCTGATGCTTGTATAACAAATTTAGGGCATGGATATAGGCTTTGCCCGACGCAATGACGATATCTGTATCTGAGCCAACCCCATTCACTATACGACCGTCGAGTTCCAGGCGAGCAGTCACCTCCCCTTGGGAGTCGGTTCCGCTGGTGATATTGTTTACTGAGTAAAGCTGTAAATTAGCACCGGAGTGGACGATTTTTTCGATAGCCCTGTAAGTGGCGTCCACAGGCCCACCCCCTTTAGAATTTGAGGTATGTTCCTTGCCATCAATACTGATAGTAACTTTGGCATCCGGTATCACACCGGTTTCTATATTGACAGACATGCAAACCAATCGGTAACGGCCTTGGGTGTCATCCAAACTATTACCACTAACTAACGCCTGCAAGTCTTCATCAAAGATTTCATGTTTTTTGTCGGCAAGATCTTTAAACCGGGCGAACGCCTCATTCAGTTCAGACTCAGTCTCAAAGTTATAACCGAGTTCTTGAAGCCTTGTCCTAAATGCGTTTCGTCCGGAGTGCTTACCTAAAACCAACGCGTTTCTGTGCCAACCGACATCCTGGGCTTGCATGATTTCGTAAGTTTCCCGATGTTTGATCACGCCATCTTGATGAATGCCGGATTCATGCGCAAAAGCATTCAATCCGACGATGGCCTTGTTTGGCTGCACCGGGAAACCCGTAATGGTTGACACGAGTCGGGAAGTGGGCACGATATGTTGTGTATTCAACTGCGTTTCGACTTCAAACAGATCCGCTCGGGTTTTGACTCCCATGACAATTTCTTCTAAAGCCGCATTTCCGGCGCGTTCTCCCAGTCCATTAATCGTACACTCCACTTGGCGTGCTCCACATCTCACTGCCGCCAATGAGTTCGCTACCGCCAGGCCCAAATCGTTATGGCAATGTACCGAAAAAATGGCTTTATCCGCATTAGGAATCTTCTCCATTAATTGCCGAATGGTATTGCCAAACTGTTCAGGAATTGCATATCCGACCGTGTCAGGAATGTTAATCGTGCCGGCCCCGGCAGCGATTGCCTGCTCAATAATGCGGCAGAGAAAATCAAGTTCAGAGCGACCGGCATCTTCACACGAAAATTCCACATCGTCAGTATATTGTCTGGCCCTCTTCACTGCTTTTACTGCTTGTTCAACGACTTGATCCGGTTCCATTTGCAATTTGTACTGCATGTGGATCGGAGAAGTCGCTATAAAGGTATGAATACGTGCGGATTTAGCCCCGTGAAGCGCTTCTGCGGCGCGGTCAATGTCTTTATCCAATGCCCGTGCCAAGCTGCAAACCGTTGAGTCCATTACCGCCTCTGCAATAGCTTTAACCGCGTCAAAATCTCCTTGGCTGGCGATAGCAAATCCCGCCTCAATGACATCGACCTGCATTTTTTCCAGCGCTTTAGCGATCCTCAACTTCTCTATTTTAGTCATGGATGCGCCAGGGCTTTGTTCACCGTCACGCAATGTAGTATCAAAAATAACGAGGTGATTAGAAGACATTATGTTCTCCAGAAACAGATTGACCTTTTGAGGCTTGCCAAAGATAGAAAAACAGTTGATAGCTCAAAGGTTTTGAGAGAATACTTATCTGTCATGGATTTTCAACATATTCGCCTTAGCTGCTTATGAACTAAATTGAAAGAGCATCAACAATCCTGCAGAATTCGAGTTAATTATAACGCTCCAGAACTTAGGCACCAGCATTGTGCAGAACAAGCCTGGCAAGAAAGAAAACGTCTTTTACATATTTGAATCAAGCAATTTCAGATGACAATCAATAAGCTAATCGATCCAACCCGTCACTCGCTCAAACTGCTTCTGTTACAAATACGCGAAGCTGAAACCGTTAGGCGCGAGGAACACGAGAGCTTCGCCAGGTATTGTAAAGTTCGCAAAGATCAAATTGATATACTAAACGTGTTTGACGATCCCGAGTTTTCCCTCAGTTGTACAGACGGTTATGATGCGCTGTTAGTCGGGGGAGCAAGTGATGCAAGTGTGTTGGAACCAGATACCTATACATTCGTGCCTCGTTCCCAACAACTCATGGCGAAATGCGTCGAAGAGAAAACCCCGGTGTTCGCCTCCTGTTTCGGCTTCCAACTAGCTGCACTCGCACTCGGAGGGCGCATTGTTCACGATGGCGAGAACTACGAAATGGGCACAATTCCGGTCTTTACAACAGAGGCAGCAAAAACAGATCCTTTGTTTGAAGGCGTTGAACAACCATTCTTCGCTGTTTCAGTGCATAAAGAAAAAGCATTGAATACACCTCCCGGAACCGTTGAGCTTGCGAAAACTGACGCCTGCTGCCATTCCTTCAAAGTCATTGACAGTCCTTTTTGGGCGTTTCAGTTTCACCCAGAGGTTGACCGAAACACCTTGGTTGAACGATTAACCTTTTATAAATCCCGCTACACTAGTGGCGACTCTCATTTGGATGCCGTCCTGCGCGAGGCGAAAGAAACGCCCTTCTCAAATGGCTTGTGCGAAAGATTTATCGACTTTTTGTTGCAGAATTGAAGTAAAGTTTCAAGATTTGCGTAACAATGCCTGGAAATTCCCTACTTTCGGCGATACCCGCTCAGTTTTTTCTGGAACAATAGCCTCGGTGTGTTACTATTGTTTAAGCTTAAGAATCAAACCTAGTCCGCGCAACAAAATGTACTCTTCGCTGTAACACTTTTCGCTAGAAATGTCGTCCTGAAGATTTTCACACTTTGTAAACCATGTTGGGTTTTTTTCAACAAGCTTTAAATTGAAACACTGTAATATCTTTAGGAGACAAAATGTCTAAGCTCACTGGCACAGTAAAGTGGTTTAACGAAGAGAAAGGATTCGGCTTTATTAACCAAGACAACGGCGGCGATGATGTGTTCGTACACTTCCGCGCTATTCAAGCCAAAGGATTCAAAACTCTTTCCGAAGGACAAAAAGTATCCTTTGAAGTTGAACAAGGACAGAAGGGTTTGCAGGCGGCTAACGTCGTACCGATGTAATCCTGCTTTACGTGCTAGAACACTGAACAAGTGATCGCTAGACCTTTAATGTCAAAGTCGTCACTTTAAGTTGTACCAGCAAAAACGAGGCTCTCATTGTGAGGGCCTTTTTTGTTGCCGCCTTAGTTGAGCACCCAATAAAAAACCCCACCCGGTTGCCCGGATGGGGTGTTTTATTGGGTGCCTGACAACGACCTACTCTTGCATGGGATTCCACACTACCATTGGCGCTGAACTGTTTCACTGCTGAGTTCGGAATGGAATCAGGTGGGGCCAGCTCGCTATTATCATCAGGCAAAAACCTGCGCTCTTAAGACTGCGTTAC
>JANQMN010000149.1 GCA_028280065.1 Hahella sp.
CCTGACCGGTCATGGAGTCAACGACGAACAGCGTTTCGATTGGATTCACCGCCGCGTGCAGGGCCTTGATCTCAGACATCATGCCGTCGTCAATATGCAAGCGGCCGGCTGTATCGACAATGAGCACATCATTGAAGCGCTTTTTCGCCTCTTCGATCGCCCCTTTGGTAATGTCAACAGGCTGCTGATCACTGGAGCTGGGAAAGAAATTCACACCGACGTCGGCAGCCAGGGTTTCCAACTGCTTTATCGCTGCGGGCCTATATACGTCGGCGCTGACGACCATCACCGATTTCTTCTGACGTTCCTTAAGGTGTTTGGCCAGCTTGGCTACGGTTGTTGTTTTACCAGCGCCCTGCAAACCCGCCATCAAAATCACTGCCGGCGGCTGACAATTCAGGTTCAGGGCTTGGTTAGCCTCTCCCATCACCCGGACCAACTCTTTCTGCACCACGCCGATAAAGGCTTGCCCAGGGGAAAGACTGCGCATTACCTCCTGGCCGACAGCGCTTTTGCGCACCGAATCGATAAAATCTTTGACGACCGGGAGAGCGACGTCAGCCTCCAGCAGCGCCATTCTGACTTCGCGCAAAGTATCTTTGATATTTTCATCTGTGAGCTTGGCTTGACCGGTGATCTTCCGTAAGCTGTCCGACAAGCGATCCGACAGATTATCAAACATGATAGTGACTCCGAGGTGTAAGCGGGGTCGGGATTATAACCAAGGAACCTCTAGAGTTCATCACTTAAGACGGGAATATTGTTGTTTCCCTTTTGTTTTACCGAACAATTAACTGGACTGGTTACGCCAGCCTTGATTGCCGTTGCGGGCTTTCACGGACAGGGTGGACTATAGAATGTGCGGATGAGCGCTATTACTTTCAGCATTATCGCTATCATTTTTTACACAACGGCGACCACTTTGCAGGTGGCGGTTTATCACGGTAAGATCCCGCAACGGCACAAACTGGCGTTGATAATCGCCCTGCTCGCCGTTCTAAGCCACGCACTGGGTTTATGGCCGCAAATCGTCAGTTCGGCCGGAATAAACTTCAGCGTTATTGGCGGTCAGACGCTGATTTGTCTGATACTCAGCCTGCTCATTACGCTGTTCGCCCTTGCGAAACCAGTCCACAACTCGAAACTGGTGATATTTCCGGCCGCCATACTCTCAATTATTTTGCTGCTTAACAGCGACCGGCACCTGAGAGTAGTCAGCCCCACGGAGACCGGACTACTGGTACATGCAGCTCTGTCTGTAGTCGCTTACGCTATTTTTCTCCTGGCGGCCGTTCAGGCAGGCTTGTTGTACGCTCAAAACAAACAACTCAAACATCACCTGACCGGGCGCTTGATCAAGGCACTGCCGCCACTCCAAACCACCGAAGCCATCCTTTTCGAAATGATTTGGGCGGGAATTACCCTGCTGACACTTTCCATCCTTACTGGCGCCATATTTGTCGACGATCTGTTCGCGCAACGGCTGGCCCATAAAACCGTGTTTTCCATTTTGTCTTGGCTATTATTTTGCGGACTACTGATGGCCCGCCGGTTTTGGGGCTGGCGAGGTTTGGTAGCTGCGAAGATCACCATTGTGGGCTTCGTATTTCTTATGCTCGGCTACCTTGGCAGCAATATTGTGATCGAATACATTCTGACCGACCGCACTTGACAGCCACTGAGGCCGGCTTAATATGAATTCCAATCACTCCAACAGGTTTCGCTTGTCTTGAACGACGCATCCATCACCTTTCTGCTTTTTATACTTTTTGTATTGATTCTATTTTCAGGCTTCTTCTCCAGCTCTGAAACCGGGATGATGTCGCTCAACCGATACCGGCTGCGCCATCTCGCGAAACAAGGACACAAAGGCGCTGCCCGGGCCAACAAAATGCTGGAGAGGCCGGATCAACTTATAGGCGTGATCTTAATTGGCAACAACTTCGTCAACATCTTCGCTTCGGCTATAGCCACTGTCATCGCGACGCGCCTGTGGGGCGATGCGGGCATTGCCATTGCCACCGGATTACTAACGCTTGTCATTCTGATATTCGCTGAGGTTACGCCGAAAACGTTGGCAGCCATTTATCCGGAGCGGATAGCATTTCCAGCCTCGGTCATTCTCAAACCATTGCTGACCATCATCTATCCCGTGGTTTGGAGCGTCAACCTGGTTTCGAACTCCATACTTAAAATGTTCGGGTTGAACGAATACACCTTGGATGCCGATCATTTATCGCGGGAGGAATTGCGCACGCTGGTCCATGAGTCCGCGACGCGCATTCCGGTTAGACACCGGAAGATGCTGCTTAGTATCCTGGATCTTGAAAACGTCACGGTGGAAGACATCATGGTGCCCAGGAGCGACATCAGCGGCATCGATATCGAAGATGACATTGAACAGATTCTGGAACAGTTAAAGGCGGCGCAACATACGCGGTTACCGGTGTTTCGAGGCGACATCGATAATCTTATCGGCATCCTGCATCTTCGCAATGTAGCGAAAATTCTAAGTCAGGAAACCGTGAACAAGGCGGCCATCCTACAGCACTGCCGTGACCCCTACTTTATTCCTGAGGGCACCTCTCTCAACACCCAGCTCCTTAACTTCCAAAAAATTAAGCGGCGAATCGGCTTCGTGGTGGATGAGTATGGCGACATCATCGGCCTAGCCGCCCTGGAAGACATCCTAGAGGAAATTGTCGGGGAATTTACCACGGACGTGGCTGCCACCAGCCCCGACATTACACCCCTGGAAAAAAACTGTTATTTAATCAATGGCTCGGTCAGTGTCCGCACCATCAACCGCGTGTTAGGCTGGGCGTTTCCAACCAATGGCCCTAAAACCTTGAACGGTCTGATTCTGGAAGCTCTGGAGTCCATTCCCGAATATCCGACTTGCTTACGGCTACACGGCTATAACGTGGAAATCAAGCAAGTTAGAGGTAATGTAGTGAAGGCGGCAATCGTCAGCCTTCCAGGCAAAAAGCAGCATCCTTAGTCGACCAAACAATCGTTAAAAGCGAGGTTATCCTAAAAAAATCTTGACTGCTTATCTGCAGACATTTAAAAGAACACCTGCAAATAAAAATAATAAGGAGACTTCCTAACAATGATTCTGCAACACACCATTGGACTTTTTATCCATCCCGACCAGGAATGGCAATCGATTCGGGAACAAAGAACCACTCCGGTCAAGCTATTCGGTCAACATGTCTTTGTGCTCGCCTTAATACCCGCGGTGGCCGCCTATATTGGCACGAGCCAGGTTGGCTGGGCAATCGGCAGCGAAACAACCGTTAGACTGACTGAGACCAGTGCTTTCAATCTCTGCTTGCTGTTCTATTGCGCAATGCTGGCGGGTATATTCATTCTCGGCAAATTCATCGATTTCATGGCGGTGACCTATGGCGTCGACCAACACGCGCACCGCGGGACAGAGCTTGCCGCCTATGCAGCCACCCCTCTATTTCTGATGGGCGCGATTGCCATTTATCCGAACATCTGGATTGACATGATCGTAGGTCTGGCAGCGGTCAGCTATGCGGTCTATCTGCTTTATGAAGGGCTGCCGATTCTGATGAAAATCCCCAAGGAACGAGGATTTTTATTCGCCAGCAGCGTATTGACCGTTGGTCTGGTGATGTTAGTCGCGCTGCTCGCTGCCAGTGTCGTCATTTGGAGCATCGGTATCGGCCCGGTTTACGTTAGCTAATTTTTCCTGAAACCGGTCACAAATGCCTACTCTGAGTTGACTACAGAGTGGGCAAATGTGGATTTTTCGCTGCTTTAATGTACAATGTCTTAAATAATAACAAAACTACACAAGACCTACTTTAAAAGTCAGGCCAACACCGCCAATTGTTGAATAGATGATCTCTGCATTCACCATTAACCTGGATGATATGCGTTGTGGGAGCAAATATGACTAAGGGAAGTGGAGTAAGCTATTTGCATGAGCGGCTGAACCCAAGCAGAAACGCCTCTGTGGACGCTATCGTTGACAGACTGAAAAAACACTGCATCTCCATGGTGCTTGACGGCCTCGGCGCAATGTTCGATGGCATAGACGACTCGTTCTTCGAATTAGCCAACCACGCCCACTCCAATAACGAACAGAACCGTTTTTTCGAAACCATGCGGGAAGTTCGTATCAAAAGGAAGGGCATTGAAAACCATATCCAAAATGCTCTCAGCCACGCTTTTGAACACCCTAAGGCCCTAGCAGATCAACAGAGCGCTGACACCATGGCCAGCAGCGTTGAGGAGTTAAGCCTGGTTCAAAACGATGCCCTGGAAGAGTCCGTAGCCGTTGACAGCATGATCACTAAGGCCAAGGCAAACTACGCCGGGTCGCTCATGCACTTCCAAACCCGCTTTTCCAGCTTGGTATCCGGGGAAGCGTCAGAAACCCTCTACAACCCCCTTGATCCTGTCATATTGTGCAGGGCATTTCAGGAAGCCTGTGCCGGCCTGGAGATTTCGATCAAGGAAAAGTTGATTGTATTCAAACAGTTCGACCGGCATGTCATGGAGCATATTGTCGAACCATTGGACGCTGGCAACCAACTGTTGGCGAATGCCGGGGTATTACCCGATCTCAAATATACCACCTACAAAAACAAGGTTCGCAACCCACAACGTGAAAAACGTGTCACCAGAGAGAGCTTGGAGCAAGAGCCACTGCAGAACTTCCCTTCTGAGCAGGATGTTTTTGCACAGGCACAAGAATTGCTTGCCAGTTTACGCTCTCCACAGCATACCATGCAAGGCAACCAAATAGATCTGTCCGGTGCCACGGCGACCGAACAGCAGCCGCAAAAATATGCTCATATTCCGTTACACTCGACCGCGCTTTATCAGGGACCTCCGCTAAATATCGGCAGCCCCGAGTTACAGGATATGCTGTCGGACATTCAACGACATGCGCAGGCTGAAGATTTAACTATCGCGCCCCCGACTAGTACTGATCTCCGCAGGGCAATCCAAGTAGCGCTGGATCGCCGGGCGGACGAAGTGGAACGCCCCACTCAAATCAAGCAGGTGGACGAAGACCTTATCAATCTGGTGGCGATGCTGTTTGAGTTTATTCTGGATGACTACAACCTATCCGCCCCGATTCAGGTTTTGATCAGCCGCCTGCAAATCCCGATTCTAAAAGTCGCCCTGAAAGACAAAGGATTTTTCAGCAAGCCGTCACACCCAGCCCGCAAACTGCTTAACGCTCTTGCAAAGGCAAGCGTCGGCTGGAGCGATTCCTCTGAAAAAGCCAAGGACAAACTTTATTCTCGAATTCACGATATCGTACGCCAGGTGCTTGAAGACGATAAGTGTGATCTCGATCTATACGAAAGGCTGCATGAAGAGTTCTCCCAGTATCTTGCAGGCGAGGAGCGAAAGTCCAAGCTCGTCGAACAGCGCACTAAGGAGGCCGAAATTGGTCGGGTGAAATCGCAGAAGGCGCGCCTGGTTGTTGACAAGATTCTTTATGAAAAGATCTCCGTCACCGCAATTCCACAGGTGGCTTTAGATTTATTGAAGAGCGGCTGGAGCCGGGTGATGTTTCTGGTTTACCTCAAGGAAGGCAAAGGCCACCGCTTTTCGCAATGCGTAAAAGTTGTTGACGAGTTAGTCTGGTGCCTGCAACCGCACACTGAAGAAGAAGCCAGGAAGCGCTGGGTCCAGGTCGCACCCAAACTCCTTAAGAACCTCAAAATCGGCCTGCGGGAAATATCGTACAATGCCGGCCGGTTAGATGAGCTTCTAATTGAACTTAAAAAAGAGCTTACCAGCACCTTCAAACAACAGTCCGCCGCATCCGCGAAACTCGATATGCCTAAACTGGCGGATCTCAAGGCGACCCTGGAAGCTGCAGAGCAAAAGAATGCACCGGTGCACGATGCTTCACTTTATGAGTATCTGGAACAGATCGATAAACTCCAAAGTGGCGATTGGGTCGAGTTCGCCCTGGTAAATGGCAGTCGTTTCCGTTGTAAATTCTCCACTTCCATTGAGGAAAATAACAGTCTGATATTTGTCAATCGAATGGGCTTGAAGGTCGTCGAAAAGAGCAGAGTTGAACTCGCCGACGAACTCCGCAAAGGACAGCTGGTCATTCTGCAATCTGGTATGCTTATGGATCGGGCCATAGATGCCGTAATGCAAAACCTCAAACGCATGTCCGACAAGGTTGCCTAGCTCCTAGTAATACGACAACGCCACGCCACTCTTGGCTTTTGCTAATTGGCGCACTGTTTTTTCGATAAATAACTTTACAATACTGGAGCATGAAGCAAACCCTAGCTCCGTATCATTATGCCATTATAGTCTCCTCGGTAATTCATCTTGGATTGCTGGCAGCCTATTTGCTTCTGCCAACGGAGCAGGCAGGCAGTAAGACGTCAACCACCATTCAGGTTACCCTGAATTCCATGGGAGCGGGCATGCAAGCCATACCAGGGTCTTCGTCTATCAAGGGTGGTTACGAGGCACTTGACACAGCAGACGAAAACTCTAAAGACCTAATCGAATCAGCCCAGCCCTGGCGTAATTCAACAACAGTCGACTCCTTTCAGCACGTAAAAGGCCTGCACGCCGGAAAGCCCGCATTGAGTTGGGTTAGTGGTTTTTTCAAGACCAGCCAAACTTTACAGCCGAATACTTCGGGCAACTCCTCTCGCGCCGAAGCCGAGCAGTTACTTATGCAAAGCCCCTCAACTAGATCATCCTTCTGGCCCTACTTGGTAAGACACCTTGCCAGCAATAAATACCACGACAAGCAGTTTCCTTATTCAACACTGACAGAAGAACATATCGTCATTTTAGAGTTGGGATTCGAGCCGAACGGCATGCTGGTGAAAGCAGAGATTGCCAAATCAAGCGGCGACGATTCGTTGGATGACGCGGCGATTCGGAGTGCATATGCTGCCAACCCCTATTCGCCGCCGCCACAAAAAGACCGCTTCTTCGGCTACAACTACCTGGTGCAAATCATTTATACCCCAGGGACTTCCAGGGGTTAGGCGACAGTGCCTTTCACCATATCCTGAAGCTCACCCTTTTCGTATAGCTCGACGATGATGTCGCAACCACCTACCAGTTCTCCATCGATGTAGAGCTGCGGAAAGGTCGGCCAATTGGAATAGGTTTTTAAAGTTTCCCGAATTTCCGGATGGTCAAGGATATTCACATACGCAAACTTTTCACCACAAGCCATCAACGCCTGAGAGGCTTTGGCCGAAAAGCCGCACTGCGGAGCGTTGGGAGCCCCTTTCATATAGAGAATGATCTTATTTGAACTTAGCTGGTCTTTTATAACTTCTACAGTATCCATTAAATTTCCCTTGAACTAGGCTAATTTATAAACCCGACTATTTTACTATGTTTTAGCAGCGCTAGCTATGCAGCTTGTAGATTCGGTTAACCTGCAGGGTCTCCCCAACCTCCGCCACCGGGTGTTTGAATCCGCAGGACATCGCCCGATTTCACAGACAGCGCCACCTTACCACCCAAAGGCTTTCCGTTTAAGTAGTTTTGCCCCGGCTTGCCGGCGTTGCCGCCCTGCAAGCCATAAGCACCATGCCGGCGCCGTTCAGAAAGAATGGTGACCTCAGCTGCGTCCTCAAACTCAAACTCCCGCAAGATACCGTTTCCTCCCTGATGCAACCCAGCTCCACCGGTTTCCGTGGCGATCTGATAGCGCCTGATTTTTAGCGGATACTGCAATTCAAGGCTTTCGATAGGAGTATTAAGCGTGTTTGTCATATGGGTCTGGACGGCGGAATTACCCGCGTGCAAGGGGCTTGCGCCGGCTCCGCCGCCAATAGTTTCATAATAGTTCCAGGAAAATTTCTTCCCATGAGCGCCAATTGCAATATTGTTCATTGTGCCCTGAGAGGCAGCGGGAATCTGGCCTGGTAAAATTTCTGAAATCGCACCGAGCACCAGATCCACCAATCGGGAAGATGTCTCGACATTTCCCGCTGCCACGGCCGCAGGGTAGCGCGCATTCACTAAACAGCCTGATGGCGCAGTGATTTCTAATTTCGAAAACGCGCCTGCACAAGTAGGGGCTTCAGGCGGCAGAAGACATTTATAGACATAGTAAATAGCCGCCGCCGTTACGCTGACAGGACAATTTATGTTGCCCGCAACTTGAGAGGCCGTTCCTGTAAAATTGAACTCCAATTTCTGCTTTGAAACACGCAGCGTAAGACATAGCGGGATGTCGGATTCGATCAGGCCGTCACCTTCCATAAAGTCGGTAAAGCGATACTCGCCCTCGTCTAATGCCTCAACTACGCTGGTTGATAATCGGTCGGCGTAGTCAAACAGTGCCTCAAGTTGCTCTTCATATGCTTGTTTGCCTAAACTTTCAATCATTTCACCCAGACGTTTTATGCCTATTTGACAAGCACTTAGCTGCGCCCAAAAATCCAAGGGCAACCCTTCATGGCAGCTTTCCGGCTGCTCTATTTTGGATAATTGCCGGAACGCTTCAGGATTTGACCGGCCACTTTCCAGCAGCTTGACCGGCGCGATCACCACACCTTCTTCCGTTATCGATCGGGAAATGGGCATGGAACCCGGCGATGAACTGCCTATATTGGCGTGATGAGCGCGATTGGCGACAAACCCCATCAACTCGTCTGCTACAAAGACTGGCGCAATCAGCGTGACATCGGGCAGGTGCGTCCCTCCTAAGAAGGGATCGTTATACACAACGACATCTCCTGTCCGCCAGCGGATACCTTCCACAACCTCAGTCATGGTATAGGTCATTGAACCAAGGTGAACCGGTATATGGGCCGCTTGGGCGCATAGCCGGCCTTCTGTGTCAAAGACCGCACAGGAGAAATCCAAACGATCTTTGATATTGGCGGAAAAGGCGGAGCGCATCAATGTGACGCCCATTTCCTCGCATACGGCTTCGAGTCTGCTGTTAAAGATTGCCTGATCAATGACATTACGCAAGCGCTTTTCTCCATGCTTCAGTGTTCGTTAGCTAACTTCAGGTCCGGAAACGCAGTTTTCGGAGAAGCTAAAACCGCCCGGAATTGCGGTTTTACAGAATAATCTATACTATATTTATCCGTCAGGCAGCCACGGCTGCCTTTTTTGTTTGCAGAGTTAATAATACCAATCCCGCTCAGGGATGCATGGAGAAGATTGACAGCAATGTCTAAGAAATCCGCCATTATGTCGACTTATGGCCGCATGCCAATCGCCTTTTCCCACGGTCAAGGCAGCTGGCTATTCGATACGAATGGCACCAAGTATTTTGATGCACTGACCGGTATAGCAGTATGCGGCCTTGGCCACGCACACCCTGCCGTGGCGGAAGCAATAAACCGCCAGGCCAATAAACTCTGTCATTGCTCTAATCTGTACCAAATGCCTCTCCAAGAAGACCTGGCGAAAAAACTTTGTCAAGTATCAGGAATGGAAAGCGCGTTCTTCTGCAATTCAGGTGCCGAAGCAAATGAAGCCGCAATCAAATTGGCGCGGCTGTATGGGCATAACAAAGGTATTGATAAACCCGCCATAATCGTCATGGAGAATTCATTTCATGGAAGGACCATTGCAACTCTCAGTGCTACCGGCAACAGAAAGGTACAAGCGGGATTCGAACCTCTCTTAAGTGGCTTTATTCGGGCTCCGTTTAATGACGCCGATGTTTTGCGAACCATCGCCACAACCAACAATAATGTGGTGGCAATCATGCTGGAGCCCGTACAGGGTGAAGGCGGTATTCGAGCAGCAGAGCCTGGCTACTTTAAAGCTGTCAGAGAAATATGCGACCGGCATGATTGGTTGATGATTACCGATGAAGTACAGTCCGGCAACGGGCGCTGCGGCCGTTATTTCGCCTACCAGGAGCTGGGCCAGACACCGGATATCGTGACCACTGCCAAGGGTCTCGGGAATGGCTTTCCGATAGGTGCATGCCTGGCGCGTGGTGATGCGGCAGAAACCTTTAAGCCAGGCCATCACGGCTCCACATTTGGCGGCAATCCTCTAGCCTGTGCCGCAGCCTTGACAGTAATTGAAAGAATTGAACAAGACGGCTTGGCAACACGTGCTAAAACATTGGGAAGCCGGATTCGACAGCAGCTTAGCCAGGCTTTCGAAGGGTCAGATTACGTAAAGGAAATCCGTGGCCTGGGTTTAATGATCGGCGTCGAGTTAACCAGTTCTTGTACTGAGCTAGTGCCGCTGGCCCAGTCGCAAGGCCTGTTGATCAACGTCACGCAGGATCGCACGGTTCGTCTGCTACCGCCTTTAACGATGAGTGACGAAGAGGCTGCGCACCTGGTTTCCACATTAACGCGCTTGATTAAACTCTATGCGGGGGACGACCGTCAACAACCGCGTTAAAACAAGCGTATACGCCGAAGGTAAAGACGACCCAAGCGGTCGTCTTTTAGTTTAAGTACCGCGAGGTCCAACTGACTTTAATCCACAAATAGTGATAAATATGCAAACTCAACATTTTCTAACGCTTAATGACTTGTCATCCGAGCAGCTAAAAAAATTGATAGACAGAGCAATTGAGCTGAAGCAGCAACACAAGGCCGGCCAAATGTACCAACCATTTCAAGGCAAAGTCCTGGGCATGGTATTTGAGAAGTCATCCACCCGTACAAGAGTTTCATTTGAAGCAGGTATGTCACAGCTGGGTGGCTCCTCGATATTTCTTTCACCGAGGGACACCCAACTTGGCCGCGGCGAACCCATCGAAGACAGTGCGCGGGTCTTATCGAGGATGGTGGATACCATCATGATAAGGACTTTCGAGCATGCCAAAATCATGCGCTTTGCCGAATACTCCGGAGTCCCTGTCATCAATGCGCTGACAGACGAATATCACCCCTGTCAGCTACTGGCCGATATCCAGACATATGTTGAACACAGAGGAGCTATTTCAGGAAAAAAAGTAGCCTGGATAGGCGATGGCAACAATATGTGTAACAGCTATGTTAACGCCGCCAGGCAATTTGATTTCCAATTATCAGTTGCCTGCCCGGAAGGGTATGAACCGTTGGCCCAACTAGTCGAGCTCAATTCCGATCGCGTCACAATCGTAAGGAATCCGGAAGAAGCTGCCGCTGACGCCGATCTGGTCGCCACTGACGTGTGGGCGTCAATGGGCCAAGAAGAGGAGCAAAAACAACGCATGGCGGCATTCAAAGATTATCAGGTATCACCAAAACTGATGGAGGCGGCACATAGCGATGCGCTATTCATGCATTGCTTGCCGGCACATCGCGGCGAAGAAGTCAGCGAAGACATGTTGGATCATGGCTCGTCAGTCGTCTGGGACGAGGCTGAAAACCGGCTGCATGCGCAGAAAGCGTTATTGGAAATGCTCTTACTTAGAGAACGGAAATAAAGAACAATTTCTTCCAATCTATTAGAAGCAGACAGAATTTCCTGCAGTGATGGTGGCCGGGTGGCCTTGCCCGGCTTGCCCGGCTTGCCGCGGATTATGTTATCGCTTTTAACTGATGCGGTCTGACCGAACCGAGTTATATCTGGTTGCCCTTCCTAGTCCGTCTTTCGTAAGCAACGGAGGCGTTTCTCACAGGCAAAAAAAGGGGCCCGTATAGGCCCACAATGAAACAAGGAAAGTTCGATAGAACTACAACCTCAAAGAGTCATCCCTTACGCTTTTAAGTATGGATTCCGCCTGCCATTTAGTCTGTTGCGAAACTGTCGCTTAATGTAACAATAGGTAAACCGGACTAGGCCTTTCGGCCTATAACCTAATCCTGGCGACGCGGCCAGACTAAAGAAAACTTAGCGCCGCCAAGCTCTTCGCTACGCGCGACAAACGCTTGACCGCCATGCCAATAGAGAATTCTGCGGACGATCGACAAACCTAATCCGTAGCCGCCTGAACTACGTGTACGGCTGTCATCTAAACGTGCAAAAGCGGTAAAGACCTTCTCCCAATCGGATTCCGGAATACCGGGGCCGTCGTCTTCCACATCTATCCGGCAGGTATCGGCGCCGAAAGTCGCTTTCACCGTTACTATTGATTTAGCGTACCGGGTGGCATTGCCAACCAGGTTTTGTATGGAGCGGTGAATATAGCGCGGTTCCACCTCAGACATCTTCCAGCGCTCTGCATCGGGTGAAAAAACTGAGGTAATGCGCATTTCCGGTTTTACCGATTGCTGCTCTTCGACGACCTGATCGACAATATCAATCAGATTAGTCTCCTGGAAATCCAGAATTGGCCCTCCCTGTTCCAGCCGCGCGTAGGTGAGAATTTCGTCAATCAGTTCATTCAGCTCTTGAATGTCGTGATCAATTCCCTGCAGTTGCTTGATTTGCAATGGATCTTCGACGCTATCCTCGATCATCTGAACGCCAAAGCGAATGCGCGCAACCGGGGTTCTTAACTCATGGGAAACAGCATGTATCATCTCTCTCTGGACCGCGACCAGGCGTTGAATATGGTCAGCCATTTGGTTAAAAACCATGGCGAGCCGGCCCACTGAATCAAATCTATTATCATCAACCCGTGCGTCCAGTTCGCCTCGGGAAATCCTGCTGGTTACCGATTCCAGCTTGCGAAGCCGGCGCTCCAGGTTTTCCAACAACAGAAATAGCGTGCCGCCGACGCAAACCGCTCCGACCAGCACCAGCGTCAAAATAATCGGCCAAGCCCATGGATCGAAAGTAGGCAAAGGATCAAACTTAACGAAATACTCGGTATCAAGGGCAATTGCCAGTACCGCGCCTTGTCCTGGAAAAGAGGGCAACAATACCCAGCCATTTTCGAGAAACAGCTTTTGTTTGCTACCCTGCCAGGCAGCCAGCTCTGTCATGGGAGCGATATGCGAAGTCAGATCAAACTGTTCGGCCAGACGGTCCAGCCGCTGTATCCGGGCATCATTCGGTAACGCCCGAATCTGCATCGCAATTAATTGTCCTGCCCACAATGTGGTCCCTAGCGGGAGGTCCGAAAAGTAGGCGACGAGGATGTTTTCCCGATCCAGCGTTGTGAAGGCATGCAAACCGCTTTGATGCCGTTTCACCAGCGTTTGGCCATAACCCAAGCGTTCACGCTGCAGGCGGCTAAGCGGCAAATCCGTCTTGGCAACAGCTTCTATAAATGTATCCGGGGGGGAAATGGCTTCCAGAAACGCCAAATGCTGCTCAGGATTAACGCTAACCCAATCGAAGAGCGGCTTAACCCGCTGTTCTTGATACTGCAGAAAACGCACGCTATTAAGTGAGTAAAACAGCCCTACCGCGACAATACTGAATAAAACCAACGCGCCGGTGACGCCGGAGAAAACTCGCAGGAAAACACTGTTCACTGATGTGACGCCTAGGACCTAGGCTTCTTTAACGAACAGATAGCCCTTACTGCGAACAGTCTTGATACGTCTGGGGTGAACCGGATCGTCGCCGATTTTTGGACGGATTCTGGAGACGCGAACATCAATTGAGCGATCTTGCCCGTCATACTCAATCCCGCGTAATGCAGTAAAAATCTCTTCCCTGCTCAAAACCCTACCGGCACTGCTCGCTAGCAACCAAAGCAAATCGAATTCAGCACTGGTTAAGTCGATACTTTCGTCATCCAGCCATGCTTCTCGCATAGAGCGATCGATCACCAGGTTGTTAAACACCAACCGGACCGGCTCGTCTCCGGGTGCATCCGGCTCTGCCGCGACCGGTGCAGCCTCGCTTTGTTCCTTGATTCTGCGCAGCAAAGCGCGAATTCTGGCCAACAGCACGCGGGGGCGCACCGGCTTACACATATAATCATCGGCGCCCATCTCCAGACCCAGAACTTGGTCAAGGTCATCGGTGCGAGCCGTCAGCATCAAAATGGGGCCTCGATAATTCGGTCTTACCTTGCGGCAAATAGACAATCCATCTTCACCTGGCAGCATCAGATCCAGCACAACCAAATCCGGTTGTTCCCCCTGAATTCTTTCCACCGCGCGGCTGCCGTTCGGCTCGACTGACACTACCAGACCATTGGATTCCAGATATTCTTTTGTGAGATCAGCTAACCTTTCGTCGTCTTCAACGATTAATATTCGCCAAGCTTCAGTTGTATCCACGTTTTCCCTATCTCTCGAATTATTGTTGAGTATCGTCCATTCCCCTAGTTAGCACCCGTCTTCCCTGAAAAGCGTCGTCATTCCCCATCTATGGAAACGTCACCGACTGGATCAGAAATTTTTTCTATTGCTATCGTGCAGTGCTTTTTACCTTATAAAAAAGTAGCACTTTTATTTGCATATGTATATTTAAGTACTAAGGAAACCAGCAATTTAGCGTCTTTTTTTCAAGGAACTTTCGCGAACTGGTTTAATTCGCGGGAAATTGATATAGGTCTACACGTCTGAAGTTATCAAAGATCTCCTTCACCCCGTTTATGCAACTGCACCACTAGCTGCAATATTTAATACTTTAAAAATAAACCAACGCCACCTGTTTGCAAAAAGACAGAATCTTAAAACTTATTGGTTTACAGTTAGCGTCTGGACAATGCATTACCCATGCGCAGTTTGCAGTTCTGTCATCAGTTCGTCACTTCCATGTCACCAAGCTGTCAAGAAATCTCCATAGTATCCGCGAAAACATTACTAGAGAACATTTATGCACACTTCAGGAAACACAGCGAAAGTCCGGAGAGACCGAAGCAAACAGGTAAAACTGCATGTCCGGGTCGCACAGAACGAGACTGATCTGTTGCGGGCTCAACGCCTGCGGTACAGCATTTTTACCGAAGAATTCGGCGCAAACTTAAAAGGCGCGGAACAGGGAATCGACTGTGATACGTTCGACCGGTATTGCGACCATCTGTTAGTGGAAGATTTAGTATCTGGACAAATCGTCGCAACCACCCGCCTGCTAAGCGACGACAACGCGGCCAAAGCAGGAAGTTTCTATTCTGAAAGTGAATTTGATCTGAGCAATATTTATCGACTTCCCGGCAATAAACTTGAAATCGGCCGAACCTGCGTGCATGCACAATTTCGAAATGGCGCAACATTGGCACTGCTTTGGAGTGGGATAGCCAAATACGTTATTGACTATGACTATGAGCATCTTATTGGTTGCGGTTCCATCGGACTTGCCAAAGGCACAGGTCCGGCCTGGTCAATTACAAAACAGTTACAACGAAACCACTTGTTGGATTCCGACAAACAGGTCACGCCAAAGCTTCCCCTGCCAAATCCCGATCAGGACGAACCGGTTAACAAAACGCCGATTCCTCCATTGATCAAAGCTTATATGCGCTTGGGAGCGAAAGTTGGCGGCGACCCTTGCTGGGATCCAGAGTTTCAATGCGCAGATCTGTTTTTAATGTTGCCGATTAGCGCACTCGAAGCACGCTATGCAAAACACTTCTTGAAAGAAGACAAATAACTTCTCTTTATTGCAATCAATAAGATCCGCCAGCGAGATATACTAGTAGATGAAATATCCAAGAATAGTATTCCGGTCGCTTTTAATCATAAATTACATCGGATTTGGCTTTCTACTTGCCGGCTACATTACACTGAAACCCTTGTTATTTGGGAGGGAGGCGGATACTGCAAAAATCACCCAAGCCTGGTTGTCAGGCTTATGCAGCATACTTAGCATCAAACCTATTGTTCAGGGACGACTCTCGACCGCGCCGGTGATGCTCTTATCGAACCACATTTCCTGGCTCGACATTCCGGTGCTTGGCAGTCTCCAGCCATTACGTTTTCTCTCAAAATCGGAAGTAGGCCAGTGGCCGCTTATCGGCAAGCTGGCAAAAAAAGCAGGAACCCTGTTTATTGAGCGGGGAAGCGGCAAATCCAGCCAGGTGATCGAGGATTTAGCAGCTACTCTCGAAAAAGGTGAAACAGCCCTGATTTTTCCGGAAGGGACAACCACCGACGGCCAGCAGGTCAAGAAATTTCACGCCCGGTTATTGAAAGCAGCACAGCGCGTAGAATGCTCGGTGCAACCTGTCACCCTGCACTATCGCCGCAACGGCAACCCGGATAGTTTGGTGCCGTTCATCGATGATGACGAATTCTTTAGCCATCTTCTGCGGCTATTAAAGGCCCCGCCTACCAAAGTGTATATTTTTATTCACTCGCCTATTGAAGTTACGGCCAACAGCAAGTTATTGGAAGTGGCCAAACTGGCCAGGGGTCAAGTAGCCGGTACGTTGAATCAAATGGAATGGCAAAATAGCCCGCATGCTCGGCTCAAAAACCCAAGCGCCAGCTATTCTGGGGAAGAAGAATCAAATAATGATGCAGAACAGCCGGAGTCTAGGGAATGGCAACTCCCTGCTTAAGCTCTTCGGAGGTTGCATCACGAACGGCTTTGATCTCAACCTCAAACACTAGAGTAATCCCGGCAAGAGGGTGATTGGCATCGACCAGGACACCGGCCGGCGAAACCTCTATTACCTTTACAACTTGCCGTTGTTCTCCTGACTGGGTTTGCAGCAGCATTCCCGGTTGCAGATTTTCCACACCGGAAAACTGCTCCGGATCCAATCGCTGAACAAGATCATCCCGTCGCTCGCCATAACCGGCGGCGGGAGGGACTTCCACTTCCAGCTTTTCGCCCGGTTGCCGTTCCAAAACGGCCGATTCCAAACCACTCGGCACCTGCTTCGCACCCTCTAGGAACACAAGAGGCTCGCCACCGATCGACGTGTCGACAACGTCGCCAAGATGGTTGAATAGCTTATAGTGAATATAAAAGACTCTGGGTAACATGCCTTAACTCCAATTCCGAAGACTGGCAAGCCTAGCGTTTAGGTTCGGAGTCGGCAAGATGAAAGGGGCGAAAAAGTAGAGAGGCCAATTTGACCTCTCTACCCGCTTTCGAGTAACGGTTGCGTGAAAAAACTAGCCTAAAAGTTCAGCGGCCAGTAGTTTTTGCTCCAGCTTTTCTTTGAAGTTAGTCGGATTATCCAACTTCATCCGTTTAATCAAGGGTTCAATTTCCGATGGAATCTGCTTCACTTTCATCGCATTGAGAATGCATTTGATCGTGCCGGAGCGCGTCGCAGTCTTGGCTTTCAACGCTTTTAGGGCCTTTCCGATTTTGAGTTCATCTTCGGTGAAATCACAACCGAACGGGAAGGGTGCAAAGTGCCCTTGCCTGTTATATTTATGATGAATTGCCTGAATTTTCTCCGGGGTATTGCTCCGATACTGCTCAGGCAGCTGATAATCAGATGGAATTTTTCCATTCTTCTTGCCTACTTCCAATAACTCATCCTGGAACCGGGAATCGGCAATTTTGATCATTTCGATGTAACAGTCACGATCCGTTTTGCCGAGAAGATCGGCTACGCCATATTCAGTGACATAAATGTCTCTTAAATGACGCGGGATGGTAATGTGGCCATAACTCAACATAATGTTGGAGTAGGTCTGACCTCCGGATTGCCGGGTTGATTTCAGCTTAAGAACGGAGCGGGAATCATTCATTTCGTGGGCCATCGACACGAAGTTATATTGACCGCCAACGCCACTCACTACTTTACCGTTTGCCAAGCCATCGGATATCGCGGCTCCGCCAAGTGTCGCCATCATGGCCGAGTTTATGAACCGGGAGTCCTTTCGTTGAGCGACTTTCAAGTCCTGACGGCCATACCTATGGTCATAAAGATGGTTGATAAAGCCCACACTGGTCATACAAATTTTCTTATGCTCTTCATCGGTAAGTTCGTGCAGCATTTGGTAGAAAGGCGTGGGACCAAGGAAAAAGCCGCCGTGCATAATAGTACCGCCAGCCAGATGATCACCAAGCGCTTTGCTTTCCAGCAGATTTCGCACGGCTTGATCGGCAAGATTCGCTTCCACGGGTTCACCGTCTATGACCAGCGTACCGCCCTTAAACTCTGCATCAGGCTTTAATATGCCAAATTCTTGTAAATATTTGATGTCCTTGGCACGCAATTGCTCAGAAATGACATCAGCCTCAACCAGGGCATCCAGTGTACCCATACTCACCTGAGTCGTAATCTTACCTTCGTTAATCAAGGTCTGTAGCCGAGTATCGTTAAACACTTCGCGTTTTATAATGCCGGCCTTGTACAGATACATGAAGCCGTCAACCAGCATTTCGCTGCAGCCGTAGAGTCCTTCGGTAAACTTATCCACGCCTCCAATGTCCTTCACAACCGGGTACTTGTTCGCGAGGTCCAATTCATTGTAGAGCGCTTTATAGGTTGGATTATGTTCCTCGCGAAGAATGGTGCTGTAAACCAGAGCACTACCCAGCGAACCAATCCCAACCTGCAACGTTCCTCCGTCTTTCAGCAGGGTGCTGGCGTTGTAGCCGATCATGTGGTCAACCGGCGTAATGGCCATGTTGGGTACGCCAAACAGCTCATATGACGGTCCTGGCAAATCGATAATCATGTCGAACAAGTTGCCTTCCACCATGGCATGATTATGCATGAACGGCAGGTTTTTATTGACTTCACCTATCACAGCGATCGGCGTTCCCTTGGCTTCCAGTTTGCGCATTTCGGGAACGATATCGATTCCGGTATCCGGATTACAGCTCACGCTATATTTGGTTTCGCCATCGAAGTCGCGCTTGGCGACGCACTGAGATACAACATTCACGCCATTAATCAAGAGGTCGCGAATGGCATGGGTATAGTTGCTATTTATGTAGTTTTGCTGTTGCGAGGGCACATTCAAGTAACTGCCCGCCTTGAAGAAAAACTCGATAAGTTCGACATTCGAAGGCAAGGCATTATTCCGAATATCGGTCACGTAGTCTAAGTCAGGAACACCTTTAAACTGTCTTTCTACAAAAGGCTCCAAAAAGTTAGATTCAAGTTTGCTTTTACCTTTTGGCTTTTCCAACGATATCGCGGTCGCAAACTTTAAATTGATACTCCGATCTTTCTTGGCGCGGTTATATATCGCATTAGCCAGCAGCACTGGTTTCCCAAGTCCTAGAGGCATCCCAAAAACGATATTCTTGCCGACCTTGGCAAGGATTGCGTCGACACATTTTTCTAGATCATCAAATTGTTGAGGAACGTTTTCGCTCATTGTTGAGTTTCCTTATTATCTTTATTCAGATGCGTGGCGAGGGAGCTTGTCACTGCCAAATGACTACTACTTATACTAGCCCTATCTCTCAGAAAGTGTTTGAATTTTTTACCATGGACAAGAAAAACTTGATGTCCAGGCATCCCGTTGATTCGGCGTTGAACAAATTTTGCCAAACATCGATTCGGACAGATTGATTTTCATCAACATGCCGGAGAGGTGATTGGAACTGGTTCACAAGATTGCAACAAATTGTTGCAGTTACTTACGAAGCGTTTTTCGAATGTGTATTGAAATAGCTACCGGAGCTGGAAGGTTCAGAATCTGAACCAAAGCTCTTTTCAAGCAACTGGCGCGAAACACTTCCACTGGGCGCTGTTGCTTTTCAATGGGAGACCAATAGCCGGTCTGCCAATGGCTGGAATTGTCAACTTCATCGGCATTGGATTGCATTGCGTAGGCCGCAATATTCAACGCCAATAATAATGCAAAGACTTTAAACAACATGCTTCACACCTGAATGACTGCTCACAACAATTTGAGCAGATTTTAATCAGACCCACAATTAAAAAAGTGATTCAATGCTCCAAATAACAAATTTGCAACACAAATAAACTTCGCATACTTGTGTTATTACGCATGTTTACGGGATAACCGCCTTGCACCTCTTTTAGCGATTTAATCAGAACGGGTGGCTAACCATTGGGCCGTTATTGCCCAAGTGTTGGACGGTGCATTACTCCCGGCGAATACCCCCGCATGTCCGCCTGGTACAACACAGAATTCCTTGTCTTCGGACGAAATAATATCCAACACTTTATGAGCGGAACTAACGCTGACGAGCTTATCGCTTTCACCGGCAAAAGCCAGCACGGAGCATTGGATATGATCAAAAGCGGCGTGCATTTCCCCCATACGCATCCGGCCCTTAGCCATCTGATTCTTCAATCCCATTTTCAGCAGCATTTCTTTAATGGTCTGGCCAGGATAGTCCACCATTACATCAAACCATTGACTAACGGTCGTGTGATTCTTCACGTATTCGCGATCCCAGAAATTGACCAGCAACTCCAACGAACTAATCAGGCTCCCCATGGGATTGGTCAATTTAAACACCAAGGAATTCAGCCAGCCAGGGATATGCAGGTATCTTGCCGGCATATCCAGCAGAGAAAAGTTCAACAGCCTGGAAATTTTATTCGCGGGCCGGTACACCAATGACAGAACACGCCCGGCAACTCCGCTCTGGTGCATGTCTACCGGACTTGCGACAGTCACCAGATTGCGAATTTCACGGTCTTGGGTTGCAGCGGCGTACATCAACGTCAGCAATCCGCCCATGCAATAGGCAAAAAAGGATACCTGCCTTTCCCCGCTATGCTGACGAATAGCCTGAAGTGCTTCCGGCATCCACTTCAGCACATAGGTTTCCAACGAAAGATGGGAGTGATCCTCCGTCACATCGCCCCAGTCAATTAAATAAACATCAAATCCCTTTGCTAAAAAATAACGCACAATGCTACGTTGAGGAAGCAAATCGAAAATCATTGAGGTAGCAGCCAACGGCGGCACCAGAACCAATGGGATTCGGTGTTTCTTCTTTTCCACCTCTACCTGATTTTCCCCGACCAGAATGGTTTCATCCTCGATAGGAAGGTAATGCCTGACGGACATGATGTCGTCGCGGTAGATCTCGGTATAGGGAGTGAGATTGGAGACGATAAAGTTATCGGTATAGAGGAAACGCTCAATCGCATTCAATGCCCCCCAAACAAGTTTTTCAGTAACAGCAGGCGCAGCCTGATTCATAAATTCCCCGAATTACACACCTGATCTATCATTAGCGGACTGGAGTTTTCAAAGTCGACAGGCCAAAATGCCCGGCCTTCCAGCTCGAATCTAACCAGAAAGCCACGATGGCGCAATCGTCACCATACTGAAACAGTTCTGAAGCGCGGCTGTCATCTTCTTGACGCACATTGGTTCTATAAGTCTAGACCAATGTTTATATGGAAAGGTAACGGACAACGTGAGCGCTGTTTTTCGGTCCCACCCTCAATCAAATGCAGACAGGCCTCTAATCGCGGTCGTCACAGAAACGTTTCCGCCGGAGGTAAACGGGGTTGCGCATACGCTACATCAGGTCACTTCCAGGCTCGCGGACCAATGCGATATGCAGATTATCCGGCCTCGGCAAAGGAATGAACAGCCGCATGTCGGACACCCGAATGTCAGTCATATCACTGTACGCGGTTGCCCTATTCCGGGATATAAAGAGCTGCGGTTTGGGCTACCGAGCAGACAAAAAATCCAAGGACTCTGGTCTGACCGCCAGCCTGACGGAATTTACATTGCGACTCAAGGCCCTTTGGGCTGGAGCGCCTTGAATGCAGCCAACGCTTTGAATCTCAGTGTTGTAAGCGGTTTTCACACGAATTTTCATGCCTACAGCGGTTTTTACAATATGGGCTGGCTATATCGCTTGATTTGCCGATACTTCGGCCATTTCCATAACCGCACCCGCTTCACCTTGGTACCAACGCAACAGGTTGCCGATGAAGTTGCCGAGATGGGCATTCGCAATGCTCACGTTTGCAGCCGTGGAATTGACAAACAGCTTTTCAATTCCGGTAGACGCAGTGAAGCGTTACGCCGGGTCTGGGGAGCAGCACCGGATACTCCGGTGTTCATCTATGTCGGGCGCTTGGCACAGGAGAAGAACGTATTTCTGGCTCTAACAGCCTTCCAGCGCGCTAAGGAGCAACGCTCGGACGCCAAGATGGTGTTGGTTGGCGGTGGACCGTTGCAGGAAAAAATTGCCCAAAACCATCCCGATGTCATACTCGTCGGCGTGAAAAAAGGGGAAGAGCTTGCTGCCCACTATGCCAGCGCCGATGTCTTCCTGTTTCCCAGCATGACTGAAACCTTTGGCAATGTGGTCTTGGAAGCCGTCGCCAGCGGCTTGGTGGTGGTAAGTTACGAACTTGCCGCGGCAAAAGAGCATCTGCTCCATAACGCGACGGCCTTGCTCGCCAATGCAAATGATGCAGACCGGTTTTGTCAGCATGCAATCAGCCTTGCCACGCGGCCAAGTGAACTGCAGCGACTGCGTGCCCAGGCTGCGGAAGTTTGCAAGAACTTGAGTTGGGAAGCGATTGCAGACCAGTTTTTTAGTTACCTGGTTTCCGGATCCAAGAAAGGAGGTGCCTGTGAAATACACACCCGTCTCAGCCCTGTTTAAACGCGCTGACGAATATGAGTTGCAACTCTGTCGTGAGGCAATATCCTGGTCCACCCGCCACCAGCTTCAGAGCTTCTTCCGAGTCGTAAGCCGGCTTGGCGACGGTGTTTTCTGGTACAGCATCTTGTTGGGCATCTTCTATATCAAAGGTATGGAAGTGGGCACCTACCTGGCCTTGACCGGCCTTTCCTGCACCCTGATTTATAAGGCTTTGAAAATCGTTCTGGTCAGAGAGCGCCCCTACATCACCCATTCGGGAATTAACTGCGCCGGCAAGGCGCTGGACCGTTACAGTTTTCCCAGCGGTCACACCTTACATGCGGTCTGCTTCCTGGTGCTGTTCACCTATGTGCATCCGGTGCTGGGTTTACTGGTGCTGCCATTTACCCTATGTGTCGCGCTATCGAGAGTAGTACTGGGACTGCATTACCCCAGCGACGTCGGCGCAGGCGCCATGATCGGATTCACGATTGCGAGTCTGGCCATTACCTTCTTTCCATTTTAAGCTATGGTCTAAAAAACGGCTGCCTAAATCTTTTCACCATTTGCACGGGAACAACTTGGTTTCCGTGCATCCACTTCGTAATAAAAGTCGGAATTTCCTTGTTTCAGCCATGGATTCCGGCGTCGCGAATACAGTACAATCCTCTGCAGCGCCAGCGACAGCCTCTGGCCTGACAATTCCTTTGGCGCAATTATTCTAATAAAGCAGGATCGCAACAATATTATGCCGCAGGCTACTGCAGACTTGTTTTCTTCACCATGCCTGCAATTCAAAGGCAGCATGGTACCCCTCACTACCCTTGAATTGCTTTACTTTGACCAGGACAAACTATCGCGGGATTTGGCCGAAAAGGTCAAGCAGGCGCCAAAACTATTTGCCAATCTCCCCCTTATCCTCAGTCTGGAAAAACTCAGCGGTGAAAGAGACGCGCTGGACTTGGCCCTGATCCGGCAAATCTGCACTGCTCAGGGCACCCAATTGGTCGGCATAAGAACCAAGGCGGCGGAAGACATCGAACTGGCAGAACAGGCGGGTCTTGCCATTTTACAGCCCGGCAAAGCGCGCAGTGAGAGCGTCACAGAAGCACTGCAGGACAATCAGGAGCCGTCGACAGATCCTAATAGCGAAACCGGAGCCGCAGTTGATCAGGCTCCCGTTGAAGCGCCACCCACTGTCATTCATGCAACCAACCGCATTGTGAAAACGCCAATAAGATCCGGCCAGCAGATCTATGCCAAAGGTGGCGATCTAATAGTGATGGCACCGGTAAGTGCCGGAGCGGAAATACTCGCTGACGGAAATATCCATGTTTATGCACCGCTACGCGGCCGGGCATTAGCAGGTGTGCAGGGTGATACCCAAGCCAATATATTCTGCCAAAGCCTTGAGGCGGAACTCGTCAGTATCGCCGGCCAATACAAGATCAGCGAAGATTTACAGGGCGGTCTTTGGAAAAAAGCGGCGCGCATAGCGCTGGTGGAAGATCGCCTGACCGTCAGCAATCTGGTTTGAAGGCCCATTGACACATGGAAAATGTTTTTTAAATCTCATATAGGGTTACAACATTGAGCAAGATAATCGTAATCACATCAGGAAAAGGTGGCGTAGGAAAAACCACAACCAGCGCTTCGATTGCTTCCGGACTTGCCAAACGCGGCTACAAAACCGCAGTCATTGATTTTGATGTCGGGCTTCGCAATCTCGATTTAATTATGAATTGTGAGCGCCGGGTTGTTTACGATTTCGTTAACGTTATCAATGGAGAAGCCACGCTTAATCAAGCGCTGATTAAAGACAAATATACCGATTGCCTGCATATCCTGCCCGCCTCGCAAACCCGGGATAAAGATGCGCTGACCAAGGAAGGTGTCGGCAAGGTGCTTGATGAGCTGTCGGAAACCTTCGATTTCATCGTCTGCGACTCCCCGGCAGGCATCGAACATGGGGCGTTGATGTCACTCTATTTCGCCGATGAAGCGATTGTCGTCACCAATCCCGAAGTCTCTTCCGTCCGTGATTCGGACCGGATTCTGGGTATCCTGCAGAGCAAGTCGAAACGCGCCGAAACCGGCGACGAGCCGGTAAAAGAGCATCTGCTGTTGTCCCGGTATAACCCGATTCGGGTGCAAAACGGCGAAATGCTCAGTGTTGAGGACGTCAAGGATATTCTGGCAGTGCCTCTTTTGGGAGTAATCCCCGAATCGCAATCGGTGCTGACCGCTTCCAACCAGGGTGTACCGGTAATTCACCAAGAAGAAAGTGATGCCGGACAGGCATACAGCGATGCGGTTGCCCGCTTATTGGGCGAGGATCTCGAACATCGCTTCTTAGAAATCCAAAAGAAAGGCTTTTTTCATAGAATGTTTGGAGGGAAGGCATGAGTTTTTGGGATTACTTCCGTACTACCAAACCAGCCACTGCAGCACTTGCAAAAGAACGATTACAAATCATTGTCGCGCACGAGCGTGCGCAACGGGGCAAACCGGATTACCTTCCACAACTCCAGCAGGAAATTCTGGACGTCATTTCCAAATACGTGGAGATCGACCGGCAGGATGTACAAGTGCAGTTCGATCGCAATGACGACTGTGCGGTTCTTGAATTGAATATAACCCTCCCGGAAGAATAGCCTTGTGACAAACCGTTTGTTTGGGCTGGTAGTCAGGGACAATACCGGCCTAATTCTTCAGTAAATCACCAACGCAACAAGCCATACTTCTGGCCTAACGGCTCTTTTCACCCTCCTCCCCATTGTGCTCTATCGTCTTTTTCCATTTGCAAAAGAGGCACGTACTTCACACACGCCTAACGTCGGCTGCGAAGGCGCAACTATATTTGTCAAACTACACCAGTTTGATCAACGCGACAGCCGCAAGAGCGCGATGCACACGACCACCGGCAACTGGCATCCCGGACTCGTAAAAGGGTTGGAAGTGCAGCCGTTACATGAGTTCGAACAGGAACACGTCGCTCTAGTCAGGTCGGCGCCGAAAACCCGATTCGATACGCACCGGCATTGGGGCGGCGAAGAAATATTGGTGCTTGAAGGCACTTTCTACGACGAGCATGGCCGCTACCCCCAAGGTACCTGGATTCGCAACCCGCATCAGAGCCGACATACCCCGTTCACCAAGGACGATGGGGCTCTTATATACGTCAAAACTGGGCATTTGCCCATGCAGTAGCCGCAACTCAAAATAGGTATGATCAGTTAATAGCAATGATCCGGGATGCAACCGCGCCGTCATTATTATGGACCAAAAACACTAATTCTAGCGGCTTCCAGTTCTTCAGTGGCCTTGGCGATATCGCCGTCATCCAGAAAAGCTGTAAAAATCCTTACCGCTTTTTTTTCAAACTCGGGCACCGTGTCACGGTCAAAATACTGGGATACTGCCTTTGTTTGGGATAACAGGGCGGCTCCTTCTTTCAGGTAATTGGAATTGCTTACCTGGCTTTGCTTATTCGGCGGCAGGTAGCCCAGCAGTTGGTTCAGTTTGGTCTGCGTGTCCGCCTTTGCCATGTATTTCAAAAAGACCTTCGCGAGATTCTTCTGGGGGCTGTTGGCGGGAATCATAAACAGGTCTACAGGCGCTTCCTCATAAATAGGCCCATACTTGATTTTGGGAAAAGGGGTAAAACCTACCGACTGCTTCATCTGTTCAGGAATGGAGTTGACGATAAAATTGCCGATTAACGTATATGCTATCCGCTTTCGAAACAATAGCGGCATCAGTTCATCCCAATTCATGGTAGTGTGATGCGTATTAAAATAGCCTCTGTCGACGATTTCCTTCAGGGTTTGCAAGACCTCCCGCACCCCACTGTCGGTGAACGGAATTTTGCCCTGCAGTAGCTCCAAATGGTAATCCATGCCGTTGATGCGCAGATTCACATAGTCAAACCACCCCGCCGAAGGCCAAAATTCTTCGGTTCCAATGCCTATACAATCAATTTTTCGCCTTTTGAACTCCTCACATTGCGCCATAAACTGGTCCCAGTCTTTCGCGGGACCGCCGGCATTTTTCACCAGGGGTTTGTTGTAATAGAGCCCCCATTGGTAATAGGAGTAGGGAATTCCATACACCGACCCTTCGAACTGGACCGCTCGTTTGACATGGTCCAGCGTATTATCCAAGCCTTCCGCTTCCCAGATTTCATCGACGGGCAGCAATAGATCCTTTGCTGCAAACTGAAACAAACGATGGCCAGCTTGCCAATACAAAACGTCTAATTCTCCCTCCTTGGCATTAATCCACGTCGGTAGGTCTTGCTTATATTCGCTATCCAAACGAGGAACAATTCGGACACGAATCCCCGTTTCCTCGGTAAATCCACGAAACACTTCAGAAAAGAAAGGCCGTTGATAGGGCGTAACCAACAGGCCAACGGAAATCTGATCTGCCACAGCAACTGCTGTCATCGCCCAGAAGCAAATTAGAAAAGCTATTCGCATATCGCTCCCCCAAAAAGGAACTATCTCTCCATCCTTCTTCTATAAAATCCAAGTCTTCTAATGTTTGTAAGCTTAGCAGGTTTAACTACTACTGCTGCCGGCTTTTGGTCAAAATTCAATCTATATCAATTGCTCAACATTTTTGTAAGACGGAGGATGCAGTCCAAACTAACCGCTATCGGCTGCGATCAACCGCAGGCTGGCCTGATCAAACTGGCCACTATAGTATTGGTCGATAACGGCTTGAAAGAGACTTGACGTATCAGCCACATGCGCGAACAAAGTGGCGCAGGAGTGTAGTTTCAAGCCATCCGGACTGCCGAGTATTTGTCTTGCTGTCACCCCTTGGTGGGTGAGCATAGCGGATATGCAGTCGAGAATGCGGGGACCAAGAACCGGGTGCTGCAGATAAGCTTCCGCCTCTGCCAGGCTTTTTATCGCATATCTTTTCGTGGTTGAGCTAAATCCCAATCCTTGTCAAACCCAAACGACTCCATCATCGAGATCACTTCCGGGCTATCGGTGATATTAAATCGGCCGCACATGCTGCTGCACTCCTAAGAATATAATGCTTTTCCAGGTAAACCTTATCCTTCTAGGCAAAACTGGTTTCCCTGAAGATCCGTTGAATTTCTTCTACTTGTGCTTTGTTAGTCAGTAACGCTTCCACGCAATCGGCATCCAGTTTGATTCCGGCAAGTTCCTTTAAATGCTCGAAGGCTTCTGCGTTACTCCAAGCTTCCTTGTACGGACGTTTGCTGGTCAATGCGTCAAACACATCCGCGACGGCGACTATCCTTGCTTCGATGGGAATATCTTGACCGGACAGGCCATCCGGGTAACCTTCTCCGTCGAGCATTTCATGATGCCACAAAGCGATATTCCGTAGCATTTCAACATGGGTAACGCCCGTGAGACCAAAATTCTCCAACAATCGGTCGATGAGCTTCTTGCCTTCGACGGAGTGGGTTTTCATCAGATCAAACTCAGCCTCCGTTAGCGGGCCTTCTTTCAACAGAATACGATCGGGAATTGCCAGTTTGCCGATATCGTGCAAAGGGGCGAACAGGAAAATATGCTCTATGGTGACGTCGTCAAACTGTTCCCTTGCCGAAATATGCCGAGCTATCAGACGACTGTAATGGGACATTCGCTGTAGATGGAACCCTGTTTCCGGATCTCGCGAATGGCTCAGGTCCAGGGCAGATTTCAAGGTTGCCAACAGGGTTTTGATGTTGGCCATTTCATAATACACCAGCAGCGTAATCATGTGGCCGACAACGTCTAGCTCATGCAACCAGTGCTCAGCAAAAACATGCGCTTCGTTCGCATTGAAAAACACGAAGCCGAACAACTGCCCTTCCCAAAACATGGGTAATGTATAGCTGGAGCGATATCCGGATTGCAGAATAACCTGGGTATGCGTATGGGCACTGTCATCAAATGCGCTTAGGTCATTAACTACCCTGGGCGACTTTTGTCTCGCGATTTCTACCAGGGAGTGGCATTCGGAGAGCTTCGCCTGGTAGTTGTTGAGCGGACTTGGTTGGTCGCTACTGTAGACAAAGGTGCGGAGATAATCTGTCGGCGGATCGTAAAGCGCCACAGCCACACGTGATATGAAGGGCATGTGCAGGCGCAGCACATTCCGAACATAGCCCAGTTTGCCGGCAATGGAGTCTAACTTGTTCAAGCCTTGCCAGGAGTCTTGATGGTTGAACCTAGTATCGGTCATGGGTTGATGCTACCTCATCCCTTTGGGGATTAGGCTCTAATTTTATACCAAATGCCTTCCGTAAACGTTGACTCAGCCATTGCTCTCCGGTTTTTCCGGAAAGCTTCGATTGATTTAGAGTCCGGCAGCCCGCTGAATCGATACCCATCCGCAGAATACCGAAAGGTTAACTCTCTTATCTGATTTGCATAGTTTTTCGTTGCCGTTTCAATTGCGCTCTCAGTAAAAATCAGATTGACAAAATAACTGTATATTTTTACAGTATTCGCAGTTAGCAATACGAACACCATATAAGCAATGCTTAAAGATGTCCTCAATCATGCAGCCATCTGGCGTGGCAAAGAACTTCTGACACTACCGGAAAGCTCAGTTCCCGGCGGTATAGACAGTGGTTTTACCGAGCTGAACGAACAGTTGACCGAAGGCGGCTGGCCGACCAAGGGGATAATCGAAATACTCTATGATCAAGCCGGTGCGGGTGAATTAAGCCTGCTACTGCCGGTTTTACGCCGTTATTGCCAGGACCAGCGCTGGCTGACCTGGATTGCCCCGCCCTACCGCCTGCATGCCCCGGCATTACAACAGGCTGGTATTGATACACAACAGGTAATGCAGATTTGGCCGCACAACCAAAAAGATTGTCTATGGACCATAGAAGAGACCATGAAAAGCCGCGCTTCCAGCGCAGTGCTCTGCTGGCCGGGACAGTTGAAACCGGAACATGTCCGACGCCTGCAAATCGTCGCCAACCAATACCGGATGCCCTGTTTTCTATTTCGACAACAAGGCGCCTGCAATACACCTTGTGCACTGCGTATCCATATCAAAAGCCTTGATCATCGCCAGGCGCAAATACACATACTCAAACGCCAGCGGGGATGGTCACCGGCGCCTTTTTCCATAGAGTTGCGTCAGTGCACACCCTACCGGTATCAAAAGCACAATCAGACTGTTTTGGTTAAAGCCCCTCGACAACAACGTCTTTAGGATACTTCACTGAAAACAGCACCCGTATTTGCCTTTCACTCATAGGCGCCAACTGCAACTTCCAACGGTGCACACCGGCTTTATCATGGCAATCTTCCTGGTCCGGCGGTGGACTCATCTGCAGGCCTTTCACCTGAAAGCGGTCCGTTTTACTCACCGGCACATGATCCTCTATCATCAAGGTCACAGCTTCCGCTTTGCCATTCTCAATATCGGTGACAAATTCCAACTCTTTGGCGACACTGGACCGGTCAACCATGCCGAAAAAGGTTTCCGCGTTGCGGTCTACTGTCTTCTTGTGTTTGACAATCACTTCACGATCCACCCCGAGATTGAGCCAGAACTCTTCACCCGCCTGCTTCTCCTCCAATAAGGTACTGCCGATAAAACGGCCGCCGAAATACACATTCATCCGGCCAGCCAACAAATTCTGCTGGTCTTGCGCGTTGCAAATCAAATAGACAAAGCGGTCGCGCCGGGGAACGGAATAGTGGAAAAACTCGCCCTCCACCGGTCGGCTAAAAACCGGTGTTAGAGACTCTTCGTTGCCGCTGGGAATATCCACCCGGATGGGCAGCTCATACTCCAAGGCCAAAGGTGTTTTGCGGGTATCGGCAACGGCATAATCGGAGAAATCGCCGTCTTCCTCTTCGATTCCAAGATCCAGGTCTTCCAATACCGCCTCGTTTTCCTCGAACCCGGCATCGCCCGCGGCCCCCATCAAGGGTTCAGCCATGGCGGCTGGCGCAACAGGAATAGGCATAGGTTCCGGTCGCGGCCGCAGAAACCAGCTATTCAGCTTTGGCAATGCGGCTCCTCGCAGCGGTATAGCATTGGAGACCTTGAGTTGAATATTGTTCCAGGTTTCACCGGTGTTTTGTCGAATGGAGGCAAACATCGTCAGTTGAACTTGCTTGCAATCGTCACTGACGTTGACTTTGTAAACCGGTTGCCACAACGCCTTGCCTACCAGGTAGTCGCAGTGAATTTCCAAAGTTTGCTGCGACGATGATTGAAACAACACTTCAATAACTTCCTGGGATTTCTGTGTGCCACTGCGCTTGTCCTTGAGCTTTCTATCTATCACCCGAAGCTGTTGATCCAGATCTTCCATTTGATTTTCCAGTTCCATTTGCCGTTCCAGCAAGACAGAAAAATTTTCCTCGAGGAAACTCCCCAGCGCCTGCAGCTTATCTATCTCCGGCAAATGCGTTTGGATTTCGGCGGGTACCTGAACGTCAGAAAATTTACTGACAGAATCAAACAGGCGCTTTTGCTTCTCCACGAGTAGTTTTTTCTGCTCAAATTGCTTGCGTTGCCGTTGCAGTTGTTTCTTTTCCTGTTCCAGCTCTTGCAGTTGCGGTTGGACAAACTGCTGCACCGGCTGCTTCACAAACTGTACACCCACCACCTCACCGGCCCCCTTGACCTGGGCTTGAACCGAACCTGCATCAATCCCGGCAGCCTGGGTGGCGATGCGCACTTTCATCATTCCCTCGCCCACCTGCAAGGTCGCGATACGATTAACTAATGCCTGATTGGTCATCAATAACACGCTATCGATGGCATTATCTTCGCCAACGGCAATGTAATGTTCTCGGGAATCGGCCATGTTGATTACTCCTCGTGAAGGGAAGATGCTGATGTGACGGGACACCAATCACAGCGAGTTAAGTTGAGCAACAATTCTCTGTCAAGAAACTCAGACCTGCCCGATATCTCAAAGTCAGCCATCTGAAAGTTATGGCTGAGTCCCGGTCTATAAGCCAACTGTGATCTTCTTCATAGCAATAATGTGCACAATTTCAAAGTGTAACCGCCGCTTGGTTGGCATTTTAACAGTCGGTAAAATACTGCAATACAACTGGTCTGGAAGGTCGTCCGAAACTCTGCGAATAATCAGGTGATTTTATCTAACGGAGTTTCTGCCATGGACCGAAGTATTGTCGAAAAAGCCCTTGAAATCGCACGTTATTATCCCAGCGGAGACAATTGCCAGTGTTTCCGCTTTCGACACGAGACTGATTTTCTACATGTCGACTATTGCGCTGATGCCGCAGAGCACTCACTGGTCTATGACACCTCTCTGATCATCCTAACGCTGGGTGGATTACTCGAATATTTACGCAATGCTTTTCTGGAACTAGGTTATCCGGTCAAGTTTGAATTGCACCTGCAAGGATTGGACTGCCATCGCAACCATCCTTCCATTGCCTGCCTGCAATTGGTAGACCATACCAATTCTTCGGGGCCTAAAGGCTTCCACGACTATTTCTCCGCCTACCCGCAATACACCAGCGAGACGTTGATGGCAAGAGTAACGGATCGCCGGAAATTCCTACCCCCCGAGCAAAAAGCGCTGGACGCCGTCAAAAATGAACGTCCCTGGCAATTCGTTGACTGCCATATTTTCACGGAATTAGAAGATAACGCTTTGCAATTCTTTTCATGTTGCGAAAGCCATATTTGGAAGTCAGTGGATATTATCAAAGACATCGCCGATGCCATTCGCTTTGGCCAGAACAATATCGCCACCGGCCTGCCCTGGAGGAATCTCGGCGTCTCCCGCGAAGAGCTATTGCCGATAAAACTTGTACAACTGGCGCCCTGGCTGATTCCACTATTCAGCTTCCTGGGCATTCAAAAACTTATGCAGCATTCTCAGCAGCAACTTTGGCAATCGGCTCGGGCATGCACCGTATTAACCTACAAGCAGGGCTTGAGCAGCGAACAAAGAGTCTTCGCCAGCATGGAGATTATGAATTTCATCCTCGGCCTCACCAAGGCGGGGTTTGCCATGCAACCATCGACATTGAGCACTGAATGCCTCAACCATAGCTTTAAGCCGGAGAAAAACCTGCAAACCGAATGTGGATTACCGTTGGATAATCTACAAAACCAAAGCCAATCCATCCGGAAATACATGGATTGCCCGACTGACGAATTTGCCTGGTTGTTGCGCGTCGGCATACCGACAACCAGCTTTCCGGACGCCGCACGCACGCAGCGGCAACCGGTGAATGATTTATTACTTTGAATCCCTTATAGCGCTGCCTTTCTTAAAGCGAGAAGGGCGCAGCGAAATATCCGCGCCACTAGTCTTCAGATTTGCCAGAACCGTGCAATACCATCCAAACTCTACTACTTTTCGTAGACCACATGCACACAGCCTGCATCACATACAAAATTTCCAATGGAGACTGTCAGATGATTCACGCTTACGCTGCTACAGAAGCCGGTTCAGCTTTACAACCCTTTGAATATGATCCTGGTCCGCTAGCACCTCAGGATGTAGAACTTGACGTTATTTATTGCGGCATATGCCATAGCGATCTCAGCGTCATTGATAACGAATGGGGCATGAGTCAGTACCCCTTGGTTCCGGGGCATGAGGTTGTCGGACGCGTGAGCCAGGTAGGCAGCGCCGTTACCCATTTGGAGCCAGGGCAGGTAGCGGGTCTAGGCTGGCACGCAGGCTATTGCAATAGCTGCGCTCACTGTCATGCAGGCGATCAGAACCTTTGTGCAACCGCCACCGCCACGATCATCGGCCACCACGGCGGCTTTGCCGATAAGGTCAGAGCGGCAGCCAATAGCGTTGTACCGATCCCCGATGGGGTCGATCTTAAGTCTGCCGGACCATTGTTCTGCGGCGGGATAACAGTATTTAACCCGCTAGTTCAGTACAACCTGCAACCAACGTCCAAAGTCGCTGTCATTGGTATTGGTGGCCTGGGACACCTGGCGCTCATGTTCCTGAACGCCTGGGGATGCGAAGTCACAGCTTTCACCTCAAGTGAAGCGAAAAAGGAAGAAGCGCTTAAACTGGGAGCGCACCATACGTTGAACTCAAGAGACGAAGATGAAATTGCCGCTGCTGCAGGGCGATTTGACCTGATCATTTCCACAGTCAATGTGAAATTGGATTGGAACCTTTATCTGAGCACGCTTAACGCCAGGGGCAGGCTGCACTTTGTAGGAGCCACACTGGAACCTCTGGATATCGGGGTATTCAATCTCCTGATGGCGCAGCGGCAGATTTCAGGATCGCCGGTAGGTAGCCCGGCAACCATCGCTAAGATGCTGGATTTTGCCAATCTCCATGACATCCAGCCGGTCATTGAAGAATACAAAATGTCAGAGGTTAACAAAGCTTTGGATCATTTACGCGGCGGTAAAGCCCACTACCGTGTTGTGCTGACAAATGAATAAGCGCATATGCGCGTTGGACCGAACACGCCTTACAACAAGGCTCTGCTTCCCAATTTAGCTTGAGGTACAGCCGAAGCTGTTGTTGGATACTTAAATCAACTCACTACGGTTGCATTTGGGAATAATGAGTTTGTTTGTAGTACAGGCAAGCGTGGCAATATTGAGATTTTGCAATTTTGCCTTTAACGCCTTCTGGATAAGCGCCACAGCGCGTGCCTTCTACATTCCAACAGTCCAATCGTTTAAGTTTGCGTATTGGGCAGTTCACCTCATTGCACTGGAAATATTCGTAGCATTTTTCCATTTCCTGCCCTCCGATCATTCAGGGCTTATATCTATATGATACGCCTTTTATGAACGTTTTCGGCGATAAATTTGACAGAAAGGAAGACTTCTTCACGCTGCAGGTCTCTTCATTTGACCAAGAGACCATCCTGCGATTGTTCCAGTACGAAGTCGCGCATTCCCTCCTCCGTAAAGGAGTACTGGCCTCGCGATAGAGACTCAATAATGGAGTTTTCTTTCAAAAGATCAATTTGATGTTGCAGCATACCTGTGGTGACAGGAATTCCCATTTGCTCAGAAAAATACTGAATCGCTTGTTCCTGATAGAGTCCTTCACCGTGATTTGCCAACCAGACGAGAGCCATTCTCGCTAAAGCCGAAAGTTCTGTCCAAGCCCCTATATAAGCTTGACTCAACATACTGTTCTCTCGATAGACAGAGTAGGCTTTTTCGATGTCGCCTTCACCACTAATCAGCATTGAAATCAACAAATCATGAAAATGTGCAGGTACAAAATTTTGCCGGACAAAAACGCGAATGGCGGCCGCAAGATTAATGTTTCGCCCTGAAGCCTGCTGAAACGCGGATATCTGATGCTGGACAAAACTCGCATCCAGGTTTGGCAAATCATATTGATGTGCGGCATTAAACAATGGCGCTTTGTGTTTCTTAAAGAGTTTGATCAGCCCTTCTCTTGACGAGCCGGTAAAAACAACCTGCACCTGCTCTCGATGGGTATTCATTAAGGTTCGAATACAGGCAATGAAATCTACATGTTCATCTTTTGCTAATGTCTGTACCTCATCTAACATGAGCAGAATTCGATCATGCTTATTGATGAGTTTTTTAAATTCCTTGGCAATTTCAGATAGCGGATTATCCGATGGTTCGCTTAAAGGCTGGGCTTGTGCTTCAACGAAGTTTCCCGGCAAACCTACCCGTGTCTTAACAAAATCCAACCGTTGTTTTGGCTCCCGGATCATGTCGAGAAACACAGACTCGGGTTTTGCCTTGTTAAGCCAAAATGAGGAGTACAAAACAAAATACCCTTCTTGTTCAGCCATTGGCCAGATGTCCTCTAGAACAAGCTCTGTTTTTCCATAATTACGTGGGGCAAAAATGGTAATTGCCTGAAGCGCTCCCGTACTGAGCAAACGGATAATCGACTCTGCAGTATCTAAGCGAGGGTAATGCCACTGAATATTAGACGTCATTATGCTTATTTATCTATTTTTGGATAATTATCCATATTAAGATAATATAGGATAAATCTCAACCATTTTCATTCTAACTAGCTGAATTATAAACTTTATCTTGTTTTATCTTAAATAGGATAATTGCATAATCCAGACAATAACATGCGTGGCTGACCTCATTGGTGGCCAAGGCCGCGTAGTTCTGATTGCAGTTTCAATTTGGGCTCTTCAAGGTAACGGAATAAAGGTTAGTCAAATATAGGATGCTGATTTACTTGAGTCTGGCCGCCAGCAAACGCCGAACTTCCATTAACGCAAAACCGAGTAAATTTAAGCCTTTCCACGCATTAGGATTTTCAATTGCGGAATTATCCTGGGCCATGCCAACACCCCAAATCCGGTCGACCGGGCTGGCCTCCACTAACACCCGCTGCTGTGTGTTTAGAAAGAACTCCGTCAGCTGTGGATTCTGAATAAATTTAGCAAGATTTCCGTTTACAACGATTTCAAACCGATGTTGTTCCCACTTCGCTTGGTCAAATCCAAGGACTTCCCTGCCGATGCTCTTTGCCTCTCCAGGATTTGACGCACTCAAGACTCTTGAACAGGCGGATTCATCGCCAAAGAGTTTCGCCTTGTGGTACATCATATAGTGCTCAGCCGTGATGAATAGGTGACCAGCTTCCTCAAATTGCGCGTCGTACCATTGGCTGAGGCAGCTTTTGGTTATCTCGCCTGTTTTCTCCTGATGCCCCCAGAAAAACAGGAATTTCACGCGATTGCCCTGGTTCACGTAGTCCTGAAGCTGTTCTCGGGATCGAATGTTCAATTTGGCCTCTGAATTTGTAGTATCGGGTTTACAGACTAGTCTGCGCGTGCTTGTTGCAACAACTCTACTTTTTTCAGTTTTTTCGCAAATCGATCAATGGAGGCACCACGAAATTTGGCGTTTGGATCGGCTTTTCGGAGCGCTTTTCTTAAACCTTCCAGATCGCCTTCCGCCAGCGCGATAAACTCCTCGGGGACACCGAATGGCCCACCATACTTACGAACGAGTTTAATCACATCGGATTTACCGACGGCAACAGCCCGATACCCCATGGTGCCGCCGCCATAGGTCTGTGAAAGGTCAAAGCCCTGCTGAAAAATGATTTCCAATGTTTCTATCTGGCTAAAGCTCACCAGGCCGCTCACGATAGGTACGGGGATGTTCTTGATATTTGCACCTTCACCGATAAGTTGCCTCAGTTTTTCAGGATCTCGTTGCTGCGCAGCCCGAAAGGCCAATCGGTCAAGCTCACTGGGCGAATCCTCGACCTTTTGCAAAGCATCAGATTCAATTTCCTCCGTTTCATTAGTCGCGCTTTGTTCTTCCGGGAACCACTTATTTGCAGCCACCAATATCAGCGCAAAAACCGCCATGACCAGTATTCCAAAGCCGAAAAACCGCAGCATGAATGGCAGATACTCCTGTACCGATGTATCGGGCGGACTCCGCCGCAGTCCGATTACTGCCGGGATCAATATCAATAATCCGATGAGGAGAAATGAGAGTGTATTGCCATAGAGAGGTATAAATGCGTTGATCCTGGGAGATATTTCCGGATCAGGATGGACCAAAACCTCAATACTCTCCTCGCTGTCAAATACCCGAAAAATGTGGCTCTCAGTGCCGTAAACTCGATGTCGTTCACCGTCTGAATCAATCAGGGTGAATACCGGCAAATATATGGTAGTTTCCTGATAGGTGACCCGGCCGTCCGAATCCTTATTGCGGGATATCTCCTGCTTTTCCGAGTAATAAAGAAATTCCCCTGGCTGTATTGTGGCAGCCAATTTAAAACTCACCGCATCCCAAATTAGCCAAACACTGACTATGAGCAGCAAGCTGCCGAGACAGGCTAGTGAGTACAGAATAAATCGCATAAGGACCTTGAATTTTTATCGAATAGGACAGAATGCTGCTTATCTAATTAAAAAACTTATAAATCTGCGCCATGGTTGTCATGTCCCATAAACTGAGACTCGCCGTACACCCTTCCTTGGGGGCTCAAAGACAGCTCCACTGCGGCAGCATCCCTGCTGTCGATGGTCTCAGTTTACGCGCCATGACACCCTTTAAACTCATAAGTGGAACTCGATTTACCTCAAGCATTTTCCCTTTGGGTTTTAACGATAAAACTAAAACAGTCTGTAGACTGGATACAAGTAGTTTTCTCTCCCTCACCCATGACAACGCAGCATTTGCAATTTCAAATTCACTGGATAGAATGCTGTATATACCACTGTATAAAGTTGAGTATCTGCTAAATGTTCTCACGCCTTCTCTCTCATGTCGCAACCTTGTCGGTTGCGCCACACCCATCACTCAGGAAACAAAAGTAGGCATTATGCAGTGGCTCTATGTGTACTTCCCTCATCTGTATGGTGAAACCTGGTGCCCTGCCTTTGCCACAGAGCAACCGGTCGGCCTGGTAAAGGAAACCGGTAATGCTTTGGTGGATTGCAACACAACCGCCCTAAATCTGGGGATTACGCCGCAAATGTTGACCAACACCGCTTTTTGCCTTGCTCCTACCATGCAAGTGGAAACAATCCAGCCCCATAAGGAACAACAAGCCCTGTTACGTGCGGCTCGCTTGGCATATCGGTTTTCGGCCTGGATAGGTCTTGCGCCGGATGGTTTGTATCTGGAAGTGGCCACCATGCGTAAACTGTTCGGCGGACTCGGCCATATTCGCCAACAGATGACCGAGCTATTTGAAACCCTCGGCCACCAAGTCAAGATTGCCGCCGCGCCCTACCCCAAAGCCGCCCAATTGCTGGCAAGAAATGGCATAGAAGTTTGCATCGCAGAGAAACAATTAACCCAGTTTCTGCAAAAAATGTCCATCGACTGTCTGACGATCCCGGAGCAAACCCTTGTACGGCTGCAAAAGCTTGGCCTGAAAACCGTGCAGGATGTTGTGCAACTGCCCAAAGGCGATTTGGCGTATCGAATCGATAGCGAGCTGGCAGATTACCTCAGTCAGGTGACCGGCAACGTGGACTGGCGGCCGACACCAACGGCGATCCCCGAGCAGTTTTACCATAAAGTGGATTTGGAACAGGAGTTTGAAACCCTGGCTCCGCTGCTGTTCCCGCTGTCGTCCTCGATTCGCAAATATTGCCAATTTATGCAGAGCCGCTGTCTGGTCAGTCAAACGCTGCGAATTCGACTGTTGCATCGCGACCACCCCGAAACCCTCATGCCGGTTGAGTTGGCGACCGCCGACAACCGACCGGACAATTGGCTCTATATGCTAAACCGCTGTATTGAACATTTACGCTTGCCGGCACCGGTAAACGGGTTTGTTCTCAAAGCTTCTCAGTTTGAGGATATTCCCCCGACATCTCTGAATTTGTTCCAAAGCCGTCCGGGAATGCAGGATGCCGAAAACGCACAAACCGATATTGAAGAATCCAAAGCCTATTTGCTAAACCGCCTGGTCGGTCGTATCGGTGCCGGCAACATCCAATTCATCCAGTTGACCGATGACCCCAGACCGGAATTGCAGACCGACTTAACCACACAGGCAACGGTGCACAAAGCGTTCTCTGAGGTTGCTGCTGAACAACAAGCAGAAATCAGCCATCAACCGCTGGAACCACTCTGGTTACTTGAAATACCCCGCCCGGTACGGGTCGGCCATTACCAGTTAATACGAGGGCCGCTGCGCCTGGATACCGGCTGGTGGGATAAGCAACAAGTCAAGCGCGACTACTACATCGCCCTGCGGCAACAGTCGTCGCCAGTATTGCATTGGCTCTACCGAAGCGTAGAAGGCCAATGGTTTCTGCATGGCATCTTTGGCTAGGGCCGGAATTTCTCATGTCTTCTTCTGCAACCTCCGGTTTTGTCGAACTTCACAGCCTGACCAATTACAGCTTTCTGCGTGCCGCCTCCCACCCGGAGGAGCTGGTTCAGCAGGCATTGTTGGAAGGCTATAACGGCCTGGCGATTACCGATGAATGCTCTGTCGCGGGAGCAGTCAAGGCCTGGCGGGAATGGCAAAAATATCAGGATGCGCAACCGGATTCCCGCCCATTCAAACTGATCGTGGGCGCCGAATTTAATTTCAGCGATAAAGAACATTCCGCCTGCTTCGTGATTCTGGCCAATAATCGTCAGGCCTATGGAGAGTTATGCCGGTTAATCACCAAATGCCGAGGCCGTGCGGAAAAAGGCGAATACCGATTTCATCCACGAGATCTGCTGCAATTACAGGAAGGTCTTTTGCTTTGGCGTCCGGATAGCATTCACAGGGGACGTCCGGATAGTATCCATAAGGCAGGGTTCAAGCTCTTGGAACAGGCCTATCTGAACGACTTAATGCAGCACTTTTCAGGCCGTATGTGGCTATTGCTGGAGTTGTTGTTACAGAACAGCGACATGGAACGGCATCAGACCATTAATACCTGTGCGGAGCGATACAGCCTCTCCATTGTTGCCAGCAGCTATCCCCAGATGCATGCGCCGGAGCGTAAAATGTTGCACGATGCGCTGGCTGCGATTCGGCACAACTCGCCCATTGTCGAGATCAAATCGCAGTTGCAGCCAAATGCGGAAAACCATTTGCGCAGTTTACAAAAACTGGAAGCCATCTACCCGCAGGCGGCACTGACAGAAACCTTGGCAGTAGCGAAGCGCTGTCAGTTTGAATTAGGCGAATTGCGTTACCGCTACCCCAAGGAAAGTATTCCCGAGGGTTATACTGCGCCCTCTTATTTGCGGGAACAAACCTATCTTGGCGCACAGCAACGATATCCCCAAGGTCTGCCGGAAAAAGTCAAACAGCTGATCGAGAAAGAGCTGCGCATCATTGGCGAATTGCAATATGAATATTACTTTCTCACCATTTATGACATCGTCAAATATGCCCGTCGCCAGGGCATTCTCTGCCAGGGTCGAGGCTCCGCCGCCAATTCCGTGGTCTGTTATTGCCTGCATATCACAGAAGTCGACCCGACCCGCACCAGTGTATTGTTCGAACGTTTTATTTCGAAACGGCGCAATGAACCGCCGGATATCGATGTTGACTTTGAAAATGCCCGCCGTGAGGAGGTCATCCAATATATCTACAAACGTTATGGCCGCGACCGCTGTGCCATTGCCGCCACAGTCGTTACTTATCGGGCGAAGAGCGCGATTCGTGATTTGGGCAAGGCGTTGGGTCTGGATTTGTTGCAACTGGAAAATGTCATTGCCAATTTCGGCTGGCGCTATCGGGGAAAGGACTGGATTGACGAGGTGATATCGCCGCAAGTCTCTCAGGACAACCACACCCTGGAATGCTTTCGGGAACTGTTACGCCAACTGTTAGGCTTTCCCCGGCATCTCTCCCAGCATGTTGGCGGCTTTATTATTTCCCAGGGTCCGTTGATTGAAATGGTCCCGGTAGAAAATGCCGCCATGGCAGACCGTACCGTGATCCAGTGGGATAAGGACGACCTGGAAGCGTTAGGCTTGATGAAGGTCGATATTCTGGCCCTGGGTATGCTCACAGCCATCCAGAAAACGCTCAGCTATATCAGTGACCTGAAGGGTAAACCGTTTCGGATCGGGGATCTGCCGAAAGAAGATGATCCGGCGGTTTTTGCCTCTTTGCAAAAAGCCGATAGTGTCGGCCTGTTCCAGGTGGAATCCCGCGCCCAGATGAATATGCTGCCGCGGTTGAAGCCTGAGAAATATTACGACCTGGTGGTGCAGGTGGCCATCGTCAGACCTGGCCCGATCCATGGCGATATGGTGCACCCCTACCTGCGCCGCAAAAATAACGAAGAAGAACCGGATGTACCGCTCAAAGAGCTAGAGCCCATTCTGGAACGTACCTTCGGCGTGCCGATTTTCCAGGAACAGGTGATTGCAATAGCCATGGTTGGCGCAGGCTTCAATGCCGAAGAGGCCGAAGACTTACGCCGCTCAATGGCAAGCTGGAAGAAACAGGGGCATATCGGATCACTGCGGCATAAGCTCAGTGAAAGCTTGTTGCAACGAGGCATTCCTGAAGAGTATGTGGAGCGTATCTGTCGACAGATAGAAGGCTTTGGCGAATACGGGTTTCCTGAATCCCATGCCGCCAGTTTTGCCTTATTGGCTTATGTGTCGGCATGGTTAAAATATTATTATCCAGCGGATTTTTGTTGTGGTTTGCTCAACAGCCAGCCCATGGGTTTTTATCAACCCTGGCAACTTATTCAGGATGCACAACGCCATGGTGCTACCATTGGGCCCGTAGATATAAACCGCAGCACATGGGACAGCCGCCTGGAGCAGGATATCAATCACCCCAAAGAAAGTACATTGCGTCTGGGTTTTCGTTTGGTGAAAGGGCTTAGTAACGGCGCAGGCGAAGCTATCGAAATCCAGCGCCCGACTTCAGGCTTCCGTTCAATTACTCATATGATGCAACTCACCCAGTTACACCGAGATGATTTGGAAGCGTTGGCTTCCGCCAATGCTTTTGCTTGCTTTGGCGAACATCGCTATCAACAACGCTGGGATGTTTCCGGCCATCAGTTTTATCACCGGTTGTTTGCCGGTCAGGAGCCTGCCAGCCAGGAACTGGCTGCACCCAACCGGATAGAAAATATTGTCGAGGATCACGCCACAACCGGTGTCATATTAAGTGATCATCCCATGGCCTATTTACGCGACCAGGCCGTTCTCGAAGACTGCCGATGTGCCGAGACATTGCCGGGCATACAACCCAACCAGGAAATCTTTGTCGCCGGTGTGGTGGTAAATCGCCAACGCCCAGGCACCTCGGCCGGTGTCACCTTCGTTACTTTGGAGGACGAGACCGGTTCGATTAATGTTGTGGTTTGGCTGCAAACCGCCCTAAAACAAATGGAAACACTGGTAAAGGCCAAACTACTCAAGATTTATGGCAAAGTGGAAAAAGATGCCGGCGGCGCCGTGATCCATCTTATCGCTTATAAACTATTTGATATCAGTGCGGAACTTGATCGACTAGCGGCAAAGTCGCGGGATTATCATTAAGCCGTAAATCCCCAAAAGGCAACCCAATAGGCCGGCAACATATGATCCAAGAAAGTATAAACTGAAAATTATCGAACCCAATCTTTCTGGGACGACTACTCTATATCTGAACAATACAAGTAGAGGAGCTTCAACATGAGCTATATCGATGGATATCTTATTCCCGTTCCCCGAGAAAGCAAAGACGCCTTCATTAAACATGCAAAGCTCGCTGATACCATTTTTACCGAAGCAGGCGCATTGCGGGTTATTGAGTGTTGGGGGGACGATGTACCACAAGGAAAGCTCACCGACTTCTACAAAGCCGTTGCTGCAGAGGAAGATGAAGCCGTGGTGTTTTCCTGGGTCGAATGGCCGGATAAGGCAACCCGCGATGCAGCCATGGAAAGACTGGAGAAATTGATGCAAGAAGACGATCGGATGAATCCTGAGAAAAACCCGATGCCGTTTGATGGGCGAAGACTCATTTTTGGCGGCTTCCAGCCAATCGTAGAGCTGACCAACCAGGAGAAGAAATAACTCCATGAAAAGCGCTATTTCTACCTGCCTTTGGTTTGAAAGCGACGGCCTGGCTGCCGCCGAGTTTTACACATCCATTATCCCAGATTCAGCCATCACCGGCAGATTCCCATCCGATGCAGAGCCGCCTCTGATCGTTGAGTTTGTTCTGGACGGTGTGCCCTATCAAATTCTCAATGGCGGACCACATTTTAAGCTGAATGAAGCAGCCTCGATTGTGATCTCGACGGAAGATCAAGAGGAAACCGACAAGTTATGGCAACAACTAACTGAGGGTGGCGAAGAGAGCCGTTGCGGCTGGCTAAAAGATCGGTTCGGATTATCTTGGCAACTGGTTCCCAAACGCTTGATAGAACTGCTGAATTCCACAGACAAGCAAGCTGCACAGCGGGTGCAGGAGGCCATGATGGAAATGCACAAAATCGATATTGCCGCCCTGGAAGCTGCTTACAATGAAAACCATCAATAATGGAAAAGTGATTTTCAGCATTAACGAAAAGGCAAATGAACGCATTCAAAACACTCTACGAAATAGCCAAGCGAAAGTCGATCATCGATGAAAATAACAGCTGGTCGAATGGCTCGGAAACCTACTTCGCTGAAATAAAAAAAGAAATCGATGAAGCTCGCGCCGAAGCCGGTAGTGGCCGAACATGCTATCTGGAAGATGAACTGGGAGACATTCTCTGGGACTACCTGAATATCCTGATCGCACTGGAAAAAGAGCACGGCATAACAACCGAGTCAGTCCTGGAAAGAGCATGCAAGAAATATAAAGAGCGGATTGCAGGGATTGAATCGGGAGAACTTTGGAGCGAAATTAAGTCGAGGCAGAAGGTTAGGTTGGCTGAAGAACAGGGGGATCAGTAGTTTGTTCGTCATGCTCCAACATGATAGTTTGGCATTCAGTGGCATTTCGTGTTTCATTGCTTTTACACCTGGTATGGAGAAAACCAGGTCAGAGCAGTTCCATAGGAATAAACTCTAAGGTGGCGATAAATATAAGGCTGGATTAATGATCGAGAATACTACAATTGTCCATCGCGAACAGCTAATGTCAATTGTTGAGGACAGTGGGCAATTCGATGAAGAAGGCTTAGCCCATGTCCGCAACACTCTTGATAAACACCTCAATAATCCGGGTAGTGAAATATGGTACACCGCTGTAAATAATGGTGAGCCCATAGGAGTTGCTTACTGCGCGCCTGAACCTATGACCTCCGGGACATGGAACTTGTTAATGCTATGGATGAAAGAAGGATTTTCGGGACATGGTTATGGTAGTGAGATAGTAGCTGCCTTGGAAAGAGAGTTGAAGCAGAGAAATGCTCGGCTGCTAATCGTTGAAACATCGCATTTGAAGGGTTTTAAGGCTGCCAGAAATTTCTACAGTAAATTAGGATTTTCTCTGGAAGCAGAGATAAAAAACTATTTCGATGCTGGTGACAATAAGCTCATCTATACAAAATCACTAATATAGACAAGTTGTTGTAAAGGCCTATAACTGAATGTGGGAGGCAAGACCCTCAACGCCCTCAAAAGCGACATCTAAGAAACCTGAAAGCCCAGTCCGTAACTCAAAAGGAGCAATTTTCCAACGAGATTATCAGCCAATTACCACAAACTCAATTCTGCAACCGCCGTATCAACTGGGTCATGGCTTTGGCAAGTTCGGTCAATGCCTCCTGGTTGTCGGCGATGGTTATCCAGTGATTCTGCCTTTCTATCGGATGATTTAGCCAGCAGCGGCGTTGGTTGAAATCGCATTCGCTGCGCAGATAGGGATCCACACCATATACCGAAATTCGGAACAAGTTATGGTCGGGGCGTTCATCCAGGTAATCGGACTCCTGAACCACAAGTTCTTGTTGGGCATTGGTGGTGATTTTATAGACTATCCCTTCTTTGCTGCCTACATATCGAATCCTGCCCGGTACGTATACGTTAGCGGCGAGAAGGCCGTTGATGTGCTCAATCAGGGCGCTGATGTCATCTTTGGCAAGATACAACTGGCGCAGTTGGCTGAGGTACTGATCACCCTCGCCCACCAGTAGATCGCTTATATCTTCCGGCGGCGCTTGTGGTTTGGCTGCCTCCTGCTGCCGTTCCAATTGGGTGATCATCCGCAGGGAAGTCTGGTAATACTGCCCTTCACTTCCCGCTGCGTTGACATAGTTGATAAAGGCATCCGACGCGGCTTGAAGATTGCCTGTATTGGCTTCGAGCTGGCCCAAATAGTAGTGATAATCAGCGCCGGGATCGATCCCCAATGCTTCGATTTTATCCAGGACGGTTCTGGTGGTATTAAAATCGGCGGAGTTGATGCTCTCCTTTGCGACTATCAGTAACCGCTGCAGTTCATGCTCTGGCGCTAACGAAGCCGCTTGGGCAATACCGATAAGCATGCTCAAGAGAACGACACGTGGAAATATTGAAAGCATAACCGATACCTCTTCGCCTTATTCAAGCATAGCCCTAATTACCTAAAGAGGAAGTGTTTGTTCTGCATTAACAGAGATTTAATCCGCTAAATTCAATCAAGTTCTCAGTTTTATTAGCGCGGATCTCTTCTATGCTTACTAGGCTCTGTTGACATTTCCTGTTTACCACCAATCGACGTATCAATCCATATGGATTCTGTAACCCGGATTTCATCTCCAGTGACTAGGCTAGCCAACTGCTTGGAATTTAATCCCAACCAGGACCTTCGACATTGCAAATGATTCCAACTATTCACTTTCCACTTAATGAACTAAACCGGATACAGCAATTATTGGCATTGGGGGCGCAGTTTGTTACCCACGAAATAATCGAGACGGTAAGTTTCCAGGGGCACGAACTCCCCATCTATTTGATCAAGATAGGGAATGCCGGCCCCGATAAACCGGTATTGGCACTCACCGGCGGGATTCACGGCCTGGAGAAAATCGGCAGCCAGGTGATCATTGCGTTTCTGGAATCTCTTCTAAAACAACTGCATTGGGATGACGGCCTGCGGAAGGAGCTGGACGAAGTACAGCTATATCTACTTCCCGCACTCAATCCGGCTGGCATGATGCGGCATACCCGAGCGAACGGCAACGGAGTCGATCTGATGCGCAATGCACCACTGGACGCAGTGGCGAAAGTCCCTTTTCTTCTCGGCGGGCAACGCTGGACAACCCGAATTCCCTGGTACCGAGGTAGAAAAGACGCTGGCATGGAACCCGAAGCCATTGCCCTATGTGAATTTGTCCGACAACGGTTGTTTCCCGCGCCGTTCAGCATGGTTCTGGATTGCCATTCCGGGTTCGGCTTTAACGACCAGATCTGGTTTCCATATGCATATAGCATGGAACCTATTCCCCATCTGGCGGAAGTTTTTGCGCTTCGCAACCTGCTATTCGAAACACAACCTAATCACGTTTACACCTTCGAACCGCAATCCCGCATTTATACAACCCATGGCGACCTCTGGGATTATCTGTATCTTGAGTCAGTTAGCAAAAATGTCAGATTTCTCCCAATCACCATGGAAATGGGCTCCTGGCTCTGGATCAAGAAAAACCCACGGCAGTTGATTCAGGTCTTGGGCTTTTTCCACCCGATCATGCCACACCGTTTACGCCGGGTTCTACGGCGTCATTTAATGTTTATCGACTTTCTCAAGGATGCGGTAAGATCCTACAAAAACTGGCTTCCCCAAGAACAACAGCGCGCACATTACGAGCTTGCGGCCCTAAATTTGTGGTACAACGGCAAACGCAAACCGAAATAACGACCTGTTAAAGGACTTAGTGCAAATGTCAAACGAAATTGTATTGCTACGCGGCTGGTTGCGAGATAGCCGCCATTGGGAGTCCTTTCCCACGACTTTGGTCCGTCGTATACCCGGCGCGACAATTTCCACCCCTGACCTACCGGGCAACGGCGCCTTTTATCGGCAGGTTTCGGCCAGCACGATTGCCAAGATGGTCGATCAGATTCGTGCGGGAATGCCCAGCGCCAAGCGCATAGGCGGAAGTCCTACCGCCACTCCTTTTGCGCAGCGACGGCCCGGCTTAATTCTTATCGGTCTATCCATGGGAGGCATGATCGCAACGGAATGGGCGCAACGCTCCTCTGCCGAGGTCACCGCCTTGATTCTCATAAACAGCAGCATGCGCCCCTATGCGAAGCCCTGGCAGCGCCTGCAACTCAACGCCTGGCCAAGACTTGCCGGCAACCTGCTGACCTCCACGGAAAAACGCGAGATGCTGATACAAGAGTTAACGCTGAGTCCGGATAATCGGACCAGAGAACGTTTGCACACCTGGGTTCGCTGGTCTTTAACAAATCCGGTGACGCGGGAAAGCATGCGCAATCAACTGCTTGCAGCCGCCCACTACCGATATTCCAAATCCATCCCGCCACAGGTGCCCACGCTGATTGTTTCCGGATTGCAGGATCGGTTGGTAAGCCCGGTTTGTTCGCAGCAAATATCCGAAGCCTGGCAGGCGCCGATTGTCTCTCATCCACTCGCGGGCCATGACTTACCGGTAGAGGCGCCGGATTGGCTCGCGGATACCGTCGCTGACTTCCTGGACACCCAGAATCTTTGCTAATGTCTAACGAATGCCGCCGACGCGGAAGATTTCAACAGCTCCATAAAATCCTGCAGGGGTACAGGCGGGCTGAAATAATATCCTTGGGCCAAATGGCATCGATTCTTAACCAAGACTTCCAGGTGCTGGGGATTTTCTATACCCTCTGCGATCACGGGAATCGATAGGCTATCCGCCATCGAAATAATAGCCGACACGAGCTTTTCGTCATTTTCATTGGTATGCACATCCGAAATGAAACTGCGATCAATCTTTACGCCTGATACGGAAAATTGGCGCAGATGACTCAATGAAGAATAACCCGTACCAAAATCATCAAGCCAAACCTTCATTCCCCGGTCTCGAAGCTTCTGTAGCAAATCCCGGGTGTTCGAGTCGTCTTCCAACAACGCGGTTTCGGTGATCTCAATTTCAAGTTGCGGCGCATCCAGTTCATGAAGCTCCAGATTCAATGCGACGATAGTGTCCACTTCCTGCTGATGAATCTGTTGGCTGGATACGTTTATCGCAATTCCAATATCGGCCAAGCCTTGAATTTTTAACGCCTTTAAGTCGCGGCAGGCTTGTTCAATCACCCACTCACCTATTGCCAAAATCAGCCCGGTTTCTTCCGCAATCGGAATAAAGCTGGCTGGGCTGATCCAGCCGTTTTCGGGGTGGTGCCAGCGAATCAGCGCTTCAGCCCCGACAATTAGATTTTCCGGCAGCTTGATTTTCGGTTGATAGTGGAGGGTTAGTTCGTTTTTCTTTAACGCTTTGCGCAGACTGCTCTCAATGGCGAGTTTCGCCAGCGCGTTATCGTTCATTTTCTGAGTAAAAAACTGGTATTGATTTTTACCATTTTCTTTTGCCTGGTACATGGCAATATCGGCATTTTTAAGCATCGACTTCGCATCCGTACCATCATCCGGAAATACCGTGATGCCGATGCTGGTGCCGATGGTTACATCGCGCTGTTTCAGAAAAAATGGCTCGGCAAGGTTGCCGATAATCCGCTTCGCGACAATCGATGCATCCAGCGGAGACTTGATGTTCGGCAGAATGATGGTGAATTCGTCGCCACCCAGGCGGGATACGTTCAGGTTTTGTCCGATTTCCGCTGTTATCCCGGCAATGTCTTCCGCCCGCAAGGAACCGACAATTCTGAAGGAGGCTTCTTTTAGCAGCTCGTCACCGACATCATGACCCAGGGTGTCATTTACTCGCTTGAAATCGTCCAGGTCGATAAAGAGCACGGCGAAAATCTTTTTGGTTCGCTTTGCCAATGACAGAACACGGCCCAAATAATCCATGAACAGCCGCCGATTAGGCAACTGAGTAAGGTCGTCATGATAGGCAATATGCAGTATGCGTTGGTTACTGCGCTGCAAGCTGTCAGTCATATGGTTAAAGGCCTTCGCCAGTTGACCGATTTCGTCCTCTCGTGCAATTTCCAGCTTAGCGTCATATTTTCCCTTGCCGATCTCCTGTACCAACTGGACAAGTTTACGAATCGGCAGCACCATGCTGCGGGTTACCGGATAGGCGAGAGCGATCCCGAAGCAAACCAACACCAACGTTGTGAGCAACGCGGCATAGGCGGTGAATGTGATGTGGCGATCGCTGATCGCCCCGATTTCTTGCTGGGTCGTAAGAATATCCTGATTGATCGCATGCAGAGAGAATCCGATGACAAGGCCGCCCAAAATCTCATCATCAATCAGAATGGGTTTTACCACAACAAGTTGTTCCCGGATGATCTGCTCATAGACTTCCCGTTGCCGCAGGTCCAGTCTGACATCCAAAAACGTATCCAACTGCTGGCCGAAGTGACTGATGGCATTGGAGCCGTCATGGAGGATTTTTCCCTGATCGTCAAAGATATAGGTATAGATCACATCCTCGCGAACCTTTATAGAGATTAATTGATTCTGCATCCGGTCCATATCGAATTGGTAGAGGGCATTGGTAAGGCTATCGCCATTGGTCGCCGCTACCATCTTGCCTTTATTGACCATCTGTTGATTCAGAGCAGCCTTCATTTTGGCCGCGCTAACCTCTCCCAGCTCTTCGGTCAAGTCTTTAAACTGAAAAAAAAGAGTTCCTGACAAGGCGATAACGATTATCACGATCAACGCGATTACCATGCTGGCATAGCGTATCTGGAGGTTCATCGTTTAATTCAGATGTTGATCGATAAGGCGTGAAATCATTCGCACCTCTTGCAATGCCGTGGCAAAAGTGGCGTCAAGCTCTCTGAACTTAGCGGTCTTCTGATAAGAACTGAGGACTGGTTTGACTTCGGGATACTCATCCATGGCCAAGAGAATTTGCTTGATTTCCTGTTTAAGCGCCGGAGCCAAATCTACCCGCACTAGTTGCACTGCCCGGAGAAACCGTTCGCTCTCATAGATGGTTTTCAATTCACCCCGGTGGGATAAGGGCAGATCATCGAATTTTTCCCAATCCTTATTGCTGTAAACGCCTGCATCGATCACGCCACGATAGACCATGATTGAGGTGTTGACTTCCTTATTATTCTTGGTAAATATCACTTCGCCTTTGGTTATTCCCTGCCCGGCCAGCTTTTGTGCCAGATAAGCGGCCATGTGCTTGAGAAACGCATAGTGTTTCTTGGGATTGTCACTCACTTTTCCCAGCACGATTGGTTGGGCGCAGGTGTTGGCGACAAGACAGATTCCAATGAATAACAACAAGAGGGAGCGAATTTTCGCGAACTGCATGACTAGACCTCTGTACAAGACAGATATATAAAAAGTAGTGCCTGTTATGGGGAAAGTCCATGTTGTAGCAATTGAGCCGGAACGCGGGCCAGCTCCACGGATGGAGATAAAAAAATAAAAAATATTGCTAAAGCTGCCGCGAAGTGAGAAGTTAACTAACTTCAACTCTAATCGCTGGGAAAATAATTTGTACCGGCTGCTACTTATTTCCGCCAATCAGTTGCGTAAGCCCTACCCGGTATATCCACTGGCATTAAGCTATTTGTCCGCCTATCTGACCGAACGACTGCCAGACCTGGAAATATCCCTGTTCGACCGCAATTGGCAAGGCGACGAACAGCTACAAGAGCAACTCTCCGGGGGTTACGATTTTGTCGGAATTTCCTTACGAAATATTGACGACGTAGATATCACCCAACAACATTATTTTGTTGGCCAATATCAAGCATTAGTGCAACTGGTCCGGGAAAGTTCTAATGCTGAGCTGATTATTGGCGGTGCGGGGTTTTCTATTTATCCCGAGTTGCTATTCGATATTTTGCAGCCGGATTACGCCATCACCGGAGAAGGCGAAGAACCATTGTATCAACTGCTGAAGGCCTCCATGGCCGGCCGGGAATGTCCGCCAATGCCAGGGTTGATAAGATCAACCAATTCAACCGGCGAAGCCGCGGAATTGCCAATACCCAAACGCAGCTACATCAAAAATCCCATGGTCCGGTTCGATGCGGATTTGGCGGCGCAGTATTGGCAGGAAAGCGGCATGCTGAATATTCAGACCAAGCGGGGCTGCCCGTATCAGTGCTCCTTCTGCAGCTATCCGACGATTGACGGCAGGTTGGTGCGGAATGTGCCCATCCCGTCGATCATCGGGTCTATCCAACAGCTTCAGAAAGTTCAAAACGCCGACTACATTTTTTTTACCGACTCGGTTTTCAATATAAAACCGGGTTTCAACCGTGATCTCGCCAAGGCCATTATTGATGCAGATCTAAACATAAAATGGGGGGCTTACTTTTCTCCACATCTGCTCGGCTATGACGATCTCGCTTTGTTTAAGGAGTCGGGGCTCAGCCATGTTGAGTTCGGTACCGACAGCTTCTCGGATGATGTACTGCAGAGTTATCAAAAGCCGTTTCGCTGTGAGGATGTCTTCCGCGCGGCAGAGGCATGTCATGCCCTGGACATCTATCAGGCGCATTTTCTCATTCTCAACGGTCCGGGTGAGTCAATGAAAAGCCTGCAGGCCAGCATGGACAATTCCGAGCGGCTTCCCGATTCAGTGATTTTCCCGTTCTTGGGGATGCGGATCTACCCGAAGACCGACCTGCAACGCCAAGCAATTGACGAAGGTATGATCGCTGCCGATGATCCCTTGCTAACCCCCCACTACTACCAACAAATAGACCTAGATATCGACTGGTTGCGGTCAAAAGTCAAAGCGCTTCGTAACCCTTGGATTCTTCCCGACGAAGATTTTTCAGACGCTATTGATCTGTTACGCAAAAAGCGTAACCGCAAGGGCCCGCTTTGGGAAATGCTTTTGTAGTTTTAGGTTTGTCGTTGGATAACGGTGACAATCAAGATCCTCTTTCCGCAAGCACGTTGGTTGCAGCTTGTTGATTTTTCTCCTTTTACCACCATTTTAACTAGTACTATTCGGCTGTAACTACACTGGTGCTATGGCAATAAAAACGGAGATAGCGCAATCGCTAAATCTACGCAACCGGTATCAGTACAGTTTGGCGATATAGAACAGTTGCTTACGCTGTTACATCAGAGAGCAGGCAATTCAAGGCGATTCTGGCGGTAATCCGCCCGTTTCATTTTTGAGCTTTTGCAATTCCACCACAAACAACCGGTGCACATTCTCTAACAACGCCGGGGCTTCCAACTCTGCAAAGGTTTCGGGTTCTATTGCGGGTAACACCTTGACATCGATGGGATGGATTCCCTGAAAGGTCAGGCTGTGTTTGGGTAAGGCATGGGTTGAACCGTTTATCACTACCGGCAAAATCGGTAAGCCCAGTTTTTTGGCGAGGATGAAGGCGCCGGGTTTAAAGTCGCGAATTTGGCCGTCTTTCGAACGTGTGCCTTCAGGGAAGATATAGACGGAACTGCCATTGCGTAAATGTTGTTCCGCGGATTGCATCATCTGCGAGGCACTGTCCTTATTGCCCCGGTCCAGCCGAATATAGCGGTTCAACACCATGTTCCAGCCGACGAAGGGGACTTTGAAGATCTCGGTCTTGGATACCCATTTGAAGGGAAAATAGAGGCCAAACACCACCAATATGTCAAGCAGCGACTGGTGGTTGGACACTACTACATAGGTTCGTCGTCTATCGATATTCCCCGTGTCGTGAAACCTGACTCGCCAGGCAGGCATCATGAGCACGTAAAAATAGGCCCAAAAGCTCGTGTAGTAATGGAGCAGCACGAGACGTGAATCAAATAGAATCGTCAGTGCCCACAGACAGACTGCCCCGACAAAGAAGAAAATACAGGTAATGCCAATAAAAAGAAGATAGAGATAACTGATAAAACTACGCATCGAAATAGTAGAAGCTCAACCGGCAAGTTGCTAAAAATAAAAACCGTGTATAGCAAATCCAGCCGTATGGTGGCAATTGTCTTGCGAGACATTTTGTCTTTGATCAAGCATTCAACTTGGTAAAACCTGAACTACACTGGATGCGGACCAGATTTTTCCGTCACCCAACAACAATCAAACCGGAGAATATAACTATGCTGAATCTCGCCGTTATTCTGGAAGAAAGCTGTAAATTGCACCCTGACAAGGAAGCTCTGGTATGCGGCCCGCAACGGATGACCTATGCAGATTTACACAGCAAAACCAACAGCATAGCAAACGGGCTCATTGCTGCCGGTATAAAACCGGGAGACCGGATAGCCCTCAGTTGCCCGAATCTGCCGTTCTTTCCGATGTTTTATTTCGGCATTCTCAAGGCTGGCGCGGTTGTTGTCCCGCTCAACATCCTGCTACACGACGAAGAAGTTGAATACCATCTGCGGGACTCCCAAGCGAAAGGTTACATCTGTTTTGAAGGCACCAACGAACTACCGTTAGGGCAGCACGGATGCCAAGCCTTTCAGCGGGTGCCACAGTGCGAACATTTTTGGTCGATAGCATCCGGCGCTGGCCTTTTGGAAGCTGCCGAGGCAACAGACGCCGGCGATTTATTAAAGGCTGCAGACCATGACTCGGAAATAGTGACAGAGGCCGACGACATGGCGGTCATCTTGTATACCTCCGGCACCACAGGCAAACCAAAAGGTGCAATACTGAGCCATGCCAATATCTTTCTCAATGTGGTGCAGTTTTCCAGGCTCAGCCATGCCCAGCGATCCGACAATCAATTGATTACCCTGCCGCTGTTTCACTCTTTCGGCCAGTCCGTGCAGATGTGCTGTGGGGTATACAACGGCAATAAGCTGGTCCTGCTACCAAAGTTCGAACCCCAAACGGTAGTCGACACACTGGTCCGGGAAAACATCACTATATTCTGTGGCGTTCCCACTATGTACTGGGCGCTGCTGAACAATGCGGAAGTGGACGACACGGCTCTGGCCGCGATTCGTCAAACTCTTCGGTTATGTGGTTCCGGCGGATCTTCCTTGCCTTTGGAGATACTCAAGGGATTCGAAGAGAAATTCCACGTCCCTATTCTAGAGGGTTATGGTTTATCTGAAACCTCTCCCGTGGCCTCGTTTAACCTTCTGGACATTGAGCGCAAACCAGGCTCGGTGGGTGTCCCGATTTGGGGGGTCAATATGAAAATAGTCGACCTGGAAGGCAATGAAGCTCCCCGTGGGGAGAAGGGCGAAATCGTCATTCGCGGCCACAACGTCATGAAAGGATATCTGAACCGTCCGGATGCGACGGCGGAAGCAATACGAAACGGCTGGTTCCACTCCGGCGACATCGGCTATATGGATGAAGACGGCTACATTTTTATCGTCGACAGGGTGAAAGATATGATCATTCGTGGCGGTTACAACGTGTATCCCAGAGAGTTAGAGGAAACCTTGTTAACTCATCCCGCGATTTCTCTAGCGGCTGTCATCGGCATTCCGAGCACCGAATATGGCGAAGAAATAAAAGCCTTTGTCATTTTGAAGGAAAATACCGTCGCCACCGCTGAAGAACTTATTGACTGGTGCAAAGAAAAAATGGCGGCCTATAAATATCCGCGACAAATTGAAATTAGGGAAGCGTTACCCATGACGGCAACAGGGAAAATCCTGAAAAGAGAGCTGAAGAACTAGCCTTTATCAAGGCCGCAAGGTCAAGGCGAAACGCCGGTATGCCGCAGTGGCAGCCGGCGTTTTTTCGTCCCGGTCCCGCCTGCCATTACCAACAGGTCCTGACTACCAGCACAGCCACAAGATCAAACCCATGCCCAGGAAAATGCTTACTTACATATTTCCTAGCAATTGATTTCGATCCAAATCGAGCCTGCTACAACCGCTAAACTAGCTTCGCATCAACATCAAAAGACGGATAAAACAGCATCTGGCTGGCCCATTTCGATCTGAATTGAAATCGGTCACTCCAGAACGCTAAAGCGCAGCAAGTTAGTCGGTAGAATAACAGATGAACGATAAAATTATTGACCTGTTGCAGGTCAAAGCGAAGGCGGCCGGAGTCGATCCTCAGTTTCAAAACCTTATTGAACAACTAAACCATAGATTCAATTTGCACATTGAAAGCTCCGACCCAAGATTGGACCGGCTCAAAACCCTCTATCCAATTCTGGAAAATACCGCCCAAATGAACCACAAAATTGAACTTACCGGCAATCCCAAGTCAATGCGCGACGCTTTCCTGCAAGGCATCGAATTTGGCAAGACACAGACTTTACTGGACTTGATTGTTTGCCTGTTGGAAGCAGATGGCGTAATAACGAAACATAAGTAGCGAGCCGGCATCAGTTAGCTTTCATCCTGAAATGCCTTGGATGGCGTTTTGCGGAATCGAAATGAAAAAAATAGCCAGTTAGTTGTCTCGCATCGGCACATTTTTTCTGGCAAAGGAGGTCGCCTACCATTCGCCAACTGATATCGACTCTACTAAACTCAGTAAACAAGCTGTAAGCAACACATTTCGATAACTATTTCCCAATCGTTGCCGGAAAATGCCATGCCAAGAAATGTTTGTCATGGAGGTGTCCATCCCAAAACACTCCGCCTCTTACTATTTTTGATAGTGACGATGGCCATGCTTCCCGGGTGTGAACCTGCCGAATCCCCGCACAAAGGTGAACACCAAGTACAACATGTATCCTTTTTACATTACTTTTCCGGTTCGTTGCGTTCAGGATTTACAAAACTCACCGAAAACTTCAATGCATCTAACAGTGAAATCGAACTGCAGGAAGTCTCCCTGGATCATGAAGCGTTTAAAAGCAGCATACTGGATACGCTGAAGTCGGGTAATCCGCCGGATATCTACTCCTATTGGGCAGGTGCACGAACAGCCTCGATAGTGGATCATCTGGAACCCTTAGATGACATGTGGCAAAACAATCAGCTTAATGCCAAGTTTGCCTCTCCCTTGCTAACGGCCGCCAGTCGCTACGACGGTAAAACTTACTTGCTCCCCCTCACCCAGCATTTGGTCGGCTTCTTCTACAATAAGACAGTGTTTGGTAAATATGGAATTGAAGAGCCACAAGGCTGGAAGGCATTTCTTGAAGTCTGCGAACGACTGAAGAATCAGGGCATCATACCCATTGCCCTGGGCGCGAAAGACAAGTGGCCGGCGCAGTTCTGGTTCGACATGCTATTGCTCCGAACGGCTCCGTTCGAATTTCGCCAAGCGCTGATGAATGGCAACGCAAGCTATAAAGATCAACGCGTTACCCGCGTGCTGAAGGAATGGGCTGCACTGCTGAAGAAGGGTTACTTTAATGAAAACAGCGCCGACGCGACATGGGACCATGAGGCCAACGGGTTGATATTTCGCGGAAAAGCCGCGATGACCTTAATGGGAACCTGGAACATCGGCTATTTCACCAATGCCGAACACAACTGGCGCCCGGAGGTTGATTTCGGATTTTTTCCTTTTCCCGAGATGGATAGCAGCATTCCAATGGTGGCCCTTGGCCCTATAGATGGAATGGTGATTCCGAAAAACGCCGCCAACATCGCAGGAGCAAAAAAGGTCTTAAGCTACATGGCATCCGCCGAACCCCAGGAACTCATTAGCCGCGGCTCGGGGGCCTTATCGCCAAGTAAGGAAATCCCGGCCGGTTTCTATAACCCGACACAATTAAAAGCACTGCAGGCGATTACCGAAAGTCAGCACTTCGCCTTTAATTTTGATCTGGCCACACCGCCGGCCATCGCAGAAGTCGGACTCAACGCTTTTACAGAGATCCTGGTTTTTCCGGAAGCGATCGAAAATATTCAGGCGCAGTTAGCCGTGGATGTCGAACAAGCCTTCGCCACTATCAAGTAGGTTATGGCCGACGTTATGCGACTGCTTAAAAATGCCAACTACCCGAAGAAAATCCAACTTAGTTTTACGCTGCTTATTGGAGTGTTGGTGATAAGCACTGTCAGTTCTTTAGCAATCGTTCAATCCATCTTCAGCCAATTCCAAAAAGAACGGCAAATCAAGGAAATCATCGGCAATGTTGCGGTAACTCGGCAACTGGCCGGAGATTATGTTCTCTCTCCTTCACGCCCATCCGCACAGTTGGTATTTCAACAACTTGAAACCACGGCGAACCAAATACAAGCGATGCTTGCCCCTCGCCAATCCGGTCTTGAGACGAAAATGCCGGGATTACTCAAGGAGTTTGAAAAACGGTTTCAACAACACGTGATTGAGCTGGATCGCGCCGCGGCCCTGAAGAGCCAGGCCAACTTACTTGGCGAAAAAATGGTAAAGCAAATTTCAAGATTTAACCTTCAAGCTTTGCCCGCCGATGATCGACAGTCGCTAAACAGTGCAACCAATCAGATACTAATTGTGCTTTGGCAAGGTCAGATGCTTCTCGGCGCCGAACAATTACAGCCGCTCTCGGATACGCGATTAGCACCTTTGCGCCAGCAGTTGGCGATACTTAGTGCGCAGTTTCAGGACAAGTCCTTTGGCAGCGAGAAACAGCGCTCGCTATATCGAATCCATCGGGATACACGGAATTATGTAGGCAGTTTCGAAAAATATCTGCATTATCGAGAAAAGATCGGCGCTACCAGAGATCGGCTTCATCAGCTATCTTCGCAGCTACACCTGACAGGAAACCGCATGGAAAGAGAGGTGCAGGCCGAAATGGAGCAGCATTTGCTGCTCGGCATGCTTTTGTTGGGTCTGTTCTTTGTTGTTTTTGTTATCAGCGCGATTTTTTTGGCGCAGTATTTGGCAGGAGAAATTGTCCGGCCGGTTCGGCGGCTTGTTGCAGCCACGGAAAGAATTGCCGAAGGCGATTTATCTGTGATTGTAGCAGCGGAAGCGAATGATGAAATAGGGCAACTTGCGAACTGCTTGAATCAAATGACCACAAGGCTTCGATCAAACCGCGCAGAGTTGCTAAGTAAACACCAAGCACTGGCAGACGCAGCCCAGGAACTGGAGGAACGGGTCCAGGAACGAACCGCTCAATTGGCTGTAGCGAATAAATCATTGGAAGCCGAAGTGCTTACCAGGAAACATTCGGAACAGCTGATACGAACCAGCGAAGCCAAATTTCGCGCCATGTTTGAACTATCACCTCTTGGCATTTATCGGACCAGCCTGGAAGGCAAAATTCTGGAATGCAATCAAGCCTTTGCCGAAATCCTGAGGGATTCGCAAGAAAACATACTGTTTCAAAACGAAAAAATACTGACGCCTACCAAATACGCCAACCAGGAACGCCAACGAATTCAAGCCCTTGAGAAATTTGGCCGGTATGGCCCTTATGAACGGCAATTTGTGAAAGCTTCCGGCAAGCCGGTTCCGGTGCGGTTAAACGGCATGCTGATTGAAGGCGATCAAGAACCTTCCATTTGGTCAATTGTTGAAGATATAACCGATCAAAAACGCTCAGAAGAAATGATCTGGCGGCAGGCGAACTTTGATTCGCTAACTGGCCTGCCGAACCGGCGTATGTTTCGCAATACGCTGACAAAGGAGATTTCGCGGGCTCGTCGTAGTAACCGAAAATTAGCGCTAATGCTACTGGATCTCGATAAGTTCAAAGAGGTGAATGACACGCTGGGGCATGACAAAGGAGACCTGCTATTGGTCGAAGCGGCAGACCGGATACGCTGTTGCATTCGCGAATCGGACGAGGTGGCGCGTTTGGGGGGCGATGAGTTCACCCTAATCGTCAGCCAGATTCAACAGCCTGAAGATTTGATTCGGATTAGCCGCAACATCATTCAGTCTTTGAGCGCTCCATTTGTCCTGGACAATCAGCCGCTGGTCATCGGCGCGAGCATCGGCATCACGATTTTCCCCGACGACGGAGAGTCGCCGGATAAGTTAATCAGCAACGCCGATCAAGCAATGTACTCTGCAAAATCCGAAGGACGCAACTGCTTCAGCTTCTTTACCCCTAACTTACAACGCAAGGCAGTGAAGCGTTTGAAGCTGATCAATGAGCTTCGCGACACTCTTGCCAACAACCAACTCAGGCTTTTATACCAACCGATTGTTGATTTACGGACCAATGAAATACCCAAAGCAGAAGCACTGTTACGATGGCAACATCCGGAACTCGGCATGATAAGCCCGGATGAATTTATTCCGTTGGCAGAGGAAACCGGCATCATCATCGAAATTGGCGACTGGGTAGTGGAACAAGTTTTAGACGTTGCGCAACAGTTCTGTTCCAGGCAGCAGAAAATTCAAATTAGCATTAACAAGTCGCCGGTGCAGTTCAAACTAGGCTCAGAAAACTTGAGCCGCTGGATTGAAAAAATCCGACGAATGGGGTTGCCTCCACAGTATATTCTGGTCGAGATCACGGAAGGATTACTGCTGGATGCAACCGATAAAATCAGGCAGATTCTCTATGCTTACCGAGATGAGGGTATCCAGGTCGCTTTGGACGATTTTGGCACCGGATATTCTTCCCTCGCCTATCTAAACAAATTTGATATCGATTACCTCAAAATAGACCGCGCCTTTATCAGCAATCTCACCGAACAATCTTCTGAGTTGGCGCTTTACGAGGCTATCATTGCGATGGCGCATAAGCTCGGTTTGAAAGTCATTGCCGAAGGCATAGAAACCGCCCAGCAAGATGCCCTGCTGCGGAAGATGGGTTGTGATTATGGTCAGGGCTATTTATATGCGAAGCCTATTCCTTTTGAGCATTTGATTGAAATGCGGGAGACGCCAAATCGCTTAGTCCAGACTATATAGCCACCCGGTTGATTCAGCTTTCAAGTCAGAACGATTATGCGTTAAACACTGAGTTAATGATTTGGCTACTGTCCCGGCCCGATCCCGAAGCGCAGTTGTAGCTGTTCAGCAATTTGCTGCCTTACGGTTGCCAGGGGTTGGCTGCTGTCCAGGATACAAAATCGTTCCGGATCCTCGGCTGCGCGCGCCAAATAAGCCGCTTGTACCCTTGCATAAAAAGTTAACTTCTCCTGCTCAAAACGGTCCAGTGCGCCGCGCTTACTGGCACGGCGCATGCCGAGTGCCGGATCTATCGTGAGCAGCAAAGTAAAGTCGGGGCGGAACTTATTTTGGACATAATTCTCCAGCAGTGCGACATCCTGCCAAGGCAGCTCTCGTCCACCCCCCTGATAAGCATAAGTAGCGTCGGTAAAGCGATCACTCAATACATAGATGCCTTTTTCGAGCAGTGGCAAGATCTTGGTTTCCAAATGCTGCGCGCGGGCAGCGAACATCAACAGCAGTTCCGCCTTACTGGACACCGGCTCTTCCCTGGGGGCCAAAAGAAGCTCGCGGACTTCCTCGGCAAAAGGCGTTCCCCCCGGCTCCCGAGTGGTTTCTACCTGTAGTCCCAAGGACAGCAGTTGCTCTTTCATGAATGCCAGGTTGGTACTTTTACCGGTACCTTCGATACCTTCCAATGTGATGAACTTTCCAGATGGCACGGGTGTTCTTCCTGCTACTTTGTAGACCGGTAATCAGCGCGCCGGTTTAGTTGATACTCTCTAACGGCACGGTTATGTTCTTCCAAGCTCTTCGAAAAGGCATGCGTGCCGTCCCCACGGGCCACGAAATACAACGCACCGCTCAATGTCGGGTTCAGGGCGGCTTCGATCGACGCCTTTCCCGGCATAGCGATAGGTGTAGGGGGCAAGCCATTGATTCTATAGGTATTATAGGGAGTAGTTTGGCGCAGATGGGCACGGGTAAGATTACCGGTAAAGCTCTCGCCCAACCCATAAATTACCGTCGGATCGGTTTGCAGGCGCATCCGTTTATTTAATCGCGCGGTAAATACGCCGGCGATAATTTCCCGCTCTTCGTCAACGCTGGTTTCCTTTTCAATGATCGAAGCCAATATCAACGCTTCGTAAGGGGATTTCACCACCGCCCTGTCCGCTTTGTTTGCCCAGGCGGCTTCCAAGGTCGACAGCATCTTGTTATAGGCCCTGGAAAGGATTTCAACATCCGTCGATCCGCGATGATAGGCATAGGTGTCGGGAAAAATCAGTCCTTCCGCATGGGGATACTTCATCTCTAAAAGTTCGGCAAGCGCTACCGGATCTTGAGTATCGATGGTACGGACAATTTTTGGGTGATGCTGAAACTCATCCAAAATCTCCGTGAGTTTCCAGCCTTCGATAAAAGTAATGGTATATTCTGCAGTGTGGCCGGAAATAAACAGCGGGTAAAGCCCCATTTCACTATAATCGGGGCGGAGCCAATATTCACCGGCCTTAATCTGACGATCAATTTTCTTATAACGCCCAATCCAATAGAACCAAAAGGCCGAGTCAATAATCTCCTGCGACTCCAACCGTTCAGCCAGGACCTTCAGCGAATCGCCACGCCGGACATCGAAAAGCACCGGCTCGGACACCGCGATTGGCGCTTGTAACGCGGTATACGCCTGGTACGCAAACCCTAATGCAGCAAATGCCGGCGCTAATACCAGCAAGGCACAGACTAACGCTAGTCGCTTAAGAAACCCGGAACGGGATTTTTTGGTGGATCGGCTGTTGGACTTCTTGGCGGACACAATCTACATCTAAAGCAATATTGGCAAGCGATTTCACCGGAACGACACCCACAACACTATTGATCAGCGCCATGGCTTCAATGGAGGCACATTCTGCCTGAGAGATGTCCTTTTCCGCAACCTTAAGTCCATAGTCGGCCTGAGACGCCAGAATATGTTCTCTTAACACGCCTTTTATACCGGACATCGTAAGCGTTGGGGTAAACCACTGCCCTCTGCGTCGGTATAGAATATTGGTTTTCGTGCCTTCGACGATATTGCCATCCATATCCGGCATAATCCCTTCAAACTCGCCTTCATTTAGCTCCGCGCTTGCCATAACCTGTTCCAGACGGCACAGGTGTTTCATCCCAGCGAAGGAGGGATTCTGGCTGCAAGGAGTTGTCAGAATGCGGATATCAGTTCCTTTGACATAAAGCTCATCCGGTAGTTGAGGCGTTGGAAACAAGCCGATGATTTCCGTGGGTTTGGCGACGTTATGCGGGGAATAACCTCGTCCTCCCGCACCTCGGGTAATAATCACTTTCACCACGACGGCCGAGTCTGTTTGCAGAGTCTTGTGAAACTCCAAGGCTTTTTGAAAGAGCGCCGGACCGGGCTGATAATTCAAACCAAGTCTACGGCAACCATGGATCAGACGCTTGAGATGCTCTCCGGCAAGGATAACGTGATTATCCTTTACCAGCATGGTTTCGAACAGTCCGTCACCATAGGCAAGGCCACGATCAGTAACTGGCAGGCAGTCAGTGGGCTGGTCGTTTACCAGAAACCGCATGTTTGGCTCCAAACAAAAAAGCCGCTCGCAATTGAATTGCCAGCGGCTATTGTTCGCTTGGTGTGAAAACGCTATTTATTGATTGGCGACGATAAAATCAATGGCGTCTTGTACAGTCGTGATCTTTTCGGCTTCTTCATCAGGAATTTCAGTCTCGAATTCCTCTTCAAGCGCCATAACCAATTCGACAGTATCCAGCGAGTCAGCACCCAGGTCTTCCACAAACTTGGAGTTCATTTGAACTTCAGCTTCCTTAACACCCAGTTGTTCACAAACAATTTTCTTCACTCGCTCTTCGACAGTACTCATATCTTCCTCACTATTGTTTCAAACCAAGCACTTACATCTGCGTGCTAGTCTAGTTAAACCCGAAATTATATCAAGCAAAAGTTGTAATCTAACGAAATAAACTCCGCTTAGTTCATGTACATTCCGCCATTCACATGAATGGTTTCGCCGGTTATATAAGATGCCGCGTCGGAAATCAGAAATTCGACGACACCCGCTATTTCATCTACCTTGCCAAGCCTTTGTAACGGAACCGCGCTTAACAGCGCGCTTTTCTGTTCATCCGGCAGTTCATTGGTCATATCCGTTTCAATAAACCCAGGCGCAATGGAATTCACGGTGATATTTCTCGAACCCAGTTCTTTTGCCATCGATCTGGACAAGCCTTCGATACCGGCCTTGGCGGCCGCGTAGTTGACCTGCCCGGCATTCCCCATCGAAGCGACCACGGAACTGATATTGACGATTCTTCCCCAGCGCGCCTTCATCATGCCTTTCATCAAGGCTTTGCTAAGACGAAAAACAGAACTCAAGTTGGTCTGAATAACCTGTTCCCACTGTTCGTCCTTCATCCGCATGAGCAAATTATCCTGGGTAATACCGGCATTGTTCACCAGGATTTGCGGCGCGCCATACCGCTCTGAAATACTAGCCAGACACTCCTTGATAGATTCGGCGTCAGCGACATTCAAAACCATGCCGGAACCTTTTCCTAACTTTTCCAGCCGCTCGTTGATCGCAGCAGCGCCTTTTTCTGAGGTAGCGGTGCCGACAGTGACATACCCCGCTGCAGCAAGTTTATCCGCAATTGCCGCGCCAATTCCTCGCGACGCGCCTGTAACCAAAGCTACTTTTTCCATATTTTTTCCCATGACAATTCGATCGAATGTGTTTGCCTAGGCCCAGGCACTAGTGTCGGATAAACAGGTTACAGGTAATTTGCGATTAACTTTTTTGACCAATCCTGCCAAAACTTTTCCCGGACCGCATTCAATAAAGTTCTCGACGCCAGCAGCAACCAAAGATTCAAGCGTTTGGGTCCACATTACTGGAGAGTATAGCTGCCGAACCAGATTATCCCGCAACTCATCCAAATCTTTGGCGATCCCCGCATTAACATTATGAATAATCGGCATCTGCGGAGACTTCAGCTCAATTCCGGCGATTTCCTCCGCCAGCGCTTCGGCGCCCGGCAGCATCAGATCTGAATGGCACGGCACGCTGACTGCCAGTTTGATCGCCCTTTTGGCGCCCGCTTCCTTTAGTGCCTCGCAGGCTTTATCGACCGCTTCTCCATGCCCGGCGATGACAACCTGCCCCTGGCTATTGAAGTTCACCGCCTGTACCAACTGATCGCCGCTTACCTCCGCACAGACGGCAATAACATCTTCGTCCGATAAACCCAGGACAGCAGCCATGGCCGTCGGCATGTCACCGACAGCATCCTGCATCAGCCTGCCGCGTTTTTCGACCAGTTTCACAGCGGTCGCAAAGTCAAAAACACCTGCAGCCACCATGGCGGAATACTCGCCAAGACTATGACCGGCAATTGCCTTGGGTTGGCTGAAACCACGAGAATTCAGAAGACGGAAAAGGGCAATGCTGGCAGTGAGGACCGCGGGCTGAGTAACGTCAGTAGAATTAAGCTTATCTTCGGGTCCGGATTGGCAAACCTGCCAAAGGTCATAGCCCAATGCATCGCTTGCTTCCGAAAAGGTATTGAGCACAGCGGGATATTGCTCTGCAATATCGGCCAGCATGCCGACGCTTTGGGAACCTTGACCGGGGAATAAAATTGAATTAACCATAACGGAAATGATACTCAATGATGATTTCTCAGATACATTAGATCAAAGTTGTACGATCAGCCACCAATGCTACATTACCAGGCTTAGTTGGGGACTAAGTTTCAAGGTCGGCGGGCTTGCAAACAGCCACCTGTGTTACATAAGTTCGTCCAACCGGCTATTAATCATTTCCGGAACGCCCTTCTGGGCTTCGAATATGGCTTCTTCAATCGCACTTTGGAAGGCGATCTGGTCGGCGTTGCCATGACTCTTGATCACCGTTCCCTGCAAGCCGATCAAGCTGGCGCCATTATGCGCGGCGGGGTCAAGCATGCGCTTCACATCCGCTAGGAGAGGCCTGGCCAGCCAGCCGATCAGGCGGCCATACCAAGTTTGCCGGAAAGTCTGCTGGACAAACCCCATGACAACCCTGACCACGCCTTCGCTGGATTTTAAGGCAACATTGCCGACAAAACCGTCACAGACGATCACGTCGGCAACGCCTTTGAAAATATCGCCGCCTTCCACATACCCTATGTAGTTCACCAGTTCTCCCTCGGCTAACATTCTGGAAGCCAAACGGACCTGTTCATTGCCTTTAATATCTTCTTCGCCGACGTTCAACAGCGCAACTCTCGGCTCGGATTTGCCTTCAAGCGCTTCCACCAATGCCGACCCCATCATGGCAAATTGACATAAGTGCTCGGCACTGCAATCGACATTCGCCCCGAGGTCCAACACATAGCATCGTTCCTGCACGGCCGGAATATGTTTGATAATTGCAGGGCGATCCACTCCGGGATGGGTTCGCAGAATCGATCTGCTTAGCAGCATCAATGCTCCGGTATTGCCGGCGCTTACACAGGCGTCCGCCTTACCTTCCTTTACCAACTGCAAGGCAATCGCCATGGACGAATCCTGCTTTTTGCGTAAGGCATGGCTGGGCCGGTCATCCATACGTACCACGTCAGTGGCATGAACGACTGTTATTCTGGGTGAGGTGCAACCTGTAAGAAGTTGATTCAGCCGGCTTTCGTCGCCAACGAGAATTATGCGGATATGAGGATTATTGGAAAGGGAGTGGAGAGCGGCGGGAACAACAATGGTGGGGCCCAAGTCCCCACTCATTGCATCGATCGCAACAGTTAAATTGCGTTCCAAAACAAGAAGTTAATCTTGTGAAACTTCAACTACTTTCTTACCGCGATAAAACCCGTCTGGGGTGATGTGGTGGCGACGGTGCTTTTCGCCGGTAGTCGGATCGATCGACAAAGCAGAAGCGCTAAGTGCATCGTGGGCACGTCGCATACCACGCTTTGAACGAGTCTTTCGATTTTGTTGAACAGCCATTTTTTTCTCCTGAGCGAGCCGTTAGCTCGTTGAGCTACTTTTTAAGTAAATCGCCGAGCACAGCGAAAGGGTTTTCCCGGGTTTCGCCCTCGGTTTCTATCTTCATTTCATCTAATGAACGGTTACAGTGCCGGTCCTCATGATAAGCAAACATGGGAAGGCTCAGTAACAGCTCATCTTCCAGCGCCTGCCACAATCCCGCTTCATGGTTCTCCAACAGGACAGGTTCATAGGCTTTAGGCAATTGCTCAAGACCACTGTCACTGTGTAGAAACACGAATGTGACATTACCTTCTATTTCCTGTTGAATAAGCCCCAAGCATCTCTGACAAGCGAGCTTGGCAACAGTGTGGTATTCAACATCTGCGATGCGATGCTGCTGTTCATCACGCCGAAAACTAAATTTGGCATGTACGACCGTTTGGCTGGCTTGGTCAACCGGCTGGGAATTCTCTTTAGTGTCCCCAACCACCTGCTGAGCCAAAAACCGGGCAAGTCGTTGAACTGGAATATCACCTTCAAGTACATGCTGTTTATCACAACTTTTTGAAGGATCAATGAATTCCGGGATACCAGGCATTTTCATAAGCGCGCAATTTTAGTGACGAGGTCTGACAAAGTCAAAGAGTTGATTGTAAAATCATCATTTTCCTGAATAAAAGCGAAAAAACATGTCTCAATTCACTTCCCAAGCAGCCGCCAAGCCAGAAATCCCGCTTATCTTAGCGTCCAGTTCGACGTACAGAGCCCAACTATTGAAGCGGCTTGGCATCGATTTTCTTATTGCCGCTCCCGAATTTAATGAGCAGGAAGGCGATTATTCAGCCCCTTCTCAAATTGCGTTGGAAAATGCCATTGGCAAAGCGAATAGCCTTAAAAGTAAATTTCCACGGCATCTGATTATCGGCTCGGATCAAACCGCGAGTGTGGATACGCACTTACTCACAAAACCCGGTACTATTGAAAATGCCCATCGGCAACTGCAACTGTGTTCAGGAAGGACAGTCCTATTCCATACCGCAGTCGCCTTGCTCAACTCTTCAACGGAACACTTCCACACGGCCGTTGACAGTGTGGAAGTGGAGTTCAGGTATTTGACCGATCAAGAAATCGAGCGCTATATAAATGAAGAGCAACCGCTTGACTGCTGCGGCAGCTTTAAAATCGAGGGTCTGGGCATCACGCTATTCAACACCGTAAAAAGCAGCGACCCTAACAGCTTGGTAGGCCTACCCCTGATTAGTCTGTTAAAAATGCTGCGTAGCGAAGGTTATACCATTCCCTAGTGTAACTGCAGGGGATTGCCAAACACAGCCTGGCCAAATCCCTTTCCGATACTGGCTCCCAGCCTTCCCACCAGCTCCTCAAAAGGCGTGGGTCTGACGGTATAATTCACCATGTCTTCGTGACCGACAATCTCGCGTGCCACATAACTACTGCTACCTAAGCCGTCAACCAACCCCATTTCGAGCGCTTGCTCACCATTCCAGACCATTCCGCTGAATAACAGAGGGCTATCGGATTGCAGCCTTTCACCGCGCCCTTTCTCCACTTGGGTAATGAACTGCTGGTGGGTTTTATCCAGCACCTCCTGCCAAAGCCGGGTCTCCTGCGCGTCTTGCGGCAAGAACGGATCAAGGAACGACTTGTGTTCACCCGCGGTGTAGATACGGCGCTCGACCCCAAGCTTTTCTATGGCATCGACAAAGCCGAACCCGGACGCGGTAACGCCTATCGATCCGACCAAACTGGCTTTGTCCGCATAAATCTCATCGGCCGCGGCCGCTATATAATAGGCACCGCTGGCGCCGAGGTCGGAAATGACCGCATAGAGCACTTTGTCAGGGTTTTTGATACGCAGACGCTTGATCTCATCGTAGATATAGCCGGCTTGAACCGGGCTCCCGCCGGGACTGTTAATACGCAGAATAATCGCTTTAGCCGACTCTTCCGCAAAGGCTTTTCGCAGGGCGCCGACGATATTATCCGCGCTGGCTTCTTCCGCTGCCGAAATAACCCCTTCAATTTCGATAATGGCGGTATGCGGTTCGCCTGGAATGGCCATTCCGGCATTACCCGGTCGCATGGCAAATATTAGAAACAAAGCGAACAGGTATACGAAGGTCAAAATCTTGAAGAAGATTCCCCAACGCCTTGCCTTCCGCTGCTCATTTAACGAGATCATGAGCAGCTTTTCGATCAACCGCCATTCCTTTTCCGATTTCGGCGGATTAGACGGTGCTTGAGTGCTCTCTGGTAATGTTTCGCTCATATAAATTTCCGGTTAACAGCTAACGCCGGTCAACACTTTAACGAGCTGACCGGGTGATTCGACGACTGCCATCGGCTGATAGGTTTGCAGTCGCGCAATATGGTGTGCCCCATAGGTCACGGCAATCCGCGGCATGTCGATTGTTTGAGCCATGGCCATGTCATACTCTGTATCGCCGATCATTACCGCCTCTGCGGGCTGCAGTTTAAATTCCGCCAGCAGTTCATGCAACATTTGCGGATTCGGCTTCGATTGGGTTTCGTCCGCACATCGTATGGCTGCAAAGGCGTTCTCTAAATCCAGTTCGCGCAACGCCCTTTCCATCCCATGCCGGCTTTTACCCGTCGCCACTGCCAGACTAAAGCCCTGCGCTGACAGATTCTCCAGCATTTCGACAACGCCGTCGAACAGATCGGCCCTGGACATGGGAGCGGAAAAAAAGTGGCTTGAATAGGCCCGGCGAAACGTTTGTACAAACGTTTCCGAACGTTGGCCGAACAACTGCGTTAAAGCCTCGCGCATCCCTAGCCCGATAATCTCCTTGGCTGCCGTAGCGCCAGGAAAAGGTTCGTCAGTCGCCATGCACGCAACCTTAATACAATCCACGATATGCGCAGTGGAATCGGCAAGCGTGCCATCCCAGTCAAATATAACGAGTTGTTTCCGCATTAAATTCTCATACGTTTCAAGTCTTTAAAGGGACTTCTTCTTTTTACCCTTATTGGCAGAACTGCACCGCATCTTCCAACTCCCAAGGCGCCATAAACTCTTGCGCAGGGCGACCCGGCCAGTGCAACCGCAGCTGAAATGCATGCAAACACATTCTGTTGATGCCCCGGTTTCTCACAGCCTGATTCGTTTCCGCTGCACCATATTTTTCGTCTCCCAGAATCGGATGCCCGGCAAATTGACAGTGGACCCTTATCTGGTGGGTTCTACCGGTCACCGGTTTGGCTTCGATCAGGGAAAATTCTGCATTGCTCTTCAACAAGCGATATCTGGTTTCGCTCGGCTTTCCGTCGCCTGCGACCACAACAATACGCTCGCCGGATTTCAGCGTATTTTTCCGAATGGGCGCTGTCACCTCTGATTTAACAAGTGGCCAGACCCCGTCAACCCAAGCGTGATATATCTTCTCAACCCGGTTTTCCTGCAACATTCGATGCAGCTCTAACAAGCAGCGGCGCTTTTTTGCAAGCATCAGTACGCCGGATGTATCGCGATCAAGGCGATGCACAAGTTCCAGATATTTCTGCCGACTGCGGGCAGCCCGGAGGATTTCGATCACGCCAAAACTTAAGCCGCTGCCACCGTGTACGGCTAAGCCTGCTGGTTTATTGACCACCAACAGCTCTGCATCTTCATAAATAACGGCTGCCTCCAAAAGTTTGATCAGCCGATCCGGCACTTTTGGCCGGGCAGTCCCAGCAGACTCCGTCGGCCGGCTGATAGGAGGTATTCTTACCGAGTCACCAAGCCGCAAACGCGTCTCCGGCTTGCAGCGCCCTTTGTTTACCCGAACTTCACCTTTGCGAATAATCCGGTATATCTTGCTTTTCGGAACGCCTTTTAACAGCTTTAGCAAGAAATTATCCACGCGCTGGCCAGCGGATGCCTCGTCGACCTTCCGGAAGCTTACGGCAGAAGCCTCAGCAACAGTGCTTTTTTCCACAAAAATCTCCTAACATCCGCTATTTTCGCAAAATCTTCTGACAAATGACTAAAAATTAAGCACTTACTTAAAAACCGGCAGTCACGTTCTGGTGCGGATCTATGCGTACTGATTGATCGCTCACTATTTAGCTGCTATATTCTCGGCGCTGGCTCTTATGCGCTTGTTCTGCCGGGAAAATCCCCTGGTTAACCGGGAGATCTGTGTAAAACACTCAGCTTTAGGGGTTTGTTGCTGACCGAAACATAACCCGGATGCTCGATCAAAACGATTACGAATACTACATCAAAATGTAATCCCATGGTTATTTACCGACGAGATCAGCATACAGGCGACAAATCTGCTACTGCACACAGACACTGACCACTTTGAAATTTAGAAAGTGGTAGTTAATCCGGGACCCTGCCAGAAAGAGCCGCAGACAAGAATAGCTATGGTGATAAATAGGCCATAATTCCAGCACTTAGCGAATTGCAAGTCCGATAAACTGTAGAGTAATTAAATAACTTATCGGGTACTGTTGAGTAATATAGGGTTTCGAACGCTTTGCTGCATATCAATTAGAATGATGTGAGCATAGACGGTAGCAAGCGATAAATTATGGTGTCTCGGCAATGTTTCCGGCGACGAATACGCGGCAACGCATGGTTGCCCCGCGAATGGTCTCTCCAGGATTATTGCCGGTATGAGATACAGCGCGCTAACCGAGCGCTTATCGCCGAATAATTAAAGGGTACATACAGGTGAACAGGCCATAATCAAGTGCCTACGCCTGTTACTGCATTTGGGTGTGACTCGGCCGATATCAAAAGTGTCGCCAGCCAACCCTGACCGGTCCTCTTTTATTAGCTTCTAGCTACTCGCCTTTCCCGCCGCTCCCAGAACCCGTGAATAACTGACGGAAATTAAATGAAACGTATGTTGATCAACGCGACTCAGCCTGAAGAGTTGCGTGTAGCCCTCGTTGATGGTCAGAAGCTTTATGACCTGGATATTGAGTCGGGCACGAGAGAACAGAAAAAAGCCAATATTTACAAGGGCAAGATCACTCGAATAGAACCAAGCCTCGAAGCGGCTTTCGTCGACTTCGGCGCAGAACGCCATGGATTCCTACCTTTAAAGGAAATCGCCAGAGAGTACTTCAAATCCCAGCCCCAACGTGGCAATAAAATGAGCATCAAGGGCCTGATCGAGGAAGGCCAGGAAGTGATCGTCCAAGTGGACAAGGAAGAACGCGGCAATAAAGGTGCGGCTCTGACAACCTTTATCTCTCTGGCTGGCAGATACCTTGTTCTAATGCCGAACAATCCCCGTGCCGGCGGCATCTCCCGCCGGATTGAAGGCGAGGAACGGGAGCAGCTAAAAAACATTATCAATAGCCTGAACACCCCCAAAAACATGGGGCTTATCGTCCGGACCGCAGGCGTGGGCCGGTCCCAAAACGAGTTACAGTGGGATTTCGACTATCTCATACAGGTTTGGGAATCCATTACCAGCGCTTCCCAAGGTAAATCAGCGCCATTTCTGATCTATCAGGAAAGCAATGTTGTGATCCGCGCTATTCGCGATTACCTGCGGCAGGATATAGGCGAGGTTCTCATAGATCACCCGCAGGTCTATCAGGATGCCCTCAACTTTGTGAAGGCAGTCATGCCTAACTTCGAAAGCCGCGTGAAGTTCTATCAAGACGACATTCCGCTTTTCAACCGTTATCAGATCGAAAGCCAAATCGAAACCGCGTTCCAGCGGGAAGTAAAACTGCCGTCCGGCGGATCGATTGTCATTGATCCCACTGAAGCGCTGGTCTCTATCGACATAAACTCCGCGCGGGCCACTAAGGGCGGCGACATCGAGGAAACCGCGCTGGCCACCAACTCCGAAGCCGCCGAAGAAATTGCCCGGCAGCTTCGCCTCCGCGATATGGGCGGACTGATTGTCATCGACTTCATCGACATGACCCCCACGAAAAATCAGCGCGAAGTGGAAAACAAACTGAAATCCGCCTTGGAATTGGATCGAGCCCGGGTCCAGGTGAGTAAAATTTCCCGTTTTGGCTTGCTCGAGATGTCACGCCAAAGGCTTCGTCCATCCCTCGGTGAAACCGGCAATGAGATTTGTCCGCGCTGCAAAGGACAAGGCACTATACGGAGCATCGAATCTCTGGCGCTGTCCATCATGCGTCTCATCGAAGAAGAAGCCTACAAGGACAGGACGGCAGAAGTGCGGGCGATATGCCCGGTTACGGTTGCCACCTATTTGCTAAATGAAAAACGTATTCACCTGGCAAAAACCGAAAAGCGCCATGGCGTGAAGGTGGTTATCGTACCAAATCCACACCTGGAAACTCCGCACTTTGAAGTGCAGCGGGTCCGGGACGACAGTGAAGTCATCAATGAAACCAGTTATAACATGCGCCCGGAGCAAGAGCAGGAAAGCGAACTGGATTCGTTGCTGCAAAAGGAAATTGTACGGCAAGAAGCAGCCGTAAAATCCATTGTTCCGGTCGCCCGTGAAGCGGAGCCCCAAGAAAGCAACGGCTTGTTAAAGCGCCTGACGCAAAAAATTGCCAGCGTTTTCGCTCCGGAAAAGACTGAAAAGCCTGCGGCAGATCTAGAACCCAAGCCGGAACAATCGCCGCGCAAGAAAGTGAAGGTATCGGACTCCAAATCTCGCCAGGAGCGGGATTCACGAAATAAAAGTGCGACAGAGGCCAAAGAGCCAGACAACAGGCCGCGTCGCGACCGCAAGGATTCTCCGCGGGACAATAAGCAACGTGGACGCCAGGAAGAAAAGCCTCAGAGCAAACGCGATAATCGGCGAACTGATTCCAAACCGGATACAGCTGGCCAAAGAAGCCGGGATAACGAAGGAAATAAAGGCAGGGGCCGCCGTGGCAGGTCTGAAAACGGTAGCCAGGAAGGCAAAAGCAATAGCGAATTCAACCGGCCTAGACGGGATCGCAGCAAGAGTAAGCCCGACGCTGTCAATGTAAAAGCCGAGCAAAAACCGGAAGATACCGGCAACGCGAAGGCTAAAACGGCGGAGCAAGCAGATACTCCAGCTAAGCGCAACCAGCCAAAAGACCGAAAAGAAGATAAAACCAAGACAGCTGCAGCGGATTCGCAAACTCCCAAGGAAAAAAGCCCCACCGTCCAGGAGTCTTCCACGGCCAAATCCGAATCAACGGCAACGCAGGGACAGCCGGCAGCGCCAATGGACGAATTTGATAAGGCAGGCTTAGGCGGGGACGAAACAATCATCATTCAGCCTTCGGCAGATGGTCTGCCCCCTGCCAAACCGGTAGCTGGAAACCAACCCGAAGCGCAAACCGCAGCTTACATCGATACGGATGCGGCAACGGACAGCCACCGGGAGCAGACTCCCGTTATGGAAGAATCCGATACCGGCACTGATAACCAGGAAAAACACCCCTCAAAACCCGCAGAAAGCAGGGCAGAAACCACAGAAACTCCACAATTGGCTCCGGAAACTGCCAGTGAATCGGTAGATGCGCAGTCTGCTGCAGCAGAACCTGCAAACAAACCGAGCGAGGAAACGCAACAGGAAGCGGCACCGGCAACCGCTAAAAAACCCACTCGCGCACATAATGATCCAAGGGAGGTTCGCAAACGCCAGCAGCAACAGGCGAAAGCGAAACAGAGCGCAGCGCCGGCGGAGGCTGCAATAATCGTTTCGGAGCAACCGGTTGAACAACCCAAGGAAAAGATTGAAGATGCTGACGCAACCATATTTTTGGGCCAATCGCACTTGGAATCGCCACCCAGGTTAGCTTCAGAAGCTGGCGAGAAGCGATCGGATTCAACAAATGACCCGGATGAAACCGTAGATCTGCTGCAATCTGACAGCTCAACCCCGCCGGCGATCAATTCCTCCGAGCAGGTCAACGGCAAAGAACAGACATCCGTCGCGCAAGACGAACAACCCTCAGCGGTTGCGCCCGAAGCGAAAGAGTCGAACCAGGATGAAGAAGCAGACCCTGAATCTTCAGAATCCAAACCGAAAAGCAATAAACACGAAAGCAACGTTTGACAAGCTATACTGTGCAAACTGACAAATGCCGACAACCTGTCGGCACTTTAAAGATGTTCTGGACAATGCAATTTTAGCCTGACAGGCAAGGAGTCCGGCTATGACTTATGCAAGCTACCCTTTTTCAGAAGCACAAATGGATGCCATAGAAGAAGTACTTTTTGATCCTGATGTCACCGAAGAAAGTACCGATTTATTTGGCATCCATGGGATGGTGTGCGCATGTATAGTCGGTCCGGTCAGCTCGGAGCTTGAAAATCTCTCCGGGATAATCCTGGGCTTGGGTGTCACACGCTCGGAATCGGCTTTCGAAACTATCGACAGCGCAGTATCCCTTTGTGCCGAGTACTTTGGGCGCCAGCTCAATGAAGAACAGCCGATCCAATTACCTACCGAAATCTACGACGACGAGGTTGCGCTGCAGAACTGGTGTAGCGGTTTTTTGGAGGTGTTTCTGCTTCATGAAAAGGCCTGGTTTACCGAACAGGATGAAGCCAAAGTGGCAGCGCTGTTGTTGCCTATCATGGCCCATTCGGAACTATTTGACGATGAAGACTTTGAAGATATTCGCAAAGACGACAAATTAATGGCGCAAATGGTCAGCGAGATTAGTGACAACCTACTGGATTTGTTTCTCCTCTATCGCACTTGATCTAAGGCAGCCTAGCGGAAAAACCGCAACATAAGCTCTTCAACCATGCCCACCACCGATATCAGTAGTCTTTCTTTTATGCTGAGCCGGGCCAATTGCGCCTGATTCATCGGCACCGACTTATCGCTCAGGTCCAGGAAAAAAACCTGGATCTTGTCCGCGAACGATTCACAATAGCATTCTTGATTTGCCTCCAAGTTCCATTGGTAGGTCCAGCGGTCCAGATTGAAGGAGCCGACGGAAGTCCAGTTATCACAAAGAAAGACCTTGGCGTGGAGAAAGCTCTTCTGATACTCGAAAATTTCAACCCCGGCCGCTAGCAACTTGCGATAATGCCGCCGCCCTGCATAGCGTATTGCCGGATGATCCATGTAAGGGCCAGGAACGAAAATTCTAACATCGACACCCCGTCGGCTGGCCCGCATCAACAATCTTCGCAAACCCCAGGTAGTGACGAAATAGGGCGAGGTTAGCCATATACGGTGCTTGGCGCTTCTGACTTGGATGGTGAGCTGACGCACGATATCCTGCTGAACCCATTGCGCGCCATAAGCGACTCGCCCCGGGCACTTACAGAAGCCCGAGCGGCCTTCCGAAGCCGGTTTGCGCAAGTTTTCCGGACCGTTAACTCCCTGCACCAGACCCCTTGTGAAGTGCATTAGAGGTTTTAAGGAGCCATTTCGGCCGCCAGGTTCAGTAGAGCCTTCGTAGACCATCAAGCAGCGGCGTTCACACCAAACATCGAAAAACAGGAGGATCCAATCCGCGACACATGACCCGGATACTTCCACGGCAACATCCAACCAAACCGGCTCTCGGTAGTCTGTACGCTGGATAATCCGGTCATAAAATTCATCGCAAACCCCAAAACCACCTACCCAGGCAGTCTTGCCGTCGACGACCACGAGTTTGCGGTGGTCCCGCATAAAATTGGCTGTGTATTTGTGCAAGGCGATGGGATTGTAAACAGAGAAATGCAAATGCGGTGTTGTCCGGGCATCCTGGCTGCACTGCTCAACGACCTGCCGGCTGCCGAAGTCATCGAAAATGACATACACGGACACGCCACGTTGAGCTGCAAGCAACAGCCTGCTCCAAACCAAGTTAAAGCTTCGGCCCCTTTCGACCAGATACATTTCCACCAGCACGGAAATTCGGGCGTCTTCAATGGCCCTGCTCACAGCTTGTAAAAAAATGTCGCCGCTAACAAGTAATTGGCATTGATTGCCTGACCTGACAGGATAAGCCTTCATTGCAAGGAAAATAGTTCCTGCACCGGCGTCAGCCGTTTGGCAAGATTAGGAAAGTGGCCAAGTTTTGCCCACGGTGTCGCCTTTCCATGGTAATCGCTACCGCCACTTTGCGCCAAGCCTCGGCGCTGCAGCTCCTCGATCAGCCAACCATATTGCCCGGAATTAACGTTGGGAACGGCCAACTCAACGCCCCTCCCCCCATGGCTGGTAAACTCATCCAGCAAGCGACGCAGCTTTGTCGCCGTCATGCGGTAATGAAACGGGTGTGCAACAACACTGATACCGGCGCTCGACCGGACTGCAGTCAGCACCTCCTCCAATCCTGGCCAACAGAGTTTTACATCCCCCCATTTTCCTGCTCCCAGATAGCGTTTGAAAGCCTCGGCAGCACTGTCGACGATACCTTTATTGATAAATAACTGGGCAAAATGCGGACGTGCCGGAACCGCATTGCCGGAGAGCTTGCAAGCTTGCGCATAAGCATTCGGCAACTTGAGCTTGTTTTCAGTGCGTTCACCAATAACCTTTGCGCGCTGCTCACGTCGCTGCCGCTGATAGCGCAACAACTGCTCCATACCACTTGCTTGGGGATCAAAATCAAAGGCCAGGACATGCAGCGTTATACCACTCCATACGCAGGATAACTCCACGCCTGAAACCAAGTGAGACGTGGTATTGGTTTGGTTGGCAGCCAAATCCAGATAGCCTGCAATCGTATCATGATCAGTCAACGACCAAAGATTGAGCCCGAGATGTTCGGCCAGCTCAGCTAACTGAGCAGGAGATTTGCTTCCATCCGACGCTGTACTATGACAATGAAAATCGAAAGATTGTTTGCTAGAGTGCATTCCTTTTCGCCATTAAGTTCAATGCAGTTAAAAAATACAGTATCATCTCGGCTTCCACAAAGAGATAAGAAAAAGAAAACACGATTGGGACCGAGTTCAGGCCAAAAAAACGGGCGCTAATTCTGCCCACAAGTAAACCATCTGTTATCGAATTTGGAAAGTTCATGTTCTACGTAATATATTCCGAGGATGTAGAAAACAGCCTAGACAAACGTAAGTCGGCAAGATCAGACCACTTAGCGCGTCTGGAGAGTCTTAAAAACGAAGGTCGCCTATTACTTGCCGGACCGACCCCCGCCATCGATTCGAACGACCCAGGCCCCGTCGGCTTTTCCGGCAGCGTTGTCATTGCTGAGTTCGCCAGTCTGGAGCAGGCAAAAATCTGGGCTGCCGCCGATCCATATGTTGCGGCCGGTGTTTATCGGCAGGTCACGGTAAAACCATTCAAGAAAGTTTTACCCTAAACCAATTCCAACGAGCTGCGGTTATCATCAAATAGGAAATCCATGAAACACCCCATTTTAATCTGGTTTGGCATTCTGCTGGCGAGCCTAACCACATCCTTCGTTTTCGCTGAAACCCGATACATCGACGATACCTTGTATGCCCCTTTACGCAGTGGCGAGGGGTTGGGTTTCCGCATCGTTCACAAAGGGGTCAGAAGCGGTACGGCCATCGAACTGTTAGTTACCAATCCGGAATCCGGCTATTCCAAAGTGAGGACCCCTGAGGGTATAGAAGGCTGGCTGCCGACGCGTTTCTTGGTTGCGGAGCCTATCGCCAAAACCAAGCTTGAACAGTTGCAGGTGCAACACGAGCAGTTACAGGCAAAGTTCACCTCCCTGTCCGAGGAAAGCAATTCCCTGACTTCGACCAACACCTCCAACGCGAAAAAAATTAATCGATTGGAAGAAGACAATAAAAACTTACTGGCGGAGCTAGCCGACATCAAGCGTATATCGACCAATGCCATTTCCCTCGACAAACGCAACAGCGAACTGCGCAGGGAAAATGAAGAGTTGAAAAACGAGTTAGAAGTGTTGAACTCCGAAAACATTCGCCTCAATGATAATAACGAACGTGACAAAATGCTGCTTGGCGGCGGATTGGTCGTACTCGGAGTGCTGATAGCGGTCATCGTACCGATGTTTAAACGGGACAAACGTGACACTTGGTAATAGACTAGCGTTATTTTTTGTAAACATTACAAATTTTTTTCGTTCCATATCGCTGTCCTGGGCAGCCATTTTCAGCGTGCAGATATTTTCTACTGGCCGACTGTACAGTAGTTAAACCCAGGACCTTGACAGTTTCGAAAGAACAGACTCAACAGATTGATATTTATAGAAAAAACATGAAAAAGGCGATAAAAAAGGAAGAATCAGGAAGGACATTTCGCCCTGATGGAAAAGCGCGAAAGCGAGGCGAACTTGGCGATGAATATCGGCGGGAAAGGCTTTCATAATATCAACATATAGTGCCGAGAGACAATACCCAACACAAAATATTCTATTTTCACGGACACTTATAACAATTTCAACTTTGACAGCCTATTTTTATGCGCGTATAAAACGCTGGACACAATAAAAATAGGTGGGTTACAAATGAGAATGACGACCATGCGAAATTACGCGGAGAAACGCGATTTTATTAGAATGAAAGTGGATACCGAAATCACCTTGGTAGACGCGGAAACCGGGCAATCTTTCAAAGGCGTCTGCAGGGATCTCAGCGGCACTGGCATGTCCATCGAAGTGGACCAATACATCAAGGAAAACGGCGAATACAACACCTCTCTTCCGTCCAACAATGAGGCTTTTCCCTCGTTCGACACAACGGTAAAAGTGGTACGCTGCACCGACATCGGTAACGAAAAATTTCTACTGGGTGTTGAGATTATCAGCGTGAAAAATTAGCTTTCGTGGCAGAAGGCTAATCTAAAGAGGCGCAACTGCGATTGCGCCTTTTTTGTTTGTTTCCACTACATTGTCCAGACAGGCGACAACCACTCTATTCCGGCATAGTGAGGGCGTCCGGCGATACGATGACACCGTTGTTATCGGCATAGACGTATTGTCCGGGAATAAAGGCCACTCCGCCAAAGGTCACAGGAACATTCAAGTCACCCAAGCCTCTTTTATCCGTTTTCATCGGGTGAGTTCCGAGCGCCTGAACGCCTAAATCGGTTACACCGATAACATCCACATCGCGAATACATCCATAGATCAGGATACCTTCCCAGCCGTTCTTAGCCGCTCTTTCGGCCAGCATATCGCCCAACAGCGCGGCGCGCATCGAGCCACCGCCATCGACAACCATCACCTTGCCGGCGCCAGGCTGATCCACTTGCTGTTTGACGACCGAGTTATCCTCAAAACATTTAACGGTGACAATCTCCCCACCGAAGGAGTCACGTGCCCCATAATTTCGAAACATGGGAGCAACCACCTGTATTTTTTCTGCATAGGCATCACAAAGATCCGGCGTAACATATTTCATTTTTCTCGACCTGAATTATTTGGTTGGAATTATCGGCAAGGATTTGATACAGAGGGAACGGCAGTCCATGCAATTTGGCTCCTTGCCAACCTAGTAGCACGAGGAAGAAAAGGTACGCATCAGTGGCCGGATGTTCAAGCACTGATTTTATAGCGTGCGAGTTAAATCTCGTCCGATTCCACGATCAGACGAGAAACGGTGCGCGAACCATCTACGACAGCATGCGCCTGGCTCAACATTGCAGCCGCTACGGCATCCGCCGAAACACCCGCATACTTTCTCAAGGACCCGCGAAACAGCGGTTTTGCTACTTTCATTAAGCCGATTCCAGCGGCCTCCAGCGGACGACCTTCTTCCCGTTCCCCCAATAACAGCGAAGGGCGCAGTATGGTAACGAAGGGAATGCAGCTTTTCTGAATAGCCCGCTCCATATCGCCTTTTACCCGATTATAAAAGACGCTGGAACCGGGATTCGCCCCTAAAGCGGACACCACGATAAAATGTGATGCAGACTTGTTTACCGCCTCTGCCAAATCCTTGGGATAATCCAAGTCCACCCGTTTAAAAGCCTCTTTGGAACCGGCTTTTTTCATGGTGGTACCGAGGCAACAATACACGTCGTCAATGCCATCGCAGCTGAGCGTTTCACTCAAGCGATTAAAATCCACTTTATTTTGCACCAGCTTCTCGTGCTCAAACCTAAGCTCGCTGCGCACCAAGGCGACGACTTTGGCATAACCCGGATCTGCCAACAACAGTTTAAGCAGATGGCTGCCGACCAATCCCGAAGCCCCGGCAATTAAGGCAGATCGCGCAGCCATGATTGTCATTCTCCGGGCTAGGCTAAACAGGCGTAATCGAGATCAGGCTGCGCAAGTTTTGCCAACCATCGCGCAACATCCGGCCAAACATGATTTCTGGCATGCTCTCCGGTCAGCATCTTTCGTTCGGTACCGGTATTGGAGTAGCCGAGGAATGCCTTGTGATTCGCACCCCACGCTTGATACATCTGGCGCGGAGTGATACCGCTTGAGGCTTCGATTTCCTCGCCATTTAGCATTAAAAGCGGCACGTTCAGCCTGGCAACCTGTTTTAGGAAAGCCAGTTGCCGGGTTTGCCCCGCCAACCGCGAGACCGGACGAAAGGGATTATGCTCGCCATGTAGCACGCCGTAGGCTTCCGGCTCAATATCTTTTTCAGATCCTTCCGGGCGAATAAATCCGCGTTTCCGTTCCCGCCAGTTTAGAAATCGGCTCAGCATGGGGGCTCGCCAATCGCCTTTCGGATCATCCATGCCAAAAGCGACCAATCCAGCCACATCGGTAGTTCGCATCCTCCCCATTGCCAGCGAAGTACTCAATGCCGCGGCAGATAAACCATAGCCGCACCAAATCGCCGCTCCTTCATGACGCGTTAACAAATAGTCCTGAATTGCCGGCAGGTCATAATTGATGTAATCCAGCAGGGAGTTTTCCTGATAACGCTGGTTTTCCGGGGAAAGTCCGTGACCACGCATTTCAGGCATCCATACATCGTAACCCTGTTCAACCAAATACGGAGCAAATCCTTCGCCATCCTGATTAAACCAGATTGACCGGTTAGAAAACTGGCCGTGAATAAGCACCACCGGCACACCAGATTGACCTGGCTTGGATAGATGGGTAATTGCCAACTGCACGGTGCCGTCCGCACTGTTCCCCGGAGTGATCAGAAATACATCCTCCACCAGGCCATTGGCAAGGATATCTGCCGATAACAATTGTTCTTTCATACTCGTAACCCGACTGTATCTATGGCCTTAACGCCAAAAACCAAGAAACGTTGGCTCAACAGTTATTATTATTGGGAAGGCCGTACTGCCAGCCGCTTATACAACTAGAAAACACTAATTAACACAAAAAGATGGGGGTATTTTTTAATTCAAAAACTAGATAGTTTTTATAAGTATTTAAAACTAATAACAATTAGTCAACATCAAAATATAGAAAAAAATAAAAAAACCGGCTGACGCCGGTTTTTTAAAACATTGGGAGGATGCTAGGGCACTTGCTTTTCAGCCAGGAAAAACCAAGTATCCAGGACCGAATCCGGATTCAGGGAAACGCTGTCGATTCCTTGCTCCATCAACCACTTGGCAAAGTCAGGATGATCCGAAGGACCTTGACCGCAGATGCCGATATATTTTCCGGCAGCGCGGCAAGCCTGAATCGCTTTGGACAAAAGCGCCAGGACTGCGTCATTTCGCTCGTCAAACAGATGCGCCACTATGCCCGAATCCCGATCCAGACCAAGAGTCAACTGAGTAAGGTCGTTAGAACCGATGGAAAATCCGTCAAAATACTCAAGGAACTGTTCAGCAAGCAGCGCATTCGACGGGATTTCACACATCATGATGACTCTAAGGTCATTTTCGCCACGCTTGAGTCCATTTTGCTCCAGTAGCTCGACGACTTGACGCCCTTCGCCGACCGTGCGCACAAAGGGAATCATCAGTTCCACATTGGTGAAGCCCATTTCGTTACGGACTTTCTTCATCGCCCGGCATTCAAGCTCGAAACAGTCCCGGAACGAATCCGATATATAGCGAGAAGCGCCACGGAAACCAATCATCGGATTTTCTTCCTCAGGCTCATATATCGAACCGCCGATCAAATTGGCATATTCGTTGGACTTAAAGTCCGACATGCGAACAATGACCCGCTTCGGATAGAAGGAGGCCGCAAGTGTGGCGATACCCTCCACCAACTTATCGACGTAAAAATCAACCGGTCCCGAATAGCCGGAAATACGCTTGTCGACAACCTGTTTCACATCCCGTGGCAAACTCTCGTAATTCAGCAAGGCTTTGGGGTGCACACCAATCATACGGTTGATAATGAATTCCAGGCGCGCCAGCCCGACACCTTCATTCGGCAGGGCTTGAAAGTCGAACGCCCGGTCCGGGTTACCGACGTTCATCATGATTTTGAATGGCAGCGGCGGCATGGAATCGACACTGTTTTCCCGCAATTCGAAATCCAGCAGGCCTTCATAAATCAGCCCGGTATCACCCTCGGCACAAGAAACGGTAACTTCCTGTTGATCCTTTAATGTCGTTGTCGCATTACCGCAGCCGACGACAGCAGGAATGCCCAGCTCCCTGGCAATAATCGCCGCATGACAGGTGCGCCCGCCGCGATTTGTTACGATCGCCGAGGCGCGTTTCATCACCGGCTCCCAATCAGGATCGGTCATATCCGCCACTAATACGTCGCCATGCTGCACCTTGTCCATTTCGGCAATACTATGCACGACACGGGCGCTTCCTCGGCCGATTTTCTGCCCTATGCTGCGACCTTCGCAGATAACCTTGCCGGACTCCTTTAACAGATAGCGTTCCATGACCGCCGCGGATGCCCGGCTTTTCACTGTTTCCGGACGCGCCTGGACAATATACAATTGGCCGTCGTCCCCGTCTTTCGCCCATTCGATATCCATCGGGCGTTTATAATGTTCTTCGATGACCATCGCCTGACGGCAAAGCTCATGCACCTCCTCGTCGGTTATGGAAAACGTAAAGCGGTCTTCTGTGTCCACATCGACGGTTTGCACTGATTTTCCTGCCGCCGCCGCCTCGCCGTAGATCATCTTTATGGCTTTGCTGCCCAAATTGCGCCTCAAGATAGCCGGGCGTTCGGCACGGAACGTCGGTTTATGCACGTAGAACTCATCGGGATTTACCGCGCCTTGCACCACCGTTTCACCAAGTCCGTATGACGATGTAATGAACACCACATCCTGGAATCCGGACTCGGTATCCAGCGTAAACATGACGCCGCTGCTGGCCTTGTCGCTACGAATCATTCGCTGTATGCCGGCAGACAGCGCCACCTTACTATGCTCAAATCCGTGGTGGCTGCGATAGGATATCGCCCGGTCATTAAAGAGCGAGGAAAACACCTCGTGAATGGCGTATTTGACGTTATCCAGCCCGATAATATTGAGGTAGGTTTCCTGTTGCCCGGCGAAGGATGCATCAGGCAAATCTTCCGCGGTTGCCGATGAACGCACCGCCACGGCGCGGTCCGGATCGCCATCCTGAAGCCGGCTATAGGCTTGTTCTATCGCCGCGTTTAGTTTTTCCGGAAAAGGCGTATCAAGAATCCATTGACGAATCTTTGCGCCGGTCTCGGCAAGCGCGACCACATCGCTGACATCCAAAGTTTCTAAGACATCATGGATTCGCTGATCCAGGCCATCCGTTTTCAAAAACTCTCGATAGGCAAAAGCAGTGGTGGCGAAACCTGTTGGTACTGTTACCCCCATGTCCGCCAAGTTGCTGATCATCTCACCAAGAGAGGCATTTTTACCGCCTACTCTTTCCACATCCCCCATACCGAGGTCTTCAAATAAGCAGATGTAGTCTTCCAAAACGAATCTCCCATCTATCTCAGCGACGCCCTTGAAATGCATACGAAAAATGGCGATTGCGAGGCGGCATCGAATGTCCCGCGCAACCAGACTGGAAACAGAATTCTGATTGTTATGTTCCTAATCTTCCAGGGTAAATGCGGAATTTAGCGAGCCGGCAGTTTGTCACGAATCCTGCGTCTTTCAACCGGGTCTCTACCACCCTGCCGGTTCACTTCCACTTTTCGCGATGTTTTACAACTTTAACAGGCTTGTTGTATCGCTGACTACTCATAAGGTGAATTGTAAAAAAATTACTTTTCGCGATTGAAAAAGAAAAAATACTACAAGTTTGCGATATCCCGCTAGTTGCCGTTAAGCTTGTTGGGAAGTGCGCATCAATGGCTGCACAGCCCGCCATCACAAGAACAACAGGAACAGGCTATGAAAAGAACTGCATTTTTTATTTCAGATGGCACCGGTATCACCGCGGAAGCGTTAGGCCAGAGCTTACTGGCCCAATTCAAGAACGTTCAGTTCGACAAGATTACATTGCCCTATATCGATACGGTCGAAAAAGCCAAGAAAGCCGCAGAGCGGATCAACAAAGCCGCTGAGGTCGACGAAGTTAGACCGGTGATTTTCGACACCATCATCAACTCCGAAGTTCGTCAGCATTTAGAACAATGCAACGGCTTTATGATCGATATCTTCGGGACTTTTCTCGAACCGTTGGAATCCGAGTTGGGCGCAAAGTCCTCTTACACCGTTGGGAGTTCCCATGCCATTGTCGCCCAAGCATCGTATTCGAAGCGCATCGATGCGATAAATTTCGCTTTGGAAAATGACGACGGTGCCGTGACCAAACATTACTCAGAGGCGGATATTATTCTGGTTGGCGTGTCGCGTAGCGGAAAAACCCCCACCTGTATTTACCTGGCTTTGCAATATGGCATCAAAGCCGCCAACTACCCGTTGACCGAAGACGATATTTTGGACCAGCGCCTGCCAAAGACACTACAGCCGCACCGCAAGAAAATTTTCGGCCTGACGATCGACCCGGATAGACTGATCATGATTCGCAACGAACGCGCACCCCAGTCCCGATACGCCTCTCAAAAGCAGTGTTTCTACGAAATTGAAGAAGTTGAATTGATGTATCGCCGAGAACGTATTCCATTTCTCAACTCGACGCATTACTCGATCGAGGAAATCTCCACCCGCATCATGGTGATGACAGGAATCGAGCGTCGGGTTGCCTGAGAACTCAAGCCGAATTCAGCGGCATTAAAGCCGCTGCACTTCCAATCCGATTTTTTCGAAGGTTTCCTTAGCACCATCGCCACTGACGACCGCAATACTACTGGGCTGGCCTTGCAAATAAGTCTGTGCCACCCGCCTCAAATCCTCCAGAGAAACTCTCAGCACTCGGCTGCGAAAGTCGCGGCGCTGCTCGGGAGTCCGTCCGAACAAACCATTGTGAAATGCAGACTTGGCCTCGCCTGCCGGGGAACGCGGCTTATCGATACTACTGACCACACCAAGAATTGCCTGCTCCAATGCAACCTCTTCCTGTTCCTCATTTAGTAGCCAGGAAACCGCTCCGTTAAAATCCTCCAGTGTGCCTTCGATACGCGGATCCCGATAGGAAAAGAAGCGGAAGATCGCGTTGCCACTGTCCTGCCCTGCGCCCGCGCCATAGGCGCCGCCTTGTTCCCTTATCGCCCGATGTAGATAGCCGTTCCGCAAGTAGTGACCAAGTACTGTTAATATCGGGGCATCAGAGTGGCTGGACGGTACTGTGGCATAGGCTTTGGCACAGAAGCTCACCTGGCAGTTGGTGATCCAGCCGACTTGACTATGGATTCGCGTACTCGGCAACTGCAACCTCTGATCCATGGAGGCCCTTTTGTCAGTCCAGCTATTGCGGATAGCGTTCTGAAATTCGGTTAAGTTGGCTTCTTCGGCAATTGCTAAAAACTGAATAGGATTGGCGATTATCTTCCCGTGTAAGGTCTGCAGGCGGGCAGCCAGATTTTCGAGCTCCTTGGGGTTATCCAGCTGTTTATCGAGTTCCTTAATCCAACGAATGCCTTCCAGACCGGAAGACCGGTGGCTCACCGAAGCAGCAGGGCTTAGTCCGCTAGTGGCAGCGGCCATCGCCAACCCGTGGCCATTGCTGGTGACACTCTGCTCACGCCTTGAAGCAAGCTGGGAAACCAGCTCATGAAGGCGTTCATACTCATCAAACCGCGCTTCAAGCAGCATTTTCTTGACCAATGAGATGAGCTGTTGCTGATTGCGTTGCAGGGCTTTACCGGATAGCACGAAGTAGCCTGTACAATCCTGCTCGCTATCGACCGTACCCTTAACCTCCCAATAAGCGTTAATCCCGCCCGTAAAGGCGGATTGCTGTTCCTGAAGATCCAGGTAAGATTCGTCGCCCGCCCCTACTTCCGGAAGACAGTAAGACAGTAGCGGCAGCATGCGCATGTCATCACTATCCAGCGCTGGCAAGGCACAAACGGCTTGCTGATAAACCAGGCCGTTGGTTCCTTGGGCGAAACAGGTCACATTCGACGATAACGCCGACGGTTCGGCAATCACCATCTCTTCGGGCACATCTTCCAGCGTCACTTTTGGCAGTACATCTTCCAGATCTTTTTGCTGTTGGCGCTCCTGAAGAGCATTCGCCTGTTCCACGATTTGCTGTTTATCATGCTCGCCCAACGCATTGTGCAAGCCATCCAACAAATATTTTGTGTATTGCTCGCGCCTGGCTTCCAACTCCGTATCCGGCGCCATGGTAAGCGTAACCCGATGAGGATTATCCAGTAAAAACTTCCGAACCAATTGTTTTATGTATCCGGGATCCTTAATTGATTCTCGCAACTCTTGCAACGCGGATTCGATATCCAGCGTCTCCGCGGGATTTCCACCCTGTAACACGGGTGGCATTGCTGCAAGAATGAGTTGCAATCCATAGGGGTAGCTATCGCCGGAAATTTCCCGTTGACTGAGTTCCAGCTGATGCAGAACAGCCGCCACCTTTTCTTCCGCAACGCCTTCTTCCGCTACCCTTTCCAGAACCGAGATTATCATGGCTTCGACCGCTTCGGCATGCTGGGATTCGGAGCCCTCCAAACCACAGACAAAAACCATTTCCCGATAGGAGTCTTCCAGGCCACACAAACTCGATGGAGTATGCCCGAACTCGGTCGTTTCCAGGGCTTGCATCAATGGAGATGCACTATTCTCCAGTAACACATTGGTTAATAGATGGGCTTCCAGATTGTTATGCAGATCGGCGCTCTCGGATAACAACCAGCCGGTTACAATATGCGTTTTTGCGTCACGGTCTTCACCGGGAGGGAGGGGGTATGCTTCCTTCACCTGCAAGGGTGCAAAATATCGCCGTTCCGGTTTGACTACCGCAGGTCTGGCCGGTTCCTGAAAATGCTGCAATACCTTTTCGTGAATCTGTTCCTGCAAATCCTTAGCTGGAATATTGCCAAACGTCATGAATAAGGCATTACTAGGGTGATAATGCTTGGCGTAAAAATCCTTCAGTTGCTCATAGCTAAGGTTGGGGATTTCCTCCGGATCGCCGCCGCTATTGAAATGGTAGGTAGAGCTTGGAAAAAGATGCCGGGTGAAGTTCGCCCATAACTGCGAAACCGGGGAACTCATCGCCCCTTTCATTTCGTTATAGACGACTCCTTTATATACCAGGGGCGAATCGGCGGATACCGGATCTTCGAATTCCACCCGATGTCCCTCTTGGGCAAAGTCCAACTCATGCAAATTGGCAAAAAAAACTGAATCGAGGTACACATCCAACAGGTTATAGAAATCCTTCTGATTCTGACTGGCAAAGGGGTAGGCAGTCCAATCACTGGAAGTAAAAGCGTTCATAAAGGTGTTTAATGAACGCCGGGTCATCATGAAAAAGGGATCGCGTACCGGAAACCTCTGACTTCCGCAAAGAACCGTATGCTCCAAGATATGGGCAACACCGGTAGAATCCGTCGGTACCGTTCGCAGCGCAACAAGGAACACATTTTCGTCTTGCGCAGACGCAAGGTGCACATGACGGGTTCCCAAACGTGGATAGACAAACTCCTGGACTTCAATATTCAGGGCGTCAATGGGGGTGGCGGAGGAAAATTCGAATCCTGGAAAAGCGAGGTCAGAAAATGGTTTCGTTGTCATGCAAGGCTATCCTACTGCACTGGTGAATAGAAAACGGCAAGGAGAATGCGGATTTAGATTTTACGGTTCACATAGTTGCTGAAATCAGGTCTCACGGGCAGATAATCCCTGAATCCCGGTGAGGTAATGAGTAACTCTGCTGTCGCCGGGTTGCAAGCGCTTGGAATATTCCACAGCGTGGCAAGACGCAACAAGGCCTTAATATCCGGATCATGCGACATGGGTTCCAGCGGATCCCAGAAAAAGATCAACATGTCCACCCCTCCCTCCGAAATCAATGCGCCGATCTGCTGGTCGCCACCAAGAGGCCCGCTATTGAAGCAGTGCACCGCTAGCCCACTGCGCGCAGTGATCTTTTTGCCGGTAGTCCCGGTCGCATAGAGCTTTACACCCTGAAAGGCATGCCTATGCTTGTCTACCCAGTCAATCAAAGACTGTTTACAATTATCATGAGCAACGAGGGCAATACTGTCCACTCCGGGCGTACGACTGGCGTCTGGCATAAAAAGTTCCACAGTCAGAAGGAAGAAATCACCGACATACTATATGCTATTGAAAGGGTAATTGTCATTGAATCGTAAAACTCAGCAGCCGGTACTTGCCGTTTACTCCCCTTTTGCTGCCCTTGAGCGAGAGATTCAGCCGATTGGAATGTCAATGTAAGGGAATCAAGCTTGGAGTCAACATCACAAAGCACGGACCGGTCCGAGGCTAAAGTCGAGATAGAAGCCTATTGGATTGAAAGAAAGCGCTATTTGCAGGAGATCAAAAAGATCCCGGAATTGCGGCGGCGTTATGTCAAGGCGGGACTGATCTATCTGCTCCGAAGATTCCTGTGGTCCTTCACATTCTTTCCGGTTTTTCTGGCTTTCTGGGTACCTTTCGTGCTCAACCGTTTTAATCCTGTGGCGACGGTAAAGAACCTCCTGCCCAGCCTTCAAGCATATGTCGAAGCCAACCCCCAATCGCAGGCGGCGACGCTGGAAACCATTATTATTGCCTGGCTGTCGATCGGCATCACCTTCGCCGTTTTCGACTTCATCCTGACGCCGTTCAAAAGCCCCTACGAATACGAGGCCGATGTCCATATGCGAACCTGGGAGGAACTGCGGATTCGTAACAAAAAGTAGCCGTGTCCGGCAAACTTTGATCCGCATCCACCTGGAGGTGTGAGCCACTACCTGAGTTACTGTGACAGCTTCTACAATTCAATAGATTGCGGATGAAATCTGTTACATAAGCTAGCGTTAGGGAGTACCATAACAGGTCAAAATAACTAGGTTAAAAGGCTGATTAGTAGCAAACATGGTAGACCTTAGACCTCTGCTTTTTGTCAATGCACTAGCACTTATGTTGCTCGTCACGGCTGGTTTTGCGTCCTTAAAAACCGATCAATCACCGGCATCGGTTGCAACGCCGGTTGCGCTACCAAGCATCGAATCTTCGGCGCCGTCTAATGCAACAGACACAACCGGCAGCCCCGCCCTTATCGCGTTGAATGAAACCTCGCAACAACCTACCATCAGTTTGCTCGCACAAACCGACTTTAGCGCTGAAATTGAGCAGTTCCGCGGCGAAGACGAAATCTCTCCCACATCCATTGACGATGCCATTTTGTTCATGGACCAGTTAACGCCTGAGCAGCAATCTCGAATCGCATTCTCTGAACCGGAAACCGTAAGCAAGCAAGAGACCCTGGTGCTCGCATCAAGCGATGCCAATCAAGTCAAATCATTGGCCAAGCAAACCGTCGATGCGGAAACCAAACCGGTCACTCAGCCCAAGACGGCCGTTAAACCCAAACTTCCCACAACCGGAACACTGGTCGTGCGTTCCAACGTCGTCGGTGACCGGGTGGAAATAAATGGCAAGCACCACGGCAGCACCGCCCTGACCAAGAAGCTTCCGCCAGGCGATTATGAAGTGGTGGTCAGTAAGAACGGATATCAAAACTGGCGTAGCAACATCAGCCTGGCAGCAGGCGATGACCGAACGCTGGTGGCGAACTTGAAGCCTGTCACCATCGTGCAGTATGAATCCGGCGTATGGCGGCATGGCATTGTCTCAGGCCAGGGTACCTACAAAGGCCCGGATGGCAGCTACTATCGTGGAGATTTCGCCAACAAAGTGTTCCATGGTCGCGGCCAGCTGATTATGGCGGACAAGACCGAATACTCCGGAGAATGGATGGAGGGTCAAAAACATGGCCTGGGCACCTTAAGCAAAGCCAATGGGGACAGCTATACCGGCGAATTCCGCAATGACGCCTTCAACGGCCAGGGCACACTCACGCTGAACAACGGGGACATTTATACCGGCTATTGGGTAGACGGCAAACTTAGCGGCCAGGGCACCTACACCGGCAAGGACGGCACACTTTATGTCGGCGGATTTTCCGAGAGCCAGTTCCATGGTAACGGCAGCCTCACTTTCCCCGATGGCACTTACTATGAAGGTGGCTTTGCGAATAATAATTATCAAGGCAAAGGCACCCTGGTATATGCAGACGGCAAGAAGTATCAAGGACAGTTTTTTGAGGGCAAATTCCACGGACAGGGTGAATTGCTCAATCCGAACGGCAGCAAAATCAGCGGCACATTCAAGTTTGGCGAACCATTCGGCCTGGCCACACTAACCACGCCTGAAGGTGAAGTGTTTACCGCTCGCAGTACCGAACCTGGTGTTTGTTATCGGCTTAAAAGCTATCGTGCAACCCAATGCCCTCCGATGGAAGGTTGGTAGCATGCCGGTTAAATTCGCCTTTGTTTCAAACAATCGACTATAGTGATTGATAGATATGCAAGATTTGAGGTTACCAATGACAATTAAGCGCGCGCTACTTGTTGATGATTCAAAAGTAGCCCGATTTGCTCTCGGTAAACTGCTGGAACATGTCAGCATGGATGTGGAAATGGCCGGCAGCGCAGAGGAAGCCCTGGACTATCTAGCCAATCACGAGGCGCCAGATGTGATTTTCATGGACCATCTAATGCCCGGAATGAATGGTGTCGAGGCAACGAAGGCAATCAAGTCCAATCCGGATACGGCCGGTATCCCGATTGTCATGTGCACCTCGAAAAAGTCCAGGGAGTTTGAAGAGGCTGCCAAGAAGTTTGGGATCTATAATATCCTCACCAAGCCGCCTCAAAATGACGGCTTAAATACGATCCTGGACAAACTCAGCCATGACATTGAGGCAGGCAATATTAACGCCGAACCGATAGACCTTTCCGCCATGGATATCAGCTTCAATGACGCGGATGTCGATGAAGCGGAAGACGAAGTGTACGAGCAAATCAAGGAAGAAGCGGAAAATGCGCACCTCAACGGCAAAGTTATCAATCTGCCGATTGACATGATTGAACAGGTGGCCCGCAGCTCCGTAAAAACCACCTTAAATACCCGAATGCACGAGCTGTTGAGCGATTTGTTCGACGAGCAATATGCGCATTTGCAACATCTGGCAGAGGATATCAGGGGCAAGCAGGAGTCCAAGTTCGAATCACAACGGGAGATGATCGAACAGCGGTTCAATACGATTAAAGAGGAAATTTCCGCCGAATTGGCGCTGAGTATCAGCGAGCAGTTGGCCGAACTGAAACATGAAATCAAACACACGGGTAACGGCGGCGCGGTCACACAACAGCAATTGGACGAACTGAAGGATCACATGACAACCGTCCAGTCCATTGATACCGAGTTCTGGCAAACCCTTCAGGCGGAAGCGATTCAGCAGGCCCACGACATCTCCCGGGAGACGGCTGAAGATATTGCACGCCGCACGATTGAACTCTATGCGCAATCCCAGAAGAATGCCAACAACAAGGCCTATATGGTCGGCCTCTCAATTAGTATCGGTGTGTTTGTTGTCGGCATCGCCTACCTAGCCGGATTCCTTGGCTAACAGATTATGAATCGCCAGTCGGGGCCATTGGATCGATGGCCCCTGACTCCATTTTCCAAACTGTTCAACCATTCCGCTGTTGCAATTCTGATTCGAAAGCAGCCCCTCCCGGCAATCATGATGGTAAAACGGGCAAATCGAATCGGCGACCCATGGTCAGGCGACATGGCCTTTCCCGGCGGACGCCGGCAGTTGGAGGACCTTGATCATATCGATACGGCATTGCGGGAGCTACAAGAAGAAACCGGTTTGAGGCTTCAGGCGTCGCCAATCGCAAAGCTGCCTATGTTGTGGACCAAATCGCATAACAGCATTCGCCCCATGACAATACACCCATTTATCTTTGACGCCCCCAAACGCACGCGATTTCAGTTGTCTGACGAAATCGCCGAAGTCGTCTGGGTCCCCTATGAACTGTTTCAAACCCAGCATCCAGAGCACTTTATATGGCAGACCAAACTGGGCAAATATCGAATGCCCTGTTACCACTACCGCGATTACAGGATTTGGGGGTTGTCTTTAAAGATGATCGAGAATCTGCCCGCAACCGGGCTTTTTTGCTAAGAGACTAGACTTCACCTCGCTGAACAGCTATAACGCTGCAAAAGCTGTCGATTACGCAGTGGTAAATGTTACTTCCCTGGCCAGGCACTAGATCCAACTTCTATTATGAATCGCTTGTTTGTTGACCACCTCACCGTATTGGATTTTTCTTATCTACACCCTACCCGAGGGATAGTTGGAGAAAGCTGGATTCTGGATTTGGAGCTCACCGGGGAACTTGACGAACAGGGCATGGTATTCGACTTTGGAAACGTTAAGAAAACACTTAGAGACGCTTCAGAAAACCTTATCGACCATAAGCTGGTCATTCCGAGAAGTCTTCCAGGATTGCAAGTAAGAAAGGATATCGACAGAATAACCATCGCCTACGAACTGCACGATGGCAGGCGAATAGAAGCCTCAACACCGGATGACGCCATCGTCATGATACCCGTTTTGGCCACCGCCATTGACGAAGTGGAACCATTATTGGCTGAGCATCTCAAAACCATCGTGCCGGACAACGTGAAAGACGTCAGCGTTTCACTGCGCGAAGAACTCATTCAAGGGGCTTACTATCATTACACCCATGGACTAAAAAAACATCTGGGTAACTGCCAGCGCATTGCCCACGGGCATCGTTCAAAGCTGGAAATATTTACCGATGGCCAACGCAGCCAATTGACGGAGTATCAGTGGGCAAAAAAATGGAAGGATATCTACATTGGCAGTAAAAACGATGTTCGCCAGGAAGAAAACCATAACGGTATCCAGCATATCCGGTTTGGCTATAGTGCCGTCCAGGGAGAGTTCGAATTACTCCTGCCAAAAAGTGCCGTGTATCTAATTGATACAGATTCCACCGTGGAATGGATCGCCGATCATATTGCTTCCAACCTGAAGCAGCAGCGCCCTCAAAACACCTTCCTTGTTCGTTGTTACGAGGGCGTAAAAAAAGGCGCAATTGCCGAACGTTAGCGATTTCGAGTTATGCCCACCGTCCGCGCAGTTGCTTAACCTTTAATTCCAAACCGGCTGCGTTAACAGAATCCGGATTCCAAATCGAATCTGCCTGCAGCTCGACTTTGGACCAAAAACGTTGCGGCAACTTAGCCAACGCCATGCCATCTTTGTGGCTGAAAAAAGATCCCCACAAGCCTTTGAGCGCCATCGGTACCACAGGAACAGGATTACGCGCAATAATGGTTTCAATGCCTTTCCTAAAACTATCGATCTCGCCAGTTTTGGTTAACCGCCCTTCCGGAAAAATACAGACGAGTTCGCCATTTGCTAACGCCTCATCAATGGCCGCAAAGGCAGCGTGATATACAGCCGGATCGCGTTTTTCGGATGTAATTGGAATAGTTTTAGCCAGTCTAAAAAACCACTTCAATCCCGGCATTTCGGAGATACCCTTATCCATCACAAATCGAACAGGCCGGCGCACAGCACCTCCGATTAATAAAGCATCGACATAACTCACATGATTGCACACTAGAACGGCAGGCCCCTCTTCCGGAATATTTTCCAGCCCGACGTGCTTCACCCGGTACATGCTATGGCTCAGTATCCAAATACAGAACCGTAAGACAAATTCGGGAACCTGTTGGAACACATAGAGCGCGACTACACCATTCATAATGGCTAATACAAAGAAGTATTCCGGGATTGAAAGCTTGAAAACAGACAGTAATAGAATCGCTGCAATAGCACTTGCCACCATAAACACCGCATTCATCACATTGTTAAGGGCAATCACCTGAGCTCTGTTTTCGTCGTCCGAGCGCTCCTGAATCACCGCATACAAGGGCACAATATAAAATCCGCCAAATATGCCGATCATTAACAAATCGAACAACACCCAATAGTTATTGGAATCTGCTAGAAAAGTTACTAGATCTCGCTCAACCTGGCCTTGAATGGTTGGTGTTGAAAAATAGAGATCAATACCAAAGATCGTTAACCCTAATGACCCAATGGGCACCAACCCCAACTCCACCTTGCCTTCGGATAACTTTGAACAAAGCAAGGAACCGACAGCAATCCCAACGCTGAATAAAGTCAACAGCCCAGTCGCAACGACTGGATTACCCAACAGAAAATCCTTGGTAAACAAATTGAACTGGGTTAGATAGCTGGCGCCCAAAAACCAAAACCAACTTATCGCCATGATTGAAAGGAAAACTGCTCGATTGTCCTTAGTATCCCTAATTGTCTGCAGAATCTCAGTTGCCGGATTAAAGTTGATCTTCAACTCAGGGTTCGGGGCCGGAGCATCCGGAATGGCGCGGCTGCTTATATAACCAAGTGCCGCACACAAGATTACGCCTCCGCCGATCAGCCAGCTTCCTCCGGACATGGTAAAAAACACGCCGGCGAGAATCGTTCCGAACAAGATGGCGAGGAATGTCCCCATCTCCACCAGTGCATTGCCCGCAAGTAGTTCATTTGGCCGTAAATGTTGCGGCAGAATGGAGTATTTGACCGGCCCGAACATGGCGGATTGAACGCCCATTAGAAACAAGATTCCCAGAAGTAAAAGTTCCGATTGGATAATCAAGGCAAAAGCGCCAAGACTCATCAGCCCGATCTCAGCCACCTTTATCCGTCGGATTAATCGGCTTTTTTCATATTTGTCTGCAAGCTGGCCGGCCAAAGGTGAAAAAATAAAGAACGGCAGGATAAACAACCCCGCGGCAAGATTGATCAATAGTTCGTTCTGAGAAGAGATAACGACATAGGTGAACAACAATAAAATGCCTTGCTTGAACAAATTATCATTAAAGGCTCCAAACGCCTGGGTAACGAAATAGGGTAAAAATCGGCGTTTGTTTAAAAGGCTAAAAACTCCATCAGACATTGTTTTGCGCTCGCAACTTTGTGTTAAAGGTCGCCACTACGGGCTAGTACTGACCACTGTTGAACTTAATAGATTGAATTCAGTTTAAGCAGGCAACAAAGAATATGCTATTTACTTGTCATTTTGGTTATGCTGAAGGTACTGTGAGTAGCGTATTAAGTTACCCGCCTACAAAGAAATTTCCACGAAGGTTTCTTCAAAAAGTAGTCGCTACTCTGCTTGGATACCCACTTAAAAACTGAGAACAACGCTATGGCCAATATTACTTATCAAATTGACGGACAAGATCAAACTGCGGAAGAATTCAGAGCCGCTCCAGACCGGGTTGAAGCCGAAAATCACCTGGTAAACGCTTACCTAGGTTTCATTGGCGATCTTGTCTGCGACACTCACGCAACTAAGGCAGGATTCTTATTAAACTACGTCTCGGAAACTGGTGAATGCAAAATTCAAACATCCGCCTGTTGCCCTGAGTTCGACGTATTACTCAACAATACGCTGCTACAGAAAATTGCCGAGAGCGACCCTGATAGCTAGCCCGCCCTAGGCTTTTCGAGAAGATTGGAAATAGCGGTTGCACTTACAATAGCTTCAGGTAACAATTGGCAGCACTGGGTCTGTAGCTCAACTGGATAGAGCATCGGCCTTCGAAGCCGGTGGTTGCAGGTTCGAGTCCTGCCAGGCCCGCCAGTAATTACATCTCACATTTGCTATAAGCCTAACATTCGGCGTGTGGCGCAGTCTGGTAGCGCACTTCGTTCGGGACGAAGGGGTCGGAGGTTCGAATCCTCTCACGCCGACCAAGTTTGTTGGTGAAGTAAATGCCCAAAGCGCTAAGAACCACCCTGATAGGCCAACTCAATTTCCTGAATCATTCCTTCCACAACTTCATAACTCGGTGGTTCAATAACATTAAAGATCGTTTCCGGCAAATCGACGCCTAAGCCATGGGTAAATTGATTGAAGTAGGCACGATTGTCGTTTCTAAAGCCATGCTCGATGGCAAGTTGCTTCAGCATTTCGTCTGCCTCCAATAATTCCCCCAGTTTCTTACCGTTCTCCGTCAGGCCGATAAAGATGTGTTTGGTAAAGATTGTAGGCTCCGGATACATCAGAACCGCATCATCGGGAATACCACCCTCGCTCGGCGTGGCGGCGTGAATGAACTGAGATTCATAGGCGACGACCATCGGAGTTTTTCCCATCCCCATTAGCAAATAGTCGTCAAATGGCGTTTGTGATGAAGACTCCAAATAGCCCTGGCGCATAAAAATCCCCTTTAAAAAGGGCATCAGGGGAGCAAAGTCGGATTCATTTTTAACGATGCGATTGTCGTTGGCAACGTAACTCATTAAAGCGAGGTACATTGCGGCGGAGTTAGATTTTCGAACGTCGGTCGATGTCAGCAACACCATTTTATTGACGGGATAACCGGCATTGTTCTCTAGTGCACTCCATCTGGTATCGGAATCAATGAGTTTACGATAGGCCAGAGTGTCAAATCCGATATAGCCGTTTTTCTGTGCGGCAATTCCATTAGCGGTTAGGACATTGACAATGGGTTGCCAAGTTGCGATGACTATCGGCGTGAAAAAAACCTGGTAGGACTTACTGGATCTCACCGTCCTCCTGATTTTTTCTGCGGCAGGTATTCCTGCAGGGAAAGCGAAATCATAATTGGAAAGATCAAATGCAGTAGCGATTTGCCTGGAGCCGGCTTTATGAATATCGACCGCGAATCCTCTTTCGGCCAACGCTTCTATCACCCGTGTATCCTTAAAAAACGGAATTTTTTCAGATCCGGAAAGCCCTGATACGGTGATCAGCCTGTTCCTTTTAAAGCTGTCCGACGCGGACATATAAATGCCCACGCCAACGGCTAGGGCAAGCACAAGGGCTAACAATGGCCCGACAAAACGATTCATAGACTAGTCCTAATATCCTGCATTCATGGGACTGACAGTAATGGCACAAGGGCTACTCTGACGGAAATACCGCATTTAGTAAATGCCCTACGCTTGTGCGAGATATCTCACAACAGAATGCGCAACATTCCTATAGTTAACTACAGCCTGTTACGTTAAAGTGTCGGCCATAGGGATAAGGTCGATGACAAAGGGACTTGCGAACACGCAAACACACCCTCCAGCTGCATAGTCAGTAGTCTATAAGAACTTATTAGCCCTCTAGAACGGAACCGGGTTTTCCAGCACTTCCCGGCTTTAAAGATTTACCCGAATTTAGGACTAATGATGAGAATTACCTTACTATTAATTGGCGCTCTGCTCGTCGGATGTGCAGGCGTCTCGCCAAAATTACCGACAAAACCACCGGTTGCCGAATGGTATCCCCTGATCGGCGTCGATCATGATCTTCTGCCTAAGGAAGTCACTTCCAGACTGCAAATGGCAGGATTCAATATTTCCAAACGCAACTATGATTACTTCGAGTTCAGCCACAAAACCACAGGTCAAAAGGTGACGCTAACACTGAACTCCTCAAACCTGGTAGTGACGGTGTACGATTCACCACATGCGGAACAAAGTCCTACAGTAGTCAAAAATCAGATAGCCGCTGGACTGGACTTCAAAACCCTGCCAAAACCACCGGCAGATCCGACGCTACTCACCTGCCAAGTTGCCGAGGCCAAGGGGTTGAATGTTCGCAATCAGGAAGGTAATCGAATTGCCTCATTATCCTATGGGAGTCAAATTAAAAACTGCTTCCCTCTAGCTCCCCACCAGCTTCCGCTCGCTTTTTTGGAAGATGACACTTCTTCAAGATATGTATGGGGACAAGGAAATTATCAAGGTCAACCCGTTTTGTTTGCCTGGAATTATGTTACAGCCTGCCCGGAGAATCAGCCATGCGTAAAATAATCTTAACGGTATGCTTGCTGGCTGCCAGTCACTCTATGGCAACCGAACAAATCACCAGCGAGTCTCGATTGACCCCAGTAGGCGCCGAACGCAGTGCTAATGCTGACGGCACCATCCCAGAGTGGACCGGCGGGCTGCAGTTGAACGCCGAGCAGGATTATTCGGACGGCAGACCCCAGGGCAACCCGTTTTCGGCAGAAATACCCTATCTGACGATAACAGCTTCAACTGCAGACCGGCATGTGGAAAAGTTATCCCTAGGTCAACTGGCACTGCTGAAAACCTATCCTGAAAGCTACAAAATCAATGTGTATCCCACCCATAGGACTTTTGCCAACAGTCCGGAGGTGTACCAGGCCGCTCAAGCAAACCGTGAAAATGCCAGGTTACAGGACAATGGCAACGGCGTTGTGGGTTATTCCAAGGCTTACCCCTTTCCGGAGCTGACAGGCAGCAACGCGGAGCAAGCGGTGCAAGTTATGTGGAATCACATGTTGCGCTGGCGGTCCGGGGCCTTTAAACGCAATATCGTGCAAGTCACGCCTACACAAAGCGGTCAATTTATTCCGGTTAAACTCTCTGAACGGTTTGCTTTCCGAGATTCATTGGCAGACTCAAGAGAGTTCTTGAAGTCAGATATCTACCTGTTTTTTAAACAGGAAGTGTCCTCTCCGGTCAATATGGCCGGTAATATTCTGTTAGTGCATGAGACAGTTAATCAGGTCAAAGATCCCCGTCGCGCCTGGTTTTATCAGCGCGATCAACGCCGGGTCAAACGCTCTCCTACTGTGGCTTACGACAGCCCGGGAACCGCCGCAGATGGTTTACGCACAAACGATAATTTCGATATGTTTAACGGCGCACCGGATAAATATCAGTGGCAGCTATTAGGGAAAAGAGAAGTTTATATCCCCTACAACAATCTTGAATTAACCTCACCGGAACACCGTTACCGCGATATCATAGGCGTTCGGCATGTGAATCCCGAACTGCTTCGCTATGAATTACATCGGGTCTGGGTTGTGGAAGCAAAGCTAAAAGCCAATGAAGATCATATCTACCAAAAAAGAATATTTTATGTGGATGAGGACAGTTGGCAGATTGCCTTGATCGACCATTACAATGCCGCAGGCGAACTTTGGCGGGTATCCGAAGGATACCATTTTCAACACCCGCAAGAGCAGGTGTCCATGCTGGCGGCTCAAGCGATTTACGACCTGCTTTCAGGACGTTATCTTGTAAACGGCTTAACCAATGAAGAATCCGTCGCTTTCGAATGGCAGGTAGCATCGGCGAGTCAGGACTTTATGCCGGCGGCGTTGCGTAGAGAAGGTCATTAGGTCGCTTTAACCGGTGAATATCACGCCCTGATAGAAACTTCCCGGTTTATACGCAGTTATTCTATTAGGGTGCAATCGCTAACCAAATCGAAGGCTTTCAGATCTTTCTTTTCCTACATGTAGCCTAGTCTAATCAGCTTATCTGACCGGCAGACTTAACGGTGGCTCCCCGACTTCGGCAAGTTGCTCCCGCAACTCGAGAATGTGCTCCCCCCAAAAACGCTCCGTATTAAACCAGGGAAACGAGCGCGGGAAAGCGGGGTCATCCCAGCGCCTGGCTAACCAGCCGCAATAATTGATGATGCGTAAGGAACGGAGACCTTCTATCCATGCCAGTTGCGGGACAGGAAAATCAAAAAATTCTTCATAGCCTTCAACAATCTCATTGAGTTGCCGGGTGCGTTGCGCTCGATCACCGGATAGAAGCATCCAGATATCTTGCACTGCTGGTGCCATGCGGGCATCATCGAAGTCGACAAAATGCACAGACTCATCACGCCATAACATATTGCCGATATGGCAATCACCATGGGTTCGGATCATAGCTTTGGAAAAGCGATTTCCAAACTGCTCTCTAATGACCGCTAACAGGTCATTAGTCAATGTTGCATAGGATTCCTGCAAGCCATTAGGGATAAACTTGTCCAGGAGAAAACTGACGTTCTCGTCTCCATACGATTCGACGTCCAGGGTCGGACGATAATTAAAGGTACGAGTTGCGGCAACGGCGTGTATTCGGCCTATTAATCGTCCTAGGACAAACAGGTTATCGAGTTGGTCCAGCTCAGGCGCATGCCCACCTTTTCGGGAATATAAAGCAAACCAAAAATCTCCCGACTGACAGAGGCTGGTCCCATCAGCGTTACGGATGGGCGTCACCACCGGCAACTCATGAGAGGCCAACTCGAAGGTAAAGTCATGCTCTTCGAGAATTTGCTCGGCATTCCATCGCTGCGGCCGATAAAATTTGGCGACTAACGGTTCCGCGTCTTCGATTCCAACCTGATAGACCCGATTCTCGTAACTATTCAGTGGAAAAATTCGGCCATCACACAGATACCCTTCTGCCTCAATCGCATTAAGGATAAATTCCGGGGTGAGGCAATCAAAGGGATGAGAAATATCACCATCTTCCTGCATAGAAATGTCTACTTATGGGCGATAGGTTTGTCAGTAAATAGGTAGTCTTTAAGTTCTTCGTTCGCCATTAGGCCGTCTCCTATTTTTTGCTGTATCAGTGTATTCAAAGTGGTACGACTAGTGTAGCCGATTCGTTCCGTATGCCAACAGCAGCAATCCTTACGACTAATTTTAATGACGTAATGAGGAAATTTGGTAGACTTGCGGAATTCCAACCAAACACTCTAGCAGGTAGCGCAAATGCGGATATTACTGGTCAAACTGACCTCCATGGGCGACCTTATACACGCATTACCGGCATTAACTGATGCGCTGTCTATTAATCCGAACTTAAAAGTAGACTGGGTTGTGGACGAAGCTTTTCATGAGGTCCCTCTTTGGCACCCCGCCGTCGACAAGATTATAAAAAGCGCTCACCGCCGCTGGAAAAAGGACTTGGCTAAGGCCTGGCGGCAAGGGGAGTTGCATAGATTTTACCGGGAATTGCGAGCCGAACGCTATGACATGGTAGTCGATGCGCAAAACAATCTGAAAAGCGCATTTGTTACCCGTTTAGCTTCAGCACACGCCCATGGCTTGGACAAAAAATCTGTCCGCGAGTCATTTTCCCATCTGGCATATAAATATCGCTATCCCATTGCCCGAGACCAGCATGCAGTTGATAGATTGAGACACTATTTTTCGCAGCTTTTTCGTTATCCTTTGGCAGAAGACGCGTTGCCGGACTATGGCATCCAAAGAAACAAGCTAGCGCGACCGGAACTACCGATTCCCGGCAATTATTTGGTATTCGTTCACTTGGCCAGTTGGCCGACCAAACTCTGGCCTTTCGATCACTGGCAACAGCTAATCAACTTGGCTATCAGTGCCGGGTACGAAATATTGTTACCGTCCGGTAGCAATGAAGAATTGGAGCGCAGTAAAGCATTGGCCAATGGCAATGCAAAAGTACACGCACTTCCACGCTTGCCGCTTTCCCAGGTTGCCTGGCTAATGGCGCACGCCAAAGGTGTGGTTAGTTGCGATACCGGCCTCTGTCACCTGGCCGCCGCCTTGGATATTCCGGCGGTTAGTTTCTATGGTCCTACCGATGTCAACCTCATAGGGGCAACGGGGAGAATGCAAATGCATATTGTCGCCCAGGAGTATTCCTGTGCACCTTGTTACAAGAGGCAGTGCAACTACAACCAAACCCTATCCGACGAAGCTTCTTGCATGCGTTCCATGCGTCCGGATATTGCGTGGAACGAACTCAGCAATCTTTTGCAGAAAAAGAATCAGGCTACGTCCGAAATGCTGATCAGGTCTGGTGACTAGCGGTGCATCCTGTAATTAGCCACTAGATGTTTTGGGCCGATGCCAAATCTATATTGTAGGTTTGGAGCTTCTGACGTTCGTAACGTAATGCCACTTTCGATACTCTCCCGCCTTCTCCCGTAGTGAGCCAGCGTTTGATTCGCCCGGCATCACCAACCGGAGTACGCTTGCCATAAGAATCCAAGAGCACCATGGCAACTCGTCGACCGGAGATTTCAGTCAGCATAATCAAACACCTGCCGGCTTCGCTAAGGTAGCCGGTCTTGCTGAGGGCAATATCCCACTCACCCTTTCTCACCAGGGGGTTCGTATTACGATAATTGAGGTGATAGCGCGGATGACTGAAAGTTACGGTGCGCTTATCCGTGGTACTGTATTCTTGAATTAGCGCATATTTCATAGCTGCTCGAGCCATTCTGACCAAATCCATGGCTGTCGACTGGTTTCCTGTGCTCAGACCCGTGGGATCAGTAAAGGTGGAGTTCGTCATCCCCAACTGCTTAGCCTTATCGTTCATGGCTTTGATAAAAGCGTTTACTCCCCCGGGATAATTTGCAGCAAGGACAAATGTGGCTAAATTCTCCGATGACATCAGGGAAATTTGCAACATCTCGCCCCGCGCTAATTTAGAGCCAGGACGCAATCTTGAGTATGCGTTTTTCGAAGAACTGAATCCTTCGCGACTAATGGTTAGCTTTTCATCCAGATCCTGTTTTCCATCCAACAGCACCATAGCCGACATAATCTTCGTGATCGAGGCGATTGGAACCACAATATCCGAGTGTTTCTGCAGCAAAGGCTTAGCGGTTTCAAGATCGATTACCGCAGCACTTAACGATGCCAAGCGGATATTATCGGGACTGAGATTGCCGGATTTGATGTTTTCTTGACCCGAACTTGCGGCGGCGACTGTCGAACAGATACTTGCCAGAATACACAACCATACAGGAATCCAACGTCTGGAAAGCATCACTCCTCCAAGATAATTTAAGCAATTGCTTTGAGTTAGAGAAACTATCTAGATTGAGTATAGCTAATTTCTCATGTTTATTAGGTAACGATTTGTCAACCGAAGAGCGATTGTCAGAAGGAGCTGCAGCTTAGCAAAAAAAAGGTCCTGGAGATAATCCAGGACCCGGTGATGAGTAAATTGTAATGTCGGCGCTAGCCGGCAAAAGCCTGTTTGGCCTTCCGGCGATAGGCATGCAGCAACGGCTCGGTATATCCATTAGGCTGGTCTTCGCCTTGCAACACCAAGGCACAAGCCGCCTGGAAAGCTACACTGCTATCAAAGTTTCCGGCCATAGGACAATAGAGCGGATCACCGGCATTTTGCCGATCCACCACCGCAGCCATTCGGCGCATGGTTTCCATCACCTGCTCTTCAGAACAAATGCCGTGGTGAAGCCAGTTGGCGATATGTTGGCTGGATATTCTGAGCGTCGCCCGGTCTTCCATGAGTCCGGTATCGTTGATATCCGGCACCTTCGAACAACCTACCCCCTGGTCAATCCAACGTACAACGTAGCCCAAAATGCCCTGCGCGTTGTTATCCAGTTCCTGTTGGATTTCATCGCCAGACAACTGGGTATCTCCCAACAAAGGAATCGTCAGTATGTCTTCCAATGCCGCTCGTTCGCGCTTGGCCAGCTCCTGTTGGCGGTCCTTTACAGATACCTTGTGATAATGCAAAGCGTGCAAGGCCGCGGCTGTTGGTGAAGGCACCCACGCACAGTTAGCGCCAGCCATTGGGTGGCCAATCTTCGCTTCCAACATCTGCCCCATTTCGTCGGGAATAGGCCACATGCCTTTACCAATTTGCGCATGCCCCTGCAATCCGGTCTCCAATCCGATATCGACATTCCAATCTTCATAGGAATTGATCCAGGGTTGCTGCTTCATCACCGCCTTACGAACGACCGGTCCGGCCAACATACTGGTGTGAATTTCGTCGCCAGTACGATCCAAGAATCCGGTATTAATAAATACCACCCGCTCTTTTGCCTGACGGATACATTCTTTTAAATTCACGGTTGTGCGGCGTTCTTCGTCCATGATGCCGACTTTTAAGGTATAACGCGGTAAGCCAAGTGCATCCTCGATGCGGCCAAACAGGGTATTGGTGAAAGCAACCTCTTCGGGACCATGCATTTTTGGTTTTACAATGTAAACACTTCCGGTACGGGAATTCTTCAAAGATCCCGATCCCTTCAGGTCATGTATTGCAATCAGGCTGGTCACCATCCCGTCCAAAATTCCCTCTGGAATGTCGTTCCCGTCTTTATCCAAAACCGCGTCGATAGTCATCAAATGCCCAACGTTGCGGACGAACAGCAGACTCCGGCCCGGAAGAGTAAATAGCGTGCCGTCCGGGGCAGAATATTCCCGATCAGAGTGCAAAGTGCGGGTTAATGGCTTGCCGCCCTTGCTAAAGGTCTCGGACAAATCCCCTTTCATAAGACCTAACCAGTTTTTGTAAACTAGCGCTTTGTCTTCGCCGTCCACGGCTGCGACCGAGTCTTCACAATCCTGAATAGTGGTAAGCGCCGCTTCCATAACAATATCTTTCACATTGGCGGCATCAGTCGAACCGATCGGGTGGCCGGCATCAATTTGGATTTCAAACCTCAGACCGTTGTTTTGCAAAAGAATACCGGTTGGTGACGAAACATCTCCGTTATAGCCGATGAATTGACCGGGGGCCGCCAAATCAGTGGCATTGCCCTTTACGGAAACCGCCAGCTTGCCGTCGATAACCTGATACTTGTCCGCATCTTTGTGGGACCCTGCAGCCAACGGCGCTGCTTCGTCCAGAAAGCTTCGAGCGAATTCGATAACTTTTTCGCCACGCACCGGATTATAGACCTTACCTTTTTCTGCACCACCGGATTCCGGAATGGCATTAGTGCCGTAGAGCGCATCGTACAAACTTCCCCAACGAGCATTGGCAGCATTAAGTGCAAACCGCGCATTCATCACGGGCACTACTAGCTGTGGACCTGCCATATTGGCAATTTCATCATCCACATTTTCAGTCGTGACCTGAAAATCCTCCCCCTCAGGTAGCAAATATCCGATTTCCTCCAGAAAGGATTTATACGCCGCCATATCTTGTGGTTCGCCTTTGCGCTGTTCATGGTAGGCATCTATCTGCGCCTGCATGGCATCGCGTTTGGCTAGCAACTCCTTATTTTGGGGGGCTAACTCAGAGAGAACCGCTTCTAATTCAGACCAAAACCTGTCAGAAGAAACCTCTGTTCCGGGGATCGCCTGCTCATTAATAAAATCGTACAATACTTTGGCAACCTGCAGATTGCCGACTTGAACTCTTTCCGTCATTTATAAGCCTCAACACCTGATTTAATTGTCATTCCGGCAATTACACTGAAGTAATGGCCGGCAAAATTTAGAACACTAAGACCGGGTCCCCAACCGGACTTAGCACTCGAAAACGGCAGTAGTGTACGTGAATTTGGCCGCAGGGTCATGCATCACGTCAAAGATCCTAACTTTATAATTTTATTTGAGTTTTTTTACTTCACACAGAATTTCCAGGTTTTTAAACCATGTTCGCAACAACATTCACTCCGAACACATTTTTTTAGAAAATTCAGCAACATGGACGAAATACATCGTTCCACGAACGAATTCTTCAATAAAACCGGCTTTAGCACCCAAAGGACAATTTGTTTGTAGTCTTTACAACATACTATAAAACGGATTCTGCAGGGTTTTGTCGTTTGAGAGCGCTTTGGTTTTATAACCTTTTACATTTGCCCGGCGGAAACCCTAGTAAAATGCAGGGCAGTTATTCAGTTTCTTAATTATTAGGTATTGGAAGGATGAGCAGAAAAAATTTGCAGGTGAAAGTTGCGGGAATCTTCTTGAGTTGCTGGCTGGCTGGCGGTTTTTCTCTTACTGCAAACGCAGAGCAGGAGCTACCCACGCTGCAACATGAAGAGTTGTTTACGAACAACCCGGAAAACACTGAAATGCTGCCACCGGAGACAGCTACCGATGCTTCGGAAGTGTTTGAAAACCCAATGGTTCTAGATACCAGCACCGCCTTCATTGAGGATGCTGGCAACGGAGATAGTGGATTGCTTACCGGCCCAATTATGGATCACGAGAGCTTGGTAATCAGAAACACTGAAATCAACTGATAACGAAATCACTTCCTCCATTCTGCGCCGCATTCATCGGGCAAGTGAACAATCAGAACATTCACTTGCCCGAGACGACCGTGCAATAGCACTGCAATCCTCCTGGCCCCTCAAACAGCAGACGATCGCCTCCCTGCAAAGAACCCACACCTTCAGGCGTTCCAGTCAACACGATATCACCCGGCAACAGCGTAAAGTGGCTTGAGATATAACGCACCAAGGAAATTATCGGGGTCACCATAGCATCCGTGGAGCCATGTTGGACCAGCTTTTCATTCTTATACATCTTGAACGACAACGCCTGTAAAGGTCGAATTTCCCAAGGAACAAAACGCGATAACGGGCAGGAGCCGTCAAATGCTTTAGCCTTTTCCCAAGGATGACCTTTTTCTTTTAACCGCGACTGCAAATCACGATTGGTCAAATCCAAAGCCAATCCGATTCCCACGATCGCCTGCTGGGCATCTGCATCGGTGGAGTCATTTAATTTTGCACCTATTAGCAAGGCTAATTCCGTTTCATAATGGATTGCACCATCGGGACCTGGTAAAACCAACTCTCCCTCCAAAGCAGATATCGCAGTGTTGGGTTTAATGAACAGCAAAGGCTCGTTAGGAACGGGGTTATTCAACTCCTTGGCATGGGCTGCATAGTTTCGTCCAACACAGACCACTTTGCTAATCGGATGAGCATAGGGATTGCCGTCAAGCCAGCGGGCAGCAATCATAGATCAACGACCTTTCCGGGATTCATTATATTGTTAGGATCAAATACCTGTTTTAGCGCTTTTAAGTAGTCGATTTCGACTGCCGACCGGGTATACTCCAAATAGGGTTTCTTTAACAAGCCGACGCCGTGCTCTGCGGACACACTGCCGCCATATGCTTCCACCGTTTCGAACACCAGTTTGTTCACCTGCTCACAGCGGCTAAAGAATTCCTCCTTTACCACATCGTCAGGCTTTAATATATTCAGATGTAAGTTGCCGTCACCGATGTGTCCGAACCAAATAATTTCAAAATCCGGGTATTCGGCACTCACTAACTCGTCTATTTTGACTAAAAAATCCGGAACTTTGCTGGGCACGACAGAAATATCGTTTTTGTAAGGAAGCTTGGGCGCGATGCTTTCGGAGATATCTTCCCGCAACCGCCACAAGTTCCGTGCTTGAGCTTCACTCTGGCTGATAACGCCATCCAATACCCATTCGTTTTCAACGCAGGTTTCGAACAATGCCATTGCTTCATCAAGCATCGCTTCCGTCAGGGTTTCAAACTCCAATAGCGCATAGAATGGCGCTTCGGTTTCAAAAGGTGGTTGGATATCTGCGTGGGCCAGAACATGTCGCATGGCTTGGTGAGAAAAAAACTCAAATGCGGTCAAATCCAATTTGCAGGAGAATGTCTTAAGCACATCCATTACGCAACGAAAATCGCTCAATCCAAGCACCAACACCGTGAGGTTATGCGGAATCCGGGTGAGCTTCATCGTCGCTTCCGTAATAAAGCCCAAGGTACCTTCGGCACCGATAAACAGATGGCGCAAATCGTAACCGGTATTGTTCTTGACCAGATCTTTATTCAACTCCAGAACGTCGCCTTTACCGGTAACGACTTTCAGCCCTGCGACCCAATCACGCGTCATACCCCAGCGAATAACCTTAATACCGCCGGCGTTCGTCGACAGGTTGCCGCCAAGCTGGCTAGAGCCCGTGGCAGCAAAATCCACTGGATAAAACAATTGGTTCTCTGCCGCAAAGTTATGCAGTTGCTCAGTGACAACGCCGGCCTGGCAACGCACCGTGCGGTCTGCCGGATTGAAATCCTGGATCTGATTCATGTTGTCGAATGCAACCACGACCTCATTGTTGGCGGCTACCGCGCCGCCGCTTAATCCTGTCCTGCCTCCGGATGGCACCAAACCAAACTCCAGTTCGTTGGCAGCCATCACGATGGCCCGCACTTCTTCAGTAGTTTTCGGCAACACTATGGCCAATGGATTTGGAGCGTGTCTACGGGTCCAATCTTGCCCGTAGCTCTGCAATGCGTCCTCATCAGTCAACACTTTCCCTAGCTTAACAATTTCCTTCAGTCGTTCGATGATCTGCGTGGCAGCAACCTTACTCATAGTATTTACATCCAAAGTAGCACTAAAAATTGGGCCGGCTATGTTATCATACGCGCCCTTTAGTTTTTATCCCCAGAAGGTGGGATTCGTCTCGTGGCTACAGCCGCCTGAAACCTGTCCTAGGTCAAAGCAAAGGCACATAGCTTTCGGAGAATTGCAGCGACTTTCCCGTCACCAGTTCTTTACACGAGAAACAGGCTAGTTTTTTAGATTGATTGGCAAAAAGGTTTCAGCCAACTATGACCCAAACCTCACTAGACAAAAGTAAGATCAAGTTCCTCCTGTTAGAAGGCGTACATCAGTCAGCCATCGATACATTACATATGGCAGGCTATACCAATATCGAATATCACATTGGCTCATTGCCGGAATCCGAGTTGAAAGAGAAAATCGCTGATGCGCACTTTATCGGTATTCGCTCGCGCACCCAACTGACCAAAGAAGTATTAGATAAAGCCAAGAAATTAAATGCCATCGGCTGCTTCTGTATCGGCACCAACCAAGTTGATCTCGATGCAGCCCTCGAACAGGGTATTGCTGTATTTAATGCGCCATATAGCAATACGCGCTCTGTCGCTGAGCTTGTGTTGGCGGAAGCTATTCTGCTAATGCGGGGCATCGCAGAGAAAAACGCCAAAGCACATCGTGGGGTCTGGCAAAAATCAGCAGTCAACAGTTTCGAAATACGCGGCAAGGTATTGGGTATCATCGGTTATGGCAGCATCGGCACGCAATTAGGTATATTGGCTGAAAGCTTGGGCATGAAAGTCGTCTTCTACGATATCGTCACCAAACTCCCCTTGGGGAATGCTGCTCAAATGGGCACCCTTGAAGGATTATTGGCGAAAAGTGATGTAGTTAGTTTGCATGTGCCAGAGACGCCGGCAACCCAAAACATGTTTGGCGCTCGCCAATTTGCCGCCATGAAGGAAAAGAGCATTCTGATCAATGCGGCTCGAGGCACCGTCGTAGACATTGATGCGCTGGTCGATGCATTGAAGGGAGATAAAATTCTGGGCGCAGCTATTGACGTCTTTCCCACAGAACCCCGCAGTAACAAGGACGAATTTATCTCACCGCTGCGCGAGTTTGACAATGTCATCCTAAGCCCTCACGTCGGTGGAAGCACAATGGAGGCACAAGAAAACATTGGACGCGAAGTCGGCGAAAAACTCGCTAAATACAGCGATACCGGCATGACGGTAACCTCTGTCAACTTTCCGGAAGTCTCATTACCGGCCCATCCCAACAATCATCGCCTACTTCATATCCATAAAAATGTTCCAGGCGTGATGTCGGACATTAACAGCATTTTTTCTGAAAATGGCATCAACATTTGTGGCCAGTATCTACAGACCAATGAACGCGTGGGTTATGTGGTGATTGATGTTGATAAGGAATACAGTGATCTGGCTTTGAATAAGCTAAAGTCGGTGAAGGGAACTGTTCGCTGCCGGGTGTTATTCTAACAGCCAACGAAAAGCCACCTTGCGTAAAAAGGTGGCCAACTTAAGTTTGTTTCCAGATCAGTGACTTTCCTTTACATCTTGCTGCTTTCACTACAGCTCGTATGCGGGGCATGAAGTTAAAACAACCGAAGAGTTGACGCGGCTGAGCATTACTATTGCCTGCTCCTCAGTGTAAACGCCAGCGTCTGTATAGCATTCCGCGATAAACAACTTGTTTGCCAGGGTATTTTGATCGTCCTCCAATGCGCCGTCCACAAATGCCACAATCAGCTGATCCGGCAGGAATGCTCCACCTTCAAGTTGACCAATCCAATATTCCCGCCCCGCAGCATCCGCTTGGCGATTAAATAAATTTTCATAGACTTTATCGGTCAATTCAGCAAAGGAAAGCTGTCCGTAGTTTTCCAGATATTCAGGCTGTTCATTTACCCAGTTCTGGCGAATTTTTTCCAAGGTTATCAGTTCCATATCAATTTGATTGGCCCAATAAATCAATCCTGCCAAATCAGCGGGACGTCCGAGATAAGCAATATATAACTGCTGCAATTCTTGCGCGGTGGTTAAAACGTTAGGCTCTTGATCATTGTCGCCGGTGTCGCCTGTATCGCCTGTATCGCCTGTATCGCCCGTATCGCCGGTGTCGCCCGTATCGCCCGTATCGCCCGTATCGCCTGTATCGCCTGTATCGCCTGTATCGCCTGTATCGCCTGTATCGCCTGTATCGCCTGTATCGCCTGTATC